>NZ_JAVIIT010000007.1:0-348747 GCF_033977265.1 Mesorhizobium australafricanum | reverse complement strand
CCGTCCGCGCATCGCAAATCACTCCTGTTCGCCAACCGAAGTGAATCACAAAACATCACCAAACGCGACTTTTGCAGCAGCCTGTTAAAGCGCGTCGCCTGAATCCGGTTCAGCGCGACGCGCTTTAAGCCCGGCCGGGGCGTTCTCCCGTTTCTGCATTGCTGCGTTGCAACAATGGCGCTTGTGCGCCGGGTGCATCCAGAGCCAGTCTCGGATTTGAACCGATTCAGTCCGGACATCCCATGCCGCTGCCGATCCTAGCGCTTGCCATTGCATCCTTCTGCATCGGCACCACCGAATTCGTCATCATGGGCCTGCTGCCGGAAGTCGCGGCCGACCTCGGCGTCTCGATCCCATCGGCCGGCCTTCTGGTTACCGGCTATGCGCTGGGCGTGGTGTTCGGCGCGCCGATCGTGGCCATGGCAACCGCGCGCCTGCCGCGCAAACCGGTGCTTGTCGGTCTTGCCACGCTTTTCGTCATCGGCAATTTCTTCTGCGCCATCGCGCCGAACTACTGGCTGCTGATGGCGGCGCGCGTCTTTACTGCTTTCGGCCACGGCGCCTTTTTCGGCATCGGCTCGGTGGTCGCCGCGAGCCTCGTGCCGCGCAACAAGCGGGCCAGCGCCATCGCCCTCATGTTCGCCGGCCTGACGCTTTCCAACATCCTCGGCGTTCCCGCCGGCACGGCGCTCGGCGAAGCCTTCGGCTGGCGCGCCACTTTCCTCGCCGTCGTCGGCATCGGCCTGATTTCGGTCGCGGCGATCGCCTGGCTGGTGCCGTCGAATGTCGCGGAACCAAGCGGCGGCGGCCTGCGCGGCGAGCTGCGCGTGCTTGGCAAATTGCAGGTCTGGCTGGCGATGCTGATCGCCTCGCTCGCCTCCGCCAGCCTGTTCGCGGTCTTCACCTATATCAAGCCATATCTCACCGACGTCTCCGGCCTGTCGACCGCGACCGTCACCTGGGTGCTGCTGCTGTTCGGCGCCGGCATGACCATCGGCAACATCATCGGCGGCAGGCTGGCCGACTGGAAGCTGATGCCGACCGTCATCGGCACGCTGTTCGCCATGGCCGTGCTGTTCGTCGCCTTCGCCAATCTCGGCGCGGTTGCCATGGTCGCTGTTGCCATCGTCTTCCTGTGGGGCATGCTGATCTTCATCGTCGTGCCGCCTTTGCAGATACGCGTCGTCGAGGCGGCCGCCGAAGGACCGAACCTTGCCGCCACGCTCAACCAGGGCGCCTTCAATGTCGGCAATGCCGGCGGCGCCTGGATCGGCGGCCTCGCCATCTCCTGGGGCGTGTCTTACGCCAACCTGCCGCTGGTGGGCGCGGCGCTTGCCCTTATGGCCGTCACGGTAGCCGTGCTGTCGCAAGCGCTCGACCGCAGAACTGTCCTGCAGCCACAGCCGGCTGAATAAAGCTCGGCGTCTTCGCCGTAGCAGGCTCGGCGTCTTCGCCGTAGCAAGGCTCGGCGTCTTCGCCGTAGCCGCACTGCCCCGACGGCCCGACGCGGCTGGACCACTCGACAGCCCGATCGCAAAAATGCATGTGTGAAACCTCTTCACGCGGAGATATCCCATGCAGAAGACGATCGAGCGTATCGCCGGCGACAGCGAAGGCGTCGCTTACGAATTTCCGGTCTTCCGCTTCGATGGCAAGGACAAGGCGGCCCCTTCCGCCTATCTGCAGGCCGCCCTCCATGCCGGCGAGTTGCCTGGCGTCGTCGCCATCGACGCGCTGATGCCGCTGCTCGCCAAGGCGGAGGGCGAGGGCCGCATCAAGGGTCCGATCACGATCGTGCCCTGGGCCAATCCGGTTGGCCGCGCGCAATATCATTTCGGCGAGCATCAGGGCCGCTTCAATCTCGGCACAAGGACGAACTTCAACCGCTCTTTCCCGCTGCTTGCAGCACCCGACGCCAAGCTCTTGCCGGATGTCAGTCTTGGCGGCGCCGATCGCCGGCTGAAGAACCGGCTCGTGCAGCTCTCGCTCGGCAACGACATCGTCCTTGATCTCCATTGCGACGACGAAGGCCTCGCCTATCTCTACATCCACACCAGCCTGTGGCCGCAGATGGCTGACTGCGCGGCCGCCATGGGCGCTGAGGCCGTCCTGTTGTGGAGCGAGGACAATACCGGCACCTTCGAAGGCGCCTCGATCATGCCCTACCAGAACGTGCCGACGAGCGTCGCGCGCTTCGACCGGCGCGTCGTCACCACGGTCGAATATCGCGGCATGCTCGATGTCGATGGCGCGCTCGCTGCATCCGATGCCGAAGGACTCTACCACCTTCTGGTGACGCGCGGCGGCGTTCAGGACTCATCTGTCCCGAAATTCGGCAAATTTGCCGGGCCCGTCGTGCCGCTGGAAAACATCGACATGATGCCCGCGCCCAGGGCCGGCGCGATCCTCTACGACGTCAAGCCCGGCGACCGCGTCAAGAAGGGCGACAGGCTGGCAACGATCGTCCACGCGCCCGGCGAGGTCGGCGGCCGCACCGAGGTGTTTGCCCCGCAGTCGGGCTTCATCCTGACCCGCCGCTCGCGCCGCATCATCCGCGCTGGCGAGGATCTCTTGAAGCTCGCCGGCGACGGCCGAAGCGGCGACGCGCGCTCCGGCACGCTGGAGGACTGAGCACGCGCGGGCTTCGGCATCGACGTGAAATCCAGTTGCATGGACCTCCATTCGCCGCTATGGGAGTCGCCATGAATATGCGTTCGAACAAGACCGTTTGGTGGTGGGCCTGCTGACAGCGGCCTGTTCGTGCGTGTGCGCGTGAGAATAGAGGGTGGCCGCAACGGAATGTCCGGGCGGCCATTTGTTTTTTAAAGCCATTCCCGGGTCCGTTGCCCAAAACGCTGATGGAGACGGCAATGACGACTAAAGTTCTCGACAACGGGGCGGAGCGCTTCGTCACCGCGGGCGGTGTGACGATCACCCGCGAGCGGCACGACAGGCCCTATGAAGGTGCGATCGATGCCTATGTCGACGGCCTCAATTCGCGTCGCGGCGCGGTCTTTTCCTCCAATTACGAATATCCCGGCCGCTATACGCGCTGGGATACGGCCATCATCGATCCGCCGCTGGTGATTTCGGCGCGTGGCCGGGCGATGCGCATCGAAGCGCTGAACAAGCGCGGCGAAGTGCTGCTGCCGGTGATCGGCAAGGCGCTTGGCGAACTCAGCGAAGTGACGATCGCCGAGACTTCGAAGACGCTCATCCGCCTCGATGTCGCCAAGCCCGGCCGTGTCTTCACCGAGGAGGAGCGCAGCCGCGTTCCATCGGTCTTCACCGTGCTGCGCGCCATCACCGCGCTGTTCAAGACCGCGGAAGACGCCAATCTCGGCCTTTACGGCGCCTTCGGTTACGACCTCGCCTTCCAGTTCGACCCAGTCGACCACAAGCTCGAGCGCAGGGAAAGCCAGCGCGACCTGGTGTTGTTCCTTCCCGACGAGATCCTCGTCGTGGACCATTATTCGACCAAGGCCTGGACCGACCGCTACGACTATTCGGGCGAGGGCTTTTCGACCGAAGGCTTGCCGCGCGACGCCCATGCCGAGCCGTTCAAGATCGCCGATCGCATCCCGCCGCGCGGCGACCATGAGCCGGGCGAATACGCCAACCTGGTGCGGCGCGCCATGGAGAGCTTCAAGCGCGGCGACCTGTTCGAGGTAGTGCCCGGCCAGATGTTCTACGAGCGCTGTGAGACCCAGCCTTCCGACATCTCGCGCAAGCTGAAATCGATCAATCCGTCGCCCTATTCCTTCTTCATCAATCTCGGCGAAAACGAATATCTGATCGGCGCCTCGCCGGAGATGTTCGTGCGCGTCAACGGCCGCCGCGTCGAGACCTGCCCGATCTCGGGCACCATCAAGCGCGGCGACGACGCCATTTCCGATAGCGAGCAGATCCTCAAGCTGCTCAACTCCAAGAAGGACGAGTCCGAACTCACCATGTGTTCGGATGTCGACCGCAACGACAAGTCGCGCGTCTGCGAGCCGGGCTCGGTGCGCGTCATCGGCCGCCGCCAGATCGAGATGTATTCGCGTCTGATCCACACCGTCGACCACATCGAGGGGCGCCTTCGCGAAGGCATGGACGCTTTCGACGCGTTTCTCTCGCATGCCTGGGCGGTCACCGTCACCGGCGCGCCGAAACTGTGGGCCATGCGCTTCATCGAGCAGAACGAGAAGAGCCCGCGCGCCTGGTATGGCGGCGCCATCGGCATGGTCAACTTCAACGGCGACATGAACACCGGGCTGACGCTACGCACCATCCGCATCAAGGACGGCATCGCCGAGGTGCGCGCCGGCGCCACGCTGCTCTTCGACAGCGTGCCCGAGGAAGAAGAAGCCGAAACCGAACTGAAGGCATCCGCCATGCTCTCCGCCATCCGCGACGCCAAGACCGGCAACGCCACCGGAACCGAGCGCACCACCGCGCGCGTCGGCGACGGCGTCAACATCCTGCTCGTCGACCATGAGGACTCTTTCGTCCACACCTTGGCCAACTACTTCCGCCAGACCGGCGCCAATGTTTCCACCGTGCGCTCACCGGTGCCGGAAGAAGTCTTCGAACGGCTGAAGCCGGACCTCGTCGTGCTCTCGCCCGGCCCGGGCACGCCGAAGGATTTCGACTGCGCCGCCACCATCAGACGAGCGCGCGACCGCGACCTGCCGATCTTCGGCGTCTGCCTCGGCCTGCAGGCGCTGGCCGAAGCCTATGGCGGGGAACTCAGGCAATTGCACATCCCGATGCATGGCAAGCCGTCGCGCATCCGCGTCTCCAAGCCCGGCATCATCTTCTCAGGCCTGCCCAAGGAGGTGACCGTCGGCCGCTATCACTCGATCTTCGCCGATCCGGTGCGCCTGCCCGACGGTTTCGTGGTCACGGCCGAGACCGAGGACGGCATCATCATGGCCTTCGAGCACCGCAAGGAGCCGATCGCGGCGGTGCAATTCCATCCGGAATCGATCATGACGCTCGGTCACAATGCCGGCATGCGCATCATCGAAAACATCGTCGCGCATCTGCCGCGCAAGGCTAAGGAAAAGGCCGCCTAGGGCGGCATGTCGGGATGAGCGCGGCAATGACGATGTCGACGGCGGAAGCAAAAGCGGCGACCAGGCAAAAGGTCGCCAGCCTTGCGTTCTGGTCGATCGTCGTCGCCGGCGTCGTGCTCGCCCTCAAGGTCGTCGCCTGGTACATCACAGGTTCCGTAGCGCTTTATTCGGACGCGGCGGAATCGATCGTCAACGTCATCGCTTCGGCCGCCGCGTTCTGGGCGATCCAGGTCAGCTACAAGCCGGCCGACCAGGACCATCCCTTCGGCCATCACAAGGCCGAATACTTCTCCGCCGTTCTCGAAGGGGTGCTGATCGTCGTCGCCGCGCTGCTGATCATCAGCGAGGTCTGGCGATCGTGGCAGCAACCGGCACCGCTCGAGCAGCCCTGGCAGGGTCTCGCCGTCAACGGCATCGCGACAGTCATCAACGCCATCTGGGCCTGGATGTTGATCCGCGCCGGTCAGAACGCGAGGTCGCCCGCTTTGACCGCCGATGGCCAGCACATCATGACCGACGTCGTGACGTCCGTCGGCGTGCTCGGCGGCCTTGTCGGCGCGGTGCTTACCGGCTGGCAGATCCTCGACCCGTTGCTTGCCGTGATCGTCGCGCTCAACATCCTGTGGCAGGGCTGGCATGTCATCGGCTCGTCGATGAACGGGCTGATGGATCGCGCCGTCGACAACCAGGAAAACATGCAGATCCGCGACGTCATCTCGGCCAATTCGAAGGGCGCGATGGAGGTGCACGACCTGAAGACGCGCATTGCCGGGCGCGCGACCTTCATCGAATTCCACCTCGTCGTCGACGCCGACATGACGGTCGGCGCCAGCCATGTCATCTGCGACCGCATCGAGGATGCGCTGAAGGCCGAGATCCCCTCGGTGCGCGTCACCATCCATGTCGAGCCGGACGATGAGGCGAAGCTGCCGAAAGGCACCACGGCGGTGCCCTTCGCCTGAAAGTCACCAACTCTCGATCGTCAAATCCTTGATCCGCTCGAATTCTCGGACATTGCGCGTCATAATCGTCAGGCCACGGGCACGCGCCTGGCCACCGATCAGCACATCAAAGGAACCAATTGGAGTTCCCGACGTCGCCAGCATCGCTCGAATATCGCCGGCATGCCGTGCGTCTTCCCGGTCAAATTCGAGTATCGGAAACAACAGGGCCTCTAGACGTGCGAGATTGTCAGTCGTTCTCTGACCCTTGTAAGCGCCGTAATAGAGTTCATGAGCGACGATGGCTGAAAGCGCAAAATCCTGCGGTTTGTTTCGCCTGAGTCTGGTGAGGATATCCTCATCGCCTTTCATGACAGCGATGACTGCATTCGTGTCCAGCAGATAGATCATTTGAAGATATCGTCGAGGGCCGGCCGCTCCTGCTCCTCAGGCTTGTCTAGCGCCGCATCGATGAAATCGTCGTCAACTCTCCCGATCACCTGATCGAGCCAAGCCCAATCTTGCGGGAGAGGTTCGAGCACTATTGCCTGGCCGTGGCGGCGTATTGAAACCTCATCGGTTTCGAAGCGAAATTCCTTCGGCAGACGTACCGCTTGCGAGCGACCCGACCAGAATATTTTTGCCTTGTTCATTGTGTCCAGAGCCAATGATATCTAGCAAAAATATATAGCAACTCTCCGATGTGAACAAGGACGCTCCTTCCTGAACTTTACGGCGCGCAGGCCGACTGCGGCATCGGCTGCAGCCGATAGACCTTGTCGTCGGACTTGGTCTTGCCATGCGCCGCCTTCGAGCAGAGATCGACGACCGCCACCGCATTGTTGGGGTTCGCGAGCATCATCATGCCGTTGGCGCCGCGCTTGAGGAAAATCTCCTTCTGCGAGATGTCGCAGGAAAAATCGCTCATCTTCGAGCTGGCCGAGCAGCGCCACTGGTCGGCCTCGCCCTGGCAGGAATAGGTCTGCGTGACCTTTGCCCCTTTCTGCCTGGTGGTCACCGAAACGGCGATGTCGGCGCCATCCGGCCAGTTCGCGGTATCGCCGCTTGCGGCGAAGGAAGCGAGCTCGACCGGGCCGCGGAAGACGCGGATCGATTGCGTCAGTTGGTTGGGATGCGACTTCAGATGCGCATCGTCGTAATCACGCCCGAAGCAGAACGGTTGATCGGGCTTAAGCCGCACGCGCAACGGATCCCCTAGCGCCGGGTCGATCGGGTCGATGCGCGCGAACTCCGCCTTGCAGGTGTCGGCCGGCATCGGGTCCAGCTTGAAATTGTCGTCCCCGCTGCCCAGCGCCTGCTTGTTGTACTCCGCCTTGCTCATCTGTTCGGCGGCGTCCGGGTCGAGATATATGTCGGGGGACAGACCGGACAGGAGCAGCTTGCCCTTGTCGTCGACCTTCAGTGAAGCCAGCGTGCGGTCGCAGTCCATGCCGCAGCGGATGCCGCTCGAAGGATCGCTCGGGTCGTTCTTGTTACACCAGCTGCCCGCCCATTCCGGCTTCTTGGCGTCGCGCACCGTGGTGGTGAGAAAGCCGGTATAGGACGTATTCTGGTTGGCGGCGGGTTCTTCATTCGGCCGGCTGACCGGATCACGGCCGTAGAAGAAGAAAATGCGCGCGACCTTCTGGTGCGGATGCGCCTTGAGATGAGCGGCATCGTAGATGCGGCCGAAGCAGACGTCGGCGCCATTGGGGCTCAGCTCCTTGAGGGTGAGAGCATTGTCGGCGCGCGCCGCACCGGCAAAAGCGGCAAGGACAGCGCCAAGAATAGCGCCCGCCATGGTCCTCGCTACCATGGTCCTCGATGTCATATGATCCTCCTCCCACCGACAGGACTGGGGTTATGCTAGTCTAGGAGTGCGGGCCGGACCACGCAAAACTGCGCGAGAGGGCAAGGCAAGGGAGGATGCGATGTTGCGCCGTGATGTTTTTCGTGCCGGTCTTGCCGGCGCAGCAGGCCTTTTCGGCCTGAGCCGGGCAAATGCGGCAACAGCCGAGGAAAGGCTGAAGGTCGCCTATCACCTCAGTGACGCGGACAAGGTCAACTTCGTCCTTGGCAACATCAAGAACCACTATGAAGGCACCAACGGCAATGTCGATATCGTGCTTGTGGTGCACGGTCCGGCTCTTGCCGCCTTCAAGTCGAAGGGCGCTTCCGGCGCTATTTCCAGCCGCTTTGCCGGCCTTGTCCAGCAGGGGCTCGTTCCGCAAGCCTGCGGCAACACCCTGAGTGGCATGGACATCACGCTGACCGACCTGCTGGCGGGCTTCCAACTTGCCGAAAAGGGCGGCGTCGTGCAACTCGCCGAACTGCAGCACCAGGGTTATGTGTATCTGAGGCCCTGAACGCGCGCACTTGAACGCCAACACTTGAACGGAAGGCCGGCAATGGCCTACGAAAGATGGCAATCCGGAGGCCAGCCGACATGACGACACTTGCCATCCCCGATCTTGCCGGCAAGGCGGTGCTGGTTACCGGCGCCTCGACCGGCATAGGCGCAGCACTTGCGCGTGCTTACGCGGCGCAGAGGTGCCGGGTTGCGCTGCACTACAATGCGAGCCGCGAGGCCGCCGAAAACCTGGCCAAATCCGTCCGTGACGACGGCGGCGAAGTGTTTCTGACCCAGGGCGACTTCTCGATCGCCGCCGACGTCGAGCGTGTGGTCGAGGAAAGTGCGGCGCATTTCGGCCGGCTCGACGGTCTGGTCAACAATGCCGGCGGCATGCTCGGCCGCGTCGCCTATGCCGACCAGGACGAGGCGCATTACGACGCGGTGATGGACCTCAACGCCCGCTCGGTGCTGACCGCCTCGCGCAAGGCGATCCCGTGGCTGAAGCGTCAGGGCGGCTTCATCATCAACACGTCCTCGATCGCCGCCCGCAACGGCGCCGGCGGCGGCGCCGGCCTCTACGGCTCGTCCAAGGCCTTCGTCTCCAACGTGACGCGCGGCATGGCCAAGGAGCTGATCGGCTTCGGCATCCGTGTCAACGCGGTCGCGCCCGGCACCATCCTGACGCCGTTCCACGAACGCTATTCGAGCGCCGAGCAGGTCAAGGCCATGGTCGCCACCATTCCGCAAGGCCGCGCCGGAACGGCGCAGGATTGCGTCGGCGCCTATCTGTTCCTGTCGTCCGATCTGTTGAGCGGCTACATCATCGGCCAGGTGATCGAGGTCAATGGCGGCCAGTTGATGCCGTGAGCTGGCAACTGCATACTGAGTTCCGCGTGTAACCTGGAGGGAGATCAAGGCATGTACGGACTGATCGGCAAGATGCGGGCGGCGCGCGGCCAGCGCGATGCGGTCATGGACGTGCTGAGCGAAAGCACCGGCGCGCTCCCCGGCTGCCTGAGCTACATCATCGCCACCGATCCGGTTGACGCCGACGCGATCTGGGTCACCGAAGTGTGGACCGACCAGGCGAGCCACAAGGCCTCGCTGCAACTGCCGGAAGTCCAGGCGGCGATCGCCAGGGCACGTCCCTTCATCGCCGGTTTCGAATTCCAGATCGAGACCCAACCGGTCGGCGGCTTCGGCCTTCCGGCGCCCGAAAAGGCCGGTTGATCTCTTCGGAAATCTCAAAACTCGCCGGGCTGAGTCGCCGCCTTCTGCAACATCGCTATTGGCGGCAGATATCCAGTTCCCGACCACTTGCAATGCCCGAGCGATTGAACTAAGTTCATCAGACTAAGTCTGATTGGAGTGGCCAGCGATGCAGATCGTAAACATCCACAATGCCAAGACCAATCTCTCACGTCTCGTGGACCAGGCTGCCAAGGGTGAGCCGTTCATTATTGCCAAGGCGGGCAAGCCGCTGGTCAAGGTCGTTCCCATCGATCAGCCAGCCGCGACACAGAAAAAACGGCTTGGTTTCATGGTGGGCCAGTTTTCCGTGCCCGACGATTTCGACCGCATGGGTCAAGATGAGATCGAGCAGTTGTTCGGCCTCAAAACATGAAGTTGTTATTCGACACTCACTTGCTGCTGTGGGCAGCCAGTGAGCCAGACCGGCTGCCACTTGCGGCTGTAGCCGAGATGGAGGCTCCATCAAACGAATTGCTGTTCAGTGCTGCCAGCCTCTGGGAGGTCGCAATCAAGCGCGGCCTTGGGAAGGACGGCTTCACGGTCGATCCGCGCTTGCTTCGGCGCGGCCTTCTCGACAACGGCTATGGCGAATTATCCATCACCAGTGAGCACGCCGTCGCTGTCGACGGACTTCCGTCCATCCACAAAGATCCCTTCGACCGAATTCTTATTGCCCAAGCGACCGTGGAAGGCATCACCTTGCTGACTGTGGACGATCTTGTCGCCCGTTACCCTGGTCCTGTCCGAAAGGTCTGAGCAGAGATCCTTCAAGGGAGGATCGGTTAAAGGACGACGGGTTTCGTTTTCCTGTGTATTCAGGTTCGCATTTCCCGCATCCGGGTCTAAGACCAAAGATGGATTCCTCGCCAGAGCGATCATCCCAGGACCAAGCGCCGCCTGAACGCATGGCGCGCCTGCGCCCGCCGCGGCAGTGGCTGGTGCTGGTGGTGTTTTCGTTGCTCTTCGCCGGCGCGCTCGAGCTTGCCGCCCTGCCGGCGGCGCTGTTGATCGGCCCGATGCTTGCCGCGATCCTGGCCGGCACCAACGGCGCCACCGTGCGCGTGCCCCGCCCGCTGTTCGGATCTGCCCAGGCGATCGTCGGCTGCCTGGTCGCGAATTCGATCTCCGCCGACATCTTTCCGGTGTTCTATGACGAATGGCCGCTTTTCCTCGGCGTGGTCGTCGCTACCGTCGCCGCCTCCAGCCTGCTCGGCTGGCTGATCAGCCGCTGGCGCATCCTGCCCGGCACCACGGCAGTCTGGGGCTCCTCGCCCGGTGCCGCCACCGCCATGGTGCTGATGGCCGGCGCCTTCGGCGCTGACCAGCGTCTCGTCGCCTTCATGCAGTATCTGCGCGTCATCTTCGTCTCGATGACCGCGGCGCTGGTTGCCAAGATGTGGGTCGACACATCCGGTGTCGAGGTGCCGCCCATCATCTGGTTTCCGCCGATCGATCTCTTCGCCTTCGCCGCCACCATCGGCATCGCGGTCGTCGGCGGCCTGCTTGGAAAGCTGGTCAGGCTGCCCTCGCCCTTCTTTCTCGGCACCTTCATTTTCGGCGCGGTGATCCATCTCGGCCTCGGCGTGCCGATGCAACTGCCGCCCTGGCTGCTGGCAATCAGCTACGCCATGGTGGGCTGGTCGATCGGGCTGAATTTCACCCGGCCGATCCTGCGCCATGCGGCGCGCGCCCTGCCGCAGATCATCGGCTCGATCGTCGCGCTGATTGGCTTTTGCGGCGGCATGGCCTTCGTCATCAGCCGCCTGCTCGGCATCGACCCGCTGACCGCCTATCTGGCGACCAGCCCCGGCGGCATGGACAGTGTCGCCATCATCGCCGCCGCGGCGCGGCACGTCGACATCTCCTTCGTCATGGCGCTGCAGTCGGCGCGCTTCCTGGTCGTGCTGCTCATTGGGCCAAGCCTAGCCAAGCTGGTGGCGCGAAACGTCGGGGCCTGATCTGGGCTGTCCGGTGCAGGGGGAGCGGAGGAGAAGGGCCCATGGAACGCCGTCAGAATGCCGTCGATCTTTTCCGGTCGCGTTGCCGTCGTGACAGGTGGCGCGCAAGGGCGCCATGACGCCATGTGGCCTCAGCTGATGATCAGGCTTGCGATCCGGTCGCCGTCCAGCGTGAAGGCCATGTCGCCCTCGCCGTTGAAGCCATTGCCCGTCACCGCGACGCGGGCGTGGTAGACGCCGTCGCGTTGCGCGACGCGCACGATGCGAAGATTGGATTGCACGCCGATATTGTCCGACTGGTTCCATCGCGCGACCTCGTCGCGGCCATGGAAATCGCGTCCCCAGTCACTCAGGAAAGCATCGTCGGTGAATGTGCCCAGAAAGGCCTCGGTATCGCCGCCGTTGGTGGCTTCGACAAAACGGCGGATCGGGTCGGGCGTGCTCATCAATCCAGCCTGTGCATCAGGTCGTCATCCAGCCAGCGGCCGAAGAAATAGACCAGCTGCTTGTGCCACCATGGCCAGTCATGGCTGACATCGCCGCCCCAATAGTCGACCCAGGCAGGGATGGACTTGTCGCGCAGCACCTGTTCCAGCTCGCGCGTTTCGACAAGCATGCGCTCTTCCCAAGCGCCCTGGCCGCAGCAGAAGATCAGCCGCAGCGCCCGCAGCCGCCCGAGCAGCTTCTGGTCGACGATGCCCGGCAGATAGTCGAGCGGCGAGTTGAAATAGATGTTGCCTTCCAGCGTCCGGCCGAAAAAGTCGCGGGCCGAATAGACGCCCGACAGCGAGATCACGCCGCTCGCCAGTTCCGGGAAGCGGAACACGAAATTCGACGAATGGTAGCCGCCCATCGAGCAGCCGCAGAACAGCGGCTTGAGAACGCGCCCGCCATTGGCCTTGGCGGCAGTCGCCTGCAATTCCGGCAGCGCCTCCTCGCGAACATAGCGGAAATAGGCCTCGTGACGGGCGATGCGATGCGCCGCATCGGCATGCTTGTCGAAGAAGGATTCCGAATCGATGCCGTCGAGTGTGAACAGCTGGATGCGGCCGGTGTCGATGAAGTCGGCAAGTGCTGCGACCCCGCCCGAATCCTCGAACTGATAGAACCTTCCTTGCGAGGTCGGGAACACCACAACCGGGCGCCCGGCATGGCCGTAGCGCTTGTATTCCATGTCGCGGCCGAGATTGCGGGCATGACCCTTGTGATAGGAGACGTCCATCCGCTCAGGCCCTTTCCGCATGGATATAGTCGACCGCCTGGCGCAGCGCCTTCGGATCCTTCGAACGCATCTGGTAGGCGTAATTGCCCATGGCGCGGCTGAAGACCTCTTCGATGGCCTGGTGATGGACGATCTTGTCGCCGTGGGCGGCTAGCACGTCCGCATGGCTGTGCAAATAGTCGATGTGGCGTTTGCGGCTGGCGTAGGCGGTGAAATACTTGCCCTTATAGGGGCCTCCGGCGGCATCCTTGACCACCATATCGGCCCATGCCGCATAGACGTCGATGTCGAAAGTGTAGTTGATGGCATCGGTCATCCAGGCGCCGGGCGGGCGCATGTTGACCTCCAGCGCGATGACGCGATTGTCCTTGGTCTCGAAAAGCTCGATGTGGAAGAAGCGCTCGCGCACGTCGAACGCCTTCAGGATCTTGCGGCCCGCCTCTTCCACTGCCGGCGTGATCTCGGGAAAGCAGGTGTAGCTCATGTGGCGGTCCTTGTTGACCGCATCCATGATGCTCTGGTCGTAACGGTGGCTGGCTGCCAGCACCACCTCGCCGTCGCGGTTGACCAGCCCATCGAATGTCACCACCAGCCCCTCGATGAACTGCTCCATGACGAAGGTCACGCCCTCCGGCTTGTCCCTGAAGAACTGGTCGAGCTCCCTGGCGTTGGAGATCTTGAAGGTGTTGGAGGCGCCCGAGCCGGAATCCGGCTTGACCACCACCGGATAGCCGACGCGGCGGATGAAGGTCATGGCGCCGGCGCGGTCGGAGCATTTGCGCTGCGGGATGGTCTCGACGCCGCTCTTGCGGAAGAAGGCGCGCATGCGGCTCTTGCGCTTCAGGTTTTTGACGAAGTCGAGCTTGGTGCCATAGATGTTGAAGTCGGTGCGGATGTTGGCTTCGAGCTCCAGCCAATGCTCGTTGAGCGACTCGAAGCGGTCGATGCGGCCCCATTTGTGGATGAAGTGGCCTATCGCCCGGAACACCGCATCGTAGTCTTCCATGTCGGCGATGCGGTAGTATTCCGAAAGCGCCGGCTTCAGCTTGCTGTTCAAGCTCTCGTAAGGCGCATCGCCGATGCCGAGCACGGTGGCGCCGGCCTTCTTCAGCCGGTCGCAGAAATCGGTGCCGTTGGCTGGAAAATGCGGCGAGAAGAACACGAAATTCATGGACGACCCCTCCCCGGAGCTTTGCCCGGTAGCCAAACCTTCGGAGCCAACTCTGGCGCATTTGCGTGCCGCGGGGAAGACTATCCGCATCGGCGACGACATCGACACAATGCATTCATCCATGCGTCCCGCTTGCCTCCGCCGGGCCGCTCCTGTAAGAGAGCCGCCATGATCACGCGTGTCCGCTCCGTCGCTTCTTCTCGCACCGGCTTTGCTGGCGAGACCGCGCGCGCGCTCGCTTCGACCCTGCTTCTTCTCGGCCTTATCGGCGATCGCCGGGTTCGCTGAAGGAGCGCCCGGCGGTCGAAAACCGCCGCTTAAGGCACATGCTCCTTGGCCAGACTTTGGCAAAGTCACATCAAGCGAACGAATTTTTGGTTGAGGCGACGCTCGCCACCCATCCGCCTGAAGCGGGCATGCGGGCCGCCGGGAGAAATGACGATGAACGCACGAGACGAGATCCGCGCCGGCGAGGCTGAAGCCGAGAAGCGCGCGGCCGGCCATATGCCGGATGCAGCACGTAAATATCAATCCTACCCAACCGTCGGCCTGACCGACCGTACCTGGCCGAACAAAATTATCGACAAGGCGCCGATCTGGTGCTCGGTCGACCTGCGCGACGGCAACCAGGCACTGATCGACCCGATGGGCCATGAACGCAAGGCACGCATGTTCGCCATGCTGCTCGACATGGGCTTCAAGGAAATCGAGATCGGCTTCCCCTCGGCCTCGCAGACGGATTTCGACTTTGCCCGCTGGTGCATCGAGGAAGGCGGCGTGCCCGAGGATGTGTCGCTCCAGGTGCTGGTGCAATGCCGGCCCGAGCTGATCACGCGGACTTTCGAGGCGCTGAAGGGCGCGCACCGCCCGATCGTTCATTTTTACAATTCGACCAGCGAACTGCAGCGCCGTGTCGTCTTCGAAAAGGACGTCGCCGGCATCAAGCGCATCGCCACCGACGCCGCCAAGATGATCACCGACATGGCCGCCAGGGCCGGAGGCGGCTACCGTTTCGAATATTCGCCGGAAAGCTTCACCGGCACCGAGCTCGAAGTCGCGCTGGAGATCTGCAACGCGGTCACCGAGATCGTGAAGCCGACGGCCGACAACAAGCTGATCATCAATCTGCCCTCGACGGTCGAGATGTCGACGCCCAACGTCTATGCCGACCGCATCGAATGGATGTGCCGCAACCTCGACAACCGCGAGAACCTGATCGTCTCGCTGCATCCACATAACGACCGCGGCACCGGCATCGCCACCACTGAGCTCGGCCTGATGGCCGGCGCCGACCGCGTCGAAGGCACGCTGTTCGGCAATGGCGAACGCACCGGAAATGTCGACATCGTCACGCTGGCGCTCAACATGTTCACCCAAGGCGTCGATCCGGAGCTCGACTGCTCCGACATCAACCGGATGAAGGACGTCTACGAGTATTCGAACCAGCTGAAGATCCCGGAACGTCACCCTTATGTCGGCGAACTGGTCTATACGGCCTTCTCCGGCTCGCATCAGGACGCCATCAACAAGGGCATGAAGGCGCTGAAGAAGGCCAACACGCCGATCTGGGAAGTGCCCTATCTGCCGATCGATCCGGCCGATGTCGGCCGCACCTACGAGGCGATCATCCGCATCAACTCGCAGTCGGGCAAGGGCGGCATCGCCTATGTGCTGCAGGCCGATTACGGCCTCAATCTGCCGCGCAATCTGCAGATCGAGTTCAGCCAGGCGATCCAGGCGATCACCGATGCGGAAGGCAAGGAAGTGCCGGTCAAGCGCATCCACGAACGCTTCCTCGAAACCTATGTCGACCAGCCCGGCGCGCGGCTGAAGTTCCTCGACCACCGCACCTATCCCGACACCGAGGTGAAGGGCCGGCGCATGGTCGAAGCGGATATCCTCGACAACGGCAAGGAAGTGACCATCACCGGCTCGGGCACCGGCCCGATCGACGGCTTTGTCGATGCGCTCTCGCGACATGTCGGCGTCGACATGTCGGTGCTGGACTATTCCGAGCATTCCTTGCAGCGCGGCTCCAACGCCTCGGCGATCTCCTATGTCGAAATGGAGTATCCGGGTGGCAAGCTGTTCGGCGCCGGCATCAACACCAACATCGTCGCCGCTTCGCTGGAGGCCGTTGTTTCGGCCGCCAACCGTATCATCGGTCGCTAGAAAGGAATGGTTGGACTCGGCGGCTTCGCCGTAGCCTCCGTCCGGAATTGCGTTGAAACAAAGAGATAGAGCGCTTCGCCGTTTCCGTGAAACGGCGAACCGCTCTCATGCATGTCGCCCAGAAGTGCGCAGCGGTTCTGGGACAACGACATGCATCAAAACAAAGACTTAAAGCGCGTCGCCTGAATCCGTTTCAGCGCGACGCGCTTAGGCCGGCTGACCGGATGATACATCCATCGGAGCGTGGCGCATTCCAGCTCGCGCCACGCTTCAAGGAAAAACGCGCCTGCCATTCGTTAACCGGCGGGGGAATTTCCGGTGGCTTACGCGATCGTACAACAGAAGCATCCTTGTGCGGGGACGCGAGCGCTATATGATCGCGCCCTAACCTGTGCCGACTTCGAAAGGATCGACACTTGGAGCATGCCCCGCCTGCCGCCCCCGCAGTGCGCGAGACATTGGAGCGACTGCTTGCCAGCGAAACGTTCGGACGCTCCGAGCGTGCCCGCAGGCTTTTACGTTATCTGGTCGAACGCGAGCAGGCCGGCGAGGCGGACAGGCTGAAGGGCGTTTCCATTGCCATGGACGTCTTTGGCAAGGACGGCGATTTCGACGCCTCCACCGACGCCGTGGTCAGGGTCCAGGCCGGTCGCCTGCGCGAACTCCTGGAGCAGTACTTCGCCAATGAAGGTGTCGCCGAGCCGGTGCGCATCGCGATCCCGCGCGGCGGTTATGTCCCTTCCTACGAGCTGAACGCAATCCGGCTGCCTGGCGCCGCCAAGCCCGCCGCCGGCGGCCATGCTGCTTCGCCCTTGGCTGAGCATTTGGAGAATCCCGCGCCCGCCGATGCCGCGCCTGCGGATGCCGCGCTGCTGATGACCAACCCGGCGACACCTGTATTGGCGTCATCGCTGACGCGCCAATTGCGGTTCTTCTGGGCTGCCATGGTTCTGGTCATCGCGATGCTGGGCGTCCTTGTCGTCCGCCAGGGCAATGCCTTCCTCCATCACGGCGACGACGCGGCCGCAGCGGCCGAAACGGCGGGCGTCACCGACAGCATCGCTTCGCAAACGTTCGACAGCTTGCCTTTGATCTATATTGCCACCAGGGCCGACGGCGCGGAGGCGAGCCGTGTCGCCTCCGCGCTGCGCGCTGGCCTCGCCGGCTTCGATACCATAGATTTCATCGGCCGCGACGCCGACGCAACGCGCGATAGGTCCGCCGATCCGATCAGCTTCGTTTTCGACATTGTACCCGGACCCGCGACGGGCGACATCACGGTCGAATTGCAGAGCGTTGCGACCGGACGGGTTCTCCTGTCGCGCAACTTGACATCGGCCGAAAGCGCGCCTGGTGTGGTTGAAAGCAACATCGCCAGCCTCCTGACTTCGACCGTTCCCGCTTCCGGTGCGATCTACAGTTACATCGACCAGAGCGACATCCGGACCAGCCAGATCGGTTGCCTGGTGCTCGACGACCGCTACTATCTCGACCAGAGCGCCAAGACGCATGAGGCTGCGTATCGCTGCCTTGAGAAGCTGGTCAGCCAAGGCAGCAAATCATCGCTCGTCTATGCGGAACTGGCCTCGCTTCACCTCGAAGCCGTCACCAATTCCTACGCCTATCCCGCCGACGCGACGCTCGAAAAAGCCATGTCGCTTGCCCACCGCGCCGTTCAGATGGGGCCGATGAGCCCGCATGCGCATCGCGCCTTTGGCTACCTCAACTCGCGTCTCGGCAACACGGACGAAGCGATCCGCTTGATGCGCAAGGCCTATGAGCTCAATCCATACGATCTCGGCATGGCCGCCGCCTACGGCTACGGGCTGATCTTCGCCGGCAAGTATGACGAGGGAACGCCGATCCTGGGCCGCGCGGTCGACGCCTTCAGCGGCCATCCGACCTGGTGGGATTATGGTCTGTTCGTCGGAGCCTTCATGCAAGGCGACTTGAAGAAGGCCGCTACCGCCAGTGAATCGCTGCGCACGACGGCATCCAAGTCGCACTATCTGGCCGCGCGCCTGATCGGCGCCAGGATTTCGGGCCGCGACAAGCTGGCGGGCGAGCTTGCCAACGAGCTCACCGCCGAATTCCCGAAATTCGCCGCCGACCCGCGCGCGACATTCGTCGACCGCAAGTACCCCGCGGATCTCACCGATCGGCTGGTGCAATCCTTGCGCGCCGCCGGGATCGGCAACCCGAGCTAAACACGCCTTCCGCCATGTTTGGGACATGCATGCGCGTCGAGCCCTCGACGGGTCGTGGCGGTCGCGAAAATTTTACTGGCCATCGGTCCGGATCAGGAGCAATTCAGCCACAATTCGCAATACCTGCCTGTCTTGTTAACCGCTTCCATTTTTCATGCTTCCATTCCCTTATGCCGTCGAAGGCGGCGCTGGTCAAAAGACGATCGTCTTTCTGCATGGCTTCGGAGCTTGCAGCGAGATTTGGCGTGACGTCATGGCATCGCTAGCGCTGGAAGGGACCGTATTGGCCTACGATCTGCCGGGCCATGGCCAGTCGCTGGAATGCGAAGGCATGGGCGGCGCCAAGCCGGCCGCGCGAGCCATCCTCGCCGATCTTGGCGCCCGCCAGCTGGTCAAGGTCCATCTCGTCGGTCACTCCATGGGCGGCGCGATCGCGACGTTGATGGCGCTTGCCGATCCTGGCCGCGTGGCTTCGCTGACGCTGTTGGCGCCCGGCGGCTTCGGCCCGGAAATCAACGCGGCCCTCTTGCGCCGCTATGCCGCCGCGGCCGGCAGGAAACAGGTCCGCGCCAGCCTTGCGGCCATGTCGGGTCCGCGGAGCGTGCCGCCGGACCACGTGGTGGATGCCCTCTTCCGGATGCGCAAACGGCCTGGCCAATTGCAGACCCTGATCGATATGGCGGCCGCGATGACCAGGGATGACCGGCAAGGCGTCATCCCCGGCGCGCAACTGGATACGCTCGAGATGCCGGTGATGGTTGTTTGGGGAGCGGAGGATCCGCTCCTGCCTGTCGAGCAGACCGAGGCTCTGCCGTCGCACTTCCATCTGCACCATGTTCTTGACGCAGGTCACATGCTGGTCGAGGAGGCTCCGGACCTGGTTGCTGAGATCGTGCGCCGCAACACGCGCCGCCGCGGCCGGCGACAACGACCGGTGTTCGGCGCGACGGCAAGCTGACCGTCGCTATCATTCAGTGCATTTTGCCGGCGATTGTGTTAACCCGCTGTTAACCAACAGCGAGGCAGCCGCCATGAAGGACGCAGGCGACAAAATCACTCCGATCGAGCCGTCGCGAAAGCTCTCGGATGCCATACGCGACGTCAAGAACGCCTTTGCCGACCGCGATGACGTGGTCGTCGACATGCGCGAGGCGCATCGCATGCGGCTCGATCTGTTGGCGAGCGAGCTTGCTCCGGTCTTTGCCGATGTCCCGGCCGACATGGACAGCTTCGACTTCGCCGTCTCGTCGGGCCTGCAGCCGAGGCTATGGATCGATGCGGTGAGCCACGTCGCCATGGGACGCGACCGCCGCACCTACCGCTTCCTCAAGGATACGCGCGTCGGCCGTGTGGTGCTGGCCGAATCGACCGAGATGAAGGCCGTCGCCGATGCGGTGACGCGCTACGTGGCCGAGCGTGTCGTCGAGCGGCAGCGCATGATGGAAGGCGGCATGGAGAGCGCCGTTCCCTGCCTGCATCGTCCCGTGGTTCAGGAAGCGGAGCCGCCTATCCAATCCGAAACCCGACGCAACGGCTGGACGAGCTTCTTCGCCGGCCTTGGCCTGATCACCGCCGGCGCCCTTGTCGGCCTGGCGGTTTCGCTGGCCTTGTTCTGGGACCGCATCATGCAGATGAAGATCAGCTTCTGACCAGAGCAATTCCTGCCTGGCCCGCCGCGCCGGCCGGCACGTCGAGGTC
The DNA here is from genome assembly GCF_033977265.1 of Mesorhizobium australafricanum. Classification (NCBI taxonomy): domain Bacteria; kingdom Pseudomonadati; phylum Pseudomonadota; class Alphaproteobacteria; order Hyphomicrobiales; family Phyllobacteriaceae; genus Mesorhizobium; species Mesorhizobium australafricanum. Next base: position 328,714 of record NZ_JAVIIT010000007.1, on the reverse strand, counting down.
CATGGTCTGCAGGTCCGATGGCGGCAAGGCGGGGCCGGTCAGGCCGCGCCGGATCAGGCGCAGGCGCCAGTTGCCCTGTTCGCCATCGATTTCGAAGATGTTGTACTGCGCCGCCGGGTGCTTGCTGCCGGGCGCCTGGCCGGCGGCGGCAACTCCGACCACGGGCACTTTTGCGGCACGTGCGCCGATGGTGAACAAGGACGGCAGGTGCGAGTGGCCGTGCAGGACGAGTTCTGCGCCATGCCGACGAATGACCTTGTGGAAACGGGCAATACCGAACAGCCGCTTATGCTGCGGAACCGCGCCGCGCACCGGCGGGTGGTGGATCATGATGGCCCGGAACAGCCCCTGTTTCGCCGTATCGTCGAGAACCTTGCCGAGCCGCTCGGCCTGCTCTTCCATGAAGAAGCCGTTTGCCATGAAGGGCGCGGTGGCGCGCGCCGTGGTGATGCCGATCAGCGCGACATTGCCGCGCACGCGCAGGTACGGAAAGGAATTGCGGTCGACCGGACTGTTGACGCCGTCGCCCGTCATCCACGGAGCCCACGCCCGGCAGACCTTGTCGAAGGCGCCCGGCACATAGGCATCGTGATTGCCGGGAACCACGGAAACGTCGTGCGGCGATCCAAGCGTCTCCAGCCAGTGCTTCGCCATCTCGATCTCGCCGTCGAGCGCCAGGTTGACGAGATCGCCGGTGACGGCGAGGTGGTCGGGAGCGCTGGCCTTGATATCGGCGACCAGTGCGTCGATCACCGCGTCATGCATATGGCGGCGGCGGTTGCGCTGCCAGTTGACATAGCCCAGCACGCGCTTGGACGCGAGATCGCGATAGGTTACATCGGGCAGCGGTCCCAGATGAGCATCGGAAATATGCGCGAGCCTGAACATGATCCCTTCTTAAGCGACGCCGGCGAGGCTTTCCACTCACCGTTTGCTGTTCGCCTGGGGATCGTGGGATGAACCGCCGAGCCGATCCGGAAGAGGCATTCCGCCAGACCGGTTGGCCGGGGCTGCGGGCGAGGCTCTTCCATTTTTATTTCCTGCTGCGCCGCCCGATGACGCTCGGCGTGCGCGGCCTGGTTTATGACCGCGCCTCCAATTCCGTCTTCCTGATCCGCCACACCTATGTTCCGGGCTGGCAATTACCGGGCGGCGGAGTCGAGATCGGCGAGACGCTCGAGGAAGCGCTGGCACGCGAGCTGGCCGAGGAAGGCAACATAGCGCTGACCGCTCCGCCGGTGCTGAAGTCGATGCATTTCAATCGCCGCTCCAGCAAGCGCGACCATGTCGGCCTTTATCTGATCGAAGCTTTTAGCCAGACGGCGCCTAAACTGCCGGACCATGAGATCGCCGAAGCCAGCTTCTTCCCGATCGACCGCTTGCCAAAGGAGACGACACCGGCGACGAGGAGAAGACTCGAAGAAATCTTTGGTGGCGAACGTGTATCGCCCTATTGGTGATTTCTCAAAGCCGTTATCTGCTCCAAAGAATCAAAAGCGCCGTCGTATCCTCTATAGATTGTTGGAGACATCTGCATGACAACCGAAACCGCCAAGCCCGCCAACGTATGGCCGTACGTTGGCATTTACATTGCGACCACAATAATATTGACGGCAATATGGGTGATGGTTGGTTACCTGGCTCCCGCTTTGGTCGAACTGGCTCCCACTTTGGTCGAAAAAGCGAAAACGGCCGCCAGCTTCGTGACGATTTTTGCATCCACGCTTTCCGCATATTCGATCTTCATAAGACGAAACGGCAGGCTTTTTGATCGTGGTGAATATTGGAGGGTGGTCTTACTCTCAACGGCGGCCACCCTGCTGTTTTCAGCAATCATGATGTTATTTTCGATTACGGTTAGAACCGCACCAGGAAGCGTGAACGACGTTCCCGCCAGGATTTGGATCATCCTGCTGATTATCGGCGCGATTTTCGGGCTTTGCGTCAATGCTATAGGCTTTTCCAGCCGGTTCGGCAAAACGCTTTTGAAGGCCCATAGCAAGCGACAGACTCAGCTCGACACTGAGCCTTTCCGATAAGCTATCGCTGCAAGCAGCGTCACGCCGCCTTCCTGAATCTGCCCCGGTCATGCGGCGCGGCATAATCAAGCTCCGGCCCCACCGGAACGATCCCCGTCGGATTGATCGATCTGTGGCTGCCGTAATAATGCGCCTTGATGTGGTGCAGATTGACCGTGCTTGACACGCCCGGAACCTGATAGAGATCGCGCAGATAGTTCGACAGGTTCGGATAGTCGGCGATACGGCGCAGATTGCATTTGAAATGGCCGACATAGACCGGATCGAAGCGAACCAGCGTGGTGAACAGCCGCCAGTCCGCCTCGGTGATGCGATCGCCGGCCAGATAGCGCTGTTTGGATAGCCGCTCCTCCACCGTATCGAGCGCGGAAAACAATTCGCCGAATGCCTCCTGGTAAGCCGCTTGCGTGGTGGCGAAGCCGGCGCGATAGACGCCGTTGTTGATCGCCGGATAGACCAGCGCATTGATCTTGTCGATCTCAGCGCGCAGCGCTGCCGGATAGAAGTCGAGACCCGCATCGCCCCATTCGTCGAAGGCGGAGTTGAGCATCCGGATGATCTCGGAGGACTCGTTGTTGACGATCGTCTTTTCCTGTTTGTCCCACAGCACCGGCACCGTCACGCGGCCTGAATAAGCCGGATCGGCCTTGGCGTAGATCTGGTGCAGGAAATCGAGGCCGTAGAGCGTGTCCCCGGTGGCGCCGTCCTCGGTTTTGAAGGTCCATCCGTTTTCGCCCATGAAATGGTGCACCACGGACACGGAGATGATGCCCTCGAGCTTCTTCAGGGCACGGAAGATCAGTGTGCGATGTGCCCATGGGCAGGCGAGCGACACATAAAGATGATACCGGCCGGGTTCCGCCTTGAAGCCGCGCGTGCGCCCTTCCGCCGGCCTGCCGTCGCGCGTGATCCAGTCGCGCCATTGCGACTCCGTTCGCACGAACCGGCCGCCGCTGTCGGTGTTGTGGGAGCGGTCCTGCCATCTGCCTTCAATCAACAATCCCATGCAAAAAATCTCCGTGTGGTTCGCATTATCTAGGCTGATGATCGGGCCGGCGAAGCCCCTCAGGCGCTGAACAGTTCGTCAAATGACGAACCAGTTCGTCAAAGGGTGCAAAGAAAAAGGCAAAGAGCGCCGATTGCAGCGGCACAAAATTGGTGCTAGCGGAAGCGCCCATGTTCGACTTTGCTTCGATCCGGTTCGACCGACGACGAAAGGGCGCCCGCGCTTAAGAAGCGCTGATTGGCGAACGCTGCCGCTTGCAGCAAACCTTCCTCGCATACCGGAACGCAAAGACCATGAGCCTTGCCGACGTGAAATACCTGCCGGAAACCCCGGCGCATGACGCTGAAATCGAAGCCATCAACGACGAGGCCTTCGGCCCCGGCCGTTTCGTGCTTGCTGCCTACAAGATCCGCGAGTCGGGAGGACATGACCGTTCGATGTCCTTTGTCGCCGTCAAGGACGACAGGGTGATCGCCTCCGTGCGTATGACGCGCGTCGCGGCAGGCGCGGGTCGCGCCATGATGCTCGGTCCGCTTGCGGTGCGCCCCGCCTTCAAGAATCTCGGCATCGGCCGCAAGCTGGTCGCGATTGCGCTGGAGGCGGCCAGGAAGGCCGGCGCGCCCGCCGTCATTCTGGTTGGCGACGAGCCATATTATGGGCCGCTCGGCTTCAGGCGCTTTCCGCGGGGGCAGATCACCATGCCGCGCCCGGTCGATCTCGACCGGCTGCTGCATCACGAAATCAAGTCGGGCGCCGTCGCTCGCTTTGCCGGCGATGTCTGTCACGCCAACACGGCGAGGATTGCGGAATTTGCCCCGGCTTTGGCGCGCTCGGCCGCCAATGCGCAGCCGTCGTTGGACCATGGTATTGCGGTTGCGCCCCCTTTGCAGGCTTCGTAGCATAATCCGAAATCCTGGGAGGCTTGCATGAACCCGAATGGCCAGATCGCGATCGTCACCGGCGGCGGATCGGGCCTTGGCGAGGCGACGGCGCGCGCGTTGGCGAGCAAGAGCGCCCGTGTCGCCATCCTTGACGTCGGCATCGAGCGCGCGGTGAAAGTCGCAACCGACATCGGCGGTATTGCCGTCCAATGCGATGTCGGCAGCGGTGACAGCGCTACGGCCGCGATCGCCGAAGCGGCCGACAAGCTTGGTGAACCGCGCATCCTGGTCAATTGCGCCGGCATCGCCATCGGCGTGAAGACGATCGGCAAGGATGGACCGCATCCGCTCGACCAATACCGCAAGGTGATCGAGATCAACCTGATCGGCACCTTCAACATGATCCGCCTCGTCGCCGATCGGGCGGCGAAACTCGATCCGCTCGCTGGCGGCGAGCGCGGAGTCATCGTCAACACCGCCTCCGTCGCCGCCTATGACGGCCAGATCGGGCAGGCCGCCTATTCGGCCTCCAAGGGCGGCGTCGTCGGCATGACGCTGCCTGTGGCGCGCGATCTGGCGCGTTCGGGCATCCGCGTCTGCACCATCGCGCCCGGCATCTTCAAGACGCCGATGATGGCCGGCATGCCGCAGGAGGTGCAAGATTCGCTCGGCGCTTCCGTTCCCTTCCCGCCCCGGCTTGGCGAGCCGTCGGAATATGCATCGCTTGCCCTCCACATCATCGAAAACCAGATGCTGAACGGTGAGACCATCCGCCTCGATGGCGCCATCCGCATGGCGCCGAAATAGGCCGGATGACTGGATCGCCGACAAGCGCGAGCGTTTCGGCCGAAAAGACCGGCCCGCTCGCCGGCTTGAAAATGATCGAGATGGCCGGGCTCGGCCCGGTGCCGCTTGCCGCCCTGATGCTGTCCGAGATGGGCGCCGAGGTGTTGCGCATCGAACGTGCCGACACCGGCCAACCGCTTCTGAACCTGCCGGAAGAATACGACCTCGACCGCCAAGGCCGTTCGATCCTCAAGCTCGACTTGAAGCGTCCGGCGGGCGCGGAGCTGTTGCTGCGGCTTGCGGCACGGGCCGACTTGCTTGTCGAAGGCTTCCGCCCAGGCGTGATGGAGCGGCTCGGCCTCGGGCCTGATGTCCTTTTCCAACGCAATCCAGCGCTGATCTATGGCCGCCTGACGGGATTTGGCCAGGATGGGCCGCTATCCGGGCGAGCCGGGCACGACATCACCTATCTCGCCTATGCCGGCCTGCTGCACGCGATCGGCAGGAAGGACGCGCCGCCAGTGCCGCCTCTCAATCTCGTCGCGGATCAAGGCGGCGGCGCCATGATGCTGATCGGCGGCGTGCTCGCCGCTCTCTTCCAGCGTTCGCGCACCGGAAAAGGCCAGGTGGTCGATGCCTCGATGATCGAGGGGGCCTCGATGCTCGCCGCGCCGATCCACGCCTACATGGCGGCGGGTCTCTGGAGCGACAGGCGCGGCGAGAACCTGCTCGATTCCGGCGCACCGTTCTACGACACCTATGAGACGGCGGACGCAAGGCACATTGCCATCGGCTGCCTCGAACCGCGCTTCTTCGCCGAATTCGCCAGGCTGCTGCCGCTCGCCGGGCATTTTGTCGGCGGCCAGTACGACAAGTCGCTATGGCCCGCGATGCGCGCCGCCATTGCGGGGCGGGTCAAGGAGAAACCGCGCGACGAATGGGCCGAGCTTTTCGCCGCGACCGATGCCTGCGTGGCTCCAGTGCTGTCCCTGGTAGAAGCCAGGAACCATCCGCACAATCGCGCCAGGCAAAGCTTCGTGAGGTCCGGCGGGCTCGAGCGCCCGGCGCCGACGCCGCGTTTCTCGCAAGGCCCCCAACCGCTTGCCGCGATGCCGGCCGCCGCCGATCGCCAGCCCGCAGGCATATTGACCCGTTTCGGCCTGGGCCAAGAGGAAATCGAGGCCCTTGCAAAGGCGGGTGCGCTCGGTTGATAACCGGAGAATAGAAATCAACTTATCCCGGGTGAGCCAGTGACCGAACCGAAAAAAGATGTCATTCGCGAAACCGACGCCGAGGCGATCAGACTGGCGAAAGCCCTGATCCGCGGAGCCCGTTTCGGCGCGCTCGCGGTGATCGAGCCCGGCACCGGCGCGCCGCTGGCAAGCAGGGTCGGCGTCGCCACCGACATCGACGGCGCGCCGCTGATCCTGATCTCGATGCTGTCCGCGCACACCGGTGCGCTTGTCGCCGATCCGCGCAGCTCGCTGCTGCTTGGCGAACCCGGCAGGGGCGATCCGCTGGCGCATCCGCGCATCAGCCTGGCATGCCGAGCGCTGCAGCTGGAGCGGGGATCGGCCGATCATATCCGCGCCGAAAGGCGCTACCTCAACCGCAATCCGAAGGCAAAGCTCTATGCCGGGCTCGGCGACTTCTCGTTCTTCCGGCTCGAGCCCGAGCGAGCCAGCCTGAATGGCGGCTTCGGCAAGGCCTATCTTCTCGACCGCGATGATTTCATCACCGGCGGCGCCATTGTCGAGGAGCTCGCCGGCAGCGAACAGTCCGCGCTCGACCACATGAATGCCGACCATCGCGACGCGCTATGCATTTATGCCCGTCATTTCGGCCGCGCCGAGGGCGACGGCTGGATCGCCACCGGCTTCGACGCCGACGGCATGGATCTCGCCGCTCCGGATGCGACCTGCAGGATTTTCTTTCCACAATCCCTGCAAACCGTGCGCGGATTGCGTTCCGTGCTGGTGGAGATGGTCAAGACGGGACGCGCGGCAGAGCAAGGACGATAGTTGATCGTGCGCCGTCGAAAGCAACTCTTGAGATTTAAACGAAATGATCTACCTTCGTTGTGACGCTGATTCAGCAGCGCCTATAGACATCTGAACATTGTGGAATCGGGCGCCATTGCCCCCTGGCGCCAGGATGAGCCAGGACCCTTGGGGGATCTATGATCTCAAATAAGCTAATCGCCAGTGCGGAATCGGCGGCCGCGTTTCTCACTCTCATGGGCAACGAAAAGCGCTTGATGATCGTGGCCCATCTGATCGACGGCGAAATGTCGGTAGGCGCCATCGCCGAGAAGGTGCAACTCAGCCAGTCCGCGCTGTCGCAGCATCTCGCCAAGTTGAGGGCGCTCGATCTCGTCGAGACCCGGCGCGACCGCCAGATGATCTACTATTCCTGCAGATCCGAAGCGGTTCGCGAATTGCTGCGTATGCTGGAAGGCATTTTCGGCGACGGCGACCTTTCGCAGATGGCCTATCGGTTGCGCCGCGCCGGGGCTTGACCCGCGGCTCCTGTCGCTCATTACCTCGCTGATGAACCCCGGAGCAGTTCCAGGAAAGGTGTGAGACGGCTGATGCTTGTCGCCCAGAAGTGTGCAGCGCTCTGGGACAACGACATGCATCAAAACAAAGACTTTAAAGCGCGTCGCCTGAGTCCGGTTCAGCGCGACGCGCTTTTAGGCTCGGCGACCTCGCGCTAGCCGCCCGTCCGGAATTGCGTCAAAACAACGAGATAGAGCGGTTCACCGTTTCGGTGAAACGGTGAAATGCTCTGTCCGGCGAGGCGTGCATGAATCTCATCCCTATCGACGATCCCCAGGACCCGCGCGTCGCCGCCTATCTCGACATCCGCGAGCGCGACCTCGTCGGTCGACACGGGCGCTTCGTCGCCGAAGGCAAGGTGGTGCTGGACCTCTTGCTGTCGACCGGGCGCTTCTCCGCCGAGTCGGCCCTCATTCTCGAAAACAGGCTGGCCGGCCTGCAGGCGGTCTTGCGCAAGGCGCCTCCGGATTTTCCAGTCTATGTTGCCGCCGGTGAGGTCATGGACCGAATCGCCGGTTTCCACATGCATCGCGGCATCCTGGCGATCGGCATCCGTGGCGATCCGGCGCCCGCCGAGGTTCTGGTGGAAGCCTTGCCTCAGCACGCGTCGGTCGTCGTCCTGGTCGGCATATCCAATCACGACAATGTGGGGGCGATCTTCCGCAATGCCGCGGCCTTCGGCGCGGACGCCGTGCTGCTCGATCAGACCTGCTGCGATCCGCTCTACCGCAAGGCAATCCGCGTTTCGGTCGGCGCAGCGCTGAAGGTTCCCTTCGCGTCCTTCGGCGATAGCGGAACCTTCATCGCGACGCTCGATCGGCTTGGCTTCAGCCAGTTCGCTCTCTCGCCGCGCGGAAACGTCGACATCCGCGCCGCGGAGCGTTCGGCCAGGCTCGCACTCTATCTCGGCACCGAAGGCGAAGGCCTGCCGCCGGATATGCTTGCCCAGCTCCACACTGTGAGAATCGGCATGGCGGAAGGCTTCGACAGCCTGAACGTCGCGGCAGCCTCGGCTATCGCCCTGCATCATTTTTCGAAGGCTAGTCTAGAGCCGGATGATTTCAGGTCCAATAGACCTGAAATCTGAATCCGCCTCTCGATCAGAGAGATAGAGCATGATGTCGCCTGAAAACCGCTTCACACTTTTCGGCATCATGCTCTAGCGACCGACAGCCTGGATAACCGGGCAGGCTTGTTCAGTTGGTCGAGCCGGCTTTCTGCAAAGCCCTCACCCGGTCGGCAAGGCTGATGCCGCGCCCATTTAGCTGCCCGTCGCCCGCCAGGGCCTTGGCGATAGGGGAATCCGGCCCGTCGAGTTTCATCGTCAGGTTGACGACCTCGGCCGCCAGTTCGTTCATTTGTTCGCGAAGGCCGGCACCGGGGCGCGTGTCGCCTGCCGATTCGGGCATTGCGGTCCCCGAGGCGGCAAGATCGGTTTTCAGTCGTTTGTTCTCGCGCTCCAGCGCCGTCAGCCTTGCCTCCAGCCGTTCCCGGTCGCCCTCGAGCTTGGCGATTGCCTTGTCGACATCGTCGCTTTTCACATCGCCGCCGGCGGCCAGCCGTGCGACGCCGTTTGCGGGCGCGGTCTCTTTCGAACGTTCGCGCATTCGAGCGAGGTCCTTCTCGCGCCGGTCGAGCTTTTCCTCGCGGTCGGCCAGCGTAGCGAGCAGCCGCTCGACCTTCTTGTCGAGCTCGGCCGTTTTCTTCTTCTCGACCTTCAACGCTTCGCGCGCGGCCTTGCTTTCCGAGGCGACTTCCTGGTTTCGCCTGTCCGCCTCCTTGCGCTGGCTGCGCAGCATCGCGATGTCGCTGGCGAGTTTTTCCAGTTCCGATTCGCGCGCAACCAGCTCGATCTGACGGTTCGAGGACGAGAAGCTGGCGTCGTCATACATCTGCTCGAGCTTTTGCAGCTCCACCGCGCGTTTCTCCAATGCCCGCTCCGTCTGTGCGTGCTTTTCCGACAGACGGTGCAAGTCCTCCTCGCGCTGCCTGAGCTCCGCATTTTTGGCCTGCAGATCGGAGAGCGCCTGGTTCTTGTCCTTCGTTTCGACCGCGAGCCCCTTCAAGGCCTCGCGCCCGCGACCGATCTCGACCAGCTGTTCGGCCGCCTTCTCCTGCAGGTTCTTGACGGTTATCTCCAGCCGGCGCGTCGTCATGGCATATTCCGCCCGGACCCGGTCCTTGTCCGCCTGGATTTCGGCGGGCGTCAGTGGCAGCGAGGCCTCGAGGCGCCTGCGCGTCAGGACAACGGCCCGCCGCCAGACAGCCGGCGCGATCAGCGACACCAGAAAAGCGGCGCAAAGGAAACCGAGTACGAAGAACAGGACCGACTGGACCAAGGCGTTCTATCCACTTTACGAAACGGCAATCGCTGGATCGTGCCACCTTGGCATGGCGGAAATTCAACGCCGCGGCAAGAGCTCGCTGTCCGAGCGATTGTAACGAGCAGAACCCGCTCAGAACGGGTTCCAGGTCGGCCTTTCGGTGAGCTTCAGATAGCCGAGATTGACGCCGAGACGGGCACCGACGCCGGTACGGATCGGCACGATCAGCACACGGTTGCTCTGCAACACGTTGAAACCGACACCCGCAATCACATAGGCGGAGCCGGCAACGCCGCCGAAGCGGTTATAGAGGCTGCTGATGTCGTCGAGGTTGTAGACCAGCATCATCACCCGCGATCCCTCGCCGCCGAAATCCCAGCCGAGCGATGGACCTTGCCAGAACACCTTATGGTCGCCGGCGTTCTTGGTGTAGAGCGTGCCTTCGCCATAGGTCAGGCCACCGATCAAGGCACCGGAACCTTCCTCGCCCAGCAGGTAGCCGTTGGGCAGGCCGTAGGAGGCAAAGATCTTCTCGACCACGGTGGCCAGTCCCCCGGACGTCTCGCCGAAGAATTTATGACCGGAATCGACGATCTCCTGAGCGGTGTACTGCTGGGCCCGTGACGCCGAGGTCGAAAGGACAAAAGCCCCCAGGAGTGTGATGGTCATGGTGAGGACACGGACGAACGTCCGGTCGTAGTATCGGGAAAACATGCTTCCAATCTCCGTCAGGGAGCACTTTCGCCGACGCCTCGCACCCCTGCGGCTCTTGGCGGCCGTTCAGGGTGGCTATCACGGGCAAATTATGCCGTAATCCTTTTTCAACCATTAAGCTCTCACAGGAAGATGGCGGTTCGAAGGCTGTGCTGTCGCTCGGCGATGGGTTTTCCCGCTGTGAACACACCATTTTTGCCGTCGACAATTGTGGATTTGTTGATGCGCGCTCGGGCGCTGTGTATTCAGAAAGCCTTGGAAAGAGCGTGATTCGTGTGGGCAGGCGCGAAAACGGTCGCTCGGCCATGAACAACTGACCTAAGCAGGGATTTCACCGATGGCCGAGCTCTTTACCCTTTCCGCGCCCGATCTCGCCGCGCTGCTTTGCAGCCGTGTCTGCCACGACATCATCTCGCCGGTCGGCGCAATCAACAACGGACTGGAACTGCTCGACGAAGGCGGCGCCGACGAAGACGCCATGAAGCTCATTCGCCAGAGCGCCAAAAACGCCTCGGCGCGACTGCAGTTTGCCCGCATCGCTTTCGGCGCCGCGGGTTCCGCCGGCATGATGATCGACACCGGCGATGCCGAAGCCGTGGCCATCGCCTTCTTGAAGAACGAAAAGCCGGAACTGATATGGAACGGCTCCCGCGCGCTGCTGCCCAAGAACAAGGTCAAGCTGCTGCTCAACCTCATTCTCGTCGCCCATGCGGCCATCCCGCGCGGCGGCAAGCTCGTGATCACGCTGGAAAATCTCGAAACCGAGCCGCGTTTTTCGCTGTCGGCCAGCGGCCCGATGCTGCGCGTGCCGCCGAAATTTCTCGAACTGCATTCCGGCCACAAGCCGGAGGAGCCGATCGACGCCCATTCGGTCCAGCCCTACTACACGCTGCTTCTGGCGCGTGAGGCCAATATGACGATCTCGATCCACGCGACCGCCGAAGAGATCGTGCTCACGGCCGCGTAATATCAAGAAACGACAAAGTATCGCTTGTCGCCAATATTTGCATCCACAATGCAGGCGCAGCAATGTCCACGCCCATTGCGCTAAAGACGCCGCAGCTCAAAACGGCGCGATACGCCTCTTTGGAAAAACTTTACCTAACGTCTTTTCGGCTTCTTTACCAGATTGGCCTATGGTGCTCACCGGTTACCCGGAGGGTGCCAGTTCGGTAGATGGCAAAGAGGACCCGGACATGAAGCGCTGCCTGTTCGTCGATGATTCGAGCGTCATCAGGAAGGTTGCAAAACGCATTCTTGGCGGCTCGGACTTGATTGTCGTCGAGGCGGCGAGCGGGGTCGAGGCTGCCGAAATCTGTGCCAGCGACATGCCGGATGTCATCGTCATCGACGGCGGTCTTGCCGACATCCAGGCAGCGGACCTCATTCGCCGCCTCCGCGCCATGGAAAGTCCCATCAAGCCGCAGATCCTGGTGTCGCTGGTCGAGGTCGACGTCGCGGCGATCATGCGCGCCAAGCGTGCCGGCGCACAAGGCTATCTGTTGAAACCCTTCAACCGGGCTCAATTGCTCGAAAGCTTCCGCGTCCTGAAAATCGCCGCCTGATTCGCTGGAAGCATTTCAAACAAAAAACCCGGCCTGAGCCGGATTTTTCCTTGAAATCATCCGCTCGCTTTACGCGCTGACGCGGATATCTTCCGGTTCGCGCAACACATAGCCGCGGCCCCACACCGTCTCGATGTAGTTCTGGCCGCCGGACGCAGCGTCGAGCTTCTTGCGCAGCTTGCAGATGAAGACGTCGATAATCTTCAGCTCCGGCTCGTCCATGCCGCCATAGAGGTGGTTGAGGAACATTTCCTTGGTAAGCGTCGTGCCCTTGCGCAGCGAGAGCAGCTCCAGCATCTGGTATTCCTTGCCGGTTAGGTGCACGCGCTGGCCGCCGACCTCGACCGTCTTGGCGTCGAGATTGACCACCAGGTCGCCGGTGGTGATGACCGACTGGGCATGGCCCTTGGAACGGCGCACGATGGCATGGATGCGCGCCACCAACTCGTCCTTGTGGAAGGGCTTGGTCATGTAATCGTCGGCGCCGAAGCCGAGGCCGCGCACCTTGTCCTCGATGCCGGCCATGCCGGAGAGGATCAGGATCGGCGTCTTGACCTTGGAGAGGCGCAGCGTGCGCAGGACTTCATAGCCCGACATATCGGGGAGATTGAGGTCCAGAAGGATGATGTCGTAATCGTAGAGCTTGCCGAGGTCGACGCCTTCTTCGCCGAGATCGGTCGTATAGACGTTGAAGCTTTCCGATTTCAGCATCAGTTCGATGCTTTGTGCGGTTGCACTGTCGTCTTCAATCAGCAGAACACGCATTTCATTCCCCTTTTCTGCTGCCGGACCCTGTCACGACCCGTCCGGGACCCGGAGCAGTGATTGCCTGAACAGAAGGTGCCACCGACTGGTTAACAAATCCTAATTTCGTGCCATCCACGATACCAGATTTTTTAACCCCTTTCTACACCCACTTGAATCTAATAACGAATCACAGACCAAAATCGCTAACGCACCACATTAAAAAGTCAGCCTAAGTGACTCCAGAGACTCGTTGGCCGGGCTTCCCGCCGCAGCCGGAATTTTTACCCGGCCTTAAGTCCTCGCCCGTATGATTAACAATGCCCGTAAACGAATGGTTACCGCCGGCAAAAATCTTTAGGGCTTTGTTTCCCATAGCCCAGGGAAAGCCGGGGGAAACTTGCGGCGCTCGGCTCGTTCCGGGCGGGTTGGACGGGTATGCAGGTGTGCGTTTGCGGAGTATCGAGTCATGAAGTCACGTGAAAACCTCGTTCGGCTGAAGCAATTTCAGGTGAATGAGAAGCGGCGGCAGCTTTTGCAGCTGGACATGATGATCGCCGAGTTCGAGCGCATGGCCGTCGAGCTGGAAGCGCAGATCATCGCCGAAGAGAAAAAAGCCGGCATCACCGACATCAACCATTTCGCCTATCCGACCTTCGCCAAGGCGGCGCGCCTGCGCCGCGACAACCTCAGGAATTCACAAAGCGACCTCGCCCAGCAGCGAAGCACTGCCGAATCATTACTCGGCGAAGCTGAAGCGGAGCTGTCCAAGGCGGAGATGCTGGAATCGCGGGACACCAAGATCCGCGAGGCCGAAACAGGCGGCCGCAGCGCCATGATCGGCTGATCGCCGCGCATTTTTTGAAAGTCGTTGCCGCGGACATACCGGCTTTTTCAGAACCGACTACCGGTCGAATCGGCCTCGCCGCCGGCTTCAGGACGCAGCCGCCATCTCGCCATGAACAGCCGATGCCCGGACCCGGGCATCCTTGATTTCCGGCGTATGCTCTTCCGCCCACGACCGGATTTGGTTGAGCAGCCCCGCCAGGTTCTGGCCAAGCTCCGTCAATTCATACTCCACGCGCGGCGGGATGACCGGAAACACCTCGCGCCGGACAAGGCCGTCTCGCTCCAGCACACGCAGCGTCTGCGTCAGCATCTTGGGCGTGATGCCCTCCAGCTTGCGCGCCAGCTCGCCATTGCGCAGCCGGCCGCGCCGCAATGCGCAAACGGTGAGATAAACCCATTTGCTGGCCAGCATCTCGAGCACCGTGTGCGACGGGCATGTCCGCCGGAAGGCGTCGTACCCGAACGGGGATCTGTCTTCACTATCCATGAGGTGCCTATATATAGAAAAGGTACATACTAGACAATAGAATATTACTATCCAAATGATACCGGCACATTCAACAGGAGGTGTTCATGCGTGCCGTTATCCAGAACTCCGTCGGCGGACCCGACGTCCTTTTCGTGGCCGAGCAGCCCGACCCCTCACCCAGGCCCGGTGAAGTTCTCGTCCGCGTCAAGGCGGCGGGCATCAATCCGGTCGACGGCGCCGTGCGCGGCGGTTTCTACCCGCTGCTCGGCGAGCCGCCATTCATTCTTGGTTGGGATATTTCAGGGACCGTCACGGCGCTCGGCGACGGCGTGAGCGCCTTCAAAGTCGGTGACGACGTATTCGGCATGCCGCGCTTTCCCAAGCAGGCCGCGGCCTATGCCGAGCTTGCCGCGGCGCCGGCGGACGAGATCGCCGCGAAGCCCGTCGCCATCGACCATGCGCATGCCGCGGCGCTGCCGCTGGCTGGCCTGACGGCCTGGCAGGGCCTCGTCCGGCATGGCGCCCTGCAGGCCGGACAACGCGTGCTGATCCATGCCGGCGCCGGCGGCGTCGGCCACCTGGCTGTTCAGATCGCCAAGGCGCGCGGCGCTCATGTCATCGCTACAGCAAGCCCGGACAAGCTCGATTTCGTTCGCTCGCTCGGCGCCGACGACGCCGTTGACTACACCAAGGGCAACTTCGTCGAGCAGGTCCGCAATGTCGATCTTGTGCTGGACGCTATCGGCGGCGACCATGTCGACGAGTCGCTGAAGGTGGTGCGTGATGGTGGCGTCCTGGTGTCGCTGCTCGACGTCCACGACGCCACCAGGGCGAAAGCCAAGGAGCGGAACATCCGCGTTGAACGCATGTCTGTAGTCCCCGACCGCGAAGGGCTTATCGAGCTCGCCAGGCTCGCCGATACCGGGAAGCTCGCGGTCCATGTGGTGAAAGCCTTTTCGCTCGACCAGGCGGGGGCTGCCCATGCTTTCCTCGCCACCCGGCCGATCGGCAAGGTTGTGCTGACCGTCTGAAGCTTTTGCAGAAAGCGAAAGGGGCGCGGAACACCGCGCCCCTTTTCGTTCTACGGCTGTCCAGCCTAATGCCGGTATTGCTGGATACGCGTGGTGCGCAGCCCGGCAAGGCCGTATTCGTCGATCGATGCCTGCCAGGAGAGAAATTCTTCGGTGGTGAGCTTGTAGCGCTGGCAGGCTTCCTCAAGGCTGAGCAGGCCGCCGCGTACCGCGGCGACCACTTCCGCCTTGCGCCGGATAACCCAGCGCCGCGTGTTCGTCGGTGGCAGATCGGCGATCGTAAGAGGGCTGCCGTCGGGCCCAATAACATACTTGACTCTAGGTCTAACCAGATCGGTCATCGTACTCTCTACTAAAAAATCAAAGACCCAATCCCCGCCACAGTACCGCCACAGCTTTAAAAATTGCCTAAGCGAACCCTAATCACTAGGTAAGGATCGTGAACGCCCGGTTAGGATTTCGTTTAGGATTTGAAACAACGGCCTCCAGGCCCTGGTTTTGCCCATAAACCCGTCTCGACCCGCAAGCTGGCGCAAGCGTGGCGCTTGACCTATATTCCGGCCATTGGCATTGAGCGCCGCACAGTGAAAGCACCATGAACAGCCTCGATCTTCCCCGCCGCCCCGAAGAAACCCGCGTCGTCGTCGCGATGTCGGGCGGTGTCGATTCGTCGGTGGTTGCCGGCATCCTGAAGCGTGAAGGCTATGACGTCGTCGGCGTGACGCTGCAGCTTTACGACCACGGTGCGGCCACCCACCGCGCAGGCTCCTGTTGCGCCGGACAGGATATCGACGATGCGCGCCGCGTCTCGGAGACGCTCGGCATCCCGCATTACGTGCTGGACTACGAGGAGCGCTTCCGCAAGGCGGTGATCGATCCGTTCGCCGAGAGCTATGTCGCCGGCGAGACACCAATCCCTTGCGTTTCCTGCAACCAGACGGTGAAGTTCGCCGACCTGCTGGCGACCGCCCAGGATCTCGGCGCCGACGCTTTGGCCACCGGCCACTATATCCGTTCGCGCGCCAACGGCGCGCATCGCGCGCTCTACCGGCCTGTCGACGCCGACCGCGATCAGAGCTATTTCCTGTTCGCCACCACCCAGGCGCAGATCGATTACCTGCGCTTCCCGCTCGGCGGCCTGCCGAAGCCGCAGGTGCGTGCGATTGCCGAGGAAATGGGGCTGACCGTCGCCGCCAAGCAGGACAGCCAGGACATCTGCTTCGTGCCGCAGGGCAAATATTCCGACATCATCGCCAAGCTGAAGCCGGCGGCCGCCAATCCCGGCGACATCGTCCATATCGATGGCCGCGTGCTCGGCCGCCATGAAGGCATCCTGCGCTACACGATCGGCCAGCGCCGCGGCATCGGCATCGCCTCGGGCGAGCCGCTCTACGTCGTTCATCTCGACGCCGACCGCGCGCGCGTCATCGTTGGCCCGCGCGAGGCGCTGGAGACGCACAAGATCTACCTGCGCAACATGAACTGGCTGGGCGACGGACCTCTGTCCGACGTTCCGGCCGGCGGGATCGAGCTCTTCGCCAAAGTCCGCTCGACCAGGCCGCCGCGCCCGGCCGTGCTGCATTACCGCAACGGCGTGACGTCGGTCGAGCTGGCCGACGGAGAATCGGGCATCGCGCCCGGACAGGCCTGCGTGCTCTATTGCGACGACGGCAACGAGGCGCGCGTCTTCGGCGGCGGCTTCATCGAGCGCTCTGAGCGCGGCGCCGAGGCCGAGGCCATGCTGTCCCGGCTTGCCGCCGGGCCGGCGCAGATCCCGGCCGAGTAAGTTCTAATGCATGTCGCCCAGAAGTGTGCAGCGGTTCTGGGACAACCGACATGCATCAATACAAAGACTTAAAGCGCGTCGCCTGAATCCGGTTCAGCGCGACGCGCTTTAAGTTTATCGCCGCTGCTTCAGGACGGGCTCAGACGGACGAGCCGGTATGGATCACCGTGCCGGCGGTCAGGATGCGCAGCACCCGGATCGCTTCCTCGCCGTCGGTGCGCGGCTCGGCGCGCGTCTCGATGCATTGCATGAAATGGGCGAGTTCGCGCGTCAGCGGCATGCCTTCTCCGACCGGCACGTAGGAAGGCTCGTTGGCGGTGAAGGCCCATTGGCCGCTGTCCTGCCAGACAGCGTGGCGATAGACGGCAAGCTTGCGCTCCCATGGCTCGACGTCGTCGAACACCGCCATCGCCTTGGTGCCGACGACCGTGAGACGTCGCTCGCGATAGGGATTGAGGCGCGAGGCGAAGAGATGGCTGCGCAGGCCGTTCGGGAAGCGCATATGCAGATGCGCGAAATCGCTGAGATTGTCGAGCAGCGCTGCCCCCTCGCCCCTCACCTCGATCGGCTCGGTGCCGGTGATGGCGAGAATCATCGACAGGTCGTGCGGCGCAAGATCCCAGAGCGCGTCGTTTTCGGTATGGAACTTGCCGAGGCCGAGCCGATGCGAATGGATATAGCGCACGTCGCCGAGCTCGCCATTGTCGATCAGCGCCTTCAATGTCTCGAAAGCCGGATGGAAGCGCAGCACATGGCCGACCATGAAGACGCGGCCATTGTCTTTCGCCGCCTTCACCGCGCGCTCGGCGTCCGTGACCGTCAGCGCGATCGGCTTTTCCACCAGCACGTCCTTGCCGCTTTCGACGGCGCGCACCGCGGTGTCGGCATGAAACTGCGGCGGCAGCGCCATGACGATGGCGTCGATGTCGGCTCGCTCGAACAGCTTGTCCGGCTCGATCGCGAGGCAATCCTGCTCGCTGGCGAAACCTTCCGCGCGGGCGCGGTTGGCGTCGGAAACGGCGTGGAGCGCGCCAAGCGCCTTGAGGGTGCGGATATGGTTGCTGCCCCAGTATCCGCAACCAAGGACGGCGATGCGCGGCTTCATTCGCTCAAACTCTAGAATTTCATGGCCGAGACATAGCGACGTGCTCCGCCGAACTCAACCCCGCGACATGCGCCGAGTGCCTGCCCGGCAAAGCTTTTCTGGGATGAGATTATTCTGGCCAGATTATGCAGGCATGTCGGCCGCTTCCAAGCTTGACAGCCTCACCCTCCCAACCTTATATCCGCGCGACCTTGGCGAACGCCTTGAAATACCGATCCGTTCAGGACGGTTTTTTCGAGCCATTTGCCACCCTGGCGGGGTAGCTCAGTTGGTTAGAGCACGGGAATCATAATCCTGGGGTCGGGGGTTCAAGTCCCTCTCCCGCTACCAAAATCCCTCTAAACTATTGAAATCACTGCTAAAATCGCGGATAGATGGTAGCGCCCAGCGCTAAAATCCTCAATGATTTCAAGACCGAGCCTGTTACCATTGCGGCGCCAACGAACGTGTCGCGACGCTTGGCGACAACATGGCGAATGTCTTGATTGGGCCGGAAGCAGTAGGTCCGCTTGTGATGCAGGCAAGAACGATAGCGACTTCAAATCTCAGCAACTGACTTCCTGAGTTGGACCTAAAGCGCGTCGCGCTGAACCGGATTCAGGCGACCCGCTTTAAGTCTTTGTTTTGGTGCATGTCGTTGTCCCAGAACCGCTGCACACTTCTGGGCGACATGCATTAGATTAGGACAGACATTTGGCGCTCGCTCGGTAATCGACCGCTTGGCGCACCGCTGCGAACATTCGAAACCGTGATGTTCGACTGGCCTGAAATGCAGTGCGCTCCAGGTCGGCACAGCCAAGCGGCATCAGGCCAGGAGCCGCCACATTCGCACGCGACCTGTACCACGCAATTCCGTTTCCTCGAGGGGGTCGCAAGAAAAATTGGGTCCAAGCAGTTCGTGGGTTCCGTCCGAAATACGGATTTCATCGGGCTCCGCGGCCTTTTGAATGCGCGCGGCGAGATTAACGGTGTCGCCCCACAGGTCATAGACAAACCGCCTTTTGCCTATCACGCCCGCCACGATCGGTCCGGAGTGAATTCCAATCCTGAGACTTAGCGGTTCGCCTGCGAAGCGCTCGCGCCTGGCCGCCTCACGCAGCTCAAGTGCATAGTGCGCAAGGGCTTGCGCATGATCGGGTCGGGCGGTGGGCAGGCCAGCGACCGCCATGACACAATCGCCGATGGTCTTGATCTTTTCGCAGCCATATTCTTCGGAGAGCAGATCCGCCGACTTGAAGAAGTAATTCAAAATAGCGAGCGTGGGCGCGGCTCCGACGCTCCGCGCCCTTTCCGTAAAACCGACGATGTCGGCAAAGAGCACACTGACTTCCGCATGGCTGTCCGCAATCTGCTCGTCCGCTTTCAGTCGCTCCGCGATCGACGCCGGAAGAATGTTGAGGAGCAGGGATTCGGCACGCCGGTATTCGCGCGACAAACCCTCCTGGCTCTCCCTCAATGCCTCGTTAGTCGATTGCAGCGTCGCATTGAGTTGACGCTCCCTCTCCTGAAGGAGCGTCATTTCATAAGCCTTCTGCTGAAGTCGCTGCTGGTGGTCGCGTTCGGGAGCGGCGTCGAGAAAGACCAGCCACACCGAGTCGCTGCCACCAAAGAGATGAAGGTCGGCGACGTGGCCGCCGGGCAGTTCCATCATGGGCATATGGAATGGAAGCTCCGGGCAAGGCAGCAGCCCTTCCATGAATTCAAGCTGATCGGCAACGAGCTCGCCAGTGTGAAGCGACGAGAGCCCGTAATGTTCGAGGTTGCCGCCCTTCTCTTCTATGCATTGCCGGGCGTCGATTTTCAGAAATGCGGCAAAGCGCTCGTTAGAGAAGAAATCGTATATCCAGCTTCTGACTTCTTTCGGCAATCTGGCCATGGTCTAATTGGTGACCATCGAAGCAAGCTGACGGAACGCATCGTCGACATGTTCGCCCGAAAGCGCGCTCGTCAGATAGATTTGCCATCCACGTTGCTTCAGTTCGTCGATCTCACCATCCGATATCGCCCACCGGTCGGCCAGATCGGATTTGTTGAACAGCAATACGAACGGCATTGCGCCGAATTCGGCCTCGACCCGCTCGCGCAGCGTCAGCGCCACGGCGAGCGTGGCGGGCCGGGTTCCGTCGACGACAAGCACGAGCCCGGTCGCACCTCGCACATAGCTGACGCGGAATGACCCGATGTCGTCTTCGCCGGCTAGATCCCACAAAATCAGGTCCACGGTTTTGTCCGGAAACGCGACGCTCTTCTTGTCGATTTTCACGCCCACCGTGGTCAGGTAGTTCTCCGAGAAGATGCTTTGCACGAACCTGCGCACCAGGCTCGTCTTGCCGACAGCGAACCCGCCCAACATGCAGATCTTTTTTTGCAGCATCCTGGGCTCCGCACTACTCCAGGTTCACCGTAACCGAAACCCGGCGATTGGTGGAGTTCCCAGTTAGACTATTTTCATTTTCGGGCACCGCCGGCTCAAAGGTGCCGGCGCCGCGAACCTGCAGCAGTTCCGGAGCGACGCCGCGCTTGTTGAGAAGCGCGCGAACTGTCTCCGCCCGGGCGGCGCTGATCGACGCATTGGCCGTCTCACGGCCCGTGGTGTCCGAATGGCCGGTCAACATGAACCGCGCTGTCACGCCTGCCTTGCGGGCAGTTTCGGCGAATTCCTTCAACTGATCAGCCAATCTGTCGAGCACCGGCGTCTGCTCCGGTCCCGGCACAACTCGACCGGAAGAGAAGAAAATATCGGTCGTCTGGATGGCCTCTCTCAAATGATTAAGTTCTGCAAGGTTCAGCTCGCGCAGCTGCGAGACATCCAGAACCACTCCGTCCGCCGAAAGCTGGTCGGCGGCTGCCTGCGCCCGGCTGATCCAGCCGGCAGCTGCCTCGCCCACGACAACGATGCGACCCTGGATGATCGAAAGCCGAACCGATTTCGGCGGGGACAGCGACGCCGTCAGCCGCTTCACAACGAACTTCGGATCAAGACTCTGATAGAATTGCCACTGTGAATGAACGCGGGCGGGATCAACCTCCGTTCCGGACAGCAGAGCTTGCGGGTCGGCGGCAAGCGGGTCTCTCAGGCCGGAAATGTAGAAATGCCCGCCCCTCTCCGTTTGTTGAGCGACGATGATTCCCGGTTGGGCCTCAAGTCGCGACACATAATACTGCCAGTGCTCCGCCGCGCGTGCATCGGGGCTCACATCACGAACCTTGGAGATGTCGAACTCCGGTCCGCCTGCTGAAAGCTGTCGAGCCGCTGCGCGCGCCCGATCTATCCAGGTGTCGGGAGCCTCACCCTCGGCAACGATGCGGTCATTGACGATCGAAAGTCGTACTGTATCCGGCGGATACAGCGACGCCGTCAGCCGCTTCAGCACGAACGCCGGCTCAAGGCTCTGGTAGAACTGCCAGCTTGCATGAACGCGCGCGGGATCGACCTTCGTTCCGGACAACAGCGACTGGGGGTCGGCGGCGAGTGGGTCTCTCAGGCCGGTAATATAGAATTGGCCATCGCGCACATTCTGTTGGGCGACGATGATGCCGGGCTGGGTCTCCAGTCGCGACACATAGGCCTGCCAGCGCTCCTCGGGGCTCACGTCACGGACCCCGGAGATGTCGAAGACCGGTCCGCCGGCCGAAAGCTGCTGGGCGGCGGTCCGCGCCCGGTTGATCCACGCGGTGGTGGCCTCACCCGCGGCAACAATGCGACCATCGACGATCGAAAGCCGCACCGAATCCGGCGGAGCCAGGGACGCCGTCAGGCGCTGCAACACAAACTCCGGCTCGAGGCTCTGATAGAACTGCCAGCTTGCATGAACACGCGCTGGATCGACCTGCGTTCCGGCCAACAGCGACTGCGGGTCGGCGGCAAGCGGGTCCCTCAGACCGGTAATATAGAATTGGCCGTCGCGCACATTCTGATCGGCGACGATGAGGCCAGGCTGGGTCTCCAGTCGCGACACATAGGCCTGCCAGCGCTCCTCGGCGCTCACATCACGGACCCCGGAGATGTCGAAGACCGGTCCGCCTGCCGAAAGCTGCTGGGCGGCGGCCCGCGCCCGGTTGATCCACGTGGTGGTAGCCTCACCCTCGGCGACGATGCGACCATCGACGACCGAGAGGCGTACCGAATCCGGCGGCGCCAGCGACGCCGTCAGCCGCTTCAGCACGAATTCCGGCTCGAGGCTCTGATAGAACTGCCAGTTTGAATGAACGCGCGCGGGATCGACCTCCGTTCCCGACAACAGCGACTGCGGGTCGGCGGCGAGCGGGTCTCTCAAGCCGGCAATGTAGAACTGGCCGCCGCGAATTTTTTGGTCCGAAACGACGATCCCCGGCTGGGTCGCCAGTCGCGACAGATAGGTCTGCCAGCGCTGCCCGGCTTGCCAGGAAAGAAAGAACCAGACGCCTGCCGCAGTCAGAATCAGCAGGGCTGCCGTCACCACCAGCCACGGGAATCCCTCTTTTGAATCCGTATGCTGCAGCTCGACGCAGGTCTGCAACTGGGTCTCTACGCCGGGCAACTGCGAGGTATCCCCGTCGAAGCGCTCCAAAGCCTGCGAGGACTGATCATGGATGCGAAGCAATACGTCGCGGATTACGTCATGCAACTGCTCTGGCGGATTTCCCCTGATCACCGCAACCAGCGTCGCAAACGGTCCGACTTCCGACCAGAGGCGAAGCTCTCCGAACCGGATGGTGTCCAGGCCGCTGTTTTCTTTCTCGTTGAACGAATCCTTCACAAAATCCTGGATTGCGCTGAGCATCGAGGAAATCAGTTGAGGGTCTTCGCTGGTCGCGTTTTCGGCTGTTACATGCGCGATCAAAAGCCCGGAGCTGCGGCTAATGAGAAAGACATGCTCCACGCGATATACGAGAGAATGCTTGAGAACGACTTCCGAGAAGCTTGTTCCCGTTCTCCAGGCCTCAAATCTCCACTTGAGGCCATGCCAGGTAAATATATGCCTTAAAGATTCATTCAGCGACTGGAAGGTCTGGTCAATCTTTTCGCCAATCGACTTGCGAATGGCCGGCAGAAACACCGGATATAATATATCCGTCAGTGTGTTCGGGTTCTTCTGGATGGACCGTTGCGCAGCTCTTTCGACGGCCGGCGCGAGGGCCTCGCCGAGTTGCATATGAGACGCGCGCGCGGTCGCGTCGGGGAGAATGTTTCCTACAGCGGCCGCAAGCTGCTCAGGTTCGTCGAGCAGGTGCGTAACGCGTGAAAGCTCCGAGATTTCGTGGCCGACGAGCAGTTGGCGAAGCTTTTCCAGCTGATGATCGGCGGCCGGAACGCCTTCGTAAAGCGCATGGTTGTCCGGATCGACGTTCCGGGCGATTTCCACCAAAAGGCGGGCCAAAGCCTCGCGATCAATCCCGGTATCGATCGAAGCTTGTCTCTGAGGTAGGCTGATTGGTTCGACGCTCGACGTCAAGTTCCGATCAACTCACTTTCCAGCCACGCTCCGAATTGCCCTTGCTGCCGACGGGATCCTGGTTGAGACATTTCGCGACCTCGACGAACAGGCCGGCCAGAAGATTCCGGTCGGTCTTGACGTTGCTGAGATCGGAAAAGATCTTCTCCATCAGCATTTGAGCGCTTTCATTCTTTTGCTTGATTTCCTCGCGCAGCAAATGGTCGCTTCTGTTCATGCGATCCGCGATTTCGCGCTCGAGCTCGCTCAATTGATCCGACAAGGCGCGCACCTGCTTTTCGAGCGCCTGGTTTTGATCGCGAAGATTGCGGTCGATCTCCTTGTCGGCCTCGGCGCGCGCATCTTTTTCGTTCCGCAACTGCGTCGCCAGCGAGTCAACCTGCTTCTTGGCATTCGACTCGTAGGTTTCAAGATTACGCTTGGCTTCGGACTCGACATCCTTGAAGCGTTGCAGGAACCGCTCCTCAAGCTTGGAGAAGCGGCGGTCGTAATCCTGCATCTGATTGCCGAACAAAAGATCACGTATCTTGTCGACACCTGGAGCGTCACCGCCTGCCCCGCCCTCGCGAGCCTGGCCCGCCATGAAGTTCAGCCCGTTTCCCTCCGCATTACCTATCAGATTTGCATCCGCTTTATTTGCTGAAGACGCGGCACTCGAAGATTCCTTAGCCATCACTATGCCCCAATTGCCCAGTGGAAAACTCGGAAACCGGAATTATGTCAGACAAATACCCGACCGGCAAGCCGAAATCCTCTTGGCTTAAACCGATTCGTGCGTCCCTCGCTCCCTCTTGGACTAGCAACAAATGCATACGTTCCGATTGATGTTGCTTTGCATCTCTTTGTCGTAGCGAAAATAGCTGGCTAATCCGATTGATCATTGGGCACGATCCACTGTTGAAAAAGTAGCTTATCCCAAAAAATGAGGCGAAGTTATGCGTTATCTTTGGATCAGTCGGAATTATCTAAACTATATGTGTAGATACTGCCTCACGCCTGGATGTATACTGCGACAGTCGGCTTCTAACGCGTGCCCAACGCGTGACGGAAGGTCTTCGTTCGGACGGAGAATGGCTGTTCGAGAATGCACGGACAACGGCTGTTATTGCCGCAAGGGCTGCCTGCGGCCTTTGCATTAGCGATGTCTACTTTTGATGAATCGACAGGACCTTAGAAATGTCTGCCATGCGACGCATTCGTGACAGGCAGCTTGGGGCCGGCACTGGACTGTCGGGTTTTGGGACGGCCGGGCAACCAGCTGACGGATGTGGTTGGAAACCGTCGGGTCGAATTTGAAGCAGGCTTTCAAATGGAACCCGCTGTGGTATCTCGGGAAAGTTCGCAGGAGACTGTTTGGACGCAGCGTCCCTGAGGACCGTTTCCGTTGGCAGGAAATCGCCCGCTATGTTTCGGGACTCTTGCCATACCTTCGAACCAGGAGTGGGTAAGACGGCGTGGCGCATAATCCCTTGGTTTCAATCGTGGTTCCTGCGCACAACGCGGAGGCGACGCTGGCGCGCGCACTCGATTGCCTTCTCGATCAGGAAGTAGTGGATTGGGAGGCGATCGTCGTCGACGATGCCTCCACGGACAGCACCGCCGCGATCATCGCCGGTTATGTGGAGCGCGATGCCCGGTTTCGGACGTTGAGCTCTTGCGCGTACAGCGCCGCCGGCGCCCGCAATAACGGGATTTCGAAAGCGCGCGGCCACTGGGTCTTGTTTCTGGACGCGGACGATTGGGTGGATGCCAGCTTCCTTGTGAAAATGCTGGCCGCATTGAAAACCGCTCCCGATGCAGTGGCCGCCTATTGCGGTTCTCGGCGCGTGATGCCCGATGGCGAACTCACCCCGTCGAGCATCTCAACGGAGGTTGCGATCCAGCCCTTCGAAACATTCGCCCGCCGGTGTGCCATTCGCACTCACGCGCTGCTGGTCGACCGCGAGAAAATTGTCGAGTTGGGCGGTTTCGATGTGTCGCTGCGTACCTGCGAGGACTGGGATCTGTGGCAGCGCCTCGCGCGTCTAGGCGGACCTTGGGTGATGGTCGACGAGCCGCTCGCTTTCTATCAGACCGGACCCAACTCGCTGACCCGCAATTCGACGCAGATGCTGGTCGATGCGGAAACCGTGATCGCCCGCGGCTTTTCTCCTGATCCCAGGGTCGAACACCCAGCATCGGCCCACGCCAACGGAGCGATCGAGGCCCACGGCTGCACTGCTTCCGAAGCACTCGCGTGGTTCGCGTTGTGGAACGCCGCGTCGGATTGCGGCCGCGGCTCGCGCTCGATCAACACGCAGTCCCTGCGCGCGCTCCCGGCAGGACGCAAGTGGGCGCGTGAGATCGCCAAAGTGGTCTTCGACGGCCTTATGGTGGGAAGCCTGTCGGTGCCAGCGCAGCTGGCTGCCAGGTGGGACAGGTTCAGCGGCCCCCTCGCCGAGTTGATCATCGAACTCGGCAAGGTCTGGGGCGATCCCGTAGCCGGTCGCCGCGTCCAGTATCACCTTGAGCAAATGATTCTTGACGTCGACGACCTCGCCGCGCCGCGCAGGCTGACGCGGACACTCGGAATTCGCGTCGACGCTCGAAAACCAACCCCGACCGAATTGCCGGAAGGAATCGATCAGATTTATGCCTGCCTGATGATGGATGGCCAGATCGAGGCGCGCGTGCAGTTCGGCGTCCTCGGAACGGTGACAAGGCGTCATTGGATTGAATTGATCCTGAATTCCGTGCCCCCTGAGCGACATGCAAACAGTCTCTCCGGCGATAAGCGCGCGGGCCGCCGGCCTGATCGGGACAGCCACTTCGGCAAACTCGCGCAATTGGCCGCGCAAGCGCGGCGTCTGGTTCGGTCGAGTCCCGAAGCTACAGGGCCCCTTGCAGCGCCGCGCCGTGCAAAGGCCGCGGATCGGCACGACAATGATCGCACGTCGTTCTGGGATCGCCATTTCGCGATCGAGGATCCCTGGAACTATGGCTCGGCCTACGAACAGGAAAAGTATGAGCGGCAGCTCGAAATTCTGCCTGCCGGTCCTATCGGACGGGCGCTTGAGCTGGCCTGCGCAGAGGGCCATTTCACGCGGCGACTGGCGCCGCGAGTGGACCATTTGACCGCAACCGACATCTCCGCCGTAGCCGTCGGGCGAGCGCGCGCGCGATGCGGCGATCAGCCGAATATTGAGTTCGGCGTGCTGGATTTCGTCGCCGACACGCTGCCGGGCGAGATGGACCTGATCGTTTGCTCGGAAGTGCTCTACTACCTGGATGATGCCGCCGAGTTGCGGCGCATCGCCAAGAAATTCGCTGAGGCGTTGGCGCCTGGCGGCAGTTTCATCAGCGCACACGCATTCGTGTTGCGTGACAATGTTGAGAAGACGGGCTTCGACTGGAACACATTCGGTGCACAAGTGATCTCGGAGACGCTGGCGGCGACCGAAGGTCTCGTGTTGGAGCAATCGATCCAGACCGAGCTTTACCGCATAGACCGCTTCCGCCGCATGTCCCCGGACGACGTGACGACGCAACCGACGATTGATCATGTGCCAATCCGCGCGCGCCTCGAATTCGGGGTAGCGCGAAATGTCGTCTGGGGCGGGGCGCGGGCCTTGCGCCGCGACGTCAAACGGAGTGAGCGGCGGCAACGTATCCCTATCCTCATGTATCACGGCGTCGCCGATGATGGTCCGGCCGCGCTCGCCCGTTTTCGGTGCACGCCGGCCGCGTTCGGCAGCCAGATGGCATGGCTGCGCGCCAATGGCTTTCACGCGATCACGTCCGAGCAACTGGAAACTTTCATCGCCAACCGCCAACCGTTCGTTGGCCGGCCAGTGCTCATCACCTTCGATGACGGCTTCCAGAACTTTGCCGACCATGCCTGGCCGGAGTTGCGCAGCAACGACCTGACCGCGGAAGTGTTTCTGGTGACGGATCTAGTTGGTGGCAGTGCACGGTGGGACGCCGCCATCGGCCCGCCGACGCCACTTATGGACGCCGGGACCGTGCGACGCCTCGCGGGCGAAGGTGCATTCTTCGGAAGCCATCTGGCGACGCATCGCGCGATCGATGGTCTGTCGAGTTCCGACCTGGCCGCCGAGCTCCTGCGCTCTCGTATGTTCATCGAACGGTGGACCGGTCGGCCAACCACTGCGTTCGCGGCACCCTTCTCTGTCACCGACCGACGGCTGGGCCGGCTGGCCAAGGAGTGCGGCTACCGGATCGGCTTCGGCGGCAGACACGGGCCGGCGGACCTCGATTGCGATCCCATCGACCTTCCGCGCATCGAGATTCGTGGGGATCGCTCGCTCGATGATTTTGTTGCCATTGTCGAGGCCGTGCTCGAATGAACCGTGACCCTGTCAGGGTCATTATTCCCGCTGACAATGCGCGAGATGCGATCGACGAGACGCTCCGCAGCGGCTCGCAGTGCTGACACGCGCGAGCAGGCAACGCGAAATTCCGCTAATGACTGACCCTAAAGCGCGTCGCGCTGAACCGGATTCAGGCGACGCGCTTTAAGTCTTTGTTTTGAAGCATGTCGTTGTCCCAGAACCGCTGCACACTTCTGGGCGACATGCATTAGCCGACATTCAGAGCGTCTGCACCAGTGTGGCGCGGGCCGCCCTAAGGCTCGAGACAGACGAAGGATTTCCATCCATTCGCATCGGGAAGGATTTTTTGGTAGGCTGCCGCAAGGCAAATTGGGGTTTCGGCGTGATGGTGGTCGACGATCGCCTTCTCGAAGGCAAGATGACCGAGATCGAGCAAGCGCGAGCCTGGAGCCCGCGCGTCATCTCAAAATTCGAGACGCTTATCAGGAGCGGCGACGACCAGGCGCTCTATCGGGTCAATCCGCTGGCCTTCGCCCGCGACCGCGCAATCGCCGAGCCTGAAGCAATCGACCTCTTCCTCCACGCGGCCCGTTGCGGCCTGTTCGATATGAGCTGGGACGTGCTCTGTCCGCAATCCGGGATGGTGCTCGACAGTTTCGGCGCCCTGCGCACGCTGCAGACGCATTACGTCTGCGGTCTCTGCGACGTATCGGGCGATACCAACCTCGACGATTTTATCGAGGTCTCCTTCTCTATATCGCCGCATCTGCGGCGCCTTCCGTTCCACGAGCCCCAGACGCTCTCTGTCGAGGATTTTCACTGGAAGCTACACTTCAGCAATGCCGGGCGGCTACCCGGGCAGGACGTGCGCTTTTTGGACGTTCTGCGAGGCTTCGTGCGGGGCATGACGTTCCTGCCGCCGGGCACCACGACAATGCTGTGCGCGGACCTCGATCCCGGCTCCCTGTCGGGCGTCAACGTGCAGACTCAGGCGGCATTCGCTGTACCTGTGTCAGGGGATCCGGTGTTGGCGCCGACACTTCTTAAGATCAGCTATGACGGCAAGCGTTTCTTGCCGGCGTTGCCGGCCGTGCCGCCCGGTCCGGTTGTCATTGAGGTTGCGAATACCGGACCCGGTCGTGGCGCGTTGCTTCTCATCAACTGGCCGCCTGAGCTTGTCGCGTTGACGACCAAACCGACGCTCGATTTCGATCCATATGTTTCCGGCGGGGCGCTGCTTGCGCAGCAAACCTTCCGCCAGCTCTTCCGTTCCGAGCGTGTCGACGAGAAGGAGGGGCTCGGCATCCGGCAGATCACCTTCCTGTTCACGGACCTCAAGGGTTCCACCGCCATGTACGAGCGTCTTGGCGACCTCAATGCCTATGCCCTGGTCCGCGAGCATTTCGCTCTTCTCAATGCGGCGGTCCACCAGCATTCCGGCGCTGTCGTAAAGACAATCGGAGATGCGGTGATGGCAGTATTCTCGCGACCATCGGATGCAATTTCGGCCGCCCTGCATATTTTTGAAGAAATCGATCGCTTCAACAGCGGTAGTGTCAGGCCAGGGATTATCCTCAAGATGGGTGCGCACTGCGGTCCATCGATTGCCGTCACACTCAACGACAACCTCGACTACTTCGGCCAGACTGTGAATGTCGCCGCACGCGTGCAGTCACTGGCGGAAGCCGGACAGGTCTGCATCTCCGAGGCGCTCTATTCCGCGCCCGGTGTAAGTGACCTGCTTGCCGGCCGAGACGTCATCGCGTTTGAAGCGCCACTTCGAGGTGTAGAGGGCGATGCAACGGTCTATCGCATTACGAGGGGATAGATGCGATTGCGTGCCGCAAACTTATCAGCGGTTGCCTCGGCCCGAGTAAAAACAAATACTTACAGCGGGTCCAT
This sequence comes from Mesorhizobium australafricanum, assembly GCF_033977265.1. NCBI lineage: Bacteria > Pseudomonadati > Pseudomonadota > Alphaproteobacteria > Hyphomicrobiales > Phyllobacteriaceae > Mesorhizobium > Mesorhizobium australafricanum. The sequence goes on along the minus strand of NZ_JAVIIT010000007.1, from coordinate 299,189 downwards.
CTACGAAAAAGCTGAACCGCTCTGGCGTTCCGAGCCAAGCCCCCAAAGGCACACGTACTGAAGTTTCACCACCACTGCCGTCGACATATTCCGCACGGCAGTCCATCGGTGCTCATCTCAAGGTGTTTTGCGCGCCTTGACGCGGACGGGTATGAGCAAACGGCAATATGGCAAGGCGTGAGGTTTCGTCTCGTCGACTAATAATAGAGCGAGTTCTGCGAACATAGCTGCATCGTCGCAACATACTCCCGCAAAAGTGTCTATTGGGCGACTTGGGACACGGCTGACATCAGCTCCTGCGGGCTAGGCGCCCCAAACATGTATCGCCCACCCTCTGGAACCTCCGTGAAACTCCAGCGGACAACCCCCTGCCGGTCGAGCAGGAACTGACCGATCAGTTGTCCGTGTCCGGTTGCCATCATCTGCTGGTCGGCTTCGGTCACGTCGTAATGGTCCCTCTTGTCGAGGAATTCGCTGGCCGCAAAAGGGTCCATTGGACCGGGCAACTCGCCCGGTATGTCGACCCGCATATCCTTTGCCACTGCCATCGAGACCTTATACGGCCAGTTTGTCTCGTCTTGGGTGAATTCGAGATTGGGTAGACCAAAAGCACGATGTGAAGCGCGTTCAGGATCGGAGGCGGCAAGCAGATTCGGCATCGGGTGGTAGCGGAAGTAGAGACGCGCCCGCTCGATCGGCGTGTTGACAACCGTCAGGCTCCCCACGCCTTTTTCGCGCAACTCCGGATCAAGCCGCGCCTGGGCAGCGATATGGCGCCGGCAAAACGCACAATGAAGACCTCGAAAAAGGCCGATCAGCACAGGTTTTTGTCCGCGAAAGTCGTCAAGCGCGATCTTGCCTTCCTGGGTAATGGCGTCGAGCACCACGTTCGGCGCACGGTCGCCCGGTTGAAGCGGTACCAAGTCAATACGCGTGGACATTTCCAACCTCCCACCCCGGCTAGTCGAGAAAAGGCAGCACCACAAGCGTTTCCGGGTCGAGCCCGTGCTGGGCGCATATACCCTGCGCCAGGGAAAAGTAGCGTTCGGCCTCTGCCAGATTGTCGAGGTCGAGATTAAGCGTTGCAAGACCATCATAGCACGGAAACAGCAGTTGGGGTTCGCCCGTTTCGCGGGCTACGTCCATTGCTTCGTTGAACAAGCCAACCGCCAGTTCCGGATGGCCGTTGCACTGGTGGATCTGCCCAAGCACGATTAACGGCACCGGCAGGTGCTCGCGCTGGTCGAGTGCCCGGTCGATCTCGATGGCCTTCTCGGCAGCAGGCACGCCCTCGGTTGGACAGCGATCCGTGAAAGTACAACAAGCGACGGCCAGATTGGCGAGGAGGCGCGCCTGGAAGCCCAAATCACCAATATGGCGCGCCACTTCAAGACCGCGCCGACAGACCTCCATCGCCTTTGCCGGATCGATGGTCGTGTAAAGCACGCCGAGATTGGTGTAGCCGCGGCAGGCCGTGCCCAGTAGGCCGGCGGCTTCGGCCAATTCAATGCTGCGCTCAACCAGACGCAGGGCTTCATGGTTTCGCCCAAGGCGAGCCAACGCAACGGCCTTCGTATTGAGTGCCTCGGCGGTCACAAGAGTGGCATCACACCCTGCCTCTGAGATATGCTCCGCTGTCAGAGTGCCCACGCAATCCAGCGCCGCGTCTGCCCATTTTGTCGCGAGAGCGTGATCTCCGCTACGGAACGCCTGTCGGCCCCGTTCTTGCCAGAGATGCGCCTGCTCTATCGGGGCATCCGCTCCATCGAGGAGCGCTGCCGCTTCGGCATAGCGGGATTCTGCGTTGTCCCGCTTGCCGACATCCCAGAGCAGCCGGCCGATCTTACGCAAAACGCGCGCCGAAGCGACACGATTGCCTGACTCGCGATATGCCTGCAGCACCGCCTCGTAGTGGTGGTGCGCGATCTCGCGGCGGCCTACCGGGCCGCTCAAATCGGCAATGCGCTCTGCAATTGCCAGTTTGAGCGGTGTTTGCCCGGTCACGCCCAACGCAGTCAGTGCTCGCTCGTAGAAACGAAGGGCGTCGTCGTTGGCGTATATCATGCGAGCGCGATCGCCCGCCGCCTGCAGGTAATGCGCGCCCTTCTCCCGCTCGGCGCTCTGTGCGAAATGATGACCGAGCACGGTCAAATCCTCGAGCCGTTCCGGCTTGTCGCCGCACAGTTGCTCCAAGGCAGCACCGACCCGCCCGTGGATGTCGGTCCGGCGTTGCAGGAGCAGATTCTGGTAGATCACGTCCTGCAGCAATGTTTGCGTAAAGCGGTAGCTTTGCGACGAGACCGAGCCTGATCCGGCAACCTCCTCGATGATTTCCGCATCGCAAAGCAGTTCGCAGCCGGCTTCGAGGCGGCCGGGGTCGGCTGTCACGGCTTTCAGAAGTGTGGCATCGAAGCGCGGGCCGATTACCGCGGCTTCCTGGGCCAACCGGCGCACCTCTTGGGGCAGCCGGTCGACGCGGGCAAGCAACATTGCCTGGATAGTGGCGGGAATGCCGGTTGCGACTTCGCCTGCCACAGTCCGCCATTGCTGGCCGTCGCGCATGAGCACACCGCGATCGATAAGGCCGCGAACGATCTCCTCTACAAAAAGGGGGTTGCCGCCCGCCCGCTCGAGGATCTGGTCGGGAAGCCCCCCTGCGGACTTTACCCAGCTCTCGCCGAAAAGCGCCGCCAGCAGGCTGCGTCCGTCATCACTGTTGAGCGGCGAAAGCCTGAGCGCCGTGTGACTGACCCGACTTGACTCGAGTTGGTCGTTGTCCGGTGCCGGACGATGCGTGACCAGTAACATCAACCGCGTGCGTTCCAACCTGTCCATCACGAAACGTAGTGCCTCGAGCGACACGGCGTCGGCCCAGTGCAGGTCTTCGACGACAATCAACAGCGGCGACAACGCAAGCCGCCGCTCGATGATTGTGCGGACTGCGTAGAGAATTTGCCGCCGCAGCTGCTCGGGCTCGACATGCTGCAAGGTGGCATCGGGGTCGCCAAGGCCAAGCACATGGTAGAGCAAAGGCATCAGCCGCTTCGCCTCCTCGCCCTGCAGGCCGAGATCGGTAAGCAAGCCCGCGAGCTTCCCCCGCATTTCGTCCCCATTGTCGTTTTGCATCATCCCGGCAGCGCTGCGCACCACCGCGCCCAAGGCGCCAAATGATTGTTCGCCCAGCGGTGAGCAGATGGCCTGCCGCACCGCGACGTTGCGAAAACGATCCTCGTCGCCGACGCGGGCGACGAACTCCTTCACCAGCCGCGATTTCCCGATGCCGGCTTCTCCGACGAGGCGGACAAGTTGGGCCGCGCCGCCGCACGCCTGGTCAAGGCTCGCCAGCATTCTATTGAGCTCCGCACCACGACCTATTATCGGCGCGCTGAGGCCGAGCGTCTCGAGCCCACGCGCCGCGCGCGGCGCCGCAAGCGGTGCATCCAGTCGATGGACGAGGACACTGCCAGCCTTGCCGCGGAGCACGACATCACCCAGCGACTCATAAGAGAAGGCATGCCGGGTCAGCCTGTGGGTGAGCTCGCCGACCAGCACCTGACCCGGTGCGGCCAACGATTGCAGGCGTTGCGCCGTATTCACTGTATCGCCGGTCACCGAATAGGATTTAGCGGTGCCGATGCCCAATCCGCCAGTGACGACCGGACCGGTGTTTATGCCGATGTGGAGTAACAGAGGCGAGCCGGAGTGGGGGGCGCTTTCGCCGAGCCGCGCCGTCCGGGCGATCATGTCGAGTGCGGCGCGAAGCGCACGTTCCGGATCGTCCTCATGTGCTACCGGCGCACCGAACAATGCGAGCATTGCATCGCCGATGAATTTGTCGACGAAACCACCGAAGTTTCGCACGGCCACCGTCAATTCCTTGAACAATTCGTTCTGCAGCGCTTGCATGACCTCGGGGTCGAGCTGCTCGCTGAGTGTCGTGAAGCCGCAAAGGTCGGCGAACAGGACCGTTACCGTCCGGCGATCGGCGTCTGAGACGGGATGCAGCCCATCGCCTTCGATGTTCGGAAGCAGCGACGGAGTGCGAGAAGGCGGCACAATGGTCCGGCTTGGTGTCGGAGCAGGCCGTTCGAGGGCTTTTGCGGGCGCACCGACGCTTGCCCCACATTTCGGACAGAACTCGAAATCAGGTGCGCAGAGGTAGCCGCAACTGGCACATGGCACGGGCTGGCGCCGGCCACACCTTGGACAGAAGGCGTAACCGCCCTCAACCTCGAAACCACAGCCCGCGCAGTCCATCGAACAAGACCTCACCCAGGGGCCGTCACGGCGTGATCTCGCTACGCACTTCACGGCCGGGTATTCACACAAGGATGAACCGTTAGTCGTCGACCAGCAAGCGGCAACGCAAATGGCCATCGAGCGATCGGCGTGGGTCCGGTGGCAGAGCGCTGCCGATTCGGGCCGCTGCGTGGCCGTCGATTGCGAAAGTTCCCTCTTACCCTCCGTCTTCCTGCTATCCTGGAGATGAGGAGACGACCCATGAGCGAGAATCGTAAGCTAGCGGCAATCCTGGCTGCAGATGTGGTCGGGTATAGCCGGCTCGCGAGCGCGGACGAAGATCTTACTTTGGCGAGGTTGCGGGCTCTGCGCAGCGACTTGATCGATCCGACCATCGCAGTGCACCACGGGCGAGTGATCAAGCGCACCGGGGATGGAGCGCTGGTTGAGTTCCGCAGTGTGGTGGATGCCGTGCGCTGCGCCGTTGAGGTTCAAAATGGTATGGTTGAGCGCAATGCCGGCGTGCCGCAGGACCGCCGCATCGAGTTCAGGATCGGCATCCATCTGGGGGATGTGGTCGAAGAGAGCGACGGCGACCTCATGGGCGACGGCGTCAACATCGCCTCGCGTTTGGAGGGCGTCGCGGCGCCCGGCGCCATCTGCCTGTCCGAGGATGCCTATCGCCAGGTCAAGGCGAGGCTCGACCTCTCGGTCAGCGATCTCGGCAGCACGCAGCTCAAGAACATCGCCGAGCCGATCCGGGTCTACTCGCTGCAAGTCGGCAGCGCCGGGACCAAGGCGGCCGCCACCTCGGAAACCGCGACGGGTCGGCCGGCGACGGCCGTTCCGCCGAAGCTGTCGATCGCCGTCCTGCCGTTCACCAACATGAGCGGTGACGCCGAACAGGACTACTTCGCAGACGGCATCTCTGAAGACATCATCACGGCGCTGTCCAAGCTGTCGCAGCTCTTCGTCATCGCACGCAATTCGTCGTTCACCTTCAAGGGCCAGAACGTCCATGTGCAGGAGGTGGGCACGAAGCTCGGCGTGCGGCATGTGCTTGAGGGCAGCGTACGCAAGTCGGGGAACAGGGTGCGCATCACCGCGCAGCTCATCGATACAGCCTCGGGCGGCCATCTCTGGGCGGAGCGGTTCGATCGCGACCTGACCGACATATTCGCCGTGCAGGACGACGTCACGCAGCAGATCGTCGGTGCGCTGGCGCTCAATCTGACTGAGGGTGACCGTCAGCGGCTGGCGCCCGAGCACCCGCGCAACACGGAGGCGTATGACTGTTTCCTGCGGGGGCGGGAGCTGTGGCACCGGCTGACGAAGGAGACGAACGTCGCAGCCCGCGACCTCTTGCAACGTGCCATCGAACTGGAACCGAAGTTTGCCTCTGCCCACGCCTTCCTCGCCCTCACGCACGGACTCGATTACCTGAACCGGTGGGGCGCGTCGCCGCCGGAATCGATGGCGCAAGCGGAAGAGGCCGCAACGCGAGCGGTAACGCTGGATGACAGCGATCCCTGGGCGCACTGGGCGCTGGCTATAGTCAAGCTGTACACACGACGACACGATGAGGCCATCAACGAGGCCGAGCGCGCGATAGTCCTCAATCCGAACTTCGCCGAAGGGCATGTCATCCTCGGCGAGGCGCTGTACTATTCGGGCAGATCCGAGGAGGCCCTCGAGAGTTTCGCCCGGGGGAAGACCTTGAATCCATACTTTCCGGATGTGCTTCTGCACTTCCAGGCTTTGGCCTTGTTTCAACTAGGAAGGTACGAGGAGGCCGTTGACCTCTTGATGCAACGGCTGGCGCGCAACGCTGTCACCGACGTCTCGCGCGCGCTTCTGGCGGCCAGCTACGGCCATCTGGGCCGCTTCGCCGAAGCCCGCGCGGCATGGCAGGAGGTGCTTCGCGTCAATCCCGACTATTCGCTGGAATACCGTCGCAAAGTCTTGCCCTACAAGAACCCTGCCGATTTCGAGCTCGTGGTGGACGGGCTCCGCAAGGCCGGTGTCGTGCAATGACAGTTTGGGCCATGTCAGGTCAGGCTTGAACTGCAGCCGATCGCGATGGCCCCTCCGCGAATAAGGCCTGAAGCGAGGCTCAGGTCGCCTTGATCGCTGCCCGGCCGATCTTGCGCCATCGGGCGTCTTCGCGAACCAGTCTCAGGTCGTCGGTCGTCTCGGCAAATGTCCGTAAACGATATTGCCGGAGCAGTTCCGGGAAGAGTGCCCCTTGCGGCTGGCCGGCAAGCTGCTCGCGGACCGAGATCTTTTCATCGATGACCCGCATGCCCCAGGCATTTTCCCGAACCTGCAGCTCCGCAGCCAGATCGCGCTCTTCGGGCGCGTTTTCGTCTAGCACAGCCAGCAGGATCGAGTGGAAAAGCGCTACATAGCCAATCTGTCTCAGGCCGCCCACGACCCGCACGCGCGGCAGTATGGCGAGAACGAGAAACATCAGGAACAGGTTCGGCAACAGCACGCCGTCCAGCAGTGCTTGCCTGAGATGCAGCCGTTCGAACGGGATGGAAAGACCATGCGGCCTGTCAGGCTCGACCAGGTGCCCGTTCCTGATGACGAGCTTGCGCACGCGCTCCTCACGGATGCCCCAGAAATAGTCCGTGGCATTGGGCAGAAATCTGCCAAATGGGCTCGATACGGCCTCTTGCAAGGCACTGTCGAGCCGCTGACGTCTTGCGGGCTCGATGAGCAGCCTGGAAAGAAGGCTGTCGTCATGTTCCAGATGGCGCGCCATGGCAGCAGCGGCGAGCCGATCATCGATGAAAACCGGCAGGGCCATGCCGGATCGATCCCAATTGGCGATCAGATCCTCGTTGAGAGCTGTCAGCGCATCGGCGGCGGTTCCAAACACCTTGTCCTGGTTGGCAAGCAGTGTGCCCAGCCAGCGGCTGACATCCGTCTCATCGCCCACCGCTTCGAGCGCGCGGGTGTTGAGAGACACGGGACCGGCCGCGCAGGTGCTTTTGCGGCACAGTTTGTGGCGGCCCAGGCCGAACAGGTTGATTTTGTCGTAGCCGACATCGAGCCATCCTGGGCCCTCGCGGCCAACTGTCTCCATGGTCATCGTCGTTCCCATGAAGCCGAAAAAGGCCGACAGGCCGTTTTCGACCGCGCCGAGCCAGGCAAGCAGGACGGCATCGAAGGTAATCCGGTCCATCAGAAGCAGGCAGTGCAGGCCGGACTGAATCACCGGTCTGTGCTCGAACTCTTCGAGGGCCTTGCCGATTTCCTCAGGCCGCATAATCACATCGAGGCGCTCATGCAGGGCTTCGCGCAGGATCGAGCGGGCAGCGATCGCCGGGCCGGATGCAGGCCTTGCCACCGGGCGCCACAGATGGCGGGCATAATCGGAAACCGATGCGTTCCAGTTCTGCTCGATATCACGCACGACTTCAGGGCAGAGCAACGACAGCACAGCCAGAATTTCCACCGGAGGCGTAGCTGCTGGATCAAAGACGACGGTCATTGATACCGTCTAGCCGCTTGCGCCGCACACGCCAAGGGCGACCAGACTTGCTTGATGCGACCAGCCCACACATGGATCCTCAACTCGATCAAAACCAGGATCTTAAAGCGCGTCGCGCTGAACCGGATTCAGGCGACCCGCTTTAAGTCTATGTTTTGATGCATGTCGTTGTCCCAGAACCGCTGCACACTTCTGGGCGACATGCCTTAGAACCGCAGCCGGGCCATGCTCAGCAGGTCGTGGTACTGCCCGTCGGTAAAACCGGCCTTCACATGCCGACCTTCGACCTCGAAGCCGTGGCTTTTGTAGAGACGGACGGCCGGTTCGTTGTCCGCATAGACGGTCAATTCGACCCGCTTCAGGGCGCGCCAGTTGTCAGCCACGTCAAGCAGCGCGCCAAGTATGGCAGAGCCGATGCCCTTGCCGACAAAGGCATCGTCAAGGCCGATATTGATCTCGCCGATATGCGAACGACGCGGCGAGCCTTGCACGACCAGGCTGCCATGGCCGACGACCTTGCCGTCCAACTCCGCGACGATCCAGGTGGTTTCCTGGCCGGACTTGGCGATGCGCCGCTCCACCTGCTCCACCATTTCGAAGGGCATCCTGAGCGTGCCCCAGCGAAATCCCGGCATGTTGAAGATGGCGCAAAGCGCCTCCGCATCGCTTGGCCGGACGGATCGGAGCAGCGGCTGGATTTTCTCGGAGGATGGCGAGGTCGTGCTGGTCATGGCGTTCCCGGCGAAGGCAATTAGCCCGGCACGATGCACCGGACGTCACCTGAAAATCCAGCCGTGTCTGCAAGCTATGATGCCGATTGCGAGCTAAAATACCGGGAAGCGACGTAGAGTTTGAAGACGCCGCTGATGCCGATCCAGCCGAAAAGGGCGAGCCAGCACAATGTCTTGGTCGCCGCCCAGTCGATCCGGTGCACCGCAGCGTCGGTGATGATGAGGCCAAGGATGGCAAGCAGGCCGACCAGAAACTGCGCCATGCCGAGCACCAGCAGTTCCTCGCGCGGCGCGCTCCTCCAGACGACATATATGCCGCCCGCACCGGCGAGGAAGATGGCGCTGTAGACCTGGGCGTGGAACGGATCGACCGTCCATGGCCAGGTGCTGCTGACTATCAGGGGAAAAAGCAACATGCAGACGCCATAGAGCCCAAGGATCGCCGTTTCCAACAACATGTAGCCACGCCATGCGGGGTTCAGGGGCACGCCTTTCGCTGAAGGACGGGACCTGGCCCGCCATAGGAACAGCCCGGATACCGCGGCCGAAGCAAGATAGACCAGGAACCAGAGCCAGGTCGCTTTGCGCCCGAAGTTGAAATAGCCGAGATTGACGAACGAAGCCGCTGAGACGATGACGGTGAAGATGAAGGCCATCACCAGCACGAGCCTGCCGGGCGACCAACGATTCCAGTACAGCAGCGCCGCCATCACCGTGATTTCGGCGGTGTAAAAGCCGCCGAGGAAGCGGGCACTGAACGGCGTGACGGCCCAAGGCCAACGCGGCTTGACCAACTCAGGCGCAAAAAACAGGCCGGCGCCTACGATCAGGACGATGATGACCCCCGCGGAGAAAAGGCGCAGGGCCGCGGGAAATGGCGGGTTGTCGGATGTCGGCATGGGAGAGACCCCCGAAGATGAACGCCCGTGGATCATCATAGTGCCGCTTGCGGCTGGTGAAAATCCGCCGAATGGAAATTGAACTTTCACCAGGTCTATTCGAATGGCCGTACGGTCCGTTTCGACGTAAAATGCAGAACTCGGGCCAAAAGACCGGCCCGGTCAACGCGTCTCGGGGCGCATTTTCCGGAGCCTGCACGATGAGCGACGCTCAGGACCTCTTCTCGCTTCTGCTGCAATCGACCGATGTCGACCCACAGGCAATCGACGCGATCAAGCGAACCATCGCGCAGGGCAAGGACTACGAACTTTGCCGCATCAATGCTCCAGCCTTCGCCAGCAGGCATGGCCTCGACGAGGAACGCACCATCAGCGCCTTTCTGCATGCGGCGCGTGTGGGCATCTTCGACATTTCATGGAATGTTCTATGCCCCGGCTGTGGCGGCGTGCTTGACACCAACGCCACGCTGAAAACCCTGCAAAAGGACGAATACACCTGCGCACTGTGCTCAGAGGACTATTCGCCGACCCTCGACGAGATGGTCGAGGTGACATTCACGGTCAGTCCCCGCCTGCGCAGGATTGCCGCCCACAATCCGCACGAACTGCCGTTGCTGGAATATTTCCGTCAGATCTATTGGGGGTCCGGCGTCGATCTGCCGGAAGAGGATTTCGCGAAAAAGATAGAAGCGTTCCTGCTGGAGGATATCGAGCTTGCGCCCGGTGAAAAGGCGGTTCTGCCTATCCAGCTTCCATCCGAATTCGTCATCGTCTTCGAGCCGGTCACCCATTCGGCGCAGTTCATCGACGGGAAAGGCGAACCGACAAGCGAGCGCCGAAGCCTCTCTTTGGTCTTCGACCGCGACCATGTGCAGAACCAGACGCTCGAGATGCAACCCGGCCCGCTGCGCATTTCGCTGGAAAACAGGACCGATACCCGCGTGCTGCCGACGGTCTTCATCGCCGGCCATGCATTGCATGATTTCCTGGGCAAACGCCGGCCCTTCCTGACCGCCAAGCGCCTGCTCACCAGCCAGACGTTCCGCGACCTCTATCGTACGGATACGCTCGACATCAACCAGCGCCTGAAGATCACCAGCCTGACCTTTCTGTTCACCGACCTGCGCGGATCGACCGCGCTTTACGAGCGCGTAGGCGACCTTTCGGCCTTCGATCTCGTGCGCGCGCATTTCCAGGTTCTGCACGAGATCGTCGCGGCGGAGGCAGGCGCGGTGGTGAAGACGATCGGCGATGCGGTGATGGCGACTTTCGCGACGCCTGATCGCGCGATTGCCGCGGCCCTCAGGATGCGCGATGCCATGCGCGCGCTCAACGACAAGAGCGGGCGCGAGGACCTGCTGCTCAAGATCGGAGTCCACACCGGCCCCTGCATTGCCGTGTCGATGAACGAGCGACAGGACTATTTCGGCCAGACGGTCAACATTGCTTCGCGGGTGCAGAACCTTGCCAACGCACAGGCGATCTTCGCCACTCGTGCGGTGGTCGACGACAATCTCACCGCCGATCTGTTGCACAGGAACGCGCTGACGCCCGTGCCCCACGAGGTCTCGCTGCGCGGCATCGAGCGCGAGATAGCAGTCTACACGATCCCCTGAAGGCTTGGCCCCGGAAGACTTGGCCCCTGAAGATTTGGCCCCTGAAGATTTGGCCCATGAAGATTTGGGTAGTCTCGGACCCTCACACGCGCCTACAGATAAAATAACGATCGGCGGGCACCGAAGGCGGCGACGGCAGGCGTTGCAACTGCGGGTGATCGAGCGGCGTGCCGCTGACCGCGATCCCGCCGACGCGAAGCAGGCGCGCGGTCAGATCGGGAAGCCAGGTGGAGGTCACTGCATCGCGATCTTCATAGCCGGTGCCGATGTCGGCATGGACAAGAGCGGCGTCGATGCCGATGAACCTGCGAGCCGTCTCGCGTATTTCGCCGAGCACGAGGTTTTCAGCTTCGGGAATTGAACTGGCGTGCGCGGCAAGCGCGCGGTCGAACGCCACGATCCGGCGTCCGGGCAGGCGCTCGCGCAGATGGTGGAACGTCCGGCCGTTGCCGAGGCCGAGCTCGAGCACCGGGCCTTCAATCTTCGCCACCTCCGCGCAGACTTGATCGAGAATGTCGCGCTGTGCCGTCATCCTGCGGATGAAACTGTCGAGGCGACTCATATGCGATCGTATGTCCTGAACCAGTCCGCGAAATTGGCGATGACGTATTAAACGCGATCGAGCGTCGCCGCATATAGAGGCGAACGATGAACGCTGCAACAACCGAACAGGCTGCCGGCAAGGATCATACCGGGTGGAGTCGGCCCGGCGCGCGGCGCAATAGCGATGTTACTTGTAAGGGTCTGCGGCGTCCCGCAAGCCGTCGCCGAGGAAGTTGAACGCCAAGATGACGAGAATGACGGGAAGCATCGGCAAAAGCAGCCACGGATAGAACGCGATCACGCTGACGCTGCGCGCCTCGGTGAGCAGGATGCCCCAGCTGGTAGTCGGCGCCCTCAGGCCGAGCCCGAGGAAGCTCAGCGCCGTCTCGCCCAGGATCATGCCGGGGATGGAGATCGTCGCCGTCGCGATCAGATGCGACATGAAGCCGGGAATGAGGTGCCGCCGGATAATGCGGCTGCTGCTGGCGCCCATCAATTGCGCGGCCAGAACGTAATCCTCCTCGCGCAAGGCCAGAAGCTTTGAACGCACGGCCCGCGCCAGTCCGGTCCAGTGGAGCAGCCCGAGGATGACGGTGATGCCGAAATAGATCAGGATCGGACTCCAGGTTATCGGCATGATCGCCGCCAGAGCCAGCCATAGCGGAATGCTGGGGATCGATTGCAGAACTTCGATTATCCGTTGAACGATCAGGTCGAAGACACCGCCGTGATAGCCGGCCAGTCCGCCGATGACGATGCCGAGCAGGAAGCTGAAACTGATGCCGACGAGGCCGATTGTCAGTGAAATGCGCGCGCCATAGATGATGCGCGAGAACACGTCGCGCCCCAGCCTGTCAGTGCCGGCCAGAAAGAGCTGGCCGTTTTCGGCAGGGCAGACAAAATGCCTGTCACCTTCGATCAGGCTCCAGAACCGGTAGCTGTCGCCCTTGCAGAAGAAACGGATGCGCTGAACATCATCCTGTTTGTCGATGTAGTTCCGCTTGAGCGTGTCCATATCCAGCGTCATCCGGCGGCCATAGACGAACGGCCCGATGAACTGGCCGTTGTGGAACAGGTGCACCCGCTGCGGCGGCGAATAGATGTAGTCCATGTTGCGCGTGTGCAGATTGTATGGCGCCAGGAACTCGCAGATCAGTATCCCGAAATAGAGCGCTGCCAGGAATATGCCGGATATGAGGGCAAGCCGGTGCCGTCGGAATTTCCACCACATCAGCCGCAACTGCGACGCCTGAAACACCTTCGACTGCTCGGGCGTCATCGCCTCGACCGACTGCAGGTCAAAGGGCGCGATGGAAACGTAGTGTTGCAGTGGAGCACCCGGAGCGGGCAGCGGCGATTGCGTGTTCATTTGGTGCTGCCGCCCTGCAAACGAATTCGCGGATCAAGCAGCGCCAGCGCTAGGTCGGAAATCAGGACACCGATGACCGTCAGGAAGGCGAGGAACATCAGGAACGACCCTGCCAGATACATATCCTGGCTTTGCAGCGCCCTGATCAGCATCGGTCCGGTCGTTTCCAAGGAAAGCACTATCGCGGTGATTTCGGCGCCGGAGATGATGGCCGGCAGGATGGAGCCAATGTCGGAAATGAAGAAATTGAGCGCCATGCGCAGCGGATATTTGACCAGCGCCTTGAAGGGATGAAGGCCCTTGGCGCGTGCGGTCACGACATATTGCTTGTGAAGCTCATCGAGCAGATTGGCGCGCAGCCGCCGGATCATGCTTGCCGTGCCTCCGGTGCCGATGATCAAGACCGGGATCCAGAGATGCGCGAGGATCGACTTCGCCTTGGCCCAGCTCATCGGCTCGCTGAGATATTGCTGGTCCATGAGATGGCCGATGGACGTGCCGAACCAGATGTTGGCGAAATACATCAGGATCAGCGCCAGCATGAAATTCGGAATGGCAAGGCCGAGAAGGCCGAAGAAAGTCAGGCCGTAGTCGCCCCAGCTGTATTGATGGGTGGCTGAGTACATGCCGATCGGAAAGGCGATGAGCCAGGTGACGATGATCGTGACGAAGGAAACCAGCACGGTCAGCCACATTCGGTCCCCGATGACGTCGCGAACCGGCAGCTCATACTCGAACGAATAGCCGAAATCGCCATGCAGCATCCCGCCGACCCAGTAGAAGTAGCGAATGACCGGCGGCTTGTCGAAACCATACTCCTTGCGCATCATCTCGATGCGATCGGAATCCACCGCTTCGCCCTGTGCCCGAAGCTCGGAAACATAGCTGTCGAAATAGTCGCCTGGGGGAAGCTCGATGATCGTGAACACCAGCGCCGATATGATCAGCAGCGTTGGAACCATCACGGCAATGCGCCAGACAATGTATCGAAGCACGCTCAGGACTCTCCAAGCCAGAATGTATCCGGCATGTAGACACCGAAATAGGCGGTCGGGTCGTAGCCGTAGAGCGCCTTGTCAGGCAGATTGCGCAGCCGCGAGGATGCCAGAACCGGCTGATGCGTTCCGTTCACCGTGCCGATCGAAAACACCTGATCGGTGTAGATCGACAGCATTGAATTCCAGATTTCGGCGCGCTCCGTGGCCTCGGTCGATGCGTTCCAGCGCTTGAGCAAGGCCATCAACTCGACCACAGGCGGAAGATCGGGCGCCTCACCGGCCGTACCATGAGACAGATAGTGAGCACCCCAGAGCGGCCATTGCAGCTGGTCGTCGATGGTGGGGGCCAACTGGTACGGATTCATGTCGGCGGTCGGCACGCCATTGTCGATGCCCGACCATATCGACATCATGATCTGGCCGCCAAGCGCGCGGCTGCGGAAGATGTCGCGCTGCGACGTCCGGACGAACAGGGCGATGCCGATCTGGCGCCAGTGATCGGTGATGAGTTCGAGCGCGTCGGTTTCCAGCGTGCTTTCGCCGGCCGTTTCCACTATGATTTGCGCCGGGCGTCCGTCGGAAAGTATCCGCAGGCCGTCATCGTCACGCGTCTGAAGCCCGACCTCGTCGAGCAGGGCGTTGGCCTGGTCGGGATCATGGGCGACCCAGGCTTTCGCGAATTCCGGCCGGTAGAGCGGGCTCTCCGGCAGGACCGTATCGGCACTTTCCTGCGCCAATCCGTAGAACACGGCCAGATTGATCTCGCGCCTGTCCACAGCGAGCGAAAGTGCGCGACGCACACGCACGTCACGAAAAAGGCCACGCCACACCTGGTCGGCACAATTCAGATTGGGCAGCAGCGCCAGCCGCGAACCCTGTGTGCGTTTCCAGAGATGCATCTTCACCGGGTAACGCTTCTCCGCATCCTTCAGGAACGAGTAGTCGGCAAAGTCAATTCCCATGCATTGCAGGTCGCTCTCACCCGCACCGGTCTTGGCGGAAATGATCGCCGACGAGCTGACATTCATGACTACCCGGTCAACATAGGGCAGTTGCCGGCCATTCTCGTCTATTCGATGAAAGAACGGGTTCCGCTCGAAGACGAACTGCTCGGCCGGCGGCTTGGTCCGGTTCTGCCAGGGATCGAGCGTCGGCAGCTCCGGGTTCTCCGGGCGATACTGCCGCGACATGCGGATATGCAGGAGCGTCCATTTCTTGGCCCGGTTCTCCTCCATTAGGCCGGCGAGCCGGAATGGATCCTGGTATTTCTTGTGGAACTGCTTGAGATAGGCGGCCGGCAGAACAAGCGATAGCGGCGAAGCGGCAGCGAGCTTGGGCAGGAAGTCGGGATTGGGCGCATCCCAACTATAGCGGACCGTCAACGGATCGACGATCTCGAAGCGTGGCGGCTTGCCGCCCGCCAGCAAGGTCGGGGCGAGCCCGCCTTGCGTAAGCTCATCGTTCAGCCAGACATCTTCCCAGCAATAGCGAAAATCCTCCGGCGTCAGCAGGCTGCCATCAGACCATTTATGTCCTTCCCGTATCTTGAAAGTGAAGACGCGGTCATCCGCCACGTCGAAGCTTTCGAGAATGTCGGGTTGCAGGTTAAGCTTTTCGTCATAGCCGACCAGGCGAGCATATCCGTAGATCGTCATCATTCGGATATCTTTCTGGCTGCCGATGATCGTGCGCAGCGTGCCGCCATACTGGCCGGGCTGCCGGCCCATCGCGGCGAGATTGAGCACCCGCGGGCTCTTGGGCAGGCGTTCGGCGAGTGCCGGCAGCGCCAAGGCCTTCAACCGCGGCTGAAGAAACTCCGGCTCCAGACCGCCGGCGCGCAACGTGCTCGGCAGAAATGCGGAAGCCATGAGGCCAAGGACGGTGCGCCGGCTGATCAATGGCGTAGCTCGCTGACATTGGCCGAGCGTCGGGCCAGAACGAGGTGGCCGCCGCCAAGATCGAGCGGCGACAGCATATCCTCGTCGCCTTCGTCGCGGAATTGCGGTCCCCATGCGCTGGTGTCCGAAGCGCCGCTGAGCTTCAATGTCTTGAAATCCATCGGCCTGTCGAGATCTGGGAAAGGTACCGCGGCGACCAGTGAGCGCGTGTAGGGGTGGACCGGTTTCCTTAGCAGAATTTCGCGCGGCGCAAGCTCGACGATCCGCCCGCCGCACATCACCGCGATGCGGTCTGCCATGTAGTCCACCACCGCCAGGTTGTGCGATATGAACAGGTAGGTCAGGCCCAGCTCCTTTTGCAGGTCCTTCAGAAGGTTCAGGATCTGCGCCTGGACAGAAACATCGAGCGCCGAAACCGGCTCGTCGCAGATCAGGAGTTCAGGCCCCAGCGCCAACGCGCGCGCGATGCCGATACGCTGACGCTGCCCGCCGGAGAAACTGTGCGGATAACGCTTGATGAAGCGCGGATCGAGCCCGATTGCCTGCATCAGGCTCTTGACCGTGGCGAGTCTGGATGCGGCATTGCCACGTTGATGGATTTCCAGCGGCTCGCTTAAGATGTTCTCCACCGTCATGCGAGGTGAAAGCGACGAAACCGGGTCCTGGAAGACCATCTGGATTTTCGCGCGCAGCATGCGCAGGGCGTCTCCCTCGCCTTCCAAGACGTCGATCGGTCCATCGCGGCCGTTGAAGATCACAGAGCCACCGCTAGGTGTGACAGCCCGCATGAGGATCTTGCTGACGGTGGTTTTGCCGGAGCCGCTTTCGCCGACCAGACCCAGGCACTCACCCCGCCTGATATCGAAGCTCACGCCGTCCACGGCGCGAACAGAGGTCTGATGATCGCCGCCGAACCATCCGGACTTGCGGATGGTGAAGGTCTTTTTCAGATCCCTGACCGACAGCAGGATGTCGTCCGGCCCCTTCGACGCCGGCGCCGTCTGCTTGCCGAGCAGATTCTCGACATTCACCGGCACCTCGCGGAGCGCCTTTAGCCTTTCGCCAGGCTTCAGCTCGAAATGCGGAACGGCTGCCATCAGGCCCTTCAGGTAAGGATGACCCGGCCGGCGGAATATCGCCTCGACAGGCCCCGCTTCCATGATCTCGCCGTGGTAGATGACCACCACCTCGTCGGCGACATTGGCGACCACGCCGAGGTCGTGGGTGATCAGCAGCATCGCCATGTTCAGCTTGGTCTGAAGCCCGCGCAGCAATTGCAGGATTTGCGCCTGGATGGTGACGTCCAGCGCCGTCGTCGGCTCGTCGGCGATCAGCAGGGCAGGCCGGCAGATAAGCGCCATGGCGATCATGGCGCGCTGACGCAATCCTCCTGAAAGTTCAAAGGGATACATATCATAGGCGCGCTTGGGATTGGGAAAGCCGACAAGGCTGAGCATCTCCTCGGTCCGTGCCTTGCGCTCCGCCCGAGCCATGGGCGTATGAATCTGCAGGGATTCGCTGACCTGGTTGCCGATCGTGTGCAGCGGTGACAGCGATGTCATCGGCTCCTGAAAGATCTTTCCGATGCGGCTGCCTCTCAACGCCCGGATTTCGGGTCCATCACGCGGCATCTTCAGGATATCCTGCGTCGTGCCGGGCTTTTCAGGATCGGAAAACAGGATACGGCCGCGAACATGGGCCGAGCCCGGCAAAATGCCCATCACTGCCTGGCTGAGAACCGATTTTCCGGAACCTGACTCGCCCACAAGCGCGGTAACCTTGCCGGGCAGGACTCGAAGATTTGCGCGCCTGACGGCATGCAACGGTCCGCCGATGATGGCAAAAGAGATGCCAACATCTTCGATCCGCAGCAGATCAACACCCGAATTCATTCCACACCAGCCCCACTCTGGCAGTCCAGAACGTGAGACTAGCGCATTGCCAGTTTAGAGCAACTTGGATTCGAAACGGTGGCCAGTGGCGGAACCGGCGACCGGACTGCCTACCGAAGGCGTTCGGATTTTACTGAAGCTTCCTCGGGTCGCCGGTCGACAGCCGCGCGGTATCGCGGTGAAGCAGCATGACCTGCTCGGCGTCGGATCTTCGGTCGTAAATCGGCTCCAGCGCACCGTCTTCATCGAGTGCGAGAGCACCCGACAGATCGGGTGAAAGAACCGTCAGCTTCTTGATGCCCGCCAGTTCCTCGTTGCCGAGCGTCAGCCAGTTGTTAGCGCCGCAATAGCTGGCGAAGTCCTTGCTGGCCAGAACGCTGTGCGGATATTTCTTGGTCAGGGTCTGGAGGCGCTGGACCTCGTTTACAGCCGATCCGAAGACAGAGAATGTGAGCCGGTCGGTAAGCCCGACATTTCCGAACATCACGTTGCCGACATGCAGGCCGATGCCGAATTTTATGTCGGACAACCCCTTTTCCTTTCTTTGCACATTGAGTTCCGTCATGCGCGCGGTGGCCTTGTGCGCTGCCGCAAGAGCGGCTTGACATGCGACCTCGGACTGCGAGCGGTGCCTTTCGCAAGGGTAGACGGCAATGAAGCCATCTCCTATGAAACTCATGATCTGCCCGCCTTTGCGATTGAAAGGTGCGGCAACGGCGTCGAAAAACTGGTTCAGCGTATCGATATAGGTTTCTCGCCCGGCGGTTTCGGCAAGCTTTGACGACCCGCGCATATCGCCCATGACCAATGCGGCCCGGATTGTATCGCCCTCGCCGCGCTTGATCTGACCGTCAAGCACGCGCCTGCCGGCGTCGCCCCCGAGATAAGTGGTCATCATGTTGTCGGCGAGCTTGGTGAGCACCGCCATCTTGGTTGCGATGGCGAGATGGCTCTGGAGACGCAGCAGCGCCGAAATCATGCTGTCGCTGAAGCCTGCGGCACTGTCGGTGGACCAGGATCCCATCATGCCCTGACTGGTGTTGCCGCTGAAGGGAAGAACGAAAGCCATGTAGTCGGTGACACCCATAAGCCGGAGTTCATCGAAAACAGGAAACTCCGACGGCACCGACGGGTCGAGCCGGCGTCGCAGATGGTCGAGCTGATTGCTGAGCAGATGGTAATAGGGGCTGGTCAGGAATCTGTCAGACGGAACGCCGGCTTTTTTGCGGAAGCCTTCCACTTCCATGCCCTGGCCGCGGAACCAGGTGAAGCCAAGCGCGTCATAAAGCGGATGAAGCATCGAAAAGCTCAGATGCACCCGCTTCAGCGGCAGGCCGGCAGCAGCCAGCCGTTCGCAAAAGCCTTTTATTAATGTCTCAAGGTCGTTGCCCGCCAGCGCCGATTGGTTCAGCCAATCGGCAACCTTATCCATGAGAATGGTGGAAATTTCTGCTTGCGCTGTGCTCATACTATCTCGAAACCCATCAAAGACGGAGCCGTTATCCTTTGATCCGCCATAACACAGTCCGCCAACGACCCAAAGGTAAGACCGCCTAAAGCGCGTCGCGCTGAACCGGATTCAGGCGACGCGCTTTAGGTCTTTGTTTTGATGCATGTCGTTGTCCCAGAACCGCTGCACACTTCTGGGCGACATGCATTGAGTCAACAAGGCCCGCTTCGGCGGCAAAAGCGGCGAAGAATTTTCCCGGTTGACTATCCTTGCGGCCAAGGAACAGGCCTAACCGCATCTATGTCCTGCGGCATTATGTGGCGAGGCTGCCGGCGGAGTGCAATCTCGATCCTGACATCGGGCAAGAAATTCACCGGCTCGGACGCCGTCACGCCTTCACCACCGTCTTACGGGCTAGCCCGAGGCGGCCAAAAACATTGCGTGTGTCGACGATCAGAAGAGCGTGATCGGCGATCGCCTGATAGTCGATCGCGTCGTGGTCGGTTGCAACGAGGACAGCATCGAAATCCTTCAAGGCCGCCTCGGTCAATTCGACCGAGCGACGCCCCTTGATCGCCATGTGCTCCCGTGTGGTCGGGATCTCGGTTACATGCGGATCGTGGAATTCCGCCCTGCCGCCCCATTCCTCGATGAGTTCAATGAGCCGCAATGAAGGGCTTTCGCGGATGTCGGGCACATTTTTCTTGTAGGCGAGCCCGATGATGAGAATACGCGAGCGGCTGAGCGCCTTGCCGCAGCGCCGGTCCAGCGCCTTCGCCAGTTCATCGACCACATGACGCGGCATGGCCGTATTGATCTCTGCCGCCAGCTCGATGAAGCGGGTCGGCAGTTCGTATTCGCGCGCCTTCCACGTCAGGTAGAAGGGATCGATCGGAACGCAGTGCCCGCCAAGTCCGGGGCCGGGATAGAAAGGCATGTAGCCGAAAGGCTTGCTCTTTGCCGCCTCGATCACCTCCCAGACGTCGATGCCCATCGCACCGAGCACGACCTTCAACTCGTTGACCAGGGCTATGTTGACCGAGCGGAAGATGTTTTCCGTCAGCTTGACCGCCTCGGCGGTCGCCGTGGTGGAGACCGGAACGACGGTGTTGACCACGCCCTGGTAGAAGGCCTGCACGAGCGTCGCCGCTTCAATGCCGTCGCCTGCCACAACCTTGGGGATCGTCGCGACTTCAAAGCTGCGGTTCCCGGGATCCTCGCGTTCGGGCGAGAAGCCGAGGAAGAAGTCTATCTTCGATTGCAAGCCGGTTTCTTCCAGTATGGGCTTGATCACGTCGTCGGTGGTGCCTGGATAGGTGGTCGATTCCAGCACGATCAGCTGGCCGAGACGCAGATGCTTCGCGATGGTGCCCGCCGTGTTCCTGACAAAGGAGAGGTCCGGCTCACGGTTTTTCGTCAGCGGCGTCGGAACGCAGATGATGATGACATCGCAGACGGCCAGTTCGGCAAAATCCGCAGTGGCGCGGAACCGTCCGCTCGCCACCTGGCCGGCAAGGGCTGTAGACGTCACCGCCTCAATGTAGGATTGGCCGCTGTTCAGGCTCTCGACCTTCTGCGCTTCGATGTCGAAGCCAAAAACCGGGAAGCCGGCGCGTGCGATCGCAACCGCCAGCGGCAACCCGACATAGCCCAGTCCGATCACGCCGACTTGCGCGGCTCGCGTCGAAATCCGGTTCAGAAGACGGTCATATGTCGATCGCGAGGCGTCCAAAAATCTGCTTTCCCTTAATTCGGACAGGCCGTCCGCATCCATGGCGAGGCTCACCCGGCCCCAAGAATCCCGAGACATTATGCGGAAAATCGATTTCCGCAAGCCGTCGTCAGACCGGCACCTTCGCCTTCAGGCCTGCGGCAGCCATCGCATAGCCGCCGGCGGCGCCATCGATGAAATGAACGTGATCGCGCTGCAGCGGCGAGGCGACGAGGCATGTCATCAAGGCCGATTTCTGGCGGTGCAGGCCATAGTTGCAGATGCCTGCCTCTTCCGCCTGTTTCAGGCGGTTCTCGATCCGTTGCAACACATCCGCGTCAACGTCGATGGTCATCTTCAAGCCGTCGTCGAACTTCCGGAAATCGGAATTGCTGGCCACATCGCGTTTATAGATCTTCGGGTCGAAACTGCCGATCGTCCAGCCAAATTTATCGGTGACAGCCGTAAGCGTCATCAGGAAAACTACCCACAGCTTCGACAGCCACCGCCGTCCTGCCGGCGCCGTGGCCCGCGCCTCGATATCGAGGCCGGCGGGCAGCAAACTGTAGCTCGGACCGTCCACCGGCACCGGGTGGCCATCACGTTCCTGCCTGCTGGCAAGGGCGATGATATCGGAAACCAGAATCTGAAAACCGCGCGAGTCGCGCGAGGCACCCGGTATTGCTATAATCGAGACGATTTCGCCATGCCGGGCTTCGATCGGGTTCCAGCGGCAGGAGAGACCGGTCAGATCCGGCCGCGCGCCAGCCGGCGCAGGATCGATGCGGTAGCGCCCCGCTTTCATCTCGGCTTCCGCCCAACTGCCGCCACCGCCGGCGAACATGGCATAGAAGACCGCTTCGGAGGCTTGGAACCTCGCCACGCGAACGTCGAGGCCTTGCGCTCTTATATCCTTTATCGGCACGATTGCGGCACGCAAGGTCAGGTCCAGTTCGTCCGCCACCCATCTCTGGACAGCCGCCAGCGCGTTGCGCGTGATCTCCAGCGCCGAGCCTGGAAACGCCACTAGCGCGCCGTCGCCGCCGAACACAAAGGGAAGGTCTTGCCGACCCAGCGCATTCAGCAGCGCCGAAATGACGCTGGCGCCTGCCATATTGACGGTTTTATAGCGCCCGGCCTCGATCGCCTTGGTCGAGCCGACAATGTCTGCGGCGGCCAGCGCCCAGCCATCGGGGAGCGGTCTGTAGTTGTCGATATCGGCAACGCTTTCGAACTTTGCGAAGACCGGCAGGGAAGCGACAAACGGATCGGACGCGGCAGCTGTTTCCATGAGCATGAGATAGCACATTCCACTGCTTGAAGGTGAAGTCGATCGTGCGTCGAAATTGACTTGCCCCGGCTTTCCGATGATAGGGTCCGGCGATGCGAATTGCCTTCTACGCGCCGCTGAAGTCACCCAATCATCCCGTTGCCTCCGGCGACCGCCAGATGGCACGGGCGCTGGTCAAGGCACTGAAGCATGGAGGGCATAGCGTCGAACTGGCATCCGAATTACGCTTCTATTTACGCGAACCGGAGTCGAAATGTTTCGATGCGCTCAAGATCGAGGCCCGAGAGGAAGCCGCGCGGCTTACAAGGCTTTGGGACCGTGACGGCAAGCCCGATATCTGGTTCTCCTATCATCCCTATTACAAGGCGCCCGACCTGATCGGGCCCGGCCTCGCGTCGGCCTTTGCTGTCCCCTATGTGACAGCGGAAGCTTCATATTCGAGGCGGCGCAACGCCGGTTTGTGGGCTGATACACAAGCGTTGGTGGCGCGAGCCGTCGAACAGGCGGCGCTGAATATCTGCTTCACGCAACGGGATCGTCAGGGACTGACAAACGCAATTCCCAATGCCGCTCTCGGCATGCTCTCACCCTTCATCGACACATCGGTATTCCGGGAAATGCCGGCACGCGGTTGCCCGACGCGCCTCGTTACCGTCGCGATGATGCGCCCGGGCGACAAAGTCGACAGCTATCGCATGCTGGCGCAAGCGCTCGGTCCGATCGGCCACCTGCCCTGGACCTTGTCGGTCGTCGGGGACGGGCCCGCTCGTGAAGAGGTCAAAGCGCAATTCGCCGGCTTGCCGGCCGACCGTATCGAATGGCTTGGCGCGATTGAGCCAGCCGCAGTGCCGAATGTCCTCTACGGTGGGGGAATTTACGTCTGGCCGGGTTTCGGCGAGGCCTATGGCGTTGCCTATCTTGAAGCACAGGCCGCCGGCCTTCCGGTGGTGGCTCAGGACATCGCCGGCGTGCCGGAGGTCGTGCAGAACGGCCAGACCGGATTTCTCACCCCGCCGGGCGATGTGGCGGCGTTCGCTTCTGCCATTGAAAGGCTTCTGGCCCGCAACGACGAGAGAACCATCATGGCCGCAGAAGCAAGGCGTTTCATCCTCGAAGAACGTTCCCTGGGTGCTGCAGCGGCTCGTCTGGCCGAACTTCTTGCGAAGATCCCGCTTTCATGACATCCGATCAGATCTGGCAGCCCTTGGTGGAAGAACTGGCCTGCTGGCAACGGGCGGGGCGGCAGACAGAGTTCTGGCTGCGCGATGATGACGCCGTCAATCCGACGACTGCGCTTGATCGGCTGCTCGACCTCACCGGTGAATTCGCGGTTCCAGTCACTCTGGCCGTTATTCCGGCGCTGACTGATGAGAAGCTTGCCGCCCGGCTTGACGGGGCGCCGCATGCCACGGTCGCTATCCATGGCTGGGAGCACCGAAATCATGCGCCCGAGGATCAGAAAAAGCAGGAACTCGGCGCGCATCGGCCACGCGAGGCGGTGCTCGATGACCTGGCTCGCGGGCTGTCGCGCGTAACCGGCCTGCACGGCGCACGTGCCGTTCCAATGCTGGTGCCACCTTGGAACAGGATCGACGCCGGCTTGGTATCCGACCTTGGGTCGATAGGATTTGCGGCATTGTCGGTCTTTGGGCCGCCGAAGCCGGCTTCGCTAGCGGTCATCAACAGCAATGTCGACATCATGGATTGGCATGGCACGCGCGGCTGCCGCGATCATGGCCTATTGGTTCAAGCTATCATCGCGCAATTGCAGCACGCATTCGACGGCGGCGAACCAGCCGGCCTGCTCACCCACCATCTCGTGCATGATGAATCGGCCTGGCTTTTCCTCGAACGGCTGTTCACAGTCACCGCGCAGACCGAAGCCTGCGCATGGCTTCCGATCAGGACATTGATCGAGCGCGGCGCCGGTAGAGCAATTCCAGGAAAAATGTAAGCGGTTTTCTGTCCGGAATTGCGTCAAAACAAGAAGATAGAGGAAAATAGCTCAGCGCTTTTTGTGCAATGAGACTGGAAATTTGAGCGTCTGGCCATCCCGCGCGGCAAATGCGCCGGCAAACCTGTCCTTTGCCAGTTTCTCCATCGCGTCCAGTTGCTCGTCGGTGCGTGTCGGATCGTGGTGAAACAGCGCGAGCCCCCGCGCACCGGCCGCCTCACAGAGCTTGACGCCCTGCTGCCATGTCGAGTGCCCGTTACCACGGCGTCGCTCCATTTCCTTCTCGGTATAGGTGCAATCGTAAATGACGAGGTCGGCATCTTCGATCAGGCCGAGCACCGCCTGATCGAGTTTGTCCGGCTCGTGCTCGGTGTCCGTGATCACCGCCACGACGCGGCCGCCCCATTCGACGCGGTAGCCTATGCAGCCGCCCGGATGGGTAAGACTGCCGGTCCGAACCACCACCCCTTCGCGCGGCCGAAGCACGTCTCCAGACACGAAATCGCGGCAGTCGAGCTTTGCTTTGCAAACGTCCATTTTCACCGGAAACCACGGCGGCCGTATGAACTCATCGATCATCTGCCGGGTCGTCATGCGTCCTGCAAGATGCCCGGACCAAACCGTAATTTTGACGCTTGGGTCAAAGATCGGCACAAAAGCCGGCAGCCCGATGATGTGATCGTAATGGCAATGGGTGAAAAGCAGATCGAAATCGGTCATATCCGCCGCCTGAAACGCCCTGCCGGCAGGCCGCAGGCCCGATCCGGCGTCGAACAGAAGCGTATGCTTGCCGCATCGCATCTCGATGCAGTTTGTGTTGCCGCCATAGCGAACGAATTCTGGCCCGGATACCGCAATGCTGCCGCGCACGCCCCAGAATCTGATCTGGAAAAAGTCGTCGTCCATACTGCTTTCGCCCATCGTAGCTCTAGGCGGTTCGTGCGTCGATCAGATCCGCGGTCGTATGGCTTAGCCGATCGGCAAGAACACGCACCATCTCGATGGTCATTTCCGGGAACTCCTTCATAAGCCTCAGGAAATGATCCTTCCGGATTCTCAAGGCCTCCAGATCACTTGCCGCTCTGACGGTGGCGGTGCGGGAGCTGTTGCACAATATGGCGATCTCGCCGACGATCGAATTTGGCATCAATTCGGCAACTTTTATCGGCCCGCTGTCGGAATCGACCAGAATATCCGCGCTGCCTGAAAGGATGACATAGGCGGCGTCTCCCTCGTCGCCTTGCCGGAAAAGGATCTGCCCGGCGCTGTAGCTCACGCGATCTGATGTGAACGCAAGCAGTTTGAGCTTTGCCAGCTCGATGCCAGAGAACAAGGGAACGCGTTGCAGCATTCCAACTTCATCCTTCAGCAGCATTGTCGCAAACCTTCCCAAAATTCGCGTTTGCCAGGCTATGACAGAAGTTCCTTGAAGATACCGTTTTCTGCCAAAAGTGTCTCGTGTGTTCCGTCTTCCACCAATTGACCCGCATCGAAAACGATAACGCGATCGAACATCATCGCCATTGCCGGATTCGTCACCACCCACACAATTGCCGGCGAATGGCCGTCGCGTCTGGCTTCCTCGAGCACGTTTCGCAGCACCTTGTCCTGCACGCGTTGGTCGAGCGCTGACAGCGGCCGGTTGAGAATGAGAAAATCGGGACGCTTGAGCAGGGCCCGGGCAACATCGAGCTTCTGTCGCTGTCCACCGGTCAGCCGCCTGCCGCCGGCGCCGACGTTGAAGTCCAGGCCGACATTCAGAAGCTCGGCATAAAGGCCCAGTTCGTCAAGAATATCGTAGACGATGGAGCGTATGCGGTCCGGCGCGTCGGGATGATTGTTGCCCACGCGCCCGAACAGGACATTGTCCATGACGGTGGCCGCGGCAATGTATTTGGCGGGATCATACCGTTCGACCGCATTTTGCAGGTCGGGCGGAAGATCTTCATAGAACTGGTTGCGAGCGGCGACGATCTTGCTCATCAGCTCGTCGGTCAGCAGGCCGAAGCGGTGCCGGGGCTCGATATAGGCGAAGCTCAAGGTGATGATCATGGCGCGGTCGGCCTCTGAAACCGCCTCGTAGGGACGATTCTTGAGCCGTTGCAGCAAGGTTTCGTAGGCGGGTATCTCCTCGGCGCTCATGAAGGCGAGCTGCTGGAAGAACTGGTGATCGGGCGGCAGGTCGGCAAACAGCTCGATCGCCTGTTCGGCGATCTCCATGCCCATTTCGTAGAGTGTCCGGTCGAGGCCGGCTTGCTTCAGCACAGACGCGAAATAGGGATTGGCCGCCAGGGCCCTGTCGGCCAGCTCGGGGCCGGCGGCAGCGCCGAAGAGCAGGTTCTGGCCAATCGTCGCTTCCTTGTTGTAGGCGCCCGGTTCGAAAGGAACCACCAGCCCGCTCAGCCCTTCTTGTTCCAGCCGGGTTCGCAGCGCCGCACGGAGTTCGACGATCCGCTCGGCAAGTTTCGTGTGACGCGTGAGGTCGGCCGAAGAGCGCAAGCCAAGATCCAGAATGTCGCGCGACAGAAGAACCGCGTCGAGCACCTGGCGCACGGCTTCAAAGAGGTCGTGCGGGCCGGTAGCGCCGGCGGAAGCATAGTCGATCCAGTCGCTGTGGATATCGAGATCCGGATTGCCCGACCGGCTCGCCTCCTCGATGTTCCAACGCTGCTGGTCTGCCGCGGCGCCGTCATAAGGCACCGATGTCAGCGGCGCATGTTTCAACCCGTAGAGCAGGTTATCGCGGAGGCTTGCCTGGAACAGGAAAACATCCGACGAGGCGTAGGACATGCGCCGGCCGGTCACTGCTTCGGGGAGTTCAAGCAGGTCATCGGCGCCCGAAGTAACCTTTCCACTGTCCGGCCAATTCAGCCGCGCGAAGGCTTCCGCAAGCGCCTCCGCTCCACCTGTTGCGGTGCTGACCAGCGCAACCGTCTCACCCGGCCTGACCTGCAGGGAGATACGGTCGAGGAGCATTGCGCCGCCATCGTCTGCTATGGACAGACCGATCGCCGAGAGGGGGTCGGTCATCGGACCGGGATCGTCGACGGTCAGCGCTCCGATTCCCGGCGCAATGAGACCCTCAACGGTGAACTGCTCAACGACCTGCTGATATTTGACTTGGACATCCTGCCGATCCTGGTCCCAGTCGATCAGTTCCTTCATCGGTCCGGGCAGGTCCTTGTAGGCGCCGATCACGGCCACGAGCTGGCCGACGTCCAGCCGTCCTCCAATGACCAGGTACCCGCCAATCATGTAGAACAGAAAGGGCGTGAGCTGCGCGAGAAAATTGTTGAGGAACTTCACCATGAATTTCCATTGGTAAAGATCGAAGCGGATCTTGAAGATGAGCCCGAGCCGGGCTGCTATGTCGGCACGCTCGTAGTTTGACGTATCGTGGACGTGAACCGCGCCGATGCCGTCGACGATTTCGCCAACCCGGCCCGAAAGCGCGCGCGCAGTCAGCTGCCGTTGGCGCCCGAGCACGAGCAGCCGCCGCCGCATTCGCGGGATGAGCACGATCTGGATCACCACGATCACGACCGCTATCATTCCGAGCCAGACGTTCTGGACCATGATAAACAGCATGGCCGTCAGCGCCTGGCCGCCGAGCAGCACCGGCTGCAGGAAGGCATCGCCGATGAAGCCGCCCAGCGGCTCTACCTCGTCCTTCACCATGGTCGCCACTTCGGCGGATTTCACCCGCTTGAAGTAAATAGGCGGAAACCGCAGCACACGATCGACCAGATCGAAGCGGATACGGCGCAGCATGCGTTCGCCGAGGCGGCCCTTGTAGGTGTTGATGTAGAGTTTGAACAGGCCGTTGATGACGACCAGCAAGAGGAACACAATGCTCAGGGCAAGCAGCGTCGCCTTGCGGCCGAGCTGAAAACCGGAGAACAACAGGACCTCGCCGATGAACGGCAGGTTATAGTGCAACCTCATGAATGGCTCGGTCGCGCCCGGTTGCTCGAAGCCCCTGCCCTGGATCGGGCCGTTGACGATCAGCTTCGGCAGGTCGAAGGACATGAAATACGGGATCATCGACACCAGGACGATTATCAATATCCAGACCTGCTGCTTCTTGGTGTGCGTCCAGATATATCTGGCTAGCCTGGGTTCCATATGCGGCTGCGGACCCTTCAGTTGGAAGGATGCAGGATGTAAAAGCTCCTGCTGGCGAATGGCGTATCGGAAATTTCTTCGTCGCCAATGACAAGCTCCAAGCTGCAGTGCACGGAGGTACTGCTGCGCTCAGCAAGATTGCGTTGTGTCGCCCGAAATCCCAACATAAGAAGGCAACTATGATGGATGTCACGCAACCGCGCAATGCCGGCATGGACGGGCACGAGCAAGCCTTGGACCTCACCCGAGGAATTGCTGCCTATGTCAAAAGCCCTCTCGTGGCAGGGCTGGCGCGCGTCATCGCCAAGCACCCGAAGGCCGATATCGCCAACGCCTTCAACCACAAGCAGGTTGCCTGCAAGGTCTGGGCGCTCGACAGGCTGTTCGAAAGCTGCGGCGGCCGGTTCGGGCGCCTATGGGTTCTGGGTGGATGGTACGGCGTATTGCCGGCAATGCTTTTCAACGACGGCCGCTTCGAGATCGCGGCGGTCGATAGCATCGACATCGATCCCGACGTCGCGCCGGTCGCCCGGACCCTCAACCGGGAAGCCGGCGACAGGTTCCGGGCGCTGACGGCAGATATGTACGCACTCGACTATGCGGCCGGGCGGCCCGACCTGGTGGTCAATACGAGCTGCGAACACATTGCCGATCTGCGCGCCTGGCTTGCCCTGCTTCCGCGGGGCACGAATGTATTGCTGCAATCGAACGATTATTTCAGCGAGCCGACACACATCAACTGCGTTGCTTCACTTGCGGCCTTCGAAGCAATGGCGGCGCTACGGGAGGTGCGGTTCTCCGGCCAACTGCCGACAAAAAATTATACGCGCTTCATGTTGATTGGAACTGTTTGATGCATTTTCGCCCAAAAGTGCGTAGCGGCTTTGGGACAACGACATGCATAAAACAAGGACTTGAAGCGCGTCGCAGGAATCTCACCAGACGCGACGCCCGTTAGCATCTATCGCCTGTTTGCTCATGAACTTTTTCGAAACCGGACCCCACTTTTAGGGACCATGTTCGATACCGCTCGCGCAGGATTTGCGCCGAGCGACGCGCGCCTTCCAGATCGAGACGATGCGCGGATGGCGTCGGACGTACAAGCGCCTGTTGGACCGTTTGCGCCAAACCTTCAGGCGTTAGGTCCTTTTCCATCAGCACCGTGGCAAGACCGAGTTCTTCGAGCATCAGGGCCCGTACCGTCTGTTCGGTTTCCCCGCCGGCTGCAAACGGAACGAGCAGGGAGCGACAACCCGCGCGCAGGACATCGCACACCGTGTTGTAACCCGCCTGCGAGACTGACAGGCGGGCGCCGGTCAGCAGGCTGGCGAAATCCTCGCGAAACCGGAAGATGGACAAACTTGGCGTGGCATCGCGTGCGATCACGTCAAACTCGTCTTTCGGCAGATTTGGGCCGGTGATTAAACACCATTTCCAAGCGTTGTTGGCATTCCGCGCCGCTGCGATGGTGGAGCTGACAAGCCTCTTTCCGGCCGCCCCCCCGCCAACCGACACCAGAACGTCGAAGCGCTCGGAGGGCGCGGGCGATGGCGGCGCGGCAACGAGCCCTGTGTAGGTAACCTCGGCCCTGATCGCTCGGGCCAGCGGAAATGTCTTGTCGATGGTCGCGAAAGCCGGATCGCCGTGGACCATGACAAGGTCGAAATGCCTGTTGACGAGATCGACCGTTTCTTCGTTTCGGCCCGGCTTGACGCGCTCCTGAAGGATATCACGCACGGACGTCGCCAGCAGCGGCCTGGGCGACGACGCGTCGATGGCCTCGATCAGCGGCAGGAGTTCGAAACGCATCTGCCGGCGTCCAAATGGAAATGCCTCGACAATGACGATATCGGGGCTGCAATCCCGGAATGCCTGCAACAGCATCCCCGAACGCCGGTTCTTGAAAGCATCGTCGATGGGTTTGCCCTGCAGGTCGACAAGTCCGGAAAATCCTTCATCACCGGAGGTGACAGGTGGCAAGGATACCGATTTTACACCCAGTCCCGGAAACCCCTCGATCGGCGCTCCGCCGGTCACCATGGTTACCTCAAACCCATCATCGGCGAGAGCCGCCGCAATGCGGCTGGCGCGCGCGAGATGGCCGATACCGAGGAGGTGCTGGACATAGAAGAAAGCGCGCAGTCGCTTCATTCGGCGGCCCGCCACTCGCGCTCGAACAGTTCCTTGAGCTGTCCAATGCTTACCATATGATCGAAATTGCCGCGCACGCGCCGCTCTGCGGCGTCGCCGAGGCGGGCGCGCAGCACGGGATCACGGATCAGGAGCTCCAGCGCCTCGGCCAGGGCAACTGGGTTTTCCGTCGGAACCAGCAGCCCGGTTTCATCCGGCGATAAAAGCTCCGGCACGCCGGAAATATCGGTCGACACGCAGGCAAGCCGCTGGCTAGCCGCCTCCACCAGAACATTTGGCAGACCGTCCCGGTCGCCATTGGCGGTGATCCTGCAGGCTAGGGCGAAGATGTCGGCGCAGCGGTAGTGCTCAAGCACCTGCTGCTGCGCAAGCGCGCCTTTCCAAGAGACGCGACCATCCAGTCCGAGCTTTTGCGCCAGCGCCTTGAACCGTTCCAGCCCCTCGCCGCCGCCGATATGCTCGAAACGCCACGCCAAATCACCAGGCAAGAGGGCGAGCGCCTCCAACAAGGTATCGTAACCTTTCTTTTCGACGGCGCGCCCGACGCTCAGCACGATGACCGGTTCGTCCGGCGCCGAGCCGTCATTGTGTTTCCGCGCCTCGCCAAAACTGCCGAAGCGATCAAGGTCGAGCCCATGATAGCTCAGATGCACGGACGAGTTGCCGTTAGCGAGTTTTTTCAGACGGTCGAAGCCGGTCTTCGTGCAAGTGACCGTCCATCGCGCCGAGGAAAGCTTGCCAGCCAGATCCCAGTCCGCCGAAGTCCAGATATCCTTGGCATGGGCCGAGCAGCTCCAGGGCAGGCCACGAAGCAGGCTGGCATAGCGCGTCACCGATGCCGGTGTGTGCGCGAAATGCGCATGCAGCCAGCCCGCGCCTTCCGGCCATTCTGCCGCCAGCACGAGCGCTTGTCCGAAGCGACGCACGCGATTGCGCGTAAAGTCGCGGCGGATATCGGTAGCCAGTGATCCGAGCGCGCGCCAGAAGCTTGGCCGCATCAAATAAGCAAACAGCGAGCGAACCACGCGCAGCGGCTCCTCATGCAGATATTCCGGAAGATAATGGACGGGTGCTTTGATCTCGTCATGCACGGGGTGGCGCTTTTCGTCGGTCGGCCGCCTGAGTGCGACGAGTATCAGGTCGAACCCTGCACGCTCCAGACCGAGCAGTTCCTGCGCGATGAAGGTTTCCGACAGCCGCGGATAGCCCTTCAGAACCACGACGATCTTGCGACGTTGCAACTCAGTTCATTCCTTCAATGACCGAAAGGTGAGGACTGGCCCGCCGGTCGAGCAGTTCCGCGACGATTTCGGAAATATGGGGCAGCCCTTCCAGCCTCAGTTGCGGATTGCTCTGGGATGGGCGGGGCCGGTCCGGCAGCACCACCAGTGCATCGGCAAACCGCTGGGAATCCTTGGCTTCTTCCGGCAAAAGCATCTCGATGAGGCCGAGTTCGGCTGCGCGCCGAGCGCGGATCAGTTGTTCCTCCCGAGGCTCGGTGCGCGGCACGATCAGCGCCGGCTTGTCGAAAGACAGTATCTCGCAATAAGTGTTGTAACCGCCCATCGCCACCACCGCCTTGGCCCCGGCAATCAGGTCTTCCATGCGGTTGTCGAACTCGATGATCTTGATATAGGGGATCTTTGCCCCCTTCTTGAGCAGCTTGTTGCGCTTGCGCGCCGGCATGTAAGGCCCAAGCACGATCAGCGCCCTATGCTGCAATTGCGGGTCCTGCTGATAGGCATCGATGACGTCGTGGATCAGTTCCGCGCCGTCACCGCCGCCCCCGGTAGTAACGAGGATATACTCGCCCTCGGGCCGGTGGCCGGGCAACTCGATCCGCTGCAGGCTCCGTTGCAGGAAACCGACGAACCTCATCTTTGCCCTGACAGCCGGCGGCACATCCAAGCCGGTCAACGGATCGTAGAAATCCGGCGGGCCATAGGCCCAGACCTTGTCGTAGAACAGGCCTATCTTGCGCATCACATCCCTGCGTGCCCACTCTGCTTCGAGCAGATGCGGCGCGTCCATCACCTCGCGCAGGCCAAGCACGAGCGTGGTACCCCGCGTCTTGAGGTAGGACAGAGTGTCCTCGATCTCACCGCGCAGGCCGAGCGGTTCCTTGTCGACGATGAAGATATCCGGCCGGAAGGTCTCGGCCGTGTGGCGGATGATCGACTGCCGCATCCTGAGCGTCTCGTGCAGATCGATATCCTTTTCCAGCGAGGTGTACTCGCCGTTGCGCAACTTGATGACGCTGGGGATCTTCACGAAGTCGACACGGGCGCGATAGTCGAAGGCGCCGGCGATGGGCGCGCCTGAAATGATCAGCACCTGAAGTCCGCGGAAATCCTCGACCAGCGAATGCGCAATCGTACGGCAGCGCTGCAAGTGGCCGAGCCCGAACGTGTCGTGGCTGTACATGAGAATTCGAGCGTCTTGTACGTGCTGGGTCATTTTTGAACTTTTTAGAATTCTCGCCTTGGGAGCCGGGGCGACCCCGCAGGCTGGGAAGCCATCCGGAGGTCTAACCGACCTGTTGTGAAACATGAGGGCGCAATTTTCAATTCGTATTACTGAACAGGGTCCATATGAAGCCAGGAAGCTGCGTCTGCCCAACTGCCCGCTTGCCACGTGGTCGGGAAGAACCCGTGTCACTTTGCCAATGGGTTGCAGTGGCAAATGCACGCCATAGTAGCGGAGCGAAGCAAGCAACAGGCGCCGCTTGCTATCCTGTAGTGTAGTGCGCGAGACAGTAGGCCTCTCCGGTGGCGCGCTCGGCCGCCAGTGCGAAGACTGTGCTCTGGCCAACGAAGTGGATCTTGGCGTCGTATTTGTTCAGGTCCGAAAAACAGGAGCGGGCGCTTCGCGCGAATGCAACTCCATGGAAGGCTTCGAGCCTTTGGCGTGCATTGACACCACGACGTGGGTGTCCTGAGTGAAATGCGCCGCCACGTACCCGGCGCAAACTCGCAACGATGACGTCTTGAACCGCAACATCGGTTTCTTCAAGGTAAGGCAACAACGGACAAAGATGTCGTTGACTGCCGATTTGACCGGAAGGCTAACAGCACGATGCCACTCATGAATCGACGATTGGGAGCCAGGAACCCGGCGCGCCTGGCACGGCGTCTCGGAGACCTGACGGCGATGTCAGTCCTGATTGCCAGGTCGCTCGTCTTTGGGATCGCCCTCTTGTTGGCCGGTCCGGCACAGGCGCAGGCGCCGGCGACCGTCCCGCCTGAAAGGGTCAAACAGCTATTCGAGCTTCTCGACGATCCGTCGGTGAAGGCCTGGGTGTCCGAACAACGAAATCGGGACGCCGGATCAACGGGAGCACCTGCCGAGCCAGGAGCTTCGCCGGCGCACGCATCGTCCGACGCCGTGGCCGCGCCAGGCCAGATGAATACGATGGCATCCTCGACGCTCGATCGGATCAGGCATCATATCGAAAGAATCGTGCAAACTTTGCCTCTGCTTCCAGGGCAGTTCGCGCAAGTTCGGGCAAAGACCATGGAGGATATGTCCAGCAAGGGATCTGCCGGCGTATTCTTGCTGGTTGCGATGTTCATCGCAGCCGGCCTGGCGCTCACCTGGGCAACATACAAGCTCACCCGCCCGTTTCGCCTTTGGATCATCGCGCAACCGAAGGATACGCCCATCGGGCGAGCCAAGAAGATTGGTGGTCGCCTGCTTTATTCCAGCTTGCTGATCGTCTCGTTCGCATTGGGCAGCGCCGGCGCGTTCATGTTGTTCGACTGGCCGATGCTTATCCGTGAGATTGTACTGACATTTCTGATGGCGGCCGTCGTGACATGGGGTGTGCGCATGTACGTCATAGCCACGCTCGTCCCTTCGTTCATGAAGGTCGAGAACGCCGTTGAAGTTCGCGCTTTGCCGGTCACCAACGAAGCGGCTGACCATTGGTCCTATTGGCTACCTCGGATCTTCGGCGTCTTCGCCTTCTTCGGTGCCGCGTTTATCCTCTTGCCGGGCCTCGGCATCGATGGGGACGGAATGATGGTCCTGTCGCTGGGCGCCGATTTCGTGCTGCTGTTGCTCTTTCTGCTTGCCGTCTGGCGTCGGCCAAGAACGCAGCGAGACGGTGTGCACCAAGGCGGCCACACGGCAGCGACATGGTTGTTGACTTCCTATTTCGTCGTTCTGTTCCTGGAGCGCATCGCCGGCCTTTATATATTGTTCTGGTTTACCTTCGCGGCATTTTTCCTGCCCTTGGCAATCGTGCTGACACAGCGCGGTGTGAATTTCGTCCTGCGGCCGGGTTCGGAAGATGCTGGCCGGCCTACTATCCCGGCGGTGACGATCGCTGTCATCGATCGCGGAGTCCGGATGATCTTGATCCTGGCGGCGGCTTACTTTCTCGCGCGTGTCTGGGGTCTGGACATGCAGTCCATGCAAGGCAGCGATACGACGACCATGCTCATATTGCGCGGCCTGATCAATGTCGTGGTCATTGCGCTTGCCGCCGATTTCGGGTGGTCGATCATCAAAGCCTTGATCGAACGAAAGCTGGGCATCGAAACGCCGCACGCGGTGATCGACGACGAGGAGGTTCCGACCCTTGACCCACAGCAGGCGAGGCTGCGAACGCTCTTGCCGATCATCCAGAACATTCTGCTCGCAGTGATCGTCGTGATGGCGGTGCTGATGATGCTCGCCTCGATGGGTATCGAGATCGGCCCGCTGATCGCCGGCGCTGGAGTCGTTGGTGTCGCTGTGGGATTTGGAGCACAAACGATAGTCAAGGACATCATTTCGGGCGTGTTTTTTCTGCTCGATGATGCGTTTCGTGTTGGCGAATACATTACATCCGGCCGTTATGTGGGCACGGTGGAGAGCTTTTCGCTGCGCTCGGTGAAGCTACGCCACCATCGTGGCCCGCTGTTCACAATACCTTTCGGTGAACTCGGGGCAGTCCAGAACCAGAGCCGTGACTGGGTCACCGACAAATTCAACATCACCGTTGGCTATAACACCGATATCGACTTCGCCCGCAAGCTGATCAAGCGAATCGGCCTCGAACTGGCGGAAGATCCCGAATTCAAACACTGGGTGATCTCACCGATCAAAATGCAGGGCGTGCAGGAGTTCGGCGAGTACGGCATCGTATTGAGGGTCAAGGTCACAACAAGACCGGGAGGCGCCTTCAGTATGAAACGCAAATTCTATGTACGCCTCCGCCAAGTCTTCAAGGAGCAGGGCATCGAACTGCCATTTCCGACCGTCCACGTCGAGGGGCTACAAAACCCACATGGGGCAGAGAATGCGCCTGTGGAGGCCACACCCGAGTTGAAAATGGCCGTCGCGCAGTCGCACACCAATCGGCGCAGAAAAAAAGCTGGCACGACGGAATAGGAAAGCTGTGGCACCTAATGCCCGAGATCGAAGATCTGGCCGGCACCGAGATCTACGCTCAAGGCGAAAAAGCCGGCGCCCTTACCAGGTCGAATTCGGGCCGTCCGCATCTATCGCCTGCTTGCCGATGACCGCAGGCAGATCAGCGCGTTCCATCTGGCGTGAGAAACTTTCGGCTTCGAAGCCGACACCACCCACCACTTCTTCGCCGAGGCAATCAACGCAACCGGCGTGCGGGTCTTTCGCACTCCCTCGGGCATGGACATGTCCCGCCAGTTGCACACCTGGTACCGTCAAGCCATCGGCGCCGCGCCGCGCCGCTCGAGCGCGGTCTTGCGGATGATTTCCGCGATCTCCGGGCTGCTGCTGCACAGCATCTGGAAATCCGACGAGTGCAGCGACAGCAGTGAGACGGCCGTTGCGGCGCTGACGGTCGCCATACGCGGCTCGCCGCTGATCAGCGCCATCTCGCCGAAGAAGGCGCCAGGGCCAAGCTCCACCGGATTCGGCGTCGCGACGCTGACGCGCCCCTCCACGACGAAGAACATCTGATCACCGATCTCGCCATTGCGGCAGATCACGGCGCCCGCCGGCACCATGCGAGGTCTTAACGCGCGCACGATCTCGATCAGCACGGCCGGGCCGAGCTTCTGAAACAACGGCACGGCGGCGACCAATTGCCAATTGCGGACGAAATCCCCGCGACGGACTTCTTGATAGAAGCCGGTGGCAAGAATGCCAGCCCAGAGCCCGAAGATGCCGATGCCACTCATCATGACAGCCCCGGCAAGGACGCGGCCGGCGAAGCTTTTCGGAATGGCGTCGCCATAGCCGGTGGTGGACAGCGTGACCACCGCCCACCACATTGCCTGGGGGATGCTGCCGAACTTTTCCGGTTGGATATCGCGCTCGATGACATAGCCCGCGAGCGCGACACCGAACAGAACGACGCCGAAGAGCGTGGTGACGCCGATCAGGTTGCGCGCTTCGTTGGCCAGCACCCTGCCCAACACCGGGAAGAAAGTCGAGTCGCGCAGCGGTTTCAGCAGCCAGACAGCACAGTAGAGGCTCCAGTCGGGTGTGCCGACAAGCAGAAATGCGGCGAGTGGAACCAAGACCGCGAGCACATCGATGGCGATTGCCGCCGTCCTTTCCCTAACGTCTCCCGCCCGCCGCTTGAGCAGCGTCGCGGCCATTTGCAGGAGATAGGCGCCCCAAATGACAGCGAGCACGGCAATCAAAGCCAGTCTGCTTCGTCCGGACATGTCCGGTATCGTGAGCGCAGCCACCGCCAGAAGCCCAGGCGCAGCCAGCACCGCGTTGAGCGGCGCGTAAATTCTTAAGAAAGGCAGTACCGACATTTCTATGCCCACGAGCGGCTGCTGCCCTCCAAAATAGGATGCCTTCGAGGCAAGCGTAAAGGTGCTTACTGTCGCTGCGAAATGCATCAAGACAAGGGTATGTCGGCAAGCCGAAGCTTCGCTGGGACATCAACCGCGATTGCCTGCTCAATGACATGTGTCCCCACCGGGCTGATGGGAAAGAAAATTCGTCGGCTCCTTGCGCGACAACAATGATTGGGGCCTTGCGAGCGACGTAATTCGCGCGATCCTGGCGTGGCACCTCGACCCTGCGTTTATCTTCGTCGACAGCAGCCGCATGCAACCTCTGCCGGCTTGGCACCAGCGGAAAACGAAACAATCCCGGGTTCTTAAGTTACCGCCAAAAGGCTCGCCGGGGTCGACTGCAACACGCCGGGGAACGGCCCGATCCTGGCCGGGCGATGCCCGGACTGGAACAGGTTGCTGTGGAGGTTGGCTATCCACTGCTTGCCTTCGGTCGTCAGTTCCAGATATCGGATCGCGGCGCCGATATAGGGCTCAACCTGCAGCGTGAAGAAATCGGTGAAGATGGCGCCGAGATCGGCGGCGGTCTTGCAGCCGAGCTTTTCCACCATCCCGATCTCGGAGAACTCGGCAAACAGCGCCGGCAGCTTGCGGTGGTAGAAGGGATCAGCGAGCTGGCCGATCAGGTCCGCGGCCCTGACCAGCGCCGGCTCGGTGTCGGTGACCTGGTAGGCCGGATCGTTCGGTACCGGAAAGCGCGTCATCTCGATCGCCTCGACAATACGCTCCTCGTTGACGAACTTCGAGGAACCAAAACGTTGGCGCGCATAGATCTTGGCGCGCTCGATATGATAGGGTGCAAGCACCGCGTCGGAGGCGCCGCGGGGTGGCGTATGGCGGTCGCCGGCCTCGTTAATGACGAAGCTATCCTCGGTGTCGCCCTGGCACACGCCGTGCACCATGCCAATGTCGTGGACAAGCAGCGCGCAGGTATAATGCAGCCAGTCATCGGGGGTCAGGGATTCCGAAAGCAGCCGACCGCGGATGATCTGCTGGCCAGCGAGCGTAACCATCAGCGTGTGCTCGATGTTGTGATAGAGGGCGTTCGAATTGCCGATCCGCTCCAGGACAAGGCGGGCCGCCCCGCCTATGTAGCTCGCATATTCCGGATTGCGATGCGAGAAATACTGGAGATAGAGTTCTGACAGATAGTCGCCGAGCCGGTCGGCCATGATGGAGATTGGATTGAGCATGACGATCGTTCCTGAGCGCTTTGAAGTTCGACAAGTCGCGCCGCGGCGGCCATCCTAGCACGGTTCCGGCGCCGATTTTATCTTAGGACCAAGGCCCCAAGGCAGGGGCGACCTCCGAATGTTTGCTGCGGTCGCCATCGTGGGGAAAGACGGTAGCGCCCCCCGCTACCATCTCCCTACATTTTTGCTTTCGCGCTCGCGGTCAGCCCTTGCGTTCCTGCAGGATGTTGCCGCCATCCACGACGAGAACGGCGCCGTTGACATAACTGGCTGCGTCGGATGCCAGGAACAACACGGCGGCCGCGACTTCCGCGGGGCTGCCGGCGCGCCCAAGCGGCGTGCTCCGGGCAGCGGCGAGTTCCTCAGGTGTCGAGGCGCCGGTCGCGATCCAGCCCGGCGCCACGGCGTTGACCGTGACGCCGCTGCGGCCGACCTCCAGGGCAAGCGCGTGCGTCAGCCCGATCATGCCGGCCTTGGCCGCCGAATAGGCGGCCTCGCCTTCATTGGACACGTAAGGCCCGGTCACCGAGGCCATGTTGACGACGCGCCCATGGCCGCGCTGCACCATGCCGGCCAGAAATCCGCGCGTGCTCAAAAAGGCGGTCTTCAGGCTGACATCGATGCCGCGGTCCCAGTCGCTTTCGCTGAGATCGAGAAACCGCCGCTGCAACGCCGGTTGGGCGATTGTGCCCATCCCGGCATTGTTGACGAGGACGTCGATCTCGCCGGCCTCGGAGCACAGACGCTCGACATCGCCCGGGAGCGTCAGGTCGGCCGCAAAAGCGCGGACATCCAGCCCATCCGCCCGCAGTTCCTCTGCCCGCTGTTCCACCCGTGCGGACGAAGCTGTGATGATGACCGAAAGACCGGCCTCGCCCAGCGCTCGCGCTGTCGCGATCCCAATGCCATCGGCGGCGCCCGCGCCGGTCACCAGTGCCTTGCGAGATTTGCGGAACACGACCATTTCCTCTCCACGACGCCAGCACCGACATGCCGGGCAATCATACCCGCGATGAAACCGATCCCCGGCTCAATAGCCGGCGCTGACGCCGAAATCGATCGAAAGCGCGGCTCCGGTGATCGGCGCCGCGCCCGGCTGGCAAAGATAGTGGATGAAGGAAGCGATCTCTTCCACCTGGATGAATCTGGCTCTGTCCCCTTGCGGATAGTGCCCCAGCAGCCGGCGCTTGTAGCCGTCGGGGTCATCTGCGCCATAAGTCCTGGCCTGATATTCGATCATCGGCGTTGCCGTGTCGCCGGGGCAAACGGCGTTGACCCTGATGCCTTGTGGGGCGAGTTCCAGGGCGAGCGCCTTGGTCAGCAGCACCAGCCCGCCCTTCGAGGCGCAATAGACGGCCGCCCCATTGTTGCCGACGATGCCGGCGTCGGACGCGATGTTGACGATCACGCCTTGCGCCGCCGACAGATGGGGAACGGCCGCCGAGATCAGGAAGAACGCTCCCTTGAGATTGACGTCCAGCACCAGGTCCCATTGGTCTTCCTCGACCCCGTTTGCCGGTCCCTCGAGCCAGACCCCGGCGGCGTTGACGAGAATGTCTATGGCGCCGCCCCAGTTTCGGGTCATGCCCACCACGTCGCGGCAGGCGGCGACGGAGCGGATATCGAGCGGCAAACCGATCGCATCCGCTCCGGTCGAGGCGATCCTCGCCACGGCGGCGTCGAGTTTGGGGCCTGGGAGATCGGCAAGCGCGATCCGCTCGCCGTCAGCCGCAAGGCGCATTCCGGTCGCCAGACCCATGCCCCCGGCGCCCCCGGCAATCAGAACTGTCCTGCCAGCCATTCGACAACCTCCACGAAACGCAGCTCCAGCAAAGGCAAACCATGTCCCCCAAACCATGTCATTGGGCCATGTCGCATGGACCAGGCAGGCAAAACAATGATCTCAGCAGCTTCTGCCGGGCAGCCCGCGATCATCCCAACTCAAGCGTCGTGATGCCGAAAACCATCGATGGGGCATTACCGGGTTTGCCGCCCTTGTACATGCGCATCGTCGTGAAGCCCGCAACCATGCCGGCGGCCTGGAGCATGGCGATGAATGCAAGCTGGCTGGCCGGCACGTCGATGTGCAATGCCTCATTGCCGATCCTGCCCGAGAGGCCTGCCACCAGTGCCAGGGCCAGATCCGTCCGGTCGGCCAACAGCGGCCCGACCTTGAAACCTTCCCGGCATCGGCGCGCCACGCCGTAGCCGGCAAAGCCGGTTGATCCGGTCAAGGACAGCGCGATCCTTGGCTGCTGCAGCCATTCTCTTAGGAAGGCGTCCCGTGGCGCCGGGAAGCACTGGCGATCATAGGCGAATAGCCCGACCATGTCGGCGGCCGTCACCGGCCGTATGTCGCTGCCGTCAGCCACTCCGGCGGGGCGACCGCTGTAGCGGACGGTCTCATAGGCAGGCACGAAGCCCATGCTCTGATAGTTGGCCCGCTGCTCGGCCACTCCGTCGAGACCGATGATGCGGTTGCCGAGGCGCGCCATGCCGGCATCCCAGACTGCCTTGCCATGGCCTTCGCCACGCCGGTCCGGCCGGCAGATATAGAGGCCGATGAAGCCGAAGCCCGGGCCGTAGGCGACAGCCGAAATGCCGGCCACCATCTCGCCGCCGACAAAGGCGCCGATAAATCCCTCAGGATCGGCCGCTCGCAAAGCAGCGGCGTCACCGAGCCCGGGATTCCAACCCTCTCCCGCCGCCCAGTCGACAAGCGTTTCCACTTCGTTGGCGGTCAGGGTCCGGATTGTTCTCGGCATCATTTCACTTCACGGCGGGAGGTAGCCATTGTCAGGCATCAGTTGCCAGGATAGGCCGCCATTTGCGGACTGCAAAGGCCGCGCGGAGCCGCGACCTCGGCATATTGAGCGGCACGTTTGCTCCGGTCGACTTGGTCGTAACGGCGTGGCCCGGCAGCAACTCTTTCACCGTTGTTCCAATGGGCAACTGGACACAACCGGCGAAGACTGGGAATCTTCATTTGTCGTTGCTTGGAATCGCATGGAGTACCGCAGGAAATGCCGCTGAGTGCCGCAGAGATCGCCCGTCATCCGGCAGCGCTTCGCGGTGTCCAGGAACAGGCCAGAGCGCTCATCCATATATATGAAACGAGTCCGCGGCTGGCCGCCGTGTTTGCCACCCAGCAGCGCTGGCTGCTCGCTCATGTCGGACTGGCTCTGCATTTCCGGCGCGATCCCAACGACCGCCGCACCGAAATGACGGTGGCGCGTTTCATCGAGGTCGTGCGCCGCCATTCCGTGGCCAGCCGCAACACCGCCGAGTCCTTCGTCAAGGAGATGCTACACTACAACATCGCCGAATATATTTCGGCCAGCGGCGACGGCCGCGCCCATCCCTTGCGGGTCACCGAGGGCACGATCGAGACCTTTACCGGCTGGATTTACGCGCATCTGAGGACGCTCGACCACATAGACGGCGGAACCCGGCTGGCAGCCTTCCTCGATCGGCCCGAAATGTTGCCTGTATTGCAGCCGCTGATCGCCGACGGATTGCTGGCCAGCGAGGGCGTGCGGGAGCCTGGGCATACTTTTTCATTGTTTATCTGGCTAAACAACGGCGGCATCGTCATGGACTGGCTGATGTCCGGCATCGATCCTGATGATGTCCATCTCGACAGGATACCGACCGGCGTCATCTCGGTCAGTGAATTCGCCCACTGGCTGAAGCTCTCACGCACCCATCTGGCGCGGAAACTCCATGATGCCGAGGCGCTCGGCAACATCGGCTGGGTCGGCCAGCGCGGCCATTCCGTGATGTGGGTTTCGCGGCAGTTCTTCGACGAGTACATGGCCGTCCAGGCAGCCAAGCTCGCGGTCGTCGACGAGGCCTTCGAAGCCTGCATCTCAGCTCTGAAAGATCGCTGACCACCCGAAGCTCGGCGCGGCGTTGCGCAAAACCGGCACCCGCAAGCGACCGACTGAGCGTTTGCGCTTTTCTATCCGGCCTTCAGGATAGCGGAAAACCGCGGATCGAAGGCCCGGCTGATCGGTTCGGCCGCGGCGCCCACGGCAATCGCCCAGGGATCCGTGGTGCCGAGTTGCAGGCGCGGCAGGCGTCGGGCCGGACGATCCGCAATCGACGGCAGCAGCGGATGCATGGCCTGGACCAGAAGCCGGGCCAGCGCCTCGGGTGCGCTGCTGGTGAGGATGACGGTCTGCGGATCGAAGATCGTTTCAATCAGATGCACGCTCCACCGCAGGTCGGACGCGGCTCTCTCGACCCACGCCATGACCCTCGGGTCTTGCGCAAGCGCCAAGGCGCCGAGCTTCTCGTAGAGGCCCCTCTCGGCGGGGTCGAGACCGAGATGCTGGTAGAGCGAGGCGAGCGAGGCGCGGTGCTCCAACGGCGTGGAACCGGGACCGGTCGGAGAAAGCAGCGCCCGGCCGATCTCGCCGGCATTGCCGTTGCCGCCATTGTAGAGCTCGCCGTTGAGGATCAGCCCGGCGGCTATGCCGTAACCGATATAAAGGCAGACGGCGTGATCCACACCATGAGCGGCGCCAACGATCCGCTCCGCCGTTGCACAGGCCGCCGCGTCATTCTGCAGCCCGACATTCAGTCCGGTGCCGGCGGCAAGCGTCTCGAGCAGCGGGAATTGCTGCCAGGCGGGCATCATCCATTTGTCGTCCGATTCCTTTAGGCCGAACGGCCCCGGCATGGCGACACCAAGGCCGACCAGCCGCCGTTCGGACTGCGTGGAAATGCCGGCCAGCTCGCGC
Organism: Mesorhizobium australafricanum; assembly: GCF_033977265.1. Classification (NCBI taxonomy): domain Bacteria; kingdom Pseudomonadati; phylum Pseudomonadota; class Alphaproteobacteria; order Hyphomicrobiales; family Phyllobacteriaceae; genus Mesorhizobium; species Mesorhizobium australafricanum. The sequence goes on along the minus strand of NZ_JAVIIT010000007.1, from coordinate 256,103 downwards.
CTGACATCCGCGACGAGACCGAGGATGGTCCGGACACCCGGAGACGGTTCATCGAGCGGCAGGTTGGCTTCGGCGCGTGCCATCACCTTGCCGACGAGGTCGACCACCACAACGCGTGTCAAATGCCGGTCGATCTGCAGCCCGATGGCGAAGGCCCCCTCGGGGACCAGCCGGTAAGGCGTGAAAGGCTGCCCCCTGCCCTTGCGCACCGCATCCAGCGCCACGACCAGGCCATCCTGCTCGAGATCCTCGATGATGTTGGAAACCGCTTGCTTGGTAAGCTGCGTGGCCCGCGCCAGGTCGGCGCGCGAAAGCGCGCCGTTGAGCCGCAACGCCTCGATCATGACGCGGCGGTTATGCGCGCTCGTACCTTCCTGGTTGGTGCCGCTTTTGGCACGGATCGGCCTGATGTCGTGCACTGTCGTTTCCCCTCTTGACTCCATTAAAGGATTGATCGACTAATTAAGTCAAGCGAATTGACTTAATAGGTGAAACCCGCGCGGTTCAACAAGAAGACGGCCAAGGCCTTGAGCCCTCGCCGCACGCCATTCGGGGCAGATCCGGTCACACGCGAGGCGAATTCGAGGAAGCGGCACAGCCTTTGCCGCCCACTCGCAGCTGTCGAAAATGGGAGAAGACAAATGCTGAAATCGATCGGTAAGACACTTCTGGGCGCGGTGTTCGTTGGCGGACTGTTCGTCCCCCACGCCTTCGCTGAAACGACCTTGAACGCGCTCTTCATGGCGCAAGCCGCCTATAGCGAGGCCGACGTGCGCTCGATGACGGAGGCCTTCACCAAGGCCAATCCGGACATCAAGGTCAATCTCGAATTCGTTCCCTATGAAGGCCTGCACGACAAGACCGTGCTCGCGCAAGGGTCCGGCGGCGGTTACGACGTGGTGCTGTTCGACGTCATCTGGCCGGCTGAATATGCGACCAACAAGGTGCTGGTCGACGTGTCGTCCAAGATCACCGACGACATGAAGAAGGGCGTGCTGCCCGGCGCCTGGACCACCGTCCAATACGACGGCAAATACTACGGCATGCCGTGGATCCTCGACACCAAATACCTGTTCTACAACAAGGAAATCCTGGAGAAGGCCGGCATCAAGGCGCCGCCGAAGACCTGGGAAGAACTCGGGCAGCAGGCCAAGATGATCCAGGACAAGGGATTGCTGAAGACGCCGATCGCCTGGAGCTGGTCGCAGGCCGAAGCCGCCATCTGCGACTACACCACGCTGGTCAGCGCCTATGGCGGTGACTTCCTCAAGGACGGCAAGCCGGACTTCCAGAACGGTGGCGGCGTCTCGGCGCTGAAATACATGGTCGACAGCTACAAGTCGGGCCTGACCAATCCGAACTCCAAGGAATTCCTGGAAGAGGACGTCCGCAAGGTGTTCGAGAACGGCGATGCCGCTTTCGCGCTGAACTGGACCTATATGTACAACATGGCCAACGATCCGAAGGACTCGAAGGTCGCTGGCAAGGTCGGCGTCGTGCCGGCGCCGGGCGTTGCCGGCACCAGCGAGGTCTCGGCCGTCAACGGGTCGATGGGCCTTGGTGTCACGGCGGTATCGAAGCATCAGGACGAAGCCTGGAAATATATCGAGTTCATGACCTCGCAGGCGACGCAGAACCAGTATGCCAAGCTCTCGCTGCCGATCTGGGCTTCGTCCTATGACGATCCGGCCGTCACCAAGGGCCAGGAAGAACTGATTGCCGCCGCCAAGCTTGGTCTCGCCGCGATGTATCCGCGCCCGACCACGCCGAAATATCAGCAGCTGTCGACGGCGCTGCAGCAGGCGATCCAGGAATCGCTGCTTGGCCAGACGACACCGGAAGACGCGCTCAAGACCGCCGCCGAAAACAGCGGCCTCTGATCCGGCGTTCCTCGACGTGCGGGCGGCCTCATACACGAGCGCCGCCCGTGCTATTTCTGATCGGATGAAGGAAGAGAGGCGCCTCTGATGTCAGGCACCTGGATGACGACTCGCGCGTGGCTGTTGATGCTGCCGCTTCTGGTGATCATGGTCGCCGTCATCGGCTGGCCATTGGTCGATACCGTCAGGCTCTCCTTCACCGACGCCCAACTGGTCGGCACGGCGGGCAATTATGTCGGCTTCGACAATTACACCAAGATGCTGACGAGCTCGAATTTCAACCGCACGCTCGCGACCACGACCTGGTTCGCGGTCATCTCGGTCGCCGCCGAGATGGTGATCGGCGTGCTTGCGGCACTTTTGCTCAACCAGGAATTCCGCGGCCGCGCTATCTTGCGCGGGCTGATGATCCTGCCCTGGGCGCTGCCTACCGTCGTCAACGCGACGCTCTGGCGGTTGATCTACAATCCCGAATATGGCGCCCTGAACGCAGCGCTGACGCAGCTCCGTCTCATCGATGACTATCGCTCCTGGCTGGGTGAGCCGGGAACCGCTCTGGCGGCGTTGATCGTGGCCGACTGCTGGAAGAATTTTCCGCTGGTGGCGCTGATCGCGCTTGCCGCCCTGCAGGCGGTGCCGCGCGACATCACCGCCGCGGCGCTTGTCGACGGCGCCGGCCCCTTCGCCCGCTTCCGCTTTGTCATCCTGCCCTATCTCGCCGGTCCGCTGATGGTGGCGCTCGTGCTGCGCACCATCGAGGCCTTCAAGGTCTTCGACATCATCTGGGTGATGACCCGCGGCGGCCCGGCCAACAGCACGCGCACGCTGTCGATCCTCGTCTACCAGGAGGCCTTCTCTTTCCAGCGCGCCGGCTCCGGCGCCTCGCTGGCGCTGATCGTCACCTTGCTCGTCACCGTGCTCGCCGTCGCCTATGCGACACTGGTCCGCAAGACCGCCGGGAGCGCGGCCTGATGGAGCGCAAGGGCCAGGTCTTCACCGCTTTCATCTATGTCTGCGCCATCCTGCTTGCCGCCGTAATCCTGGCCCCGCTCGCATGGCTCTTCGTCATGAGCATATCGCCGGCGGCCGATCTCGCCGCCAAGCCGCTGCGCTGGTGGCCGCAAGCGGCCGACTTCTCCCGTTACGCGCAGCTTCTTTCGACCGCCGAAAACAGCGCCGGCGCCGCCTTCACCGCCTCGTTGCGCAACAGCCTGGAGGTCGCCGGCATGGCGACGCTCGCAGCTATCCTGCTTGCCGTGCCGGCTGGCTGGGCCGTTTCGCGCACGCCTTCGGTGGGCTGGTCGCTGTCGATGGTGATCGCCACCTACATGCTGCCGCCGGTCGCGCTTTCCGTGCCGCTTTATATGGGCCTGTCCTATCTCGGCCTGCTCAACAACGTCTTTGGCCTGGCGCTGATCTATCTGACGATCCTGGCGCCCTTCACCACCTGGCTGATGAAATCGGGTTTCGATTCCATCCCGCGCGAGATCGAGGCCGCGGCGATGATCGACGGGGCGGGACTGTTCCAGACCTGGCGCATCATCACCTTGCCGCTGGCGGCACCCGTGGTGGCGACATCGGCGCTGTTTGCCGTGCTGCTTGCCTGGGACGAGTTCTTCTACGCCTTGCTCTTCACCTCGGATCAGCGGGCAAAGACGCTGACTGTCGCCATCGCCGATCTCGCCGGCGGCCGCGTCTCCGACTACGGACTGATCGCCACCGCCGGCGTGCTTGCGGCCTTGCCGCCAGTGCTGATCGGCCTCGTCATGCAACGCGCGCTGATCTCGGGCCTCACTAGCGGCGGTGTGAAAGGATAATGATGACTGCAGAAAAGAAACGCCCGGCCGGGCTTGTCGCGATCGACCGCGAGATGGCGCGCCAGCATGAGGATGCGCTTGCCTCCTTCGAGAACAATCAGGAGGTAGCCGCCAAGGTCGCCGCCTCGATCAGGAAGACCGGCAGGCTTGTCCTGCTCGGCATGGGCGCCTCGCATGCCGTCGCCCGTGCCGTCGAGCCGCTCTATCGCGCGCACGGCATCGATGCCATCGCGCTGCCGCTGTCGGAACAGCTCGGCCAGCCGCTGCCGCTTGCCGGCAAGACGGTGATCGTCACCTCGCAGTCGGGCGAAAGCGCCGAGGTGTTGCGCTGGTTTGCCGAGACTGGCGGTCACGCCGAAACCTTCGGCCTGACGCTGGAGGCTGGCTCGTTCCTTGGCCGTACCGTGCCTTGCCTCGTCGGCGCCGGCGGCACCGAGCTCGCCTTTGCCGCGACCCGCAGCCTGACCGTGACCTTCGCCCTGCATCTCGCCATCCTGGCCGCGTTCGGCGAGGATCCCGCCGCCGCCCTTGCCGCACTTAACGAGCCGGAGACGGTTGCGATCGATGCGGCGCTTGTAGCGCTCGGCAATGTGGCGACCGTGGTCACGTCGGGCCGTGGCCTTCAAGGTGTGGCCGAAGCATTGGCGCTCGGCCTCACGGAACTGTCGCGCCTGCCCTGCTATTCCCTCGAAGGCGGCCAGCTTCGCCATGGACCGATGGAGATGCTCGGCGAAAAAATCGGCATCGTCCTCTTCCGCGGCAAGGATTCGACCGCCGATCTCGTTACCGCCATGGCCCTGTCCGTCGTCGAAGCCGGCGCGCCGCTGATCGTCTTCGACGCTTCTGGCATGCCGCCGGTCGCGGGCGCCGTCACATTGAGGTTCAAGCCTGCCTCCGGGCTGGCGGCGGTCTTTGCCATGCTGCCGGTGGCGCAGCGGCTGATGATCGCCTTCGCCGATGCCCGCGTCGAGAATGCCGGAACGCCGGTGCGCACCACCAAGATCACGCGGAGCGAATGATGCGGCCGCTCGCGGTGATCGGCAACGTCAATGTCGACCTGATCGTCGGCCCGGTCGCGCCATGGCCGAAGGCAGGCACCGAGACCGTCGTCGACCACGATGATCTACGGGCCGGCGGCCAGGCCGGCAACACGGCTCTCGCCTGGCAGGCGCTGGGCATCGATTTCGAGATCGCCGCCAATCTTGGTGACGACCAGTTCGGCCGCTGGCTGCGCGAGGCGTTCGGACGCCGCGCGCAAAAATGGCCGGTTCGTCCCGAAGGCACGACGCTGTCGGTCGGCATGACCCATCCCGATGGCGAGCGCACCTTCTTCACCACGCGCGGCCACCTGCCCCGCTTCAGCCTGGGCGACGTGCTCTCCGTGCTCGATGGGAAACGGCTTTCCGGCGGCTATGCGCTGCTCTGCGGCTCTTTCCTCACCGACGACCTGACGCGCGATTACGACGCTTTCTTCGACTGGGCCGAATCGCACGGCATCGCCGTCGCGCTCGACACCGGCTGGCCGATCGACGGCTGGACGGAGGCGAACTGCAGCGCGGCGCGCGGCTGGCTGTCGCGCTGCGAACTGGCCCTGTTCAACGAGGTCGAGACGACGACGCTGGCCGGCCAGGCAAACCCAGTGGAAGCCGCGCGCAAGATCCGCGACGGCATGAAGGGTGGGGCCACCGTCGTCGTCAAGCGCGGACCGGACGGCGCGATTGCCATCGGCGCGGACGGCGAGCTCATTGGAGCGGCGGCACCGCGTGTCACCGTCGTCGACACGATCGGCGCCGGCGATGTCTTCAACGCCGCCTTCCTGGCCGCATTGGCGCAGGGGCGACCGCTGGAGAACTGCCTGTCCGCCGCCATACGGGTGGCCTCGCGCGCCATCTCAACCCTGCCCCGCGACTATGGCGGGCCGATCCAATTCGAGGATGCCGTCCATGAGCGCGCTTGAAATCCGCGACGTCCGCAAGAATTACGGCAGCGTCGAGACACTGAAAGGCATCGATATCGCGCTCGAAAACGGCGAGTTCCTGGTGCTGCTCGGCTCCTCGGGCTGCGGCAAGTCCACCCTGCTCAACATCATCGCGGGTCTCGCCGAGGCAACGAGCGGCGACGTGCTGATCGGCGGCCGGTCGGTGCTTGGCGTGCATCCGAAGAACCGCGACATCGCCATGGTCTTCCAGTCCTACGCGCTCTATCCGAACCTGACCGTGAGCCGCAACATTGGCTTCGGCCTGGAGATGCGCAAGGTTCCCGCCGCCGAGCGCAACAAGGCGGTGCACGAAGCAGCGAGACTCTTGCAGATAGAGAGCCTGCTTGACCGCAAGCCCGGCCAGTTGTCCGGCGGCCAGCGCCAGCGCGTCGCCATCGGCCGGGCGCTGGTGCGCAAGCCGCAGGTCTTCCTGTTCGACGAGCCGCTCTCCAATCTCGACGCCAAGCTGCGCCTCGAAATGCGCACCGAGCTGAAGCGCCTGCACGAGATGCTGCGCACCACGGTCGTCTACGTCACGCACGACCAGATCGAGGCGATGACGTTGGCGACCCGCATCGCCGTCATGCGCGACGGCCGCATCGAACAGCTCGGCACGCCGCAGGAGATCTACAACCATCCAGCGACGCTCTATGTCGCGGGCTTCGTCGGCGCGCCGGCGATGAACATGCTGGAAGCGGTTGTGGCGGACGGCAAGCTCGCCATCGCCGGCACGGATGCGCGGCTGGCGCTGCCGGCGCGCTACGCAAGCGTGGCCCGTGACGGGGCAAGAATTGTCGTCGGCATCAGGCCCGAAGCGCTCCGCCTTGGACCGGGCAGCAGCGCCGACTTGTCGCTGCCGGTCGAGATCGACGTCGTCGAGCTGACAGGTCCCGAACAAGTCACCACTGCCCGGGTCGGAGCGCAAAGACTGACGGCGACCTTGCCGCCGCAAGCCCGCGTCGCCAAAGGCCAGCCATGCGCGTTTGTCTTCGACGCGGACGCGCTTCGCCTGTTCGATCCCGTGACCGGCAAGGCTTTCTAGAGCAACTCCAGGAAAAGTGTGGGCGGTTTTCCGTTCGGAAAACGGCGCCGCTCTAATGCATGTCGCCCAGAAGTGTGCAGCGGTTCTGGGACATCGACATGCATCAAAACAAAGACCTAAAGCGCGTCGCCTGAATCCGTTTCAGCGCGACGCGCTTTAGGCGGCGCCGTTTCGTTCAATCGATGTCGAACGAGACGCCCTGCGCGAGCGGCAGCGCCTTGGAGAAGTTCACCGTGTTGGTGGCGCGGCGCATATAGGCCTTCCAGGCATCCGAGCCGCTCTCGCGGCCACCGCCAGTTTCCTTCTCGCCGCCGAACGCCCCGCCGATCTCCGCGCCCGAGGTGCCGATGTTGACGTTGGCGATGCCGCAGTCCGAACCGTCGACGCCGAGGAAGCGCTCGGACTCCTGCAGGTCGCGCGTGAAGATCGATGACGACAGGCCGGCGCCGACCGCGTTGTGCTGCTCCAGCGCCTCGTCGAAATCGGAATATTTCATCACATAGAGGATCGGCGCGAAGGTCTCTTCGGTTACCGGTGAAACCTGCTTCGGCATTTCGACCAGCGCCGGATGCACATAATAGGCGTCCGGATGGCCGTTCTCGACGCGCGTGCCGCCGGTCACCTTGCCGCCATGCGCCTCGGCCGCCTTCAGCGCCTTCTGCATGTTGTCGAAGGCAGCCTTGTCGATCAGCGGACCGACCAGCGCCTTGCCTTCGAGCGGATTGCCGACCGAAACGGACTGATAGGCCTTCTTCAATCGTGGCAGCAGCGCGTCATAGACGCTGTCATGCACGAACAGGCGCCTGAGCGTCGTGCAGCGCTGGCCGGCTGTGCCCATCGCGCCGAAGGCGATGGCGCGCAGCGCCATGTCGAGATCGGCGGTGGGCGTGACGATGCCGGCATTGTTGCCGCCGAGCTCCAGCACCGCGCGGGCAAAGCGCTTGGCGAGCCGCGGGCCGACCTCGCGGCCCATGCGTGTCGAGCCGGTGGCCGAGACCAGCGGCACCTTCGGATGGTCGACCAGCACCTCGCCGGCGACGCGGTCACCGATCAAGACCTGCAGCAGGCCTTCCGGCGCGTCGGCGCCGAAACGTTTTGCGGCGCGCTTGAAGATCGCCTCGCAGGCGAGCGCCGTCAGCGGCGTCTTTTCCGACGGCTTCCACACCACGGCATCGCCGCAGACGAAGGCGAGCGCCGAATTCCACGACCACACCGCGACCGGGAAGTTGAAGGCCGAGATCACGCCGACGACGCCGAGCGGATGCCAGGTCTCCATCATGCGATGTCCGGGACGCTCGGTGGCGATGGTGAGACCGTACAATTGCCGCGAGAGACCGACGGCGAAATCGCAGATATCGATCATTTCCTGGACCTCGCCGAGACCCTCGGACGGGATCTTGCCGACCTCGATCGACACCAGCCGGCCAAGCTCGTCCTTATGCGCGCGCAATTCCTCGCCGAGCAGGCGCACCAGTTCGCCGCGCTTCGGGCCCGGCACCAGCCGCCAGCTCTGGAAAGCCTTGTGCGCGGCATCGATCGCCTTGCCCGCATCTGCGGCCGAGATCGACTTCAGCGCCGCGATCTGTTCGCCCGTCACCGGGCTGCGCACGATGAGGTCACCGCCGGAGAGCGCATCCTTGGCAACTCCGAGTTTCTCAAGAAGTGAGGCCGTTTCCTTCGCTAACGTCATTTTTGTCCCTTTCAGATCCCGCCTCTCATGGGGTGGGAATGGAGCCATGCGCCATGTCCTGGACCTGCCGTCGGGCACGCCTGGGCGCTTTGATGGCGTGGCATTACTCGTTTCAGGGAAAAACCGCCACCCCGGCATGGTCCAAGGCCGGATTGCGAAATTGGGCCAGACAGCGAAGTCGGATCAGCGTGCCTTCTGGATCGAGGACGTTTTGCTGCTTTCCTTGATCAGCCGGTCGATATGCATGCGGATATGCGCTGCCTCTGCCGCCGTGTTGGCCAAAGCGATGGCGCGGTCGAAGGCAACACGCGCCTCCTCGTTGCGGCCAAGCTGCATCAGCAGCCCACCCCGCAGGCCGAAGAAGTGGAAATAGCCCGACAGCCGCTCTTCCAGCGGCTCGATCATGGCAAGTGCGGCCTCCGGGCCGCGCACCTTGCTGACCGCGACCGCGCGGTTCAACGTCACCACCGGCGACGGCTGCATCTGCTCCAGCAGACCATAGAGCAGGTCGATCTCGTTCCAGTCGGTATCCTCGGCGACAGCCGCCCGCGCATGCAGCGCCGCAATTGCCGCCTGCACCTGGTAAGGACCGGGCTTGCGGTGGCGCAGCGCCTTGTCGACCAGCGCCAGGCCCTCGTCGATCATCTTGCGGCTCCATAGCGAGCGGTCCTGGTCTTCCAGAAGGACGATCTCGCCATTCTCGTCGAAACGCGCCGGCGCCCGCGCATGCTGCAGCAGAAGCAGCGCGGTAAGACCCATGATTTCCGGTTCCGTCTGGAACAGCCGCAGAAGCAGGCGGGCGAGCCGGATCGCTTCTTCGCAAAGCGGCGCGCGGGCCGGCGCCTCGCCGCTGTTGGTCGAATACCCTTCGTTGAAGATCAGATAGACCATAGCGGCGACAGCGGCGAGCCGCTCCGAGCGCTCGACCGCGCCCGGCGTTTCGAACGGCACGCCGGCATCGGCAATGCGCGCCTTGGCGCGTGTGATGCGCTGCTCCATGGCGCTCTCGCCCACCAGGAAAGCGCGCGCGATCTGCTTGACGGTGAGGCCGGACACGATGCGCAGCGCCACCGCGATCTGCTGCGTTGCCGGCAGATCCGGATGGCAGCAGATGAACAAGAGCCGCAGGATATCGTCGCGGTAATGCGCGCCGTCGAGCCGCTCGGCGATGTCTCTCTCGGCGTCCTCCAGATCGGAGATCTGGTCCTCTTCCGGCATCGGCGCCTGCTTGGCGCGCTTGCGCACGGCGTCGATGCCGCTGTTGCGTCCGACGAAGATCAGCCAGGCCGCCGGATCGCGCGGCGGCCCATTCTTCGGCCAGTTCTTGAGTGCCCTCAGGCATGCGTCCTGGAAAGCCTCTTCCGCGGCGTCGAGGTCGCGGAAGTAGCGCAGCAGCGCGCCCATCGCCTGCGGACGGGCATTGCTGATCGCTGTGCTTATCCAGGCAAGCTCCGTCATACGGCGACCTTGGTGGGGTTGAAGATCGAAACCGGCCGGATCTCGTAGGAGCCACCGCTCGGATTGACCTCGGAAAGTTCGCGGGCGAACTCGACGGCTTCATCGAGATCGCGGCATTCGAGCGTGTAGAAACCGAGGAATTGTTCCTTGGTCTCGGCGAACGGCCCGTCGAGCACGATCGCTTCGCCCTTGACCTTTCTCAGCGTGGTCGCCGCAGTCGTCGGCAGAAGGCGGGCAACCGGCCCGAGCCGCCCAGCCTTGGCGTATTTGTCCTGCACATCGAGGAGCTTCGCCATGACCTCGTCGTCCTGTTCCTTGCTCCAGGAACAGACGACGTCTTCGGAGGCGTAGCAAAGAATGGCATAGAGCATGGCAGGTCCTTTCCGTATCAAAGGACGCGACAGTAGGACCCTTCCCGACACAAGGTCGATAAAAAAATTAGGCGGGCGATCACGGGCTTGGCGGTCTTTCGCGGCCGGCTGTCAGGCGCCTTGGGCCTGCAGCCATCTGAGCACGAGCGTTTCTTCCTCGTCGAGGCCGGATATCAGGCGTTTGCGCTTGTTGGCCTCCGCCATCTCGTCAAGCAGGCGCCCTTCGGTCCACGCCTCGAACACCAGCGGGTGAATGTAGCATTTGCGGCAGACGGCACGGGTATTGCCCAACCGCTCGGCGACCTTGTCGACGACATTGTTTATCACCCGTTTTTGCTGAGTTTTGGCCTCGGGAAGTTCCGTCTGAACAAACAGCGACGCCGCATGGATGGTGCCGCCCCAGGTGCGAAAATGCTTGGAGCTGAATTCGGCGCCGGAAGCCTCGCGAATATAGCGGTTGACGTCTTCCGAACGCACCGGCCGCCGGTCGCCATCCTCATCGAGATATTGAAACAGTTTTTGTCCGGGCAGATCCTGCGTGCCGCGCACAACCTTGGCGATGCGGCGATCGACCAGCTTCAGCTTCCATTCCTTGCCGGACTTGCCCTTGAAGGCGAAGCGCAGGCTGGAGCCGGTGATCTCGACATGGCGATCGCGCAGCGTGGTCAGCCCGAAGCTCTTGTTATCCCGGGCATAGGCCGCATTGCCGATCCGGATCATGGTGTTGTCGAGCAGCCAGACCACCGAGGCGACGACGCGCTCCAGAGGCAGCCCGTGCCGGCGCAGATCGGCATCGATCTGCCGTCTGAGAGCGGGCAGGCTTTCCGCGAAGGCGACGAGGCTGGAATATTTGACGCCGTCGCGTTCCTCGATCCATTGCGGGTGATAACGGTACTGTTTACGGCCGCGCTGATCCCGGCCGGTTGCCTGGATATGGCCGCCCGGATCGGGCGAGATCCACACATCCGTCCAGGCAGGCGGAATGACGATCGCCTTGATGCGGGCAAGCGCCCCTTTGTCGACGGCTCTTCCATTGGGTCCCGAATAGGAAAATCCCGCGCCGTTCCTCAATCTGCGGATGCCGGGATCGGCATCGCTCACATAGCTGAGCGATGCGCTCTTGGCGGAGCCGAGCGCACCGTTCCTGCGGGATTCCTCGTCCCGCGCTGAACGGCCCGAAGACAATTGTGAATGCCGCAACATGCCGGCTCCGCGAGATTATCCGTAGATAAAGCCGCACGCCGGTGACTGGTTCCGAAACAGCTTTTCAGCCCTGCCGGTCGGCCGATACATCCGCCATCCAGAGTCCGCCATCGTCGGCATGGGCGGGAAAATACTCCCGCCCCGCCGGTACGGCCTCGAGGATCATTCCCGCCTCGTCAGCCAGATAGTCGTAGCCAATCGGCTGCAGTTGGCGATCCGGATCGAGACGATTGTAGAGGTCGCGACGCGCCACGCGCCGCTTTGGCTCGATCATCTTCAAATGATAAAGATTGAGGCCGCTGTCCTTGAGCCTGAAGCCGATATCCTCGGGAAACCAGGCGCCATGCAGATCCTTCGATCGATAGCGGTCAGGGTGATAGGCGCTGAAAAGCCTGTGCTGCGTCTTCCGGCCCCAGGCACCGTCGATCCTGTAGCTGGCCGGCGTGTACATCTCCCGGCAGCGGAACCCCCACGCGACATGCCTGGACCCGCTGATCAATCGGCCGATCCGGCTGGCGACGGCATTTTCCAGCCTTTCGTCGGGATCCACGGCCAGAACCCAATTTGCGCCCACCTCATAGGCCGCGGCGATAAGCGCGCGCCGCCTTTGCGGCTCGCTGCTGAAAATCCCGTCCGAGGCGCGGTCATCATAGGCGATCCAGCCGTCGACGACGGGGTCGAGATTGGCGATAAGGTCGGGCACAAGATGCTGATCGTAGCGATAGCTGAACACGGCGACGATTTTCTGCCGCGACCAAAGCCATCGACCGCGGCGCCGGCGCGGCGACTTCATCGCGATGGTGATCATCGGCGGCGGCCCGTCTTGTCGCCATACCGTGCGCCGACGGACGCCCCCAGCGATTTGGCGAACAATGCCATCCACACGATCGGCAGCGACAGCCTTGCGAAAGTCCTTTCCTTGCCGGACAGCCCCTCTTTGGCCAGCTTGCCGACATTGCGCCGGTCCCGGAACACCTTGCGGAACGGGCGCACGGATTTCTCGGCGTCGACGGACCCGAGATAGACGCCGTAGCGGCGCCCGCGCCGATACTGGTCGGCAAGCAATCCGAATAGGCTCGTCTCGTTGCGATGAATGGTCAGGACCCTCGGTTCCCAGACCGGCTGCAAAGCCTCCGGCAGCCTGGCCATGAATTCGGTGTCTTCTCCCGACGTCATCCGCTCGTCGAACGCCCCGTATCGCTCGAACAGCTTCCGGTCGAACGATACGCCGTAGCGCTGTGCCTTTTCGGCGGGAAGGCCGGGCAGGCGCCGCATGTAGGTGACGAGATGCGCCGCGCAGGCGACCAGATTGCGCGGGTGACTGTTCGAGATCGCGCTCGCAACAGCCGGGATGCCCTGCCGGTGTCGTTGCAGCCTGGCTTGCGCCCATCCCGGATGGGCGAGACAATCGTCCGCAAGAAAGGCGACGAAAGGAGCCTGCGTGGCCACGATGCCGCGATTTCGAGCGGCGCCGGCAAGCAGCCGCTCCTCGACATCGATGACCCTCACGTCGATGCCGCAATCGGCAAGAAGCGCCTTGGCGTTTCCGCCGCCGGAATTCACCACCACGATTTCGAGCGGAATATCCTGGTCGAGCACCGACCTTACCGCAGCCACCAGTTCGGCGGGCGCCCGGAAACCAATCACCACGACCGCAAGGTCCGGCCTCTCGGCCATCAGGCGCGTTGCAGTTGGCCGGCCGGCGCCGAGAACCGGCGCCGCAGCCTGATCTTCAACCGATAGCGCATGCAGCGCCAGACATCCCCGCCCGCCCGTGGCGCGGCCTCGGCCACCCTGAGGAATCTCGCCGCCATGTCGAAATCGCCGCGCGCGTAATAAACGCGCGCGATCTTCAAGGCGACGAGGCCCTCCCTCATCTTCAGCGACTGCTTTGCGATGCCGCAGGACCGGAGCTGGCGTAGCGCCAGGCGCCATTCGAGAAAGCGCGCAGCAGCTCTGACCGTGAAACGATCGTCGGAGCGCTCCGCCGACACGAAATAGATGAAGATGGGTTGTGTCACGACCGCGAGCGAGGCCTTGGCCATCAGGCGCGCCCAGAACAGCGTGTCCTCATCATAGGCAAGCCCGGTCGGGAATCTCGTTTCGCCGATGATCCGCCGCGACACCAGCGCGCTGCCGACGGCGATCGACCGTATCCGCCCTTCGAGATAGGCGCAGGCGTTGGGGGGCCCGCTCGCCGCGTATCCGCTCGGTATTTTAGTGGACCGTTCCTCGCCGTCGACCCGCCGGTGGTAGGCGCCGACCACCATGTCGGTGCCCGATTGCGTCATGGCCTTGGCCAGCAACACACGCAGGCCGCCCTCCAGATGAAGATCGTCGGCATCGATCATATAGATCCAGGGAAAGCAGGCCTGTTCCAGAGCCAGATTTCTGGAGCCGCCGGCATCGCGGCAGCTCGACCTGATGACGCGCAAGGGCAAGCCAAGTCGCAACGCAGCTTCCGTGGCGACGGCAGCGGTGGCGTCGGAGGAAGAATCGTCGACCAGAAGCACCTCGCCGATAACCGCTTTTTCCGACGCTAGCGAAGCGAGCGTGCGGGCAATCGTGCGGGCCGCATCGTGTGCCGGAATGATGACGCTGACGGCTTCCAAATCTGTCTCCGCGCCGCTACGCGATCCGGGAGCGGCCAATCCCGAGGCCCAAGATACCGGCCACACCTCGCCTTGAGAAGCGCCTATCGCCCGATCGGTAGGTGGTCAAACCTTTTCGACAGCGACCGGGATGACGTCGACCGCCTGCTCGCCGACCTGGCCGCCGGTGGTTTTCAGCACGCCGACGATCGGCGCCACGTCGGAATAATCGCGGCCGTAGCCGACGGTGATATGGTCGTTGCTCGCCCGCATGCCGTTGGTCGGATCGAATTCCTGCCAGCCGGCATCGCGCCCGCACCAGGCCTTGACCCAGGCGTGCATGGCATCCGCGCCTTCGAGCCGAGGCTTGCCCTTGGGCGGGATCGTGCGCAGGAAGCCGCTGACATAGCCGGCCGGAATACCCAGTCCGCGCAGGCCGGCGATCATGATATGCGAAAAATCCTGGCAGACCCCCCGCTTCAGCGCAAAGGCGTCGCTGGCCCGCGTCTGAACGGTCGTTGCCTTGCCGTCATAGGTGAAATCGCGATGGATGCGGTTGCAGAGATTAACCGCCGTGGCCACCGTCGAGGAGGCCAAGCTTTCCCGCGCATAGGCCGTGATCGCCGCGTCGATGGCGGCATGATCGCTGGCGGCGAGGAAATGATGCGGCGCAGCGGGCGACAACGAGCGCACCAGATCGAGCTCCGACTTCAGCCCGCTTAAATCGGGCGAGACGTCGAGACCCGGCTCGGGCCGCGAGACCGACACGCGCGCGCTCATCCGGATGTCGAGCGTCTCATGCGCGTCGCGAAAGGCGATCGATGTGACGTTGTTGCCGAAGAAATCGGAAAAATCGGCACGCTCGGCCGGCATCGGCTGGAAGGACAGCGAGGCGGCGATCACGCGCTGCACCCCGGCGATCGTCTGCGGCATGACGCGCACCTGGTGCCGTCCGCCGCCGGCGGCAGCGGCGTAGTCGTAATGCAACTGAAGCTTGATGTCGTACAGCATCGCCTACCCGAAATAGGCTCTGGAGAGGCTGTTGTAGAGATCGCCGATCTGGCCGGCGAGCTCATCAAGCACCTTGGCGCTCATGTCCGACGGCTCCATGACGGCTATTGCCGTGTTGAGCTGCAGGATTTCCTTGGCCGCGGGCGACATGTGCCCTTCGCCGCCGATCGAAGGCAGCATGCCGATCTCGGCCTTCAGCCGCTCGAGCTGGAACAGGATCGAGCGGGGATTGAGCGGGTCGAGCGCGAGCAGGTCGATGACCGTGCGCCGCCCGGCCTGCACCGGATACTGCCGGCGATGGGTCATGACGCTGTCGCCGATCTCCAGCATCATGTCGAGCGCCCCCTCCGGCGCCCCGTTCATTGTCAGCCGGCTGAGCGTTCTGGCGATCTGGATGCCGCGTTCCAGCCTGCGGCCGATCTCCAGGAAACGCCAACCGGTGAAGCGATACATGTTCTCGTGCAGCAGGCCGGAAAAGCCGGCGAGCTTGCGCAGCATCACCGTCATCGCCCGCGTCGCGTCGTCTCCGGGCGCCACCGTGTCCGCGAACTTGTGAATGGTCTTCGACAGATCCTTCAGCGCCAGCCAGCCATCGGGCGAGAAACGGTCGCGTATCTGGCCGGCACTGTAGACCGCGCTGTCCAAAGTGCTGATCAGCCCCAGCGGTATCGCAGTTTCGACCTCGATGCCGAACGGCTCGAGATAATCCCTGATATCGGCAAGCAGCGGCATGTCCTGATCGGACGTCTCGGCAAGCCGCACGTGATAGGCGCGCAGCACGCGCACCGTGTCTTCCGAGCGCTCGATATAGCGCCCGAGCCAGGTCAGGTTCTCCGCCGCGCGGCTGGGCAGGCTGCCCGGCATGGTGCGGGTGAAGCCCTCATGCTCCTGCGGCAACAGCGTCTCGCGCTCGACCGGCCTGTCGCTGACCACCCAGACATCCGCCGCCTGGCCGCCGCGCTGCATGGCGATCGCTGTCGGGTCGAGCGAGAAGCCGACACGGGCGAAGCCGCCGGGCATTACCGTCCAGCCTTCGGGCGTGCGCGCCAGATAGACGCGCAGGCTGGCAGGGCGTGGCTCCAGCAGGCCGCCGACAAACACCGGCGTGGTCGACAGCGTCACCGCTTCCTGGCCGACGAAACCGGCGCCGTTCGCCTCGATGCGCGCGACGAGCTCGGCCCGCTCGCCCGCCGAAAGGGCCGATCCGAGCCGGGTCGCGCCGTCGTCCTCGAAGGCAAGCCGGGTCGACAGCGCCGGGCCGACGACCATACGGTCGATGTTTGCCAGCACATGGCTTCGCTCGGTCTCCTGGCCGCACCACCAGGTGGCGATGTTCGGCAGCTTGAGATCGTCAGCCTGCAGTTCCCGCGTGATCCTGGGCAGGAACGACAGCAATGCCCGCGTCTCCATCAGGCCTGATCCCAGGGCGTTGACCGCCGAGACGGAGCCGCGCCGGATCGCCTCGACGAGCCCCGGCGTTCCGATCTGCGAGTCCGGCCTGAGTTCCAGCGGATCGGCAAAGGCGGCATCGAGCCGCCGCCACAAAACACCGATCGGCATCAGGCCGGAAACGGTGCGCACCATCAGCCTGCCGCCGGAAACGGTCAGGTCCTCGCCCTCGAGCAGCATGATGCCGAGATAGCGGGCGATATAGGCGTGCTCGTAATAGGTTTCGTTGAGCGGCCCGGGCGTCAGGATGGCGACGCGGCCGCCGGAGTCCCTGGCCATGCCGTTCAGCGCATCGCGAAAACGGCGGAAAAAACCGGCGAGCCGGTGCACATGCATCTCGCCATAGATGTCCGACAGCGCGCGCGTGGTGGCGACGCGGTTCTCCAGCGCAAAGCCAGCGCCCGACGGCGCCTGGGTGCGATCGCCAAGCACCCACCAGCGGCCGTCCGGGCCGCGGCCGAGCTCGAAAGCCACCATGTGCAGAAAATGGCCATTGGCCGGCCGGACGCCGGCGATGGGGCGCAGATATTCAGGGCTCGCAGCAATCAGACCGGCCGGCAGAATGCCCTTCTCGACCAGTCGGTTCGGTCCGTAAACATCGGCCAGGATCGCCTCGAACAGGTCGGCGCGCTGGACCAGCCCGGCGCTGATCTCGGCCCATTCCTTCTCGTCGATGAGCAGCGGGACATGCGCCAGCGGCCATTCGCGCTCATTGGCGCCGGCCTTGTCATAGACGCGGTAATAGACCCCGGCATCGCGCAGATACTGGTCGGCGCGGACAAAGCGCCGGCCAAGCCGCTCCGCTCCCAGTTCGTCCAGCGCCTCTATGAAGGCGCGCCAGGCCGGACGCGGAGCGCCCGATGCGTCGACCATCTCGTCGACGACGCCTTCGATCGGCCGGTAGCGCCCCAGCAGGCTCGGCGCCCGCGGCCTGCCGCTCGCCCGTTTCTGATTCCCCTTGGCCATTGTCGATCAGAATCTCGCCGGCCGCCTCAGGTCAAGGGTCATGGAGAACTCTTCAGAGGCTTCTTCGTCACGCAGCACATAGCCGCCCGGCGTGTGGCCGCGCGGTTCGAACCGGGCAAGCCGCCGGGCCTCGGCCTCGTTGCCGTTGACCGGGAACGTATCATAGCTGCGGCCGCCCGGATGCGCGACATGATAGACGCAACCGCCGACAGAGCGCCCCGACCAGCGGTCATAGATGTCGAAGACCAGCGGCGTGTTGACCGGCAGGGCCGGATGCAAGCCGGAGGCCGGCTGCCAGGCCTTGAACCGCACGCCGGCCACCGCGACCTCTCTGGTGTCTGTCACCTTCATCGGCACGATGCGCCCGTTGCAGACGATGGCGTGACGCTCCGGGTTGAGGCCTTCGGTCCGCACCTGCAGCCGCTCGACGGAGGAATCGACGAAGCGGACAGTGCCGCCGATCGCGCCCTGCTCGCCCATCACATGCCAGGGCTCCAGCGCCTGCCTCAATTCCAGCTTGACGCCGGCTTGGCTTACCTCGCCGCAGAACGGGAAGCGGAATTCGAGCTGCGCCGCGAACCACTCCGGGCGGAAGTCGAAACCGTTGAACTTCAGATCCTCCAGCACATCGAGGAAATCCGCCCAGACATAATGCGGCAGCATGAAACGGTCATGCAGCGAGGTGCCCCAGCGAACGAAGCGGCCGTCGAGCGGGTTCTTCCAGGTCCGGGCGATGATCGCGCGAACCAGCAATTGCTGCGCCAGCGACATGCGCGCATTGGGCGGCATCTCGAAACCGCGGAACTCGACCAGACCGAGCCGGCCGGTCGGGCCATCCGGCGAGAACAATTTATCGATGCAGATTTCCGAACGATGCGTGTTGCCGGTCACGTCGGTCAAGAGATTGCGGAACAGCCGGTCGACCAGCCAGGGCAACGGCGCTGCGCCCTTGTCCGGATGCGGCACCTGCGCCAGCGCGATCTCGAGCTCATAAAGCGAATCGTGACGCGCTTCGTCGAAGCGTGGCGCCTGGCTGGTCGGGCCGATGAACAGGCCGGAAAACAGATAGGACAGCGACGGGTGCCGCTGCCATTGCAGCACAAGGCTCTTCAGGAGATCTGGCCGGCGCAGGAACGGGCTGTCATTTGGCGTCGCACCGCCGACCACGACATGGTTGCCGCCGCCGGTGCCGGTGTGGCGGCCGTCGATCATGAACTTGTCGGTGCCGAGCCGCGACTGCCGCGCTTCCTCGTAAATGGCCGTGGTTGTGGCTACGCATTCCCGCCAGTTGGCGGCTGGATGGATGTTGACCTCGATGACGCCCGGATCCGGCGCCACTCGGATAACGTTGAGGCGCGGATCATGCGGCGGACCATAGCCCTCGATATGCACCGGCAGGCCGATCGCCTTCGCCGCGTTCTCGGCTGCTGCCACCAGTTCGAGATAATCTTCCAGCGCCTCGACCGGCGGCATGAACACGCAGAGCCGCCCGTCGCGCGGCTCGACGGTGATCGCCGTGCGCACCGCGCCGCCGATCTCAGTGAGCTCCTGCTCGACGCGATCCTGCTGGCCGGTCGCCGCCGTGAAGGACACCGCCTGCTGACGGCGCGCCATTTCGTCGGCGCCTTCAGTCCCTACCGGAGCGGCATCCGGCAGGATTGCCTCGCGCGCCGGCAAGGCGCCGCGCGGCACAGACGGATCGACCGGCACGATATAAGGGAATTGCGCCGGCGGCACATAGGGCAGCGTGCCGAGCGGCAGCCGGTAGCCGACCGGAGAATCGCCGGGCACCAGGAACAGGCGGCCGCGCCGCGTCTTCCATTTTTCCGAGCGCCAGCGCTGTCCCGTGGCCTGGCTGTTCCAGCGCTGCACGGGCAGCACATAGCCCGACGGCTTTGTCAGCCCGCGCTCGAAGACGCGCGCCATGCGGCTGCGCTCTTCCGGGTCTTCCAGCTTCGAATTGGACGGGTCGACATTGTCCGGCAACTTGCCTTCCTTGAGCAGCCATTCGCCCGGATCCTCATAGGCCTCGCCGACCATCGACTGTTCGATGCGGAGCTCGCCGGCAATCGCCCTCAACAGTCCCTCGGCCTGCTCGGGTCCGACGGCAGGATCGCCCTTCTCCCGTGCGATCAGCGAAGGGTCGCGCCACACCGGCTCGCCATCGGTGCGCCAGTAAAGCGAGAAGGTCCAGCGCGGCAGGCTCTCGCCCGGATACCATTTGCCTTGCCCGTAATGCAGGAAGCCCCCCGGCGCGAAGCGTTCGCGCAGCCGGCGGATGAGCTGGTCCGCCTTGTCGCGCTTGGTCGGGCCGACGGCTGCCGTGTTCCATTCGGCGGCTTCGAAATCGTCGATCGAAACGAAGGTCGGCTCGCCGCCCATGGTGAGCCGTACGTCGCCGTCTCTCAGCGCTGCGTCGACTTTCTCGCCCAGCGTATCGAGCGCCTGCCAGCTTTCGTCCGAGAACGGCTTGGTGATGCGCGGATGCTCGGCGATCCGGTCGACCCGCATGTCGAAGCCGAAATCGACATTGGCGAAGCTCGCCATGCCGGAGATCGGCGCGGCATTGCGGAAATGCGGCGTCGCGGCGAGCGGCACATGGCTTTCGCCGGTCAGCAGGCCGGAGGTCGGGTCGAAGCCGATCCAGCCTGCGCCCGGAATATAGACCTCGCACCAGGCGTGCAGGTCGGTGAAGTCGACGGCGGTTCCCGGCGGCCCGTCGAGCGAAACGAGATCGGGCTTCAGCTGGATCAAATAGCCGGAGACGAAGCGCGCGGCGACGCCCAGATTGCGCAGGATCTGCACCAACAGCCAGCTTGAGTCCCGGCATGAGCCCTTGGCCGCGGCGAGCGTCTCCTCGGGCGAGTAGACCCCGGTCTCCATGCGCACGATGTAGGCGATCTCGCGCTGCAGCCTTGCATTGAGGTCGACCAGGAAATTGACGGTATTTGTCGGGCTGCGATCGACGCTTTCCAGGAATTTGGACAAGAGCGGCCCGGCTGGCTCCGGCGTGCGGTAGATGGCAAGGTCTTCCCTGATCTCTTCGGGATAGTCGAACGGGAAGGTCTCTGCGCTCTCCTCGACGAAGAAGTCGAACGGGTTGTAGACCGTCATGTCGGCGACGAGGTCGACCTCGATCTTCAATTCGGTCACCGGCTCCGGAAAGACGAAGCGGGCGAGGAAGTTGCCGTAGGGGTCTTGCTGCAGATTGACGAAGTGGTTTGCCGGCTCGACCTTCAGCGAATGGCTGAGCACCTTGGTGCGCGAATGCGGCGCCGGCTGCAGCCTTATCACCTGGGGGCCGAGAACCACCGGCCGGTCATATTTGTAATGGGTCAGGTGATGGACTGCTGCCAGAATTGCCATGGGGCCCCGGAGAACGGCGTTTCAACCGCCAGACCCTGACACAAATCCTGGCCGTTCTCCAAGCAGAGATGTTGCGCTGCACCTAATTTAAGCGGCGTTGCCGGCTTAAGGTGTGTCGATATTCAGGTCAGGCCAGCCTCACCTGAATATCGGCATATCTTAGAAAAACGCTTGGATACCCGTCTGCGCCCGTCCCAGGATCAGCGCATGCACGTCATGCGTGCCCTCATAGGTGTTGACCGTCTCCAGGTTCTGCGCATGGCGCATCACGTGGTAGCCGATCTGGATGCCGTTGCCGCCATGCATGTCGCGCGCCTGGCGGGCGATGTCGAGCGCCTTGCCGCAATTGTTGCGCTTGACGATCGAGATCATCTCCGGCGCCATCTTGCCTTCGTCCATCAGCCTACCGACCCGCAAGCTGCCCTGCAGGGCGAGCGCGATCTCGGTCTGCATGTCGGCGAGCTTCTTCTGGAACAGTTGCGTGCCGGCGAGCGGCTTGCCGAACTGTTTTCTATCGAGGCCATACTGTCGCGCCCGGTGCCAGCAATCCTCGGCCGCGCCCATGGCGCCCCAGGAGATGCCGTAACGCGCGCGGTTGAGGCAGCCGAACGGACCACCGAGGCCCTTGGCGTTGGGCAGCAGCGCCTCTTCGCCGACCTCGACGCCCTCCATCACCACCTCGCCGGTGATCGAGGCCCGCAGTGAGAGCTTGCCACCGATCTTCGGCGCCGAAAGCCCCTTCATGCCCTTTTCCAGCACGAAGCCGCGGATCTCGTCCTTGCCGTTATCGCCCTTCAGCTTCGCCCAGACGACGAACACGTCGGCGATCGGCGCGTTGGAAATCCACATTTTGGAGCCGGAAAGCCGGTAGCCATTCGCCGTCTTCTCGGCGCGCGTCTTCATGCCGCCCGGATCGGAGCCGGCATCCGGCTCGGTCAGGCCGAAGCAGCCGATCCATTCGCCCGAGGCGAGCTTCGGCAGATATTTCTTGCGCTGCGTTTCCGAGCCGTAGGCATGGATCGGGTACATCACCAGCGAGGACTGCACGCTCATCATCGAGCGATAGCCGGAATCGATGCGCTCGACCTCCCGCGCCACCAGGCCATAGGTCACGTAGCCCGCGCCGAGCCCGCCATACTCTTCCGGAATGGTGAGGCCGAGCAGACCCGCCTCGCCCATCTCGCGGAAGATCGACGGGTCGGTCTTCTCGTCGGCGTAGGCCTCCTCGATGCGCGGTGCGAGTTTGTCGGCGGCGAAAACCGCCGCGCCGTCGCGCACCATGCGCTCGTCCTCGGAAAGCTGGTCCTCGATCAGGAAAGGATCGTTCCAGACGAACGCGTTCTTCTCGGCGGCCATGGCCTTGGACTCCCAGAATATTTTTGAGGTTGCCCGGCTTATCCGCCTCAGCCGGAGAAAAATCAAACAAAATTGCATCACGGATCAATGAGCGTTAGTAATGGATCATGAACGTCCAGCGCCGCCTTTTGCCCAACACGGCCGCCCTTGCCGCCTTCGAGGCGGTGGCGCGACTTGGCTCCTTCACCGCGGCCGCGCGCGAGCTCAATCTGACTCAGGGCGCCATCAGCCGACAGATCGGGCTTTTGGAAGAGCAGTTCGGGCGCCGGCTGTTCGAGCGCGACAGCCGCAATGTCCGGCTCTCGGCGGCCGGCGAGATCTATGCCGAAGCGGTGCGTTCGGCGCTCGGCCAGCTGCGCGATGCCGCGCTCGGATTGATGAGCAACCGGCATAGTGGTGTTCTTAACCTTGCCATCCTGCCGACCTTTGGCACGCGCTGGCTGATGCCGCTGATCCCGGATTTCGTCGCCCGCCATCCGGACATCACCATCAACTTCGCCACCCGCATCGGTCGCTTCGACTTCGCACGCGAAAGACTGGACGCTGCAATCCATCACGGCATGCCCGACTGGCCGGAGGCAGACTGCACGCTCTTGATGCGCGAGACCGTGATGCCGGTGGCCTCCCCCGAATTCCTGGCCACCCGCGACATCGTCACGGCGGCCGACATCAGCCGCCTGCCGCTGCTGCATATGGCAACCCGCCCCGGCGCCTGGAGCGAATGGTTCGAGCATCAGGGGTTCGAGGCGCCGACCGGTCCCGGCATGCAGTTCGAGCAGTTCGGCACGGTCGCGCAGGCCTGCATGGCGGGGCTCGGCGTGGCGCTGCTGCCGGAAATCCTGATTGCCGGAGAATTGCAGCGCGGCCAGTTGGTGCCCGCGCCCGGCCAACCGATGCAGAGCCGCAGCGCCTATTATCTGGTCGTGCCGCACGACAAGCGCAGCCATCCGCCGGTCGCCAGCTTTCGCGACTGGCTGCTGGATCAGGTTGAAAAGGAGCCGGCTTTCCTGGCGTGGTAGCTACTTGCGCTTCATCGCCTCCGCGAGCGCCGCACCGAACGCGTTTGGGTCGGTCCCGGCTGTCGTTGCGTCTCGACGTTCAGCTGAGCAGTTCCTGCCACCGCCGCGCGCCGTGAACGACGCGCACGATCTCGGCCCCGGCTTCGATCTGGCGATAGAGGATAAGGTAATTTCCTACGGGAAACGTGCGTAAGTCGGCTCGCACCTCCGGCCGGGCAATGCCCATTCCCGGCATTTCGGCGATGCGCTGACAATGGGTGAGCATCTCGCCATACCAGCGCAACGCCGCCGACGGACTATCTTCGGCGACGTAGAGAGCAATGGCCTCGATATCCGCCTGCGCTTACGGTCGTAAACGGAGCGTCATTTATGACTTGCGTTCAGCGATTTTCGCATCGAGCTTATTCTTGATCCGGGCGAAAGCCTGGTCCCCGTCGACCGCGTTGCCGCTTGCCATGCCTTCATCCCACAGACGGCCCAACTCGTGGATAGCCTGATCACGCTGTGTCCGGCGAAATTTCCAGTCGCGCAATGCCTCGCGCATGACTTCGCTAGCCGAGGCGTATTCGCCTGTAGCCACAACCTCCCGCATCATGTTTGCCATTTCGGGAGTGAGTGCAACACTCACTTTCTCTACATTCGCCATACGCATATGGTAGGCATCTTTACTACCGATTGCAAGGAACGGAACGCTTCACGCTCACCAGCTATTTCCGCTTCATCGCCTCCGCGAGCGCCGCACCGAACGCGCCCTGCGCCGGCTTTTCCGGCTGGCGCTGTGGCGCCGGCGAGCGCGGCGCGGGCTTGCCGCCGCCGCTGTCACGCTGGCCGCCGCGAGGCGCGCCACCCTCGCCGCCATCCTTGCGCATCGACAGCCCGATGCGCTTGCGCTTGATGTCGACATCGACGACCCGCACCTTCACCACGTCGCCCGCCTTCACCACCTCATGCGCATCCTTGATGAAGCGGTCGGCCAGCTGCGACACATGCACCAGCCCGTCCTGGTGCACGCCGATATCGACGAAAGCGCCGAAGGCGGCGACATTGGTGACGGTGCCTTCGAGCAGCATGCCCGGCTTCAGGTCCTTGATGTCGTCGATACCATCGGCAAAGGTCGCGGTCTTGAAGCCGGGACGCGGGTCGCGGCCGGGCTTCTCCAGCTCGGCGATGATGTCGCGCACCGTCGGCAGGCCGAAACGCTCGTCGACGAACACCCGCGGGTCGAGCGCCTTGAGCGCGGCGCTGTCGCCCATCAGCGAACGCACGTCACGGCCGCAGGCGGCGACGATCTTTTTGGCCACGCCATAGGCTTCCGGGTGAACCGAGGAAGCATCGAGCGGCTCGGTGCCATTGGCAATGCGCAGGAAGCCGGCGGATTGCTCGAACGCGCGAGGTCCGAGCCGCGCCACCTTGAGCAACTCCTTGCGGCTGGCAAACGGTCCGGTCACATCGCGATGCGCGACGATCGCGTCCGCAAGCGATGGGCCAAGGCCGGAAACCCGCGCCAGCAGCGGCGCTGACGCGGTGTTGAGGTCGACGCCGACGGCATTGACCGCATCCTCTACCACCGCCTCCAGCGAGCGTCCGAGCCGGTACTGGTCGACGTCATGCTGGTACTGGCCGACACCGATCGACTTCGGCTCGATCTTGACCAGCTCGGCCAGCGGATCCTGCAGGCGCCTGGCGATCGACACCGCGCCGCGCAACGAAACATCGAGGCCCGGGAATTCCGCCGCTGCCGCGGCCGACGCGGAATAAACCGAGGCGCCCGCCTCGCTGACGATCACCTTGAGCGGCTTCGGACCTGAACCCACGGGCATAGCGGACAGCATGTCCGCCACCAGCTTCTCGGTCTCGCGGCTGCCAGTGCCGTTGCCGATCGAGATCAGCTCGACCTTGTGCTGGCGGACGAGGGCGGCAAGTTCGGCCTGCGTGCCGCGCACGTCGTTTTTCGGCGGGAACGGATAGACGGTCGTCGTCGCCACCAGCTTGCCGGTGCCGTCGACCACCGCGACCTTGACGCCGGTGCGGATGCCGGGATCGAGCCCCATGGTCGGCCGCGAGCCGGCGGGTGCGGCAAGCAAAAGGTCCTTCAGGTTGCGGGCGAAGACATGGATCGCTTCCTCCTCGGCCCGCTCGCGCAGGTCGCGCATCAGATCGAGCGTCAGATGCAGGGAAAGCTTTATGCGCCAGGTCCAGCCGGCAACCTCCATCAGCCAGCGGTCGCCCGGCAGGCTGGCGCCGATCGCGTAGGCGTTGGCGATCATGCGCTCGACCGGCTTAACCGGCGACTGATCGTCGGCATCGACCTCGATGTCGAGCGACAGCACCTCTTCATTGCGGCCGCGCAGCATAGCGAGCGCTCGGTGGCTTGGCACATTCGCCCATCGCTCGACATGGTCGAAATAGTCGGAGAACTTCGCACCCGCCTCCTGCTTGCCGTCGACGACACGGGCGCGCAGGAAGGCGCGCTCCTTCATATGGGCGCGCAGCTTGCCGACAAGGTCGGCATTCTCGGCGAACTGCTCCGACAGGATGTCGCGCGCGCCTTCGAGCGCCGCCTTGGCGTCGGCCACCTCTTCGGTGACATAGGCGAGCGCAAGCTCCGCCGGCACCGCCGACCGGTTGGCGAGGATCGCCTCGGCCAGCGGCCCGAGCCCGCGCTCCCTGGCGATCTCGGCCTTGGTGCGCCGCTTCGGCTTATAGGGCAGGTAGATGTCTTCCAGCTCAGCCTTGGTGCTGGCCGCAGCGATCTTCGCCTCCAGATCCTCGGTCAGCTTGCCCTGCTCACGGATGGAACCGAGGATCGTCTCGCGCCGCGCATCGAGCTCGCGCAGATAGACAAGCCGCTCGGACAGGTCGCGCAATTGCGTGTCGTCGAGGCCGCCGGTGACTTCCTTGCGGTAGCGCGCCACGAACGGAACGGTCGCGCCTTCGTCCAGCAGCCCGATCGCCGCCGCGGCCTGCTCCGGCCGCGCGCCGATCTCGGCCGCGATGATTGCTGCGATGCGCTTGATGTCCGATGCCATGCCGATCCCTGTCGAAAAGAGCGGCGACCATAGGCCGGGAAGATCGCTTCGCCAACCGCGCCGTTTTCACCCGGCAGCGCAGGTCCACAGAAAACAGCCGTGAGAACAAACCGCCAATCGGCTCAAACCATCCGGCTCAGCGCCTCCAGGAAGGCCACGATGTCATCGTCCAGCTTCTCGTCCACCGGCTCCGGCTGCGACGACATTTTAGCGATCACCACTTCCGCCTTCGGGTTGACGTAAAGCCACTGGCCGTGGATGCCGATGCCGCAGAAGGCGCCGCTGTCGTGGCCGGTCTGGTACCATTTGTTGCGGTAGCGCCCCTTCGGGAACAAAAACACCATCGTGCCGCGCTGCCAGGCCTCATGGCTGCCGCCGGTGGCGACCGTGTCGCGCACCCAGGCTTCCGGCACGATGCGGCGGCCATTGGCCATGCCGCCCTGCCGCATCATCTCGCCGATGCGGGCAAGATCGCGCGGCGTCATCGACATGCCGCCGGCCGTGCGGGCGGTGCCTTCCATGTCGACCGTCACCGACATCTCGCTGGCGGCACCCAGCGGCAGCCACAGTTTCTCGCTGAGCAATTCGCTGACGCGCTTGCCGGAGGCCCGCTCGACCAGGATGCCGAGCACGTCCGAATTGGGCGACCGGTAGCGATAGGTCTGGCCGTGCGGCTCGGCCAGGCGCTGGATGGTCATAAGGAACGCCGCGAGGCTCTCCGATTCGCCGCCGGAATTCCACAGCGTCGAGCGGCGGTAGCGGGCGAAGGCGCTTTCCGGATCGAGATAGGCTTCCTCGAAATCGAGGCTGACCGTCATGTCGAGCACGTTGCGCACGCTCGCATCGCCATAGGCCGAGCCCTTGGCCTCGGGGATGTATTTTGTCACCGGCGCATTGGGGTCGAATAGCCCCTCGCCTTCCAATATGCCGGCAAGGATCGCCGTCACCGACTTGCTGATCGAAAAGATGATGTGGCGGGCTCCGAAAGGCATATGCGGTGCCGACCAGTCGCCGACCGGCTTGCCAGCCTTCAGGATCGCCAGCCCGTCCGTTTCGGAACGCTTCAGAAAGCCCGCGACGGTTTCACTGCCGCCGGCAAGCGCGAGCTTCTCCTCGAGCAATGCGCCGAGCGATTTCGCCTGTTCCTCGCTGCCGGCTGCTGCGGCGACATGCGCGCTCGGCACCAGTTCGCCGACATTCTGGAAAGACCATCGGTTGAACGGCGCCAGCCGCCAGTTGTCGAGCCGCACATCCTTGCGGGCAAAGCCGTATTTGGTCTCGAACGCGGTCTTGCCGGTCACGATATTCTCCCGGTTTATCTTTTCAGGCCAGCGCGGCGGCGATGGCATGCACCGCCTTCTGCGTCGCCACCGAATAGGCGGAGTTGAGGAAATCCGGATAGGTCGAAAGCTTCACCACGACCATCCTGTGTTCCCAGCTCATGTGGATCATTTGCCCAAACACGCCGCGGCACATCAGCGAACGCGAGCGCGAATCCTCGATCCAGAACTGGTTGCGGTAGCTGCCGTCCGGAAGGGTCGGGCTGAAATTCGGCCCGTGCTTGCCGCTACGCGTCGCCTCGATCCACTCAGCCGGGATCACGCCGCCGCCATTGTCGAGGATCAATTGCCCGAAGCGGCCATAGTCGCGCAGCGTCGCGTTGAAGCCGCCATCGGCCAGCGCATAGCCGGCGCTGTCGACGGTGAAGCAAGCGCTCTCGTCGGCGCCGAGCTTTTGCCATAGCTCTTCCGAGACAAGCTGCGCCAGGCGCTTGCCGCTTACCCGCTCCATGATGAAGGCGAGCACGTCGGTCTCGATCGAGCGGTATTCGAAGGCCTCGCCATGCGGGCGCACTCTGTCCTTCAGCCGCAGGATCAGCTCGAACAAATGCGAGGGCCACGGAAAATCCGGATCGCTGCCGGGCGGGATCGGCTTCCAGCCGGTCGCGACATCGACCTGGCCGATCTCGGAATAGCGGTCGGTATATTCTTCGGAAAAGCGTACGCCCGTCGTCATGTCGAGCACGTGCTGCACGGTGGCGCCGGCCCAGCCGGTCTCGCCGAGCTCCGGCAGATAGTCGGTTACCAGCCTGCCCGGGTCGATCAGGCCGCGCCCGACCAGTATGCCGCACACCGAACCGGTGACCGACTTCGCCATCGACTGCGACAGATGCAGCGTGCGCTCGTCCATGCCGTTGAAATAGCGCTCATAGGCAACCTTGCCGTCCTTCAGCACCAGGAAGCCGTCCGCATAGGTTTCGTCGAGCAAGCCGGCGAGCGTCGTTGGCGCTCCGTTGCTGTCGACCACCGGCAGGTCGTCGAGATCGACCTCCTCGCGCTCGAGGCGATGGCGATGGCCGCTGCCGCGCCACACCTCGACCGTCGGCAGGAATTCGCGGATGTGCTGGAAGGCCCAGCGGTTCCAGGGTGGCCGGTCCCAATCGAGCTTCGGCGGAACCAGCTTCGGCGGCGAGCCCTGCATGATCGGCGGGCGCGGATCGGAGTTGCGATAGGACGTCATTGACCCCTCCCTGAACGAAGAAAGGGAGGCCGGAGCCTCCCTCCTTTCATGCGCTGCGCAAAATTATTTGCGCAGGTTGGTCCAGATCTTGTTGTAGATCTCGACCACGTCAGGCGGGCAGGGCGGCACGAATTCCGGCGTCGGCGAGCCGGCTGGAGGGCTGATTTCCGGCGAGTTGGCGAACTCCGTTGGCAGGAATTTGTGGCTGCCGGCGATGCCGTTGTCATAGCCGGCGAACTCCGAGATCAGCGCCGCGTTCTCGGGCGCCATGACGAAGTCCTGGAACAGCTTGGCGTTGTCGAGGTTCTTGGCGCCCTTCAGCACCGCGACATTGTCCATCCAGCCTTCGATGCCTTCCTTCGGATAGGCATATTTGATCGCCGGTATCTTCTGCCGCGAGCGGTAGCTGGCGCCGTTCCATTGCTCCGACACGATGACGTCGCCGGAGGTGATCTTGGTGATGGTGTCGTAGCTGAAGGTCTTCCACGACGGCTTGGCGGCCATGAGGATATCGTTGACCTTCTTCAGATTGGCCTTGTCGGCGCCGCAGCGCGGCACGCCGGCATAGCGCTCGGCGGCATGCATGACGGTGTTGACGTCGTCGAGCACGTTGATCTGGCCCTTGATCTCGTCCGGCGGGTTGAACAGGATCGCCAGCGTATCGATGTCGCCCTTGAACTTGTCCGTGTTGACCGAGAACGCCGTCGTGCCGAACTGCCAGGGCGCGGTGTAGTGCCGGCCGGAGTCCCAATAGACGTCGACGAAGCGCGGATCGATGTTCTTGCCGTTCGGCATCGCGTTGGGCTCGGTCTTTTCGAGCAGGCCCTCCTCGACCATGATCTTCACGGTGTAGTCGGACGGCACCACGATGTCGTAGCCGGAATTGCCGGCGCGCACCTTGGACAGCATGGTTTCGTTGGAATCGTAGTCGTCCAGCGTCACCTTGACGTTGTACTGCTTCTCGAATTTTTCGATCAGCTTGGGGTTGGTGTAATCGCCCCAGTTGTAGATGTGCAGTTCGCCGTCGGCGAGCGCCGGCACTGCCCACAGCAGAACGACCGCGGAAACGGCCGCCATCAGTTTTCCAGACATTTTATGTTCTCCTTGCCTTCCCATTGTTTTGTGTTGGAGCTCTTGGTCACTTGGCGCGTCGCCGCGCAATCAGGAACGAGACCGAGACGAACAGGATCGACACCAGCAGCAGGATTGTGGAGATGGCGTTGATCTCAGGCGTCATCGGCCGCCGGATCTGGTTCCAGATGTAGAGGGGCAGTGTCGTCTGGCCGGGACCGGCGACGAGCTGCGTGATGGTGAAATCGTCGAAGGAGACGATGAAGGCGAGCGCGCCGCCGGACATGATGCCGGGAACCAAGAGCGGCAGCGTTATGCGCTTGAAGGCGTTCCACGGCGTCGCATAGAGATCGGCCGCTGCATATTCCAACGTCAGGTCCATGTCCTCGAGCCGCGCTCTGATCGGCATATAGGCGAAGGGGATGCAGAACACGGTGTGGGCGAGGATCAGATTGCCGATGCCGAAATTCAGTCCGAGCGTGCCGGCGATCAGCGCGAAGAAGGAGAGCGTCGCCACCGCCGTGATGATCTCAGGCACCATCAGCGGCAGGTTGATGACCATGAAGGCCGCGGCAAGCCCGCGCCATGGCTTCACCCGGGTCATGCCGATCGCCGCCAGCGTCGCGCAGATGGTCGAAACGATCGTCGCGGTCACCGAGATGATCAGCGTGTTCTTCGCGGCGCTGTGGAACTCCTCGTTGAGCAGCGCGCTGCCATACCAGCCGAGCGTGACGCCTTCCCAATGCGTGACCAGCGAGCCGCTGTTCAGCGAGAAGATCATCAGGATCAGCACCGGCACATAGAGCACCAGCAGGCAGATGATGGCGATCGAGCGGAAGCCCGGCTGGTCCTTGATGTCCATGATGCGGGGCTCAGCCATGCTGCATCTTCCCCGACGTGTTGCGGACATAGAAGTAGAGCGCCACCAGCACCGCCGCCATCAGGATCAGCGCCTGCGCGCAGCCGAGCGGCCAGTTGCGTCCCGATCCGAATTGCTGCGCGATGAGATCGCCGATCATCAGGTGCACGCCGCCGCCCAGGATCAGCGGCGTCACATAGGCGCCGAGCGCCGGGATGAAGACGAGCAGGCAGCCGGCGATGATGCCGGGCTTGGACAGCGGGATGATCACCCGCCACAGCACCTGCCGGCGCGTCGCATAGAGGTCGTAAGCCGCTTCGATCAGCCGGAAGTCGAGTTTCTCCAGGCTCGAATAGAGCGGCAGCACCATGAACGGCAGGAAGGCGTAGAGCAGGCCGAGCTGGATGGCGAAATTGGTGTAGAGCATGGTGATCGGCTTATCGATCACGCCGAGCGCCAGCAGCGCGTCGTTGATCAGGCCCTCGTCGCGGATGATGAACATGATCGCCAGCGTGCGGACCAGAAGGTTCGACCAGAAGGGGATGGTGATCAGAAGCACCCACCAGTTGCGCTGCGCTGGCGGCCGGGTCGCCATGAAATAGGCGGTCGGAAAGCCGAGCAGCAGGCAGATCACCGTCGTCACCACCGCGAACAGGAAGGAGCGCAGGTAGATGATCAGGAAGTCCGGCGTGAACTGCAGCGTGTCGTCGAAGATATCGCGCTGGAACAGGAAATTCAGATAGGCGTCGGTAGAGAACTGCCACTGCACGCCGCCATAGGGCGCGGCGACGAGGAACGAATAGACGCAGATGATGATCAGCGGCAGCACGCCGAAAATGCCGATGATGATCAGCGCCGGCAGCGACAGCAGCCGGTTCCGCCGTGCGCCGGCTTTCACCGCCCGGGCCTCGAACAACGCGGCCTTGGAGATCGTGGTTGGGGAGAGCGTGGCTGTCGTCATCAGTCTTTCAGGACGCGCGCGGCGTCCTCCTCGAACTGGATGCCGACCTTGGCGCCGGTCTCGTAGGTCACCGCGCTCGAACGGCTGTTCTGATGGCGCACGATGAAATCCTCGCCGCCGCCGTCGAGCTTGACGTGATAATGCGTGTCGGTGCCGAAATAGACGATATTGGAAAGTGTCCCGGCGATCGTGCCCTTGGCCGGATCGGGCACCAGATCGGCATGCTCGGGACGTACCACCAGCGTCACCTCGCCGGTCGGGTCGAAGCCTTCCGGATAGCCCGCTGAGATTGTCGCATCGCTGGCGAACTTGACCGTGGCCACTCCGGCCCGCTTCGACACCACCGTGCCAGGCAGGAAATTCGTCTCGCCGATGAAGTCGGCGACGAAACGTTCCGCCGGCCGGTCGTAGATGTCGCGCGGCGTGCCGACCTGCAGGATCTTGCCGGCCGACATCACCGCGATGCGGTCTGACATCGTCAGCGCTTCTTCCTGGTCATGGGTGACGAAGATGAAGGTGATGCCGGTTTCGTGCTGCAGCCGCTTCAGCTCGATCTGCATTTCCTTGCGCAGCTTGTAGTCCAGGGCCGACAGCGGTTCGTCGAGCAGAAGCACCTTCGGTTGCGGCGCCAGCGCGCGGGCCAGCGCCACGCGCTGCTGCTGGCCGCCCGAAATCTGGCTGGTGCGGCGTGCCTTCTGCACCTCCATCTTGACCAGCTTCAGCATCTGGGCGACGCGCGCTTCGATCTCCGCTTTCGGCTTGTCGAGCATCTCCAGCCCGAAGCCGATATTCTGCGCCACCGTCATATGCGGGAACAGAGCGTAGCTCTGGAAAACCGTGTTGACCGGGCGTTTGTAGGGTGGCAGCGGCGCGATATCCTGGCCGTGCAGCAGGATCTCGCCGGCGGTCGGGAAATCGAAGCCGGCAATCAGTCTCAGCAGCGTCGTCTTTCCGCATCCCGACGGGCCGAGCAGCGTGAAAAACTCGTTCTCGCGGATCGACACCGACACCGTGTCGAGAGCGGCGACCTGGTTTTCACCGGTTCCAAATACTTTTCTTACACCACGAACTTCGATCGCGTTCTTACCCGGTTGTTCCGGCACGATTACCCCATTGAGAAAGCCTGCTCTTGTCGGCAGGTGTGTTCCTGTTTGATTGTCACCATAAGCCGGGCGGCTTGGCAACTGCGCAGCAGTGACTCGATCCGAGCCCCTATTCAATTAAGCAATTCCTATGCCATCGTTAGGCTTGATAGGTGACCTTCCCCCCGCAGATGGTGGTCAGCGGACGCACGGTGTGCAACGCTTCCGGCGCCGTCGCCTCGATATCAGCCGACAAAACGACGATATCGGCCAGATACCCCGTTTTCAGGCGGCCCTTGCGATGTTCCATGAACTCCGCATAAGCGCCCTCGACCGTGTAGCCCTCAATTGCTTCCTGCAACGAGAAGCTCTGGTCCGGCATGCCTTCTGCCCAAGGTCTGCGCATCACTGCCGCCTGGATGGACAGGATCGGATCGACCGGCGAAACCGGCCAGTCGGACGCGAACACCACGCGCGCGCCGGCATCTTTCAGCGTGCGCCAGGCATAGCTCAGCGGCCACTTGTCGCGACCGATGCGCGAGATCGTCGGCTCCATCGGAAAGTTCAGCGCGCCCGGCGGATGCGCCGGCTGCATCGAGGCGAGCACGCCGAGCTCGGCGAAGCGCGGCACGTCGGAGGCCGTCGTCACCTCGATATGCTCGATGCGGTGCCGGCTGTCGCGCCTGCCGTTCTTCTTGAGCGCAGCCTGGTAGCCGTCGAGCACCGCCCGCACCGCGCCGTCACCGATCGAATGCACGGCGATCTGCAGGCCACGCCTGTCGGCCTCGACCGCCACTTTGGCGAAATGTTCCGGCGAAAACAGCGGTTCGCCGCGCCATCCGGGCCGGTCGGCATAGTCGTCGACCATCACCGCCGTCCAGGAATCCAGCACGCCGTCATAGAAGACCTTGACCATGCCGGACGAAAGCCATTCGGAATTGTAGGTCGCGGCCATGCGCGAGGCCTTTTCCAGCATGTCCAGCTTCATGAAATTCTTGAAGTGGAACGGGATCTTGGTGCGGCACAAAAGCCGCCCCTCCTTTTCCAGCCCGGCCAGCAGCTCGAGCTGGTAGAGATTGCCGTCCATGTTCTGGATCGATGTGATGCCGTGCTTGGCGCACCATTGCAGGCCGCGATGCATGAGGTCGCGATCGGCCGCCAATTCCTTCGCCGAAGGATAGGGATCCGGCTCGGCACCTTCGAGGCCAAGCCGCGTCCTGTTCGCCCCGTAATGGTCGAGGACCGGCCCGAAGGCCTCGCCTTCGCGCAGCTCGCCGGCGGCGAGCCCGTCCGCGGCCATGACGATCTCATTGCCCTGTCCGACCTGCCTGCCATGAAGCAGCCCGGCCTCTTCCAGCGCCTTGGTGTTCGCCCACATCGTGTGGTGGTCGGACGCCGACATGGCGAAGGGACGGTCGGGAATGATGCGGTCGAGATCGTGGCGCGTCACCGGCTCCGGCAGGATGGCGTAGTCGACGCCGGCTCCGATCAGAAGCGTGGCGTCCGGGCGCTTCGCCGCGAAATCCTGGATCGCGTCGCGCAGCGCGTCGAAGCCATGCACGCCCGCCAGATGCAGATTGTCGAGCTCGGCCGCACCGCCGAACAGATGCATATGCGCCTCGACGAAACCCGGCAGGACGGAGCCGCCCTGGGCGTCGACAACCTTTGTCGCCGGTCCCTTGAGCTCTTCGATGGAAGCGCGGTCGCCAATTGCAATGATGACGCCGTCCTTGACGGCAACAGCCTCAGCGGCGGGATTGTCATCGTTCATGGTCAGCACTCGGCCGTTGACGACCACCAGATCCGCACCACCATCCGCAACCGACATCGCGACTCCACATTTTGCTGAGGGACCGACAGCGGCCAGGTCCAACGAGCTGCCGCTCCACCGGGGCGACGCCGTGTGACAAAAGCCGATGCCGATGCGCCGTCTTCGAAATTCCCCTTGTTATCGTTGAAGACAGCGCGGATAAAGAATGCGACTGATTATTCGCGTTTGTCAACATGCCGAATTTGGAATGTATTGTGGACAGCACCGCGCGCCGATGGTGAGGCCGAGCGGGGAACGGGGGCAGCAAGCAGTGAAGCGCAGTCTCGACCGCAAGACCAGGATAGCGCTCGAACCGCGCAAGCAGCCGCGGCAGAAACGGTCAAGCAAGGTGGTCGACAGGATTCTCGACGCGGCGCTGATCCTGACGCGAGAGCAGGGAACCAGAACGCCGACGACGCTCGCCATCGCGCAGCGCGCGGGCCTATCAGTCGGTTCGGTCTACCAATATTTCCCCAACAAGGAAGCCATCCTTCTCGAACTCGGCAGGCGCTGGCTGTCGTCCTTTCCCGAGGTGATCGCCAAGCGCATCAAAGTCGCCCCACCCACCAACCCCGAAGAGTTTCGCCGCGAAGTGCGCAAGCTCTTTATCGACACGTCCCGGATCTATCTCGACAACGCGACCCTGATGCCGGTGATCGAGGCGATCTCCGGCAACGCCGACCTGAGGCCGATCCAGGACGAATACGACAAGGACATCATCGCCCTCTACGCCGCCTGGCTGCAGCATGTGAACCCGGCCCTTGAGGAAAAGACCGCCAAGCGGCTGGGCCTGGTGATGATGGAGGTCGGGCACGCCTGCAGGCTTGTCGGACTAAAGCGGGATCGCAAGACATTCGACCTCATCGAGGACGATGTGGAAGCCATGTGGCTGGCTCTCGTGACCCCCTATCTCAACCTCGACTGATTTTCGCACCTCCAACTGATTTCGCACTTCCAGGGGAATTTCTATGAAAACTGTCTATTCGCCGCTTCATGCCGGCCACTCAGGCCAGATGGAACTGGTCACCTCGGCGATCGTGCCGGGTTTCGAGAAGCCGTCGCGGGCCGAATTCATCAAGGCGCGGGTGGAGAGCGAGAAGCTCGGGCCGATCATCGGACCGGTTGAGCACGACCTCGCCGCCGCCAAGCGCGTGCATGAGGCCCACTACATCGATTTCCTGCCGACGGTGTGGCCGGAATGGGTCGCCGCCGGTTTCAAGGGATCGGCCATGGGCTTCACCTGGCCGACGCGCGGCCTGCGCGGCGACGTGCCGCCGAAGCGCGTCGATGCCTTGCTCGGCTACTATTCCTTCGATGCCGGCGCCACTTTCGTCGAAGGCACCTGGGCGGCGATCAAGTCTTCCTATGACGTCGCGCTGACCGCTGCCGCCCTGGTCAAGGGCGATGAGCGCACCGCCTTCGCGCTTTGCCGTCCGCCCGGCCACCATGCGGGTGCTGCCTTCATGGGCGGATATTGCTTCATCAACAACGCCGCCGTCGTCGCGCAATGGTTCCGCGACCAGGGCGCCAAACGCGTCTCGATCCTCGATGTCGACTATCATCACGGCAATGGCACGCAGGAGATCTTCTACCG
Source organism: Mesorhizobium australafricanum (assembly GCF_033977265.1). Taxonomy (NCBI): domain Bacteria; kingdom Pseudomonadati; phylum Pseudomonadota; class Alphaproteobacteria; order Hyphomicrobiales; family Phyllobacteriaceae; genus Mesorhizobium; species Mesorhizobium australafricanum. Next base: position 219,980 of record NZ_JAVIIT010000007.1, on the reverse strand, counting down.
CCGCGGCGACGTCCAGGTGCTCAACCTGCATGGCGATCCGATGGTTGAGTACCCCTTCTTCCTCGGCCATGCCGACGAGCGCGGCGAAGGCGAAGGCGAAGGCTTCAACGTCAATTACCCGATGCCCTTCGGCACCGACTGGGACGGCTGGAGCGCATCGCTTGAGGACGCCTGCGCCAGGCTCACGGCCTACGCCCCCGATGCGGTCATCGTCTCGCTCGGCGTCGACACCTTCGAGAAAGACCCGATCAGCCAGTTCAAGCTGAAGAGCGGGGATTACCCGAAGATCGGCCGCCGCATCGCCAAGCTCGGCCTGCCGACGCTGTTCGTGATGGAAGGCGGCTACGCGGTGGAAGAGATCGGCATCAATGCCGTCGGCGTGCTGACGGGTTTCGAGGATAGCTAAGCCAATCCCCCTCAAGGACATACGCCCTCGGATGCAACCGGGGGCGTATTTTTTTGCGAACCCGCCAGGAATCACCGGCCCAATTCGACTTTGAAATCACCACCACGTAACGCGAAGACTGGCCGCTGAGTCGCAATGCGAGTCCATCAGATTCGATTTTGTCAAATCGCGTTTGATGTCGGATTCATCTGCGGGTAGATTAGACCCGAATCAGCCGGTCCATGGGGGGCGCGGCGACCACCCAAAGTCTCAAGTCCCGGCGCCAGGCCGGCACCAGACGCGGACGGTTTCGCGTTCCCTAGAGGGATTCGGCGCGGTTGGGCGCCGTTCGCGCCTTTGAGTGTGTCTTCGTAAACGTGACGCGTTTCGGGTCCGGCCGTTGGCTTCGCCAGCGCCGGGCACAAGGATCGATTCCGGCAAGAATCCAAGAATTAAAATGAGCAGTTCCGCCGCGCTTCTCCAACCCGATGCTTCAGGCTCGCGCCTGACGTCGCGCGGCGATCTCACCAGCTTCTTCATGCAGCTTGCCGCCGATATCGGCGCCGACAGCTACATGCTGGTCGCCATCGTGCATGACCAGGACCGCAACGATGCGCGCATCGTCTCCTCGAACTGGATCTTCGACGCCATTGAGCTGATCGGCAAAAGGCTGATCGCCAACCTGGCGCTAGGCCCCTTGACCGTGGCACCGGGCGTACGCCCAAGGCCGTTGGTGGCCGCGCACGCGCCTGACGCCGGCGCGTTGCTGACCGGGGAAGAGGCCCGCCTGCTCGACGTGCTTGGCCACGCCGAAATCTATTCGTTGCGGCTCAATGTCGGCCGGCAGCGCCTGTTCGTGCTGTTCTCGGCCGCAGAGGCGGGGAAGATCGACCTGACCGCCCTGATGAAGGCGCAGCTCAAATGCTGCTATGCGCTTTCCAGCATTCCGCAGCTGATCGCGGCGGCGTCCATGCAGGATCCGCTGTCGGACCGCGAGCGCGAATGCCTGTTCTGGGTTTCGGAAGGCAAGACCACCGATGAGGTGGCCGTCATCCTCGGCGTCTCGTCGAACACCGTCAACAGCTACATCACGCACGCCATCCAGAAGTTCGCGGCCAGCAACCGCGCGATGGCGATCGCGACGGCGATCAGGAGCGGCATCATTTGAAGCACGCACAGGTCAGAGAGGCGGCCGCCGCCCTTTTCAACGATCAGCGCAACCCGTTCGGCGCGTTCTCGCTCGGCTCGGAGACCCACCACGCGGTCACCATTCCGGATGCCGTGCGCCGCTGCCGCTGGATCGCCGTCGACATCAACGCCTCGGCCTTCGGGCTATATTTCGTCAGCCCGTCCGCGGAACGCGCGCGGCTCGTGGCGTGTTTCGATTCCGATTATCCCGGCACGGCGGTCGCGACCAAATTCATCTCTGGCGCCAATGGCGAGGATATGGTGCGCCACAGCCGCATCTCGACGGCGCCGCGCTGGTGGGCGGACGATGGCGCGGCCGGCTCGCGGCAGATTTTTCAATCGCTCGCCTGGGCCGAGCCGACGGCGCCGCTGGCGCCCGGCACCAACGGCATCGCCTTCCCCGTGCATGCCGATCGCGGTCAATGCGGGCTGGTCGTCTTTCTGGGTTCGGAGATCGCGTTGTCCGACGACGCGCTTTGCGAGATCCACGCCCGCTCCTTTGCACTCTTCGCGGCGGTCGCCCGCATCCGGCCCAGCGACACCGGCAGGACGCGCTCGATCTCCAAGCGCGAGCTCGAATGCCTGAAGCTGACAGCCAACGGCAACACCAGCGAAGAGATCGCCAAGCTCCTCAAGCTCTCGGTGCACACCGCCAACCAGTACCTCACCCAGTCGACGCAGAAGCTCAACGCGGTCAACCGCAACCAGGCGGTCGCCAAGGCGTTGCGGCTCGGCCTGATCGAATAGCCACACCAAGCCCGCAGCGCTGAACGCGCCGCGGCAAGGTTGGCCGTCTGCTATCAAACCATCAAGGAAATGCCAGTGGCTCGGTCCTGCGGATGCGCGCTTCGTCGATTGCGTCCTCGAGCAAGGCGGTGTTGTGCTCGGGCGTCTCGCCAGGCTTCTCGAACGACACGTAGTTGACCACCACGGAAGCACCGTGCTCGGTCAGCGTCAGCTGGAAATACACCGTCACGCCGCGCGGCCGCAGCTCCAGATCGAGCACGATGCGCGGGCTGCCGCCCCAGTCGACATGCGCCTCGCCGCCATGGCCAAGCCGCAACGTGCCCGGCCGGAAGTAGAGCTCGGCGGCCGAATCCACCAGGTCCGACAGGCAGGCGAAATGCTCGAGCCGGATGAAGGCGATATAGTCGGCAACGTCGATGAGCCTCAATTCGCCCACCACAGGCTCGATGGCGCTGGCGACGATGAGCTCGCGGGAATTGGCGTGTGGTTGCCGGTCCATGGATTAGCGGCGTCCGTTCATTGGGTTGCTTTGCGCGCGGCCTTTTTCGAGTAGACGATCCGCACCAATTCGGCGACCGCCTGGTAGAATTGCGACGGGATCACGCTATCAACCGAAACTTGCTTGTACATGGAGCGCGCAAGCGCCACGTCCTCGAAGATCGGGATGTTGTTCTCCCTGGCGATCTCGCGGATCTTGAGCGCGACCAGATCCTGTCCCTTGGCCAGCACGATCGGAGCGGAATCCTCGTCGCGCACATATTTCAGCGCGATCGAATAGTGCGTCGGGTTGGCGATCACCAACGTCGCGCGCGGCACAGCCGTCATCATGCGCTTGCGCGCCCGGTCGCGCGCCAGCGAGCGCAGCCGCGACTTGACGATCGGATCGCCTTCCGACTGCTTCATCTCGTCCTTGACTTCCTGCCTGGTCATGCGCAGGTCGCGCCGCCAGTGGAAACGCGACCAGACGATGTCGACCACCGCGATCAGGCCCATGACGAAGACGATCGCCACCAATATGTCGACGAAGATGCCGCGGATGACCATGCCGAACGAGACCGGGTTGGTGATCATGCCGGCGAGCAGCTTGCGGTGATCTTCCGACAGCGTGAAGCTCAGCACAGCGATTGCGAAGCCGAGCTTGGCAAGCGACTTCAGGAATTCGACCCACCCCTGCACGCCGAACATCCGGCTCCAACCCTTGGCGATCGAGATGCGCGACAGCTGCGGCCTGATCCGTTCGCCGACGATTTGCGGCATGTTCTGGAAAATCGAGGCGCCGATGCCGGCAACCGTCAAAAGCACCAGCAGGCTGACGACGGCACGGCCGATCTCGGTCATCACCTGCTTGTAGAGCGAGATGACGTCGGTCTCGGTGTCCATCGGCCAGGCTTCCGGCTTTTCCAGGAACGTCGACAGGAACATGCCGAGATCGACAACCGCGTCCTTGGCGTAGAAGACGGCGAAAACCAGTATGGCGAGGAAGGACGCAAAGATCGCCGTCTCACGCGAATGGGGCAGCTTGCCCTGTTCGATCGTGTCGCGGATCTTCTTTTCTGTGGCTTCCTCTGTTTTGGAATCCTTGTCGACCGCATCCGCCATGGCGCTCTGACCGGGTCGTTATCGTCAAGCGGCTTCGGCGGCGGCCGCCTGCGTCGAAGGCAGCTCGAAAGCCCCTTCGCGCGACAGCCGGATGGCGGCGACCGATATGCTCTTGCGGGCCGCCATGATGTCGGCAAGCGCAATGCCTTCCGATCCTTGTCCGAGTTCGGATTCGATCATGCGGCGAGAGCGCGCGCCGATTGCCGATAGCGCGGATTCGGCAAGTTCCGGCGCCGCGCCGCGCAGCGCCAGCGTGACGAGCTCGGTCGACAGCCCGTCGAACAGCAGAACCCGCGCTTTCTGCGGCAGCAGAGGCAGGTCGTCGAAGGCGAACAGCCGCGACCTGACGCCGGCGAGATCGGGCGTTCCGGCTTGTTCCAGGTCCTGCATGAGGTCGTCCAGTTCCGGCTTCGCCATTTCGTTGAGCATGCTGGCGACGCGTTCCTGGCCGGCCGAGGTGTCCCTGCTGGCCTTCTGCGACAGCACGCTTACGCGCAGCTGGTTCTCGACGATCCGGGATGCCGCATCCGGGATGTTGGCCATCGTCACCATGCGCTTGATGATCTGGCTGCGCATCGGCTTTTCCATGGTGAGGAGCACATTGGCGGCTGTCTGCGGCGCGAGCTTCGAAAGCACCATGGCCGACGTCTGCGGATGCTCGCCGGAAAGGAAGGCGCCGAGCCGTGCCGGTTCGAGCTTTTCGAGGTCCGGCCATATCGGCGCGGGTCCTTCCGGGACCGGCTCGAACTTCTTGTCGCCCATGATGGCGCTCATCTCCTCGGGCGATAGCGATTCGTTCAGGATCGTATCCATTCGGTCGGCTGAATCGAGCAGGCCCGCGCCCTCGGTGAATTCGGCTTCGAACTCGGCGACGATGCGCTCCAGGTCGGCCTGCGGAATGGTGCGCAGCAGACGCGCGCCCTCGATCAGCGCCTTCAGTTCATCCTGTTTGAAGAATTTGAGCAGCCGGCTGGCCGCGGGCTTGCCCATGGCTACCAATATGGCTGCCGCCTTTTGCGGACGTGTGAGCGCCAATGCCGTCGTCATGCGTGTAGCCCTCGCTGCCGATTGGTCCGTCCGCCGACCATTCTCAGGCGCTCTTCGTCGCGGCGATGATCTCGGTGAGTCTGATGCCGAAGCGCGTCGGATCGCTTTCCAGCACCGTGATCTCGCCGCGCGCGATCTTGCGGCCGTTGACCACGACGTCGACGGGCTCGCCGATGCGGCGGTTGAGCGCGACAGTGGAACCCTTCTGCAGTGCCATCAACTCCGACACCGGCATCTCCGTGCTGCCAAGGATGATCTGCACGTCGACCGGAATGGTCATGATGATCGAGGAATTGGCGCCCGACTGAAGGGCGGCATCGGGGCGATTTTCTTCTTCCCGCAGCACGCCGCGCAGTTCCTCTATGGCGCGGTCGAGCTGTTCGTCGGGCTGATCGGGTTCGGCTTCCACCTTGGTCTTTGCCATCTGTCGTCTCCATAAATCCCGGGCCTGGCGTCAGCCCGGCATCAGTCCGTCGATGAAATCCTGCCCGGCATCATGCGGATGGCTGATGCGAACGGTGTAGTTCTGTCCCAACTTGCCGAACTCGCAGACAAACAATGTTTTGTCGCGGGTGCTGAGCCTGGCGTTGAGCTGCGCGTTCTCCTCGAATTCGATCACCTGGCCGGGCTCGAACGCCGCAAGGTCGCCGAGCGTCAGCCTGGCGAGCGGCATCGTCGCCTCGACGGGGACGGTCGAGCGCATCACCTCTTCGGAGAAGCGGGCCCGCCAGTCGAACTCCGTGGCCTCCCCATCCTCGCCCGCGGTGGCCTCGGCGCCGCGCGAGGTAAGCAGCAGGCGCTGCGGGATCATCACCGTGAGCGTGCCGCTGTCGGACGGCGTCGACAGGCCATAGACGATGCGCACGGCGGCGCCGTCGCGCAGCACGCGCCGCCTCGCCTCGTTGCCGGACATCGCCTTCGGCACCGGTAGGCGCAGATCGAGCGAGCGTTTGCCGGAGCCATTGAGCGCCGTCGCGACCTCCTGGAAAACGGTGGTCGCGACATCGGCCTCGATCTGCGACAGGTCGCGCTCGATCGGCGCGACCGGCTGGTCGGGATCGCCGCCGAACAGCGCGCTCACCATGACGGCGACCGCTTGCGCATCCATCACCAGCGTCATGGCGTCGGCCGAGGCCGGCGAAGGAATGATGCTCAGCGCGAACGCCTCGCCGGCGCGCGAGCGCGCCTCGGGGACGCGGCTGACTTCCACGACTTGCAGATCGACCGTCACCGGCGCGCCGAGCTCGCCTGCGAGCGCCTTTTGCAGCAGCGGCAACGCGCGCTCGGCCATGCCGCGCCCAACGCCGATCACCTGCGCGGCCTCGCCGCTGTCGCCGACGAGGCGCTCGATGATCAAGGCCCGCGTTTCTGACGGACTGGCCGGGCTGGTCATGACGGCAAGCGGCCCTGTCTGAGAAGGAGCATGCTCAGGCCGCCTTCTTCTCGGCGCCGCCAGCGTTCATGGTGCTCTGCTCGACGGCATCGATCGTCGGACGCTCGTAGGAAGAGATGGTCTTGCGGCCGAACTCGATCGCGACCTGCGGCAAGGCGCCGTTCATATACGCAAGCAGCGTCTGCTTGACGATGATGTAGAGGCGGTTCTTCTTTTCGCGCACTGTCTTGATCTTGGTAGCGACCGGACCGACCACGGCATAGGAGAGGAAGATGCCGAGGAAGGTTCCGACGAGCGCCGCGCCGATCAGCCCGCCGAGGATTTCCGGCGACTGGTCGAGCGCGCCCATCGCCTTCACCACGCCGAGCACTGCGGCGACGATGCCCAGCGCCGGCAGGCCGTCGCCGACCGCCACCATCGCGTGATAGGCCTTCAGCTTGTCGGTGCGGATCGTCTGGATCTCCTCATCCATCAGCGCCTCGATCTCGTGCGAGCGGGCATTGCCGATGATGATGATGCGGCAATAGTCGCAGATGAAATTCGTCAGATCGTGGTTCTTGAGCACGGTCGGGAACGCCTGGAAGATGGCCGACTCTTCCGGGTTGTCGATATGCGCCTCGACCTCGCTGCGTGACTTCGAGCGCAGCTCGCGCATCAGGCTGTGCAGCACGCCCAACGTCTCGAGATAGTCGCGCTCCTTCGGCACCGCCTGCTTGAACGCTTCGAGAATGCCCTTGCCGGTGTCCTTGACCGTCTTCATCGGATTGGCGACGAGGAAGGTGCCGAGCGCGGCGCCGCAGATGACCACCGCTTCCCATGGCTGCAGCAGCACATGCAGATGGCCGCCCATGGCCATGAAGCCGCCGAGAACGCAGCCGAGCGTCACCACAAGTCCGATCAGAATGCCCACGACAGGTCCTTCCGCATGTCACGTCGTGGATCAGGGATAGTCCCCGTGCCTTGTGTGAGGCTTGAAACCCGGCACCAGGCCAGGCGCAAACATCCACCATGGCAACGGCTTCATCGAGTTCGTCTACGAACTTCGACCGACGCCGGCGCGACCTGCGCGTCCGCGCCACCAAGTCGCGCATCGCCACACGGTATCGACACTGCGCCGTTTCGGTGCCCGCTCGCCCGGTCCCCGACCAAATGCAGCGCGCTTGAATTGGGATTCACATCAAGCCCAAAATGGCCTTGGCCATGCCCTCATTGGTGATGAAGCCATTCACGCAGCCGGACTTCAACGCAGCGAAGCCCGCTTGCGCTTTCTCGGCGCCGCCCGCCACAATGATCAGCTCATGTGAAGAGAGTATCGCCGGGCTCACGCCGATCGTACGCAGCGCGACGCTTTCGGTGATGAATTTGCCCGTGTCGGTGAGCAAATTGCCGGCAATATCGGCCACGACATTCAAATCGCGCAGTTCCTTGATCTCAAGCTTAGAAAGGAGGCTGTAGCTTTCAAAGAAGGAATTGACGCCCACGTGGCCCAGGCCAGTGAAATAGAAATCCGCCTCGTTCACCAGCTTCATGGCCCAGGACATACCGCGCTGGCGCAGGAAAAGCTCCCGGTCTGCCGCTGTCTCGACAATCAGCGGCGCGGTGAAAGCATGGCCTTTGCCGCCCGTTTTCTGGATCAGCGTGTTGATCACTTCAAAGGGGTTTGCATCATTGAGCACAGCAAAGTCCCCGGTCAATGACACAAAGCTTGTGTCAGGCCGGTGGACGGAGGGCAGGGAGCGCACGGTCGCCGCCATGGTACGGCCAGAGCCAATGCCGATGGTGCGGGGCTCGGTTGATTCCAGCCGGTTGAATAGGAAGGAAGCAGCCGCAGTCGAAACGACGCTCATGGCCGAGAACATATCGCCCTCAGTCCCGCCATCCGGTGCTACCATGCACGCCGAAAGGCCAAAAGCTGCGATCAGTTCTTTTTCCAGCTCCATGCAGAAGGTAGGCACACGGTCAACGAAGACGCGCACATAGCCGCGCTCGTAGGCGAGCTGCAAAAGCCGATGAACCTTCATGCGGCTCATACCGCGCCGATCCGCCACCTCGGCCTGGCTTAAGCCCTGCACGAGGTGAAGCCAGGCCACGTCGGCAGCAAGGCTGAGATTGTCAGTATCCCAACGTTTCTCTTCCTTGTGTGCCGCGGCGGACGAGGCGCTTTGCTTTTTCATGGCGAAAAACTATTCGATGGGAATCCGGAAGCAACCCAAAACTGAGGAAAGCCCCAAGACTCATGCGCTTTTCAGCTTGGCCTGCTCCAAGGACCAATACTCCATGTCAAAGAACTCGTTTTCCTTGATCGGGGTAAAGCGGCCGAGCTTTTCAGCAGCGACAATGACACGCGCGGCCTGTTCGGCGAGATCGGCACATATCCTGGCTTCTTTGTCATTGCGGCCAATACCGACCACGCCAAGCCCGCGAACAAGTGCGACTCGCGGCAGCGGATCAAGCATGGCCTTAGGCTCTGCCGCTTGCGGGGCATGGCGGCTGAAGTAGGCCGTGTAGTCATCGACATAGCGGACCACAGCGCGCTTCCAGTTTTCGGCCGAGAATTTGACGTCCCCCAACACCGGCTTCTGCTTCAAGCGGATCACATGGTCCGGCGTGATGGTACCGCGGCCGCTCACCTCTTCAAGATCGGGTATCGCAAGAAACTCTGAGATGCTCGCATTGGAACGCACATCAAAGGTCACGCCCTTCATGAAAGCGGGATAGGCCTGCAGCGCTTGCGCCAGCTTGCCAAGGACGTCCGTCTTCGCGGCGCCGTCCAACGGCCCATTTGCTTCAGGCGCGCGCAGGGCCGCGCCATGCCTGGCAATGAAGTCCTCGCAGGCCGTGGTGAAGGCCAGGATGGCTTCATAGGAGGTACGCGCGTCGTCATGGAAGCTGAACAGGCCATGATTGACGAGGAACAAGCCCTCGCAATCCGGCACCTTGTCGAAACAGTTGGCGGCTTCGATGGCAAGATCAAAGCCCGGCATCACATATGGCACGATGGCGAGTTTCTTGCCGAAGATTTCCTTGGCCAGTTCTGCGGCATTGGGCTGGTCGGCGATCACCAAGGCCGCCGCGGAATGGGTGTGGTCGACAAAAGCTGCGGGCAGGAAGGCATGAAGCAGTGTCTCGACCGAAGGATTGGGGCCTGACAGGTCGATCATATTCTTGCGGAGTAGAGCCACCATTTCAGGGTCCGAAAGGCGTGGACCCTTGCGTGTCGCAAGGAGAGGTTCGTGGACGATGCTCGGCAGGCCAGGCGCCTCAATGGTGGCGAGGTCCCATCCCGATCCCTTCACGTGAATGATCCGGCGCCTTTCTTCCTCGACCTTGACGGACGTGTTGCCCCCGCCATGCAGTACCAGGTCCATCTCCCGGCCGAGGAGTTGCGACGTATAGACTCGCAAAGCGAGCGCTTCCGCGGCCGCATTGCCTTTTCCGCGCGCACGCCATGAGTTGGCCGTTGCGTCATTCCAAAGTGATTGCATTCGAGGTTCCGATCTTGGAGAGGGTGATGATGAAGATGGCCGCGTCAGGTAAGAGCGCCTGCCGGCCGCCACAGCGGCTCTACCAGCCCTCGGTTGGCGATCTTGGTGATCTCGCCATTGAGGGCCATCCACTGCCGTTCCAGACTGCTGTAGGCCTCATGTTTTTCGGGCGCGGGCTCGATCTGGCGCTCCACCGGGCTTGCCATCGCAGAGACGGCCTCATCGAGCGTCTTGAACAAGCCAGCGCCGACAGCCGCAAGCATCGCGCAGCCGAGGGCTGTCGTCTCTTTCACCACTGGAATGTCGACCGGCAGGCCGAAGACATCGGCAATGATTTGCGGCCAGAGCGCGCCCTGACTGCTGCCCCCGGTAAATTGGATACGCTCAAAGGAATAGCCGGAAAGCGCCTTGAGCGTCTTCAGATGATCATGCGCGATGAAAGCACCCGCCTCCATGATACCACGTGTAGCCGCGCCAATGCCCACATCGGCGCGATTGATGTTGAAGCCGAGGAAGCCGGGGGCCGGGTGCAGCCACCGGTCGGCCTGCATCGGATTGGCCATCGTTGCATAAACACCCTCGCAGCCCGGCGGAACAGCAGTTGCAAGCTCTTCCATGCGCTGGAAGGCCTTGGACCGTTCGGAGGCGGGCAGCAGCGGCAGCACAAAGGCATCGCGCAGCCAGCGCATGGAGAAGCCGGTGAGGAAGCCGATGCCTTCCACCATCCATTCCCCGGGCTGCACATGGCACAGCGTACGCGGCGAACGCTTCGGGTCTATGAGTGGTTTGTTGGCGAGAATGGTTGTCTGCCAGAAACTGCCGCCCACCAGGGTGGCATCGCCCGCGCGACGCCCGAGGCCGAAGAGGGCAAGCTGCGTGTCCGCCCCACCGGCAATGACCGGGGTACCTGCAGCAAGGCCGCAGCGTTGCGCGGCTGCGGTCATCACACGGCCGACCACCGTGCCGGGCTCGACCACCGGCGGCATGATGGCAGGATCAAGGCCGATGGCCTCCACCAGTTCCATCGACCATGAGCGCTTGGAAAGATCGAACAAGGCCGAGGAAGAACCGACACTCGGCTCGGTGTAGTAGGTGCCGGTGAGGCGCGTTGCCAGCCAGTCCGAAATCAAGCCGATATGCCGCGCCCGGCTGGCAAGGTCGGGGTGACGCTTCTGCAGCCATTTCAAGCGGGCGGGGGCGGTGATCGAAACCCAGTCGCCGGCCGTTTCATAGATCTTTTGTGCTATGCCTTCGCGCACCAGTTCATTGGCCTCGGCCTGCGCGCGGGCATCTACATTGGGACAGGCCCAGAGCACGGTACCTGCCGCATCATAGAGCACGACGCCCTCGCGCATCGAAGTGGTCGAAACCGCGGCGATTTCCGAAGAGCTCAGATTGGCCTCGTGGATGGCTTTGCCGATCACGCGGTCAACCAGCGCGCCATTGACTTCCGCCGCAAAGTCGAAACCGCCCGGCACGTCCGGGACTGCTGGATGCGACCATTCCTCTTGCGCCAGGCTGACGATGGCGCCCTTCAGGTCGTAGACAATGGCGCGGCCGCTGCCGGTCCCGGCATCGATGGCTAAGACATAGCGTCCCAATTTCTCCTCCCGGCGCAACTCATGTTCCTGGTTTTATTAGCCAGTCATGCACATTCATTGATAAGCGGCTTTCCCTCCAGAAAGCGCTTGAGATCGGCCACCACTGTCTCTGCCGCATAGGTCGCAACGCGCCGCGAGGCGCCAGCGATATGCGGGGTCAGCGTCACGTTGGGGAGTGTGAGCAGATCGTCCTTGGTATCCGGCGGCTCTACCTCATAGGCGTCGAGGGCCGCGCCACCCAACGCGCCGCTCTTCAGCGCCTGAACAAGCGCCTTCTGGTCGATCAGTTCGCCGCGTGCGTTGTTGATGACGATGGCACCGCGCTTCATGCTTGCAATGTGCTCCTTTGACAGCATGCCCCGCGTCTGGTCTGTCAGCCGCGCATGCAGGGTGACCACGTCGCTACGCTTGATGAGGTCGTCGAAGTCGGTCTGCTCAACGCCGTCAGCACTGTCATAGATGTTGAGCTTCACGAAGGGATCGCACACCAGCACCTTGCAGCCGAAGGGCTTGAGCAGGCGCACCACGCGCTGGCCCACATGGCTATAGCCGACAATGCCCACCGTGAGATCGCAAAGCTCGTCGCCGGTACGATCGTAGCGGTAGAGGTCGCCGCGCCATGCGCCGGCGGCCATGCCCACATGACCTTCAGCGATCTTGCGTGTGCAGGCGAGGATTTCGCCGATGGTGAATTCGGCAACTGCGGTTGCATTTCGGCCCGGCACATTAGCCACCCTGATTCCCTTTTCGCGCGCGGCAGCCATATCGATGTTGACCGGACCGCCTCGGGTAACGCCAATGAATTTCAATTTTGGCGCGCGCTCAATCAAGCTGCGGGAAATGGGCCCCAGATGGGTCAGCAGCACATCAGCACCCATCACGTAAGCTTCGATGTCTTCCGGCTTGCCGCTGTATTCAGCGATCTCCGGGCCGGCGGGGCCGGAACGGTCGAAGAAGGGCACATCCGGCCAATCCGAATCGCAACCGTCGAGTTCATAGCCATCGGCGAGAACTGCCTTCAGCGCCCGGTCGAACACGGCCATCCCAATAAACTGGTCGCCAACCGCCGCGATCTTCAGCTTGCTCATCCTAGCAAAATCCTCCTGTGTGATAAAAATCACTTGACTGTTATTAATATCACAGATCAATATCACAATCGAGGCCGGGTGGAAGAATTTTTTTGGACCGGCCATCGGGAGGAACAAAAATGAAGAAGTTCATGAATGGCCCCGGCATGACGCGACGGGGCATGATCAAGGCCGGCATCGGCGCAGCAGCGGCCGCGCTCGCAGCCTCGCGCTTTGCTTCGCAGGCTTATGCGGCCTCGGGCGGCAATATTACGGTTCTCGCCTCACAGCCTCAGGCCGGCGGCATGCAGATCGTGGCCGACGCGTTCAAGGAAGCCACTGGGGTTTCAGTTGAGGTCGTCACGGCACCCCTGGACCAGATCCAGCAACAGCTGACGCTTGACCTGCAGTCGGGCGCCAAGCGCTTTGACGCTTTCGATTTCTGGTACGTGTCCAAGGGCGCGCTTGCCGATCAGGGCATCCTGCTCGACCTCACCGACCGCATCGCCAAGGATGCCGGCGAAATCAGTCCCGATGACTACATTCCGGCCCTTTACGATGCCTACAGCCTACACAAGGGCAAGCGCTATTCGTTGCCGTTCGACGGCGACACCCACGCACTTTTCTTCAACAAGGAGATCTTCGAACGCAACGGTGTGACCCCGCCCAAGACTTGGGATGACGTGGTGGCCGTTTCCAAGAAGATCACTGAGGCTGAAGGCAGCAAGGGCATCTATGGCATGGCGCTGATGGGCGTAAAGGCGCCGATCCTCAATGTCTCGGTCTATGCCAACCGCCTCGCCAATTATGGCGGCGCCTTCATCAACGATCAGGGCAAACCGGCACTGAGTTCGGATGCCGCCCTGGCCGCAGCTGAAAATCTCGTTGCCACTGTTCCCTATTCCCTGCCGACTCCGGCTGAAACCGGCTTCGAACAGGCGCTTACTGCCTTCATCGGCGGCAAGGCGGCCATGACCGAAGGCTGGACCGACCTTGGCACCTATGCCGACGATCCGAAGAACTCCAAGGTTGCCGGCAAGTGGGATGTCGTGCCGCTGCCGATCGGCGGCAAGGCTACTACGAGCCGCGCGCCGCTCAATGCCGGCTGGACGCTCGGTGTCTCGACCTACAGCCAAAAGCAGGATGTAGCCTGGGCCTTCATCAAGCTCGCCTCTTCAGCCGCCATGGGTCTCAAGTTGATTACCACCACGGGAAGCGGCATCGATCCGTTCAGGAAGTCGAACCTGAATGATCCGAAATACATTGCCTTCAACCCGGGGGTTCAGCGTGCCGCTTCATCCGCGCTCAACGGCGCGGTGGGCTGGCCCTCTGGTGCGCAATCTCCGCGCATGCTGGAAGCTCTCTCCGAGCAGCTCGCGGCGATGGTCTCTGGCGAAACCAGGCCGGAAGACGGCTTGGCCAATGTCCAGGCAGCCTGGGAACGCCTCCAGGATTAAGGCACAACAACTGTCACGGATGGCGGATCGCTTCCCTGCCATCCGTGAACACGGTCAAGACAGATGAACAAGTCTTTTCAATCCCAGCGTTCGACGTGGGCGGGCGCAATCATGGTTGCGCCGATGGTGAGCGGGCTGGCCGTCTTTGCCGGTTATCCGCTTGTCTATCTGATCGCATTGGCCTTCACCCGCTCTGATTTGGGCGACCGCTTCCAGAAGTTTGTAGGTCTCGGCAATTTCATCTGGGCGCTGAAGGGCACTGTCTTTGCCACGTCGCTCTTCAATGCCATCTGGTTCGCACTGGCGGTTTCCGCCGTGCAGCTCTGCCTTGGCCTCTTCATTGCGCATCTGCTGAACAGCTATGTGCGAGGAGGCCGCTGGCTCCGTGCCCTGATCCTCCTCCCGATGATGACGCCACCGGTGATGGTGGGCATCGCCTGGAAGCTGATGCTCAATCCCGCCGGCGGCTGGATCAATGGCGTGCTTTTGCGAAGCGGCCTGACCAGCGAGCCAATTTCGGTTTTCGGCGACCGCTATCTTGCTTTCCCTGGCATCATGGTGGCCGACACTTGGCAGTGGACGCCGCTGGTGGCGCTGCTTTGCTTCGCGGCCCTTACCACCGTGCCTGAAGACGTTTATGAGGCGGCGGCCCTTGATGGCGCCTACCCGCGCCGCATGTTCTGGACCGTGACCCTGCCGATGATCGCGCCGGCTTTGGTGGCGATCTATCTCCTGCGCCTCGTCATGGCCTTCAAGACTTTCGACCTTGTCTACGCGCTCACGCAAGGCGGCCCCGGCAACGCCACCACTATTGCGACTTTCGAGATTTGGAAAACCGCAATGCGCGAATTCGACGTCGGCCTCGCCGCGGCACAAACCATTCTCTTTGCCCTGACTGTCTCGATCGTGACGCTGCCCGTGGTCGCCCTGTTCAACTATCTGGAGAGCCGCCGGTGATCGAGGGTATGCCCATTTCGAAGATTGCACGCCGCCTGGCTTGGCTGTGGCTACTGATCATCATTGCCTTTTTCATGGTGCCCATCGCCTATCTCCTCGCCACCTCCTTCAAGACGCCGGACGACGTCCTTCAGGGCTATCTGCTGCCCGGCAATACGACGCTGGAGAATTATCCAGCCGCCTTCCGTCATGTGCCTATCGCCAGCATGATCCGCAATTCAACCCTCATCGCGGTTCTGAGCGGCATCATCACCCTGGTGATCACCGTGCCTGCCACTTATGCCATGGTAAAACTTGGCTTCCTGCGGCGGGTGATCCCCAACATCACACTGGCTTCCTATGCCGCACCACCCATCATCGCGCTGGTGCCGCTGTTTTTCCTGATGCAGATGATCGGGCTCATCGACACCATTCCCGGCCTGGCGCTGGTCTATGGCATCATGAACATTCCCGTTGCCTTCTGGCTGCTGCGCAGCTTCGTGAAGGATATTCCCGACGACATTGATGAGGCCGCCTGGGTCGACGGCGCTGGTTATTGGCTCACTCTCCGCCGAATCGTCTTGCCGCTGTTGTGGCCCGGCATCATCGCCACAGCCCTGATCTGCATCATACTCTCGTACAACGAGTTGCTCTTTGCCTCCGCCATGACCTTCAAGGACACAAGCCGCACCATCACCGTTGGCATGTCGCTTTTCCAGGGCGAAAGGCTTGTCAATTTCGGCCAGATGGCGGCCGGCTCCTTTGCCGGCATGCTGCCGGTCTATGTCATCGCTGTATTCTTTCAGCGCTACCTTGTCGGTGGCCTCACCCAGGGAAGCGTCAAATAGGTCTGATCATGGTTGCGATTTCAATTCAGGGTCTGGAAAAGCGCTACGGAGAATTGCCGGTTCTGTCCGGTATTGACCTCGAGATTGCCGATGGCGAATTCGTGGTGCTCGTTGGCCCCTCGGGCTGCGGCAAGTCTACGCTTCTGCGCTGTATCGCCGGCCTCAACACCATTTCAGGCGGAGTGATCCGCTTTGGGGACCGCATGATGAACGGCTTGCCGCCGCAGGAGCGCAATGTCTCCATGGTGTTCCAGAACTACGCGCTCTATCCGCATCTCACAGTGGCGGAGAACATGGCCTTCGGCCTCAGGATCAAGAACGTCCCCAAGGACGAGATCAGCCGCCGCGTTGCCTGGGCGGCTGAAATACTTTCAATCACACCCTATCTGCAGCGTCGCCCGCGCGCGCTCTCAGGTGGCCAACGCCAGCGCGTCGCCATGGGCCGCTCGATGGTGAAGTATGCGGATGCGTTTTTGTTCGACGAGCCGCTTTCCAACCTGGACGCCAAGCTGCGCGTGCAGATGCGCAAGGAAATCCGCAATCTGCAAATGAAGATCAAGACCACCTCGATCTACGTGACACATGACCAGGTCGAGGCCATGACCATGGGCGACAGGATCGTAGTGATGAATGCCTCGCGCATCGAGCAGGTGGGAACACCGCTTGAGCTTTATGAAAACCCCAAGACCCAATTCGTCGCAGGCTTCATCGGCTCACCGCCGATGAATTTCCTCGCCGCGGAGTCTAGCGGCCGCGAAGTGCGGCTGGTCAATGGCGCCGTGCTGAAGACTGTCGTGGATCATCGCGGGCCGGTGACGGTGGGCATCCGCCCGGAACACTTCTTCGGTGGCGGGGTTGAGAACCGCATCATGGTGCCGGTGAAATACCGTCAGGAACTGGGGGCGGCGGTCAGCTATTTCGCGGAGATCGGCGGCCAGGAGATCGAGGCCTATGACGCGCGGCCAGATCGTCTGCCCAAGGACAAACTCGACCTTTGCGTGGCGCCCGAACGCATTTTACTGTTTCATGAAGGCAGGCGGCTGTAAGACCCCTGCCTGATGGTCGCGCCGGAGCGGCCCGTCCCTTCTCCTTGTGGATCACGACATGATCGCTCCGCAGCCGCAGGGTGGCGCAGACCGCCAGACATCGGTGTAATGGAGTGGGCCCGTGCGGGTTCCGGCCTGGATCATCCGTGATCGGGGCCTCCCCTTTATGGATCGGCGCCGGTCGGGCCTTCCCGACGCATTGCGCCGAATCCCACAGAGCTTGAATCCCAAGGCGAGAGTATCCGATTCAGCTTCGCGCAAGGAAGTGACGCTATTGTGCCGGGATAGCTTCGGCCGGAGGCGTGTCCTTGCTCAATACCTACACCAGCTATCAGTTGATTGTTAAAGACATCAACAAGTCGATCGACCAGGTTGAAAAACAGCCGACAGTCGATCGGGATACCCAATATTATCTGGCCAACATCACGAAGGTGAAATCGATCGACGATTTCGTCAACAACGATCGGCTGTTCAAATATGCCATGAAGGCCTACGGCCTCGAGGGCATGGACTATGCCAAGGCCTTCATGGTCAAGGCGCTCAAGGAAGGCGTTTCCGACCCGGACAGTTTCGCCAACAAGCTGACCGACAAGCGTTACGCCCAATTCGTCAGCGCCTTCAATTTCGCCGCCAACGGCGCCGATGCGACCGTGTATAGCAAGGCGCAGCAGCTGGTGACGAAGAATTACGCCACGCAAGCGCAGATCGCAGGGCTCGATCCGAACTCGGACTATGTGAAGGGTGAGACGACCTATTACCTGGCAAACATCACCAAGGTGAAGTCCGTCGACGACCTGATGGGCAACAGCCGGCTCTACACCTACGCGCTGGCCGCGTTCGGGCTCGATTCCGCCACCGAAGACAAGGACCTGATCAAACAGGTCCTGCAAGGCGGCGTGCGCGACCCCAACAGTGTCGCCAACAAGCAGGCCGATCCGGCCTATGCCGCGCTGGCCTCCGCCTTCAACTTTGAACAATACGGCGAAAACGCCACCACCTATGTTCCGGCGCAGCAGCCGACCGTCGACAGATATATGCGCCAGACGCTGGAGGAAGACGCCGGCAAGACCAACGAGGGCGTGCGGCTGGCGCTTTATTTCCAGCGCAAGGCGCCGGACATCACCAGCTGGTATGACGTGCTCGCCGACACGGCACTTGCCAGCGTGGTGCGTTCCGCGCTCGGCCTGCCCGATTCCTTCGCCACCGCCGACATCGACAAGCAGGCGCAGTTGTTCGAGCAGAAGCTCGACATCAAGGATTTCACCGATCCCGAGAAGCTCGGCAAATTCCTGACCCGCTTCACCAGCATGTACGAGATCAACCACCCGACCTCGACGGCCGTGTCGTCGATCAGCGTGCTCTTCGCGAAGCCGACCACCGTCGGCATCTCCACCGATCTGATGATGGCCATGCAGCAGTTGAAGTTCTGAGAAGATCATGCAGGACAGTCTTTACGTCGCCCTTTCCTCGCAGATCGCGCTCGAGCGCCGTCTCGACACCATCGCCGACAATGTCGCCAATGCCTCGACCATCGGCTTTCGCGCCACCGGCGTGAAGTTCGAGGACGTCGTCTCCGGCACCGGGCCCAGGTCGGTTTCCTTCGCCTCCTCCGGCAAGACTTATCTTTCCGGCGCGCATGGCGCGCTGAGCGAAACCGGCAACCCGTTCGACTTCGCCGTCCAGGGCGACGCCTGGTTCGCCATCGACACGCCCGCCGGCACGGTGATGACGCGTGACGGCCGGTTCTCCATGAACGAGAACGGCGAACTGATGTCGATCGAAGGCTATCCGGTGCTGGACAGCGGCGGCGCGCCGATCCAGCTCGATCCGCGCAACGGCCCGCCCAAGGCAGGCGCCGACGGCTCGCTCAGGCAGAATGACCAATTGGTCGGGGCCATCGGCCTCTACAACTTCGATCCCGGCGAGAATTTCGTCCGCTATGGCAATTCGGGCATCGTTCCGGCGCGCACGCCCGAACCTGTCACCGATCGCTCGGGCGTCGGTGTCGCTCAAGGGTTTCTGGAAGAGTCGAACGTCAACCCGGTGCTGGAAATGACCCGGCTGATCCAGGTTCAGCGCGCTTTCGAGAACACCGCAGCGCTGATGCGGCAGACCGATTCCTCCACCGACGAAGCGATCAAGACGCTCGGCTCGAAGTGACGGCATGACGATCGGCTCGTCCCTGTTGCGCGCTTCCGAGAGCCCGGCGGATACCGGACGGGCGGACAGGCTGGCCGAGCTCGAACGCGTCTTCCGGCGGTTCGACGATCCGCAGACGCTGCTTGCGCGCGGCGGCCGCGTCGCCGAGATATCGCCGACGCATTACAAGGTCCGCGGCCTGTCCGGAATTGCCAGGCTGGGCGACATCGTCGAGCAGCGCGGCAAGGCCGGCGCGCGACGCGGCGAGATCGTCAAGATCGGCAGCGACGAAGTGGTGATCGCGCCCTTCGAACGCAGCGCCGATGCCGGCATTGGCGACGCCGTCTTTCGCCGGGGCCCGCTCGCGGTCACGCCGCATGTCTCCTGGCGCGGGCGCGCCATCGATGCCTTGACCCGAGCCATCGACGGCGGCCCGCCACTGATCAGGCCGAATGCTGCCGACGTCACGCATGGCGCGACGCCAGGCGCCTTGTCGCGGCAGCGCGTCGGCACCGGCTTCCTCACCGGCGTAAGGGTGATCGACATCTTCACCCCGCTTTGCTTCGGCCAGCGGCTCGGTATCTTCGCCGGTTCCGGCGTCGGCAAGTCGACGCTGCTTGCCATGCTCGCCGGCGCCGAGGCCTTCGATACAGTGGTCGTGGCCCTGATCGGCGAGCGCGGCCGCGAGGTGCGCGAGTTCCTCGAGGATACGATCGGCGCCGAGAGCATGGCCAAGACCGTCGCGGTCGTCGCCACCAGCGACGAAAGCGCCATGATGCGCCGGCGCGCCCCCGACACCGCCATGTGCGTGGCCGAGCATTTTCGCGACCAGGGCCATCGTGTGCTCCTGGTGCTGGATTCCATCACCCGCTTTGCCCATGCGCTGCGTGAGGTTGCGACGGGAACCGGCGAGCCCCCGGTCGCGCGCGGCTATCCGGCCTCGGTCTTCACCGACCTGCCGAAGCTGCTCGAACGCGCCGGACCGGGCGCCGAAGGCCCCGGGGTCAAAGGTAGGGGCTCGATCACCGCCATCATCTCCGTGCTGGTCGACGGCGACGATCACAATGATCCGGTTGCCGACTCGGTGCGCGGCATCCTCGACGGCCATGTCGTGCTCGACCGCGCGCTTGCCGAGCAGGGCCGTTATCCGCCGGTCAATCCGCTGTCGTCGATCTCGCGCCTCGCCGACAAGGCCTGGAGCGCCGAGCAACGCATGCTGGTGACAAGGCTCAAATCGATGATCGCGCGCTTCGAGGATACGCGCGACATCCGCCTGCTGGGCGCTTACCAGAGCGGCGCCGACGCCGAGCTCGATATCGCGGTGCGACAGGTGCCGCTGATTTACGAGGCGCTCACGCAATCGCCGCGGGACCGCGCATCGGCCGATCCGTTCGCCGACCTCGCCCGCCATCTCAAGGGGAAGCTCAATGGCGATCAAGGAGACTGAGCTCCAATACACCGAGCGCATGCTGCGCGACATGCTTGCCGAGGCCGAGGCAGCGGAGAGGGCTGAGGCCGACAAAGCAAGAATTGCCAGGGATAAGGCCGCGCGCGCCAAGGCGGTGATGGCAACAGCTCTTCTGATGAGAGCCGACAAGCCGCATCCGCCGAGAACATCCGCTGCCGCGATCGCCGATGAGGCACAAGTCAGCCGCGATTCGTTGATCGACGGGCTTTTTCCAAGCACCGAGTGGCCACAGCCGCCGAAAGCCCAGTTCCCGCGCCTGGTCGACAGACGCGCGGACCGCCGCAGCGATCTTGTCATCGCCGCGCTCGGCATCACGCTCGGCCTGATCTGCGCATTGTTTCCCTGGTACATCTTCTTCAACCAGGAGCAGTTCGGCGTCCAGGCCATCAAGTTCGGCGGCAGCGGCAGCAATTCCGGACGCGAGGGCGGCGGCGTCGTAGCCGAACGCAGCGGACCGCTGACGGCCAAGGACGTTCCCAATGCCGATATCGACCTGTTTGCCACGGGAACGGTGCAGGACGAACCCGCGCCCGCGCCCGGTGACCAGCCATTCCCGGCCGCCGCTTCGGAATTCAAGATGGTGCATGTCGCCAACGGCCGCGCCATGATCGAGGACGATACAGGTCTTTGGATCGTTCAGCGCGGCTCCGTCCTGCCGGATTCCAGCCGCGTCGCCTCCATCGAGCAGCGCGGCGGCAGGTGGGTGATCGTCACCAGCACCGACAAGGTGATCCAGCTCTCTAAGTAACGGCTAATGCATGTCGCCCAGAAGTGTGCAGCGGTTTCGGACGACATAATGCTCTATTTCCTTGGTTTAGAGCCGGATTCTGATTTCAGGTCGAACAGAACTGAAATCATCCGGCTCTAGGGCTGCATAGCCCTCCCCGCGCAAGGTCCGCGCAAGACTGGCCGCCTAGTCTTGCGCGTACTCGTCCGGGAGATTCCCATGGAACCCGTAAACCTTTTTGATCTCGCCACGCGTCAGTCGCAATGGCTGGCGGTGCGCCAGTCGGCGATCGCCTCCAACATCGCCAATGCCAACACGCCTGGCTACACCGCCAATGACGTCGAGCCGTTCGAAAAGCTCCTCGATCGGACCGCGGTGACGTTGGCCGCCACGCAGGCGGGCCACCTTGGCTCCGAAACCGCCAATGCCGGCTTCAACGTGAAGCCGGAAGACCCTGACGGCGCGATCATGCCGTCGAAGAACACCGTCGTTGTCGAACAGGAGTTGATGAAGGCCGGCGAGGTCCGCCGCTCCTTCGAGCTCAACACGGCAATCGTCAAGGCCTTCCATTCGATGATGACGATGGTGGTGAAGAGCTGAGCATGGATGCGCTGACTGCAGCCCTCAAAGTCGCGGCATCCGGCCTTGGCGCCCAGTCGGAGCGCCTGCGCGTGGTTTCGGAAAACCTTGCCAACGCCCAGTCGACCGGCAACACGCCCGGCGCCGATCCCTATCGTCGCAAGACGATCACCTTCCAGTCCGAGGTCGACCGCGCAAGCGGCGGCTCGCTGGTGGAAGTCAGCTCGATCTCTCGCGATCCCTCGGACTTCCCGATCGAATTCCAGCCCGGCAACGAAGCCGCCGACGCCAAAGGGTACGTCAAGATGCCCAATGTCAACACGTTGGTCGAAATGGCCGACATGAGCGAGGCGAACCGCTCCTATGAAGCCAACCTGCAGGTCATCAAGCAGGCTCGCGATCTGATTTCCATGACCATCGACCTTATGAGGAACCAGTAATGATCGGCGGTATCGGGGCAATACAATTCAAGACAGCGGTTGACGGAGCGGGGTCTGCGTCACCGAACCTGCTGCCAGGCGGCGTCGGAACGCAGGCCGGCGAAAGCGTCGGCAGCACCTTCGCCGACGTCCTTAGCCATGCGGCGACCAAAACGGTCAACACGCTGCAGGGCGCCGAGCAGATGTCGATCCAGGCCCTGAAGGGCGATGCCGATACGCGCCAGGTTGTCGATGCGGTGCTGAGCGCCCAGCAGGCGCTGCAGACCACCATCGCGATCCGCGACAAGGTCGTCTCGGCCTACCTCGAAATCAGTCGCATGAGTATCTAGGACAGCGTCATGAAAGCACTTGCCATCGCCGCCACCGGCATGAATGCCCAGCAGACCAACCTGGAAGTCATCGCCAACAACATCGCCAACATCAACACCACCGGCTACAAGCGGGCGCGGGCCGAATTCTCCGACCTGCTCTACCAGGTCGACCGCACGCAAGGCGTGCCTAACCGTTCCAACACCTCGCTGGTGCCGGAAGGCGTCTCGATCGGCCTCGGCGTCAAGACGACGGCGGTCCGCAACGTCCACACGCAGGGCGAACTGGCCAGCACCGGCAACAGTTTCGACCTGGCGTTGACCGGCAGGGGCTGGTTCCAGATCGAGGGGGCCGACGGCGGCACGCTCTACAGCCGCGCCGGCGCCTTCAACACCAATGCCACCGGCCAGCTCGTGACGGTGGACGGCGCCAACGTCATCCCGGCCATAACCGTGCCGACCGACGCCATCGAGGTGATCGTCAACAAGACCGGCCAGGTCTTTGCCCGCTTGGACGGTCAGACCAACCTCCAGCTTCTCGGCCAGCTCCAGATCGCCAACTTCGCCAACGAGGCGGGCCTGGCGCCGCTCGGCGACAACCTCTTCCAGGAAACGGCTGCCTCGGGTCCGGCCAATGTCGGCGTTCCGGGCGATCCTGGCTTCGCCACGATCCAGCAGGGTTATCTGGAGTCCTCCAACGTCGATCCGGTGAAGGAAATCACCGAGCTGATCTCGGCGCAGCGCGCCTACGAAATGAACTCCAAGGTCATCCAGGCCGCCGACGACATGGCCTCGGTGGTCTCCAAGAACATCAGGTAACGGATGATGGCCGAGCCGATCTCCTGCGCACTGCGCCGCGCCGCGCTGGCCGCCATTCTGGTGGGCGCCGGCATGCCGGCTTTCGCGCAGGACCCGACCGGCCAGTCGGCAAACCAGATCGCCGCCGGCCAATCCGTCGGCGAGGCCGTGCTGATCCCCAACCGGGTCATCTATCCCGGCGAGACCATCGAATTCGCCTCGCTCAAGCAGGTGACGCTCATCCCCGGCAAGCACAAGCCGGACGGCATGGCGACGCGCTCCGAGGAGCTCCAAGGCAAGGTTGCCAAGCGCACGCTTCTGCCCGGCCGCTATATCCCGGTCACCGCCATCCGTGACGCCTGGCTGGTCGAACAGGGCGCTTCCGTGCAGGTCTATTTCACCGCCGGCGCGCTGACCATTTCGGCGGCCGGCGTCACGCTGCAACCCGGTGCCGCCGGCGACCAGATCAAGATCCGCAACATCGACAGCGGCAAGATCATTTCCGGCACGGTGATGGCCGACGGCACCATCAAGGTCGGCGCTTCGTGATGCGCGCCTTTGTCCTTCTGCTGAGCACGGCCATTGCTCTTCAGCCAGCGCTGGCGGACGGGCTGACGCCCAAGGCCAAGCGCGAGCTGGCGCAGAAAAGCGGCGGCGTCTACGACGATCCGCAATACGATCCGGCCACGACCCAGCGCATGTTCCGGGTCTCGACCGGGCCAAGCACGCTGCCGCCCGGCCAGGTCGCCGCGCGCATCAAGGACATCGCCCAGCTGCAGAGCGCGCGCGACAACCAGCTCGTCGGCTACGGCCTGGTCATCGGCCTTGCCGGAACCGGCGACAGCCTGCGCAACTCGCCGTTCACCGAACAGTCGATCCGCGCCATGCTGGAGAATCTCGGCATCGCCACCGAAGGCGGCAGCGCGCGCGCCAAGAACGTGGCCGCCGTCATCGTCACCGCCAACATGCCGCCCTTCGTCCAGTCGGGCAGCCGCATCGACATCGATGTATCCTCGATGGGCGACGCCACCTCGCTTGCCGGCGGCACGCTGGTGATGACGCCGCTGAAGGCGGCCGATGGCGAGATCTATGCCGTCGGGCAAGGCTCGGTGATCGTTGGCGGTTTCACCGCCCAGGGCCAGGCCGAGCAGTTGACTCAAGGGGTGCCGACCGCCGGACGCGTGCCGAACGGCGCCATCACCGAGCGCTCGGTGCCGGCCGAGTTCGACGACCAGGGCGTGTTGACGCTGCAGCTGCGCAATCCCGATTTCTCCACCGCCATCCGCATCGCCGACGCTATCAACGACTACACCTCGCAGCGTTTCGGCATGCGGGTCGCAGCCGAGCGCGATGCCCGCACCGTGCAGATCAGGCGGCCGAAGAATATTTCCGCCGCGCGGTTCTATGCCGAGATCGAGAATCTCGTCGTCGAGTCGGATGCCCCTGCCCGCGTCGTCATAGACGAGCGCACCGGCACCATCGTCATCGGCAGCAATGTCAGGATCTCGCGCGTGGCGATCAGCCACGGCACGCTTACCGTGCGCATCACCGAAGCGCCGAAGGTGGTCCAGCCGGAACCCTTCTCCAGGGGCCAGACCGCGGTCGAGCCTTTCACCGCCATCGAGGCGAGCCGGCCCGACGCGCGCGTTGCCGTGCTCGACGGTCCCGACCTCGAAACGCTTGTCTCCGGCCTCAATCGCCTCGGCGTGAAACCCGACGGCATCATCGCCATCCTGCAAGGCATCAAATCGGCCGGCGCCTTGCAGGCCGACCTTGTTCTCCAATAGGCACGCCGATGATCAAGCTCCTCTCCTCGAAGACGCACCGCCCCTTCACAATGATCGCAGCTGTGGCAGCAGCCGCGCTTCTTGGCAGCGCTTCCGTCGGCGCGGAGGAAATTCGGCAGGTTCTGCCCGGTGGACAGGCGCCGGCCCAGTCGGCGGAACTCACGCGCGAGAAGGAGCCGGTCCAGCCGGCGGCACTCGCAGGCGGCAAGGCTCCCGACGAAAGCGAGATCCAGCGCTTCTGCTCCAACATCGCGGACGCTGCGCGCGACCGCCGCTACGCTCTGCAGGCCGAGGAGCTGAAGCAGCTGCAGGCCGGCATCGACGAGCGCATGAAAGCGCTGGAAGCAAAGCGCGCCGAATACGAGGAATGGCTGAAGCGCCGCGAAGTGTTCCTGGCGCGCGCCGAGGACGGCGTCGTCAAGATCTATGCCGGCATGAAGCCCGACGCCGCCGCCGAACGGCTGGCGATGGTCAACGCCGAGCTCGCTGCGGCCATCCTGATGAAGCTCGATTCGCGCAAGGCCGGCGTCATCTTGAACGAAATGGACCAGAAGGCGGCGGCGACGCTCACCGGCATCATGGCCAGCGCGGCGCGAAGGGTTGATCCGTCATGAAATTGAAGTTCCTTGTCCTCGTCGCGGTCGCGGCGCTGTCCGGCTGCGGCACCAATTTCAAGGAGATCGGCAGGGAGCCGGCCTTGTCGCCGGTCGGTTCCGGCATCGGCGACGGTGCCTCCGGGCCTTACAGCTATCCCGAGCCACCGGCCTCGCGGCCGAAAAAATTTTCGCTGTGGGACGACCGCCAGAGCCGGCTCTTCACCGATCCGCGCGCGCTGCGCGCCGGCGACATCCTGACCGTCAACATCAAGCTCAACGACAAGGCCAATTTCAAGAACCAGAACGATCGCAGCCGTACCGCGGCACGCAAGCTCGGCTATGACGTCAATCTCGGTTGGGAAAAGGCAAGCACCAGCGGCAAGGGCGATGCCGGCCTGAGCTCCAGCACCGAGACCAATGCCGACGGCGAGATCAAGCGCTCGGAGAATCTCGAACTCAACGTCGCGGCCGTTGTCACCGATGTGCTGCCCAACGGCAATCTGATGATCAGGGGCTCGCAGGAAGTCCGCGTCAACTACGAACTGCGGGTGCTGACCATCGCCGGCATGGTGCGTCCGTCCGACATCGGTGCGGAGAACACCATCCCCTACGAGCGCATCGCCGAGGCGCGCATCTCTTATGGCGGCCGCGGCCGCGTGAGCGAGGTCCAGCAGCCGGCCTATGGCCAGCAGGTCCTCGACCAGGTTCTTCCTTTCTAGGGCCGGGAGCGAGCAACGGTGGCGAATGTCGAGCAGGCCCAGCCCAAGAAGGGACCTTCCCTGGTGATCCAGCTCGCCATGCTGCTGGTCATGACAGGTGCGGCCGTCGGCATGGGCTGGGTTTCCGGCGGCTATCTCAAGCAGGGTGAGACTCCGGCGCCGGTGCCTGCGGCGCCGGGAAACGCCGGCACCGCGGAAAAGTCTGCCGAAGCCGGCAAATCGGCGGCCGGACCGGCGCTGGTTCAGCTGGCGCCGATCACCACCAATCTCGCCTCGCCGTCGGACGTCTGGATCCGGCTGGAGGCGTCGCTGCTCTACGATAGCCCACAGCCGCCGGAAATGACCGAGCAGATCCACCAGGATCTGCTCGCTTACGTGCGCACGCTCAAGCTGCATCAGATCGAGGGGGCCAGCGGCTACCAGCATCTCAAGGCCGATCTCGAGGAGCGCGCGACGCTGCGCAGCGGCGGCCACGTTAAACAGGTTCTTGTCAGGACGATGCTGCTCGAATGAGAAAGTTCCTCATAGCCACTGCGCTCATCGTCGTCACCACATCCGTCGCCGCGGCGCAGCAACTCGATCTTGGCGGCATCGGCAAGGCCGACGGCACGACCGTCGGCTATCTGATACAGATGTTCGGCCTGCTCACCGTACTTTCGGTGGCGCCGGGCCTGCTCATCATGGTGACGAGCTTCACCCGCTTCGTCATCGCCTTCTCGATCCTGCGCGCCGGCATCGGCCTGCAGTCGACGCCGGCAAATCTGATCCTGATCTCGCTGTCGCTGTTCATGACCTTCTATGTCATGGCGCCGACCTTCGACCAGGCCTGGAACACCGGCGTGAAGCCGCTGATGGACAATCAGATCACCCAAGCCGAGGCGTTCGAGAAGATCTCCGGCCCGTTCCGGGACTTCATGCTGCACAATGTGCGCGACAAGGATTTCGATCTCTTCGCCGACCTCGCCCGCGAGCGCGGCCAGACCGTGTCGCGCGAGACCGTCGACCTGCGCATCCTGGTCCCGGCATTCATGATCTCGGAAATCCGCCGTGGCTTCGAAATCGGCTTCCTCATCGTTTTGCCGTTCCTCGTCATCGACCTCATCGTCGCCACCGTCACCATGGCCATGGGCATGATGATGCTGCCGCCGACGGTGGTATCGCTGCCGTTCAAGATCCTGTTCTTCGTGCTGATCGACGGCTGGAACCTTCTCGTCGGCAGCCTGGTGCGGTCCTTCACCTGACTCCGCAAAAAAGCCTGACGCCGGATACTGGCTCGAATTTTAAGCAATATATTTTCGATTAACCCTGCGATTTAGGTCTTTGGTAGGGTCTGGTCCGCATATTGCTCGCAGATGGCGGGTGATCGGGTTCCACAGATCATTGGCATGATGCCGCACCGTCATACCGGACATGCCGGTATGTCAAAAAAATCCGTGTAAAAACAAGGTACGAGTACCATGGCCAGTATCATGACCAATGCCTCGGCGCTGACCGCGCTGCAGAGCCTGAACGCCACCCAGAAGAACCTCGACACCACCCAGGCCCGTATCTCGACGGGTTACCGCGTCTCCCAGGCTTCGGACAACGCCGCTTACTGGTCGATCGCCACCACGATGCGTTCCGACAACCAGGCCATGTCCACCGTTTCGGACGCGCTCGGCCTCGGCGCCTCGAAGGTCGACACGGCCTACACCGGCATGGACAGCGCGATCACCACCATCAACAAGATCCAGCAGAAGCTGACCGCATCCTACGGCCAGACGGACGCCTCCAAGGAAAAGACCCAGGTTGAAATCAAGGCTCTTCAGGATCAGTTGAAGGCCTATGCCGATGGCGCCACCTTCTCCGGCACCAACATGCTCTCGGTCAACAGCGGCGCCACCGCCACGACTGCGGCCGACGTCAAGATCGTTTCGGCCTTCAACCGCAGCGCCACCGGCGCGGTTTCGATCTCGACGATCGACGTCAACGTGGAAAGCATCAAGCTGTATGAGGCCGGCGCCGCTGCGGGCGTGACGAAGGGCATTCTCGATGCCGACCGCCTCGGCATCGATGGCACCGTCCAGACGGCGGCGTCGAACCCGACCCTGGGTGCTGCCGCAGCGGCCACCGACACTTATTCGGTCGCCACCATGAAGATCTTCTCCGGCACCACCGCTGCTAGCGATACTCAGATCCAGCAGATGATGAACGTCGTCGATGCCGCGCTCAAGTCCATGACGAACGCCGCCACCAAGCTCGGCGCCGCCAAGAGCTCGATCGACCTGCAGAAGACCTTCACCTCGAGCCTGATGGACTCCATCGACCGCGGCGTCGGCCAGCTCGTCGATGCCGACATGAACAAGGAATCGACCCGCCTCCAGGCGCTGCAGGTTCAGCAGCAGCTCGGCGTCCAGGCGCTTTCGATCGCCAACGGCTCGTCGCAGTCGATCCTGTCGCTCTTCCGCGGCTGATCGCCCTAAAACAGCTACGCCAGACAATCGGGCCGCGCCAAAAGCGCGGCCCGATTTGCGTTGGAGCGGTTCCCGACCGTTCACACTTGTGCTCTAAAGCGCGTCGCGCTGAACCGGATTCAGGCGACGCGCTTTAAGTCCTGGTTTTTATGCATGTCGTTGTCCCGGAACCGCGTACACTTCTGGGCGACATGCATTAGCTCAAGGCTCGCGCAACCCTCGTTCCTTAACCTCTCGAAAGCCTGCTTTTAACAGGCCATTAACCATATCGAGCTAGGTATGGTTAACCAATGACTTCGGTTGTCGAATCGGCCCGACCAGCACGATCGCAACCGATGGGCAGGCCAGACCCGGCCTGCGTGGCATGCCGGCTTTTGAGAAGGAGCGAGTTTCTTGGCGAGCATCATGACGAACGCTGCGGCGTTGACTGCACTTCAAAGCCTCAACGCCACCAACAAATCGCTTGAGCAGACGCAGGCCCGAATCTCGACCGGCTACAGGGTCTCAGAGGCCTCCGACAATGCCGCCTACTGGTCGATCGCCACTACGATGCGCTCCGACAACTCGGCGCTGTCGACCGTGCAGGATGCGCTCGGCCTCGGCGCCTCGAAAGTCGACACCGCCTACACCGGCATGAACAACGTGCTGGACACGATCGGCAAGATCAAGACCAAGCTGCTGTCGAGCGTCGGCCAGTCGGATGCCAACAAGGCAAAGACACAGACCGAAATCACCGCGCTTCAGGCGCAGATGAAATCTTTCGCCGATGCCGCCACCTTCTCCGGTTCGAATTTCCTTTCGGTGACGTCCAAGCAGGTCGCCGCGGCCAATGACGGCGTCCAGCCAGACGCCAAGATCGTTTCCTCCTTTAACCGTTCCTCGTCCGGCGCCATCTCGCTCGGAACCATCGACATCGATATCGAGAGCACCAAGCTGTTCGATTCCGGTCTTGCCGCCGACGTCAAGAACCAGGGCATCCTCGATCGCAAGACCTCGATATATTCCACGGCCGCAGACCAGTCCGCGTATGACACGGCCTATGCGGCCTCGATCGCCGCCGGCAACACCGACATCGCCGCCAACACCGCCGGCCAGGCCGCTGTGACGGGCACCCCCGTCAAGATCGACAATGTCTCCGCTTTCAATCTCGACATCACGGCAGCGGGCGTGACCGACGACATCATCACGCAGATGGTCACCAAGATCGACAACGTCATGAACCAGCTCACCAACTCCGCCACCGTGCTCGGCTCAGCCAAGAGCTCGATCGACCTGCAGAAGACCTTCACGCAGAGCCTGATGGATTCCATCGATCGCGGCGTCGGCCAGCTCGTCGATGCCGACATGAACAAGGAATCGACCCGTCTTCAAGCCCTGCAGGTGCAGCAGCAGCTCGGCATCCAGTCCTTGTCGATCGCCAACAGCTCCTCGCAGTCGATCCTGTCGCTGTTCAAGAACGGCTAAGCCACTAGATCCACTTCGACCGACGAGAAAGGCCGCGTCTGAAGCGCGGCCCTTTTCGTTGGTGGAGAGGAAATCACCCGTTCAGTATTTTGCTCGCTCTTCGATGGCGCAGCTATCATCCTCGCACAAGCTTCGCGGTCTAGTCTTCCGGCGGACAGTCGTGCTGGGAGCCGTTGAATCGTGCCGGAACAGATCCAGAGCATCATCGCGAATTTGAAGAGCTTCGGCGTGAGGCGACTGGCGCTCATGGGCGGCATCGCGGCCCTGGTCATGGCCGTCATCGGCATCGCCTCCGTCTATCTCAACCGGCCGGCCTATGAGACGCTCTATGTCGGCCTCGAGCGCTCCGACGTGAACCAGATCGGCCTGGTGCTGGCCGATGCCGGCATCGGCTTCGATGTCGGTTCCGACGGAACCTCGGTGCTGGTGCCGGCCGGCACCACCGCGCAGGCGCGCATGCTGCTTGCCGAAAAAGGCCTGCCGACCAGCGCCAATGCCGGCTACGAGCTGTTCGACAATGTCGGTTCGCTCGGCCTCACCTCCTTCATGCAGCAGATCACCCGCGTGCGCGCTCTGGAAGGCGAGATCGCGCGCACCATCCAGTCGATTTCCGGCGTCAAGGCGGCCCGCGTCCACATCGTCATGTCCGAGCGCGCCAATTTCCGCCGCGACGAACAGCAGCCTTCCGCCTCGGTGGTCATCCGTTATGCCGGCAGCGACGCCGAAAAAAGCGCCATGTCGATCCGCCACCTCGTCGCCGCAGCCGTTCCGGGCCTTTCGGCCGACAAGGTCACCGTGCTCGATTCCAACGGCAATTTGCTGGCCGCCGGTGACGATCCTTCAAACACGAGTGCCGCCCGCACGCTCGGTGTCGAGCAGACGGTCGAGGCGCAGATCGGCGACAACATCCGCCGCGCGCTGGCGCCTTATCTCGGCCCCGACAATTTCCGCGCCAGCGTGAAAGCCGACGTCAACACCGACACCCGCCAGACCGAGGAAACGATCTTCGATCCGAACTCGCGCGTCGAGCGCTCGGTGCAATCGGTGAAGACCAACGAGGCCAGCAACCAGAAGCAGGCCTCGACCCCGACCAGCGTCGAGCAGAACCTGCCCGAGACCCAGACCACCACCACCGAGGGACCGCAATCGACCTCGCAGAACGACCGCAAGGAGGAGATCACCAACTACGAGATCAACTCGAAGAAGATCGCCACCGTCTCCAACGGCTACACGGTCAACAAGATGTCCATCGCGGTCGTCGTCAACCAGGATCGGCTGAAGACCATCCTCGGCAAGGACGCGACGCCGGAGCAGATCGCCAAGCGCGTCGCCGACATCCAGAAGATGGTGGCCTCGGCGACCGGCTTCGACGACAAGCGCGGCGACATCATCGACGTGTCGGCGGTCGAGTTCATCAACGGCCTCGACGGTGAGCCGATCGATCAGCCGGGCATCCTCGCCTCGATCGGCACCCATACCGGCACGCTGATCAATGCCGGCGCCTTCATCGTCGTCGTTTTCCTGGTGGCCTTTTTCGGCCTGAAGCCGATGGCCGCGGCGCTCACGGCATCGGCGAAGCCCGCGGCCATCGCCGGCCCAAGCTTCGACGACGTGCAGCGCTCGCTGCCGACACCCGATGCGCCGGTCGCTGCGATCACCGCCGAGGCCCCGGCCAGTGCCCTGCCCGGCGCGCGCGCCGGCGCAACCCCGCTCGATGATCTGCGCCAGAAAATCCGGCCGGCGCCGCAGGAGCGGCTTGCCCGCATGGTCGACCTCAATGAGGAGCGCACCGCGCAGATTCTGCGCAAATGGGCAGCAGTGCCGGAAGCCGTGGGTTAGGCCATGGCCTCGGCAGCCCTCTTCGATCTCCTGCCCGATTTTGGTTCGCGGGCCTCAGCAGCCAACCAGGCGCCGGCCGCGCGCGACGCCGAACATATGCCGGCCGCGCCGCCGCCGCAGGCCGACATAGGCGCGCTGATCGCCGAGGCGGTGGCCGACGCGGAGGCGGCGCTGGAGACGCGCCTCGCGCTCGCCCATCAGGCGGCGCTCGACGCCGAGCGCCAGGCCAATGACGATGCGGCGAGGGCTTTCCTTGAAAGCTTCGGAGGCGATCTCGGCACCGCTGTCGCCACGCGGATCGAGGCCATGGAGCAGCGCGTGGCCGAGCTTGCCGGCGCGACCGTCGCCCGCATCGTCGGCGGCCTTCTCAGCGACGACCTGCAGCAACGGTCGCTCGCGGCCCTTTCGCGCACCATCAGCGCCGCGGTCGCCGACAACGAGGCCGTCCGCATCGGTGTTCGGGGACCGCTCTCGCTGTTCGAGCCGCTGAAGGCGGCGCTTGGATCCCGCGCCGCCAATCTCGACTTCACCGAGGCGCCGGGCTTCGACCTGACCGTCACCATTGACGAAACGGTGTTCGAGACACGTATCGCCGAGTGGTCGGCGTCATTGTCGGAGGTTCTGTCATGAGCGCCATCGACCATGCCGAACCCCGGCACGAGATCATCATCGTCAAGCGCAATCACGACGGTCATGACGACGATCACCATGGTGGCGTGTGGAAGATCGCCTTCGCCGACTTCATGACGGCGATGATGTGCTTCTTCCTCGTCATGTGGTTGATCAACGCCGCCAACGAGCAGACCAAGGCAGCCGTCGCCAGCTATTTCAATCCGGTCGAGCTGATCGACCGCAATTCCAGCCGCAAGGGTCTCGAAGACCTTGGCGACGGCCCTAGCAAGGTCGGCCTGACCTCGGACAACCCGCAGGACGGCGCGACCAAGGCGGGCGATGACGGCAAGGGCGGCGCCGGCTCGTCCGAACGCCGGCAGACCAAGGACGGGGCGCAGGACGCCCAGCTCTCCGATGAAAAGCTGTTTGCCGATCCCTATGCGGTGCTGGCCGAGATCGCCGCCGACACGGGGGTGATGCAGAACGTCAGCGCCAAGGGCGAAGGCGGTGCTCAGGCGGCCGGCCCGGCGACCGGCGCCTCCGGCGGCGAATCCTATCGCGATCCGTTCGCGCCGGATTTCTGGTCGCAGCAGGTGGCGGCGCCTGTTGCCGAGGCCACCGCCGAGCGCGCCAGGATCGAAGGCGATCCGGCCAAGCCAGGCGAGAAGGCCGCGACAGTCGCGGTGCCGAAGGTGAAGGCCGTTCCGGCTGCTCCTCCACTGACGGCCGCGCCATTGGAGCCGCTGGCGGCCCCGCAAAAGACCGACGCCAAGAACGGGCAGGAAGCCGTGCACGGCAAGGCCGAGAAGCCATCGAGCGAAGCGGCCAGGGGCGGGAAAGCCGAAGCCGACAAGCGTGAGCTTGCGGCTGGAGACACCAAGGCAGAAGCAGCGAAGGCGGAAAAGGCTGAACCGGAGCAAGCCGCCGACAAGGGCGACAAGGCGCCAAGCAAAGCCGCTATTCAGGAAGCGGCGGATATCAAGAAGGAACTCGCCAAGGCATTCCTGCCTGGCGAAAAGCTCGCCGATGGCGTCTCGGTCGAAGCCACCGACAAGGGCGTCGTCATTTCGATCACCGACCAGCTCGATTTCGGCATGTTCGAGATCGGCTCGGCCATGCCGCGCCGCGAGCTGGTGCTGGCGATGGAAAAGATCGGCCACATCATCAACGAGAAGAAGGGCACCATCACAATCAGCGGCCACACCGACGCGCGGCCGTTCCGCAGCGACACTTACGACAATTGGCGGCTGTCCACCGCGCGCGCC
Source organism: Mesorhizobium australafricanum (assembly GCF_033977265.1). Lineage (NCBI taxonomy): Bacteria > Pseudomonadati > Pseudomonadota > Alphaproteobacteria > Hyphomicrobiales > Phyllobacteriaceae > Mesorhizobium > Mesorhizobium australafricanum. Next base: position 185,987 of record NZ_JAVIIT010000007.1, on the reverse strand, counting down.
CATTCGGCCTACTACATGCTGGTGCGCGGCGGCGTCGACGAGAGCCGCGTCACCGAGGTCGCGGGCTTCGCCGACCGGCAGCCAAAGATCGCCTCCGATCCGATGGCCGCCGCGAACCGCCGCATCGAAATCCTGATGGCGGCTGGCGGATGAGGGGCGGAACCGTCATCGGCGGCGCGATAGCGCTTCTCCTCGCCGCCGGGTCGCCATCGGCGGTCCTCGCGCAGGACGCGCTGCAGCCCTATCAGCTGGTGCGTTCGCTGCAGCTGATCCAGGACCGCATTGCCGGCGGCGATCATGCCGCGCTGCCGATGCAGGCAAAGCTCCTCGAAATGATCGACGCGCGGATGCGCGATGCGAATGCCGAGGATCTCAACGAGCCTAAGAATTTCCGCGCTTTGCTGGTCTATGGCATGAGCGGCGGCAATCCGGTTACGGTCGCGGCGGCGGCTTCGCGCGCGCTAACCGATCCGCAAAGCGTCGCCATCGCCAAGGGTGTCGTCGCCTATCTGAACGGGCGGCCGGCCGAGGCGATCGAAATGCTGAAGCCGATCGATCCGATGGGCGTGCCCGCCGACATCGGCGCCTTCCTGGCGCTGGTCAAGGGCTCACTGCTAGCGACCGACGATCCTGCCCAGGCGCTCGCTCTGCTGGACGAGGCGCGCCTGCTCAGCCCCGGCACGCTGGTCGAGGAGGCAGCGCTTCGCCGCTCCGTGGGCATCGCGGCCGCGCAGGGCGACGCCGCCCGTTTCGCGCTGGCTTCGACCCAGTATGTCGCGTCCTATCTCTATTCGCCTTACGCCGGCCAATTCGCCGATGCCTTTGTCTCCGGCGTCATGACGCTGCATATGGCGATCAGCCAAGACAAGATCGCCGACATCACCTCGATGATGGATTCCGAGCGCGAAAAGGTGATCTACCTGCGCATCGCACGCCGCGCCGCGATCGACGGGATGACGGAGCTGTCGGCTTTCGCCTCGGCCAAGGCGGAGCTGGGCCGCAACGGCAATAGTAACCAGGACGACCCTCGCACCCAGCTCTATTCGAGCCTTTCCACCATGACATCGGCCAGCGTCGATGAGGTGCGCGCCAAGCTTGGCAGGATCGACCGTGGTAAGCTCTCGGAAAGCGACCGCGCCTTGCTCGACGCCGCGCGGGCCGTGGCCGGCGAGGTTGTGGCGCCGGTGAAGTCGGCGGCCAGGAACGAAGCCGCGCCTGCTGTCTCGGCAAAGAGCGACGATGCGAAATCCACGGCCGAGGCCTCGGCCGATGCGGCCAATGCAGACCTGCCTCCGGTGGAAGGAGCGATGCCCGACCAGCCGGCGGTTGCGGCAGGTGGTCAAGCCAAGGACGTGCCGCCCGCGGCTTCGCCGCCTCCTGCCCTGCAACCTGCGCAACCCATCGCTGCAACGCTGGCGGCCGCTCCGGTACAGGCCGACGCCGCACCCGTGGTGCCGGCATCCGTGCCGGCGACTACCCCCGATGCCCACGATCCTGTCGATGCGGCGGTGGCCAGCACGCGCCGTCAGCTCGACCAGATCGACCAACTACTCGGAGCAGCCCCAAGATGACCAGCGTCAACCAGACCCTGCCGGGCTTTGCTTCGACCCAGTCCCAGCCCAGGCAGCATGCTGCCGGCGGCAAGGATGGGGATCAGGATTTCGGTGAGATGGTGCAGGGAACCGAGAGGCCTGATCGGCCGCAGGACAGGCACACGAGCGGACCGGTCGTGCCGGACGCTCATCCTGCAAAGCGATCGCCGGCCAGCGACGGCAAGGAGGAGCCGGACCCGCAGAGGAAAACCGGCTCACAGAAAGCAGCGACGGGAAAGTCCGCGAAGACCGACGGCCAGGCGAAGCCAACGGCGAGCAAGGATACAACGGCGCAAGCCGGCGATTCCGCGCCGCTACGGGACCGCTTGCCGTTGCTGATGGCGCTGAGCGACATGAAGCATTTCGCGCAATCGTCGGGCACGGGCAGCAAGACTTCCGCCGACGGTGAAGAGGGTGCCGGCGAGCATGGCTCGCCGGAACTGCGACTGCGGGCTGGCAAGCGCGCGGCGCTCGACAACTCCGCCGAGCCGCTGTCGCGATCCGCCCCCTCGACAATGGCGGAAGGTTCGGGGGCCGATTTCGGCCAGGAGCCGGCAAAGGCGAAAGTGGCCTTGGATATGCCGGGCCGGCGCGATGCCGAAGCCTTGCCGGTGCAAGGGGATGAGCCGCAGGCCGACAGCGCATTGCCGCCGCAGGGCTGGCGGCCGACCTCCGCTTCCAAGGCTTCGCAACAGTCGCAATCCATGCAGCAGGCACCGGCCAAGCCATCTTCTTCGGCCGGGCGCATGGAAGTCGTCAGCCAGCAGAGCTTTCCGGCGCCGGCGCAAAACCCGGTCAGCCAGACGGCATCGGCGCTGGTTGAAGCGCTTGCCTCCGACAAGGGCGTCCAGCAGGCCTTTGCGAGCGCCTCGGCAGGCTTGCAGACGACCAACTCTGTTGCCGTTCCGACACATGTGCTGAAGATCGAGCTCCACCCTTCGGAGCTCGGGTCGGTCACCGCCAGCCTGCGGCTCTCGGGGGAGCAACTGTCGATTGAGATGAAGCCCGAGACACACGAGGCATATCGTCGTCTCACCGCCGATAGCGATGCCATCATCAAGTCCATGCGCAGCCTCGGCTTCGATGTCGACAAGGTTACCATTCTGCAACCCTCGATAGCAGCACACGCAGCCAGCCGCGCCGACGCGAACAGCGCCATGCCGATGTCGACGGGTCGCCACCAGCCTTCGTTCCAGCCCGGGAACTCGGGCGGCAACAGCGCGGGCGGCGGCCGGCAACCGGGAAGGAACGAGGGCAATGGCGCACAGGAATTCGGGCGTGCCGCTTCGCCTGTTGGCGAGCGCGCTGGCGACGATATGTTTATCTAGTTTCGCCGCCGGCACGGCCAACGCCGCCGCCAATCCCTGCGAGCCGGAGATACTGCGCGCCGCCGATCGCTACGGGGTGCCGGCCGGGATTCTCTATGCGGTCGGCCTGACCGAGACTGGAAAGAAAGGCAGCCTTCAACCTAATGCCTTGAATATAGAAGGAAAAGCCGTCTTTCCGCGCAACCGCGGTGAAGCGCTCGCGACATTCGAGAATGCTCGTCGCGAGGGCAAGACGTTGATCGACCTCGGCTGCATGCAGATCAACCACCACTATCATGGCGATCATTTCCGCAGCGTCGAGGACATGCTCGACCCGCATCAGAACGTCGACTACGCGGCACGTTTCCTGGCCAGCCTGCACGCCCGGCATGTGACCTGGTCGATGGCTGTCGCCCGTTACCATGCCGGCCCCGACAACGACCCCGCGCAGAAGGTCTATGTCTGCCGCGTCATCGCCAATATGGTCGCCACCGGCTTCGGCAAATGGACGCCGAATGCCAACGCCTTCTGCAATCAATAGTTGCTTCATCCTGAATGCCGATCGGCCTTCGCCGGCCTATCCGCCGGCGCCAATATTCGCTCGCCAACAGTTGGCGCGAACACACCTGCACAACCGCTTTTATTACGGCTCCCAAAAAAACTCCCAAGAAAATAGCTACAAGAAATGATGGTTTTTCAGGATTCGTCGAGCCGGGTACCCCTTTCCGCACGGGGCAAATGAAATGATTCGGAGGGCGGGCCGATGATCGTGATCGTTGACGAGCGAGAGCTCGTGACTGAGGGCTACTCTTCACTTTTCGATCGCGAGGGGGTGGCCACTGCCGGCTTCGCGCCAGGGGAATTCGGCGAATGGGTGAGTTCCGCCGCCGACACCGATCTCAGATGCGTCAGGGCCTTTCTCATCGGCGACTGCCGCGAGGGTGCGATATCGCCGCGCCAGATCCGCGACCGCACCGGCGCGCCGGTGATCGCGCTCAGCGAACACCATTCGCTCGAACATACGCTGCGGCTGTTCGAAAGCGGCGTCGACGACGTCGTCCGCAAGCCTGTCCATATCCGCGAGATACTCGCTCGTATCACCGCCATCCGCCGCCGCGGCTCCGAAGAGGTCGCCTACACCGAAGTCGGCTCGATGCGAATCTTCATGGATGGTCGCGATCCGGAGATCGACGGCGAGCCGCTGCCGCTGCCGCGGCGCGAGCGGCGCATCCTGGAATATCTGGCCAGCAACCGCGGCCGGCGCGTGACCAAGACGCAGGTCTTCAACGCCATCTACGGCATCTTCGACGAGGAGGTCGAGGAGAACGTGGTGGAGAGCCACATCTCGAAGCTGCGCAAGAAGCTGCGTGAGAAGCTCGGCCGCGACCCGATCGATTCCAAGAGGTTTCTCGGCTACCGGCTCGTGTTTTGATGGCCGTCCAAGGCACATCCCGCGCCAGCCTCGCGCAAGACACGAGGCATAGCTTTATGGCCTCCTACCCAGGCACTGCGGAGATGTATCGATGAGCCTCTACGGAATGATGCGAACCGGCGTTTCCGGTATGAACGCGCAGGCCAACCGCCTCTCCGCGGTGGCCGACAACATCGCCAATTCGGACACCACCGGCTACAAGCGCTCTTCGGCCGAGTTCTCGACACTGATCATGCCCGGCACCGGCGGCGCCTATAATTCGGGCGGCGTGACGACGGCGATCCGCTCCGCCGTCAGCACGCAAGGCGTCATGACATACACCACCTCGGTGTCCGACCTTGCCGTTAACGGCGACGGCTTCTTCGTCGTGCAGGATGCCAGCGGCACGCCCTACCTCACCCGCGCCGGCTCCTTCGTACCGGACGCGCAAGGCCGGCTGGTCAATGCGGCAGGCTACCAGCTCATGGCCTACAGCTACGCCAATGGCGAGCCGGCCGCGACCGCCAACGGCTTCGAAGGCCTCGTGCCGGTGCAGATCTCGGACCAGGAAATGACGGCGACGCCGAGCACCGAAGGCACCTTCGGCGGCAACCTGCCCGCGGGCGCCACCCCGCCCGCCGGCCCGCTGCCGTCCACCAACAGCGCGACCGCCGAATACACGTCGAAAACCTCGCTGGTTGCCTATGACAATCTTGGCAACAAGAAGCTCCTCGACGTCTACTTCACCAACACCGGCGCCGGCACGTGGCAGGTCTCGGTCTTCGATCAGTCGAAGGCAACGCCCGGCACTTCCTTCCCCTACACCGGCGGCGCACTGGCATCGACGAACCTCACCTTCGACACCACCACGGGCAAGCTCACCGGCGCGACCAACAGCATCTCCTTCACCGTGCCGGGCGGCTCGACGCTTGACCTCGATCTCTCCAAGCTGACCCAGCTCGGCACCGGCTTCACCGTCGCCGACGCCAAGGTCAACGGCAACGCGCCGAGCTCCATCCAGAAGGTCCAGATCGGCCAGGACGGCGTCATCTACGCACAGTTCGAGGACGGCTCGACCAAGGCGCTGTACAAGATCCCGCTGGCCGACGTTCAGAGCCCCGACAACCTCACCGCCATGCCCGGCAACGTCTATGTGCAAAGCACCGATTCCGGCGCGGTTCACATCGGCTTTGCCAATGAAGGCAAGCTCGGCTCCATCGTCTCCGGAGCGCTCGAAAACTCTAACGTCGATATCGCCGAGGAACTGACCAACATGATTGCGGCGCAGCGCAGCTACACCGCCAATTCCAAGGTCTTCCAGACCGGTTCGGACCTGATGGACGTCCTCGTCAACTTGAAGAGATAAACGACGGGCGCCGCCCGTGAAAGATCAGCATGTCGCTTTCCTCCGCACTAAGCATTGCCCAGTCGGCGCTCCTGGCCACGTCCAAGCAAACCAGCGTCGTATCGCGCAATGTGGCCGATGCGTCGAACCCGGACTATACCCGCCGCATCGCCGTGGTAACCAGCACGGCACCCGGCGCCAGGGCGGTGGAAATCCAGCGCGCCGCGAATGATCTGCTGTTCCGCCAGAACCTTTCGGCGCTGTCGGCATGGAGCGGCCAGAGCGCGCTTTACAACGGCATGGATCAGCTCGATCTCTCGGTCAACGGGGTCGACAACGCGTCGTCCCCCTCGACGGCGATCGCCAATCTGCAGCAGTCCCTGCAGCTCTACGCCACCACGCCGTCGAACCAGAACCTCGGCACCAGCGTCATCGACGCCGCCAAGCAGGTGGTGAATTCGCTGAACAGCGGCACCAAGGCGATCCAGGATTTCCGCACCCAGGCCGACAGCCAGATCGCCACCGCCGTCAACGACCTCAACTCGCTGCTCAGCCAGTTCCAGGATGCCAACAAGGCCGTCATCTCGGGCACACGTTCAGGCACGGACGTATCCGATGCGCTCGACCAGCGCGACGCGCTTCTGAAGAAGATATCGGAATATGTCCCGGTCTCGACCTTCACGCGCGGCGACAACGACATGGTCATCACCACCAAGGACGGCTCGACGCTGTTCGAGACCGTGCCGCGCTCAGTGACCTTCGCGCCGTCGGCCGGCTACTCGGCCGGCACGCCCGGCAACACGATCTACATCGACAACGTGCCGGTTTCGGCGGGCACCAGCGACGGCACCACCGCCGACGGCAAGCTTGCGGGCCTGCTGAAGCTGCGAGACGGTGTCGCTTCGACCATGCAGAGCCAGCTCGACGAAATCGCGCGTGGCCTTATCACGGCATTTGCCGAGACCGCGCCATCGCAGCCCAACGCGACCGGCCTGTTCACCTGGTCCGGCGCGCCGGCAATTCCGGCCGCTGGCACCCTGGTCAACGGTCTCGCCGGCTCGATCAGCGTCAACGCCGCCTTTGATCCGAGCGCCGGCGGCAATCCGGCGCTGCTGCGCGACGGGGGCGCCAACGGCGCGGCCTATGTCGCCAACACCAGCGGCGGCGCATCCTATTCGGACCTCCTGATCGGCTACGGCAACAAGCTGGATCAGCCGATGGCCTTCGATACCTCGGCTGGCATCACCGTCAGCTCCGGCGTCTCCGACTATGCGGCCAATGCCATCGGCTGGTTCGAAGGCGTCCGCCAGCAGGCCTCGACCAATGCCGACAGCAAGCAGGCGCTGGCCGCACGCACGGCCGAGGCGCTATCCAACGACACTGGCGTCAATGTCGACCAGGAGATGTCGCTGCTTCTCGACCTGGAGCACACCTATCAGGCCTCGGCGCGTATGATGAAGACCGTAAGCGATATGCTGGACGCGCTGATGAGCGCGGTAGGATAATTCATGAAAGCGACAGCCGTTTCCTCAGCCGCCATCTCCAATGCCTTGCGCTACCAGCAGGCGCGCATGCAGGCCGACCTCGTCAAGGCGACAACGGAATCCTCGACCGGCAAGGTGGCGGATGTCGGCCTGGCGCTTGGCGGACGCACGACCCAGGCCGTCACCTTCCAGCGCGATCTCGACAGGCTGAACGGCATCGTCGATTCCAACGCGCTCGTCACCGCGCGCCTGACATCGACCCAGAATTCGCTCGGCCAGATCGCCGCTACCGCGCAGAGCTTCCTGTCCGCGCTGACCAGCGGCGTGTCGGGCGACTCCTCGACCAATATCCTGCAGACCGCCGGCGCCTCGGCGCTGCAGCAGATGACGGGCATCCTGAACACCAGTGTCAACGGCGAATATTTGTTTGCCGGCACCAACACCGACGTCAAGCCGGTCGACGATTTCAGCGCCGCCGGCTCGCCGGCCAAGGCCGCATTCGATGCCGCCTTCACCAGCTATTTCGGCTTTACCCAGACCGCCCCGGCGGCAGCCAACATCACCGCCGCCCAGATGGACGATTTCATCACCACCAAGGTCGAGCCGCAATTCCTGGGCGCCGGCTGGCAGACCAACTGGTCGAGCGCCACCGACGATCAGATCACCAGCCGTATTTCGCTCAACGAAACCACCCAGACCTCGGTCAACGCCAACGAGCAGGGCATCCGCAAGCTCGCCATGGCGGCCGCCATGGTCAGCAGCCTGGTCACCGGCGGCATCAGCGAGGCCGCCCAGAACGCGGTCGTCAGCCGCGCGCAGGCGCTTGTCGGCGAAGCCATCGGCGGCATTACCCAGTTGCGAGCCGAAACGGGCATCGCGCAGCAGCGCGTGTCCGATGCCAGCGACCGCATGAAGACCCAAGTCGACCTCTTCGAGAAGCATATCGTCAATCTCGAAGGCGTCGATCCGGCGGAAGCCGCTACCCGCGTCGCCGACCTGACGCAGCATATCGAGACGTCCTTCGCCTTAACCGCGCGTCTACAGCAGCTCAGCCTGCTCAACTATCTGACCTGAACACATAAACCGGAACGCCAGAGCGCCGACGATGTATCAATTCTCATACGCCGACATCCAGACCGACTCCGTCGCCGATGCCAAGGACCGGGAGCGGCAGTTGCTCACCAGATCGATCGACATGCTGGCCGCGGCCGCCGCCGTCGGCAGCGACTCGATGGAAGCGGTCGAGGCGCTGCACTTCACCAACCGCGTCTGGACCACCTTCGTCGAGGATCTCGGCTCCAGCGACAACGCCCTGCCCAAGGAGCTGCGCGCCAACCTGATCTCCATCGGCCTGTGGCTGCTGCGCGAAACGGAAGACATCCGCCAGGGCCGCACCAACAATTTCGAAGGATTGATCGAGGTCTCCCAGATCATCCGAGACGGCATCCAATGACCAACACGCTGAAGATTTCGCTGAAGCCCAACGAGAAGATCTATATCAACGGGGCGGTGATCCGCGTCGACCGCAAGGTCACCATCGAGCTGATGAATGACGTGCAGTTCCTGCTCGAAAGCCATGTCATCCAGGCCGACCAGGCCTCGACGCCGCTCAGGCAGCTTTATTTCATCGTCCAGATCATGCTGATCAACCCGATAGGCGCCGCCGAGGCGCGCGACATGTTCCGCCGCTCGCTGCCGATGCTGATTGCCAGCTTCGAGAACCAGGACATCTGCAAGGGCCTGAAGCAGATCGACCGCATGGTCGGCGAGGACGATATCTATGAGGCGCTGAAGGCGATCCGCGCGCTCTATCCGCTCGAGCGCAAGGCGCTCGAGGACAATGACGACATTCCCGAAACGCCCCGCGCATTGGCTGTAGGAGCATAAGATGGCCGTCGACATGACGACAGCGATCCCGGTTGGCGCCAACCAGGCCAGCCAGCAGACCTCGAAGACGGCGGTAGACTACCAGTCGTTCCTGAAGCTCTTGATCGCCGAGATGAAGAACCAGGATCCGACCAAGCCGATGGATTCGACGCAGTATGTCGCGCAGCTCGCCACCTTCTCCCAGGTCGAGCAGTCAGTGCAGACCAACACCAAGCTCGATCAGATCATGCAGTCTTCGGCATTGTCACAGGCCGACGCCCTGATCGGTCGCTCGATCACCTCGGCCGACGGCAAGACCACCGGAACGGTGGCTTCGGTGACGCTCTCCAGCAGCGGCCTGATCGCGGTGCTGCAGGATGGCACACAGGTCCCCGTTGGGGCAGGTGTGTCGATCAAGCCGGCCAGCTAATGCATATCGCCCGGAAGTGTGCAGCGGTTCTGGGACAACGACATGCATCAAAACAAAGACTTAAAGCGCGTCGCCTGAATCCGTTTCAGCGCGATGCGCTTTAGGCTGTCGATCAACGCGGTGCCCGCATGAACGAGGCCGACGCCCTCGATATCGTCCAGTACGCGGTGTGGACGGTTCTTACCGCTTCCGCCCCCGTGGTGCTGGTGGCGATGGTGGTCGGCATCGGCATCGCGCTCATCCAGGCGCTGACCCAGATCCAGGAAATCACCCTGACCTTCGTGCCGAAGATTGTCGCCATCATGCTTGTGGTGGCGCTGACCGGCCCCTTCATCGGCAGCCAGATCTCGGCCTTCGCCAACGTCATCTTCGAGCGCATCGAACACGGTTTCTGACGCGAAACCGCAGCGGACGTCGAGCGGCATCCACGCGAGCCGCAAGATCGCTTGCGGCGGCGTTTGTTGCAGCTAGATTGTAAGCGCGCCGGCATCGGCCGGCGTCGTTATCTCAGGCGATTTTTCTGGAAGCGATGCATCAGGCAAGAACAGCCGGCAGGCCATGTGCGGAATAGCCGGCGTCTGGCGAAAGCGCGATCCGATCGGCAGCGGCGATCTCTCCGATATCGTGCGTATGATGCAGGCATTGGCGCATCGCGGTCCCGACGATCACGGCAACTGGAACAACGCCCGCCTGGCGCTCGGTCACCGCCGGCTGACCATCATCGATCCATCGCCCGCCGCGCGCGAGCCGATGCTGACTGCGTCCGGCGACGGCGTGCTGTGCTACAACGGCGAGGTCTATAATTTTCGCGCGCTGCGCAAGACGCTGGAGGCGGAAGGCCTGGCGTTCCGCACGGTGTCCGACACCGAGGTGGTGCTGCAGGCCCTACACCACTGGGGCCCGCAGGAGGCGGTGCCGATGTTCGACGGCATGTTCTCCTTCGCCTATTTCGATGCCCGCGACGGCGCCTTGTGGCTTGCCAGGGACAGGCTGGGCATCAAACCGATGTCGGTCGCCGAAACCGGCGACCGCTTGCTGTTCGCGTCCGAGGACAAGGCGATCCTTGCCTGCCACGACTTTCCGCGCCGGATCGACACGCGCGAGCTGACATTGCGGCTGGCCCGGCAAAGCCGCGATTCGAGCTACAGCGTCTTCGACGGCATCGAGCGGCTGCCGCCGGCCGGCCTGTGGAAGATCACCGGGGATGGCATCGAGAAGCGCCGCTTCTGGCATATTCTCGACGTCCTGGAGACCGCGCGCATCGCCGGCGACAACACCTCCGACGCCGGACATATGTCGATGCTTCAGACGCTGCTTGAGGAAAGCGTCGAGCTGCATTGCATCGCCGATACCAGCCTTGCCACCGCCTGCAGTGGTGGCGTCGATTCCGGCCTGATCACCGCGCTTGCCAAACGCTTCAGGCCTGAGTTGCATGGTTATGTCGTCGACCCGAAGCTCGGCCGCAGCGAGGCGCAAGACGCCGAGCGGACCGGTCGCCATGTCGGCGTCAGCCTGCGCCGGGTGCCTTTGGATAAAGACCGGTTTCTCGAGCTCTGGCCGCGTGCGGTCTGGCATCTTGAAACCGACGGCTGGCACGCCAGCCATGCCGCGCTGCTGGCGCTTGCCGAGCAGTGCCGCGCCGACGGCGTCAAGGTGCTGCTCACCGGCGAGGGTTCCGACGAGCTGTTTGGCGGCTATAAATGGCAGGCGTCGACGATGCGGCTCTGGCGCCAATCCTGGCTGCAGCGCCTGTTCCGCTCGAAGGCCAGGCGCGACCGCAAATTCGCGGAGTTGCGCCGTACCCCCTTCCGCAACTCGATCGGTCGTGGCTCGCCCTCGGACCGCGCCATGGCGCTCAGGGCCCTGTCGCCGGAGCTGAACTTCCTGCAGACAAAGCTGTTCGACAGGCTGGAAGGCGTCACGCCGCCTGGTGACCGCGCGTTCCTTGCAGCCTGTTTTTACGACCTCTACTCGCACCTGCAGGACCTGCTGCATCGGCACGACCGGTTGAGCATGGCAGCGTCGGTCGAGCTCAGGGTGCCGTTCCTGGAGAACAGGCTCATCGACTTCGCCATTCATTTGCCGCGCAGGCAGAAATACCGCGACGGGACCGGCAAGTGGCTGCTGAAAAAGGTCGCCGAACACCATCTCCCGCGTGAAAACATCCGCGCGGCGAAAAACGGTTTCGAGATCGCGGACGCTTTTTCAGCCGGCACGCAGGGCCTGCTGCGCGGCGGCCTGCTGTGCGACGCGATGAAATGGTCTTCTTCCGAGTTGGACGACCTGATCGACATGGCAAGGAGCCAGGAAACGTCGCGCCTGCGCCTCGTCGGCATGGAAATGCTGCTGAGGCTCTACATGGGTGGCGAGACGACAGGCAGCCTGACCGAGGCCCTGCACGCCGCGGCGCGAAGCGTGAAATAGCCAAAAGTTGGTCCAGACCGGCCAGATGCTTGGTTTAAAGCTTCGCCGACGCATTTTCGCCTTTGCCATCCTATTGTTGGATCGCACTCTTTGGCGAGTCGCCGGCCTTCCGGGCGCGACGCGCATATAGCGGACGAGGGTGCAACGATGATCGACGACGAGCCGGAAAGCGAACGCGTCTCGGCGCTGGCGCCGTTCCGGCATGGCATCTTCCGCGCCGTCTGGTCGGCCAGCCTGGTGTCGAATTTCGGCGGCCTGATCCAGGGCGTCGGCGCCGCCTGGATGATGACCACGATCGCCACCTCGTCCTATCAGGTGGCGCTGGTCCAGGCCTCGACCACCTTGCCGATCATGCTGTTCGCGCTCGTTGCCGGCGCCATCGCCGACAGCTTCAACCGCCGCAAGGTGATGCTGGTGGCGCAGACCTTCATGCTCGTCGTCTCGGCGCTGCTGACCTTGTTCACCTGGCTCGGCTGGATGACACCCTGGACGCTGCTTGCCTTCACCTTCCTGATCGACAGCGGCACGGCGCTGAACAGCCCGGCATGGCAGGCATCGGTCGGCGACATGGTGCCGCGCGCCAAGGTGCCGGCTGCGGTCGCGCTCAACTCGCTTGGTTTCAACATCACCCGCAGCGTCGGCCCGGCCATCGGCGGCGTCATCGTCGCTGCCGCCGGTGCGGCCGCGGCCTTCGCCGCCAACGCCGTCAGCTATATCGGCCTGATCGTCGTGCTGTTCCGCTGGAAGCCGACGCTGCCCGAGCAAACCCTGCCGCGCGAGTCGCTGGGTGCCGCGATGGGCGCCGGCCTGCGCTATGTCGCCATGTCGCCCAACATCGCCAAGGTGCTGGTCCGCGGTTCGGCCTTCGGCTTCAGCGCCGGCGCGGTGCTGGCACTGTTGCCGCTGGTGGCGCGCGACGTCGTCAAGGGCGATGCGCTGACCTACGGCATCATGCTCGGTGCCTTTGGCATCGGCGCGGTCGGCGGCGCGCTGATCAGCGTTAGGCTGCGGCAGCTGCTGTCGAGCGAGGTGATGGTGCGCATGGCCTTTTGCGGCTTCGCGCTCTGCGCCTTCAACGCCGCCGTCAGCCACAATGCCTGGCAGACATCGGCGGGCCTGCTCATAGGCGGCGCCTGCTGGGTGATCGCGCTCTCGCATTTCAACGTCACGGTGCAGATGTCGACGCCGCGCTGGGTGGTCGGTCGCGTTTTGTCGATCTACCAGACGGCGACCTTCGGCGGCATCGCGCTGGGCAGCTGGATCTGGGGCGTCGTCGCCGATGCGCATGGCGCGGAAACCGCGTTGATCGCGGCCGCGGTGGCGATGCTGGCCGGCGGCGCGATTGGTTTTGTTCTGCCATTGCCGCAGCAGACGACGCTCAACCTCGACCCGCTCAACCGGTTCAAGGAGCCGATGCTGGCGCTCAACCTCAGGCCACGCAGCGGCCCGATCGCCATCATGATCGAGTACATCATCCGCGAGGACGACGTGCCGGAATTCCTGGCGACCATGGCCGAGCGCGGCCGCATCCGTCGCCGTGACGGCGCCCGCAACTGGACTTTAGCCCGCGACCTTGAAAATCCCGGCATCTGGATCGAGCACTACCACACGCCGACCTGGGTCGAGTATATCCGCCACAACCGGCGCGCCACCCATGCCGACGCCGTGGTCGGCGAACGCATCCGCGCGCTGCACAGCGGCGAGAATCCACCGCGTGTGCGCCGCATGATCGAGCGCCCGACCACCGCGGGCACGGCGCTTGTCTCACCCAAAGGCCCGATCGATCACTGACGGCATGCCGCCTGGCAGACGACATGCACCAAGAGAGCAACGATCAGTCGGCGCTCTGGATCATGTAGAGCTTGCGGGTGGTCTCGTGGATGCGCCACTCGCCCTTCCATCCCCGCGGCAGGACGAGAAGGTCGCCCGGTCCCAGCTCACGCATCTCGCCATCGGCGCGGCTCACCTCCACGCGGCCGGAGATGATGTGGCAAATCTCCGACGAGTTCGTGCGGTCGGCGGTGAAACGGCCGGGCGTGCATTCCCAGATGCCGATGTCGATGGTCCCGTCCGGCGACTGGAAGAATGATCGCACAGCTTCGACCTGATCCCCTTCGAAAGAGGTCGGCTTCGGTGAAAAAGCCCCGATGTCGGCCTTGGCAAGGTCGTGGAAAGTCGAAAGGTCGATCAAGCTGGTCTCCATGATCAATGGCCCGTGAGGCTGTCGGCCAAAGCTGCAAGTTTCGAAGTGTGATTGAGCCCTGCGGCCTCGCGTTGGTCGGCGATGCGATAGAGCTGGTACATCGAGTGGACACCCAGCCAACGGAACGGCTCCGGCTCCCACGGCCGTACCTTGCGGTTGACCCAGGGCAGCCGCGTCAGCTCGCTATCCTGGCCAAGCACGAGATCGGTCAGCGTGCGTCCCGACAAGTTGGAGCTCGACACGCCGAGCCCGACATAGCCGCCGGCCCAGCCGATGCGCGTCCTGGGGTCGAGCCCGACCGTCGTGCACCAGTCGCGCGGCACGCCGAGCACGCCGCACCAGGCGTGATCGATGCGGCATCCGGCCGTCTGCGGCAGGAGCGTCGTCAGGATCGTGTGCAACTGGTCGATCGTTGCCTGCTGCGTCTGCCCGTTGACGTCGGTGCGCGAGCCGTAGCGGTAAGGCACGCCGCGCCCGCCCATGGTGATGCGCCCCTCGCGCGTGCGCTGCGCATAGCAATAGGCATGCGCGGCATTGCCGAGCAGCTCATGCCCCTCCCAGCCGATTTTGCGCCAGAGTTCTTCCGACAGCGGCTCGGTGACGATCTGCGCGCTGTTGAGTGCCAGCCAGGTCCGCTCTTCTCCCGGAATGCCTGCGGTGAACCCTTCCGTGGCGCGGATGATGGTTTCGGCCCGCACCGTGCCGCGATCCGTGGTGACGCTGCCCTTGGCAATCGCGGTCACCGTCGTCTTTTCGTAGATCGAAACACCAAGTCTTTCGACCGCCGCCGCCAGCCCGCGCACCAGCTTGGCCGGCTGCACCCGCGCCTGGCCGTGGATGACGAAGCCGCCCATGGCATTTTTGATGTTGATGCGCGCGCGTGTCGCGTCGGCATCGAGAAGTTCGATGCGCTCGGGGTCGGCATCCCAGGAGCGGATCGTCTCGCACTCCTCGCGCACGCGTTCGAGCTGCGCCGGATTGGTGGCGACCGTCAGATTGTCGGCGCGGCGGATGTCGGCATCGATGCCCTCTTCCGTCGCCACCCGGATCACCTCGTCGACGCAGCCGGCCATCGCCTTCTGCATGGCGGTGACGCCTTGCCGCGTCGAAGTCTTCAAATACCTCTCGCGCGACCAGCCGAAGCCGCCCGACAGCCAGCCGCCATTGCGGCCCGAAGCGCCGAAGCCGGCGAACTCCCGCTCGACGAGCACGATGCGCAGCGAGGGCTTCGCCTTCTTTAGGTAATAGGCGGTCCACAGCCCGGTATAGCCGGCGCCGACAATCGCGACATCCGCCTCGATGTCGCCCGGCAAAGGCGGGCGCGGTACGGGGATGGCACCCAGATCCGCATACCAGAACGAGATGTCGCCGTTGCGCTTGACTTGCATGGGATGGTTTCCGCCAAGGCAATTCCAGGAAAAGTGTGAAACGGTTTCCGTCCGGAATTGCGTTAAAACAAAAGATGATCAGGTGAGTGTGGTGTCGGCCGTGCTGTCGTCGGGCAGGAGTTTCGCATCGGCGCCGTCGAAGCAGAGTTCGACCTTATCGCCGAGGCCAAAGCTCTCGCCGGCAAGTGGCGAGCGCACGATCGCGGTCGAGCCGTCGCCGAGCTTCACTTCGTATTTCGATCCCGAGCCGAGATAGATCGCCTCGGCGATCGTTCCCGACAGCCGGTTCGGGCCGGTGGCATCCTGTCCGGGTCGGCGGATGGCAAGTTTCTCCGGCCGCAACAGCATCACCGGACTGGCCTCGCCATTGAGGCGGCGCGGCGCGGTGATCGTCTCGCCGGCGACGCTCAGCGCCGTGCCGGTGCCATCGCTTTTCGCCTCGCCGCGCAGCACGGTGGAGTCGCCGATGAAGCGGCCGACGAACAAGGTCGCCGGCTCGTCATAGAGCTGGCGGCCGGTGCCGACCTGCTCGATGCGCCCGCGGTTGAACACGGCGATGCGATCCGACAGCACCAGCGCCTCTTCCTGGTCGTGCGTGACATAGACGAAGGTGGTGCCGAGCTCGCGGTGAATGCGCTTGATCTCGAGCTGCAGCCATTCGCGCAGCTTCTTGTCGAGCGCGCCGAGCGGTTCGTCCATCAGCAGCAGCGGCGGATCGAAGACGATGGCGCGTGCCAGCGCCACGCGCTGCTGCTGGCCGCCCGACAATTCGCTCGGATAGCGATGCGCGAAGTCGCCCATCTTGACCATGTCGAGCGCCCTTGCGACGCGCGCCTTGCGCTCGTCCTGCTTGATGCCGCGCAGCGTCAGCGGATAGGCGACGTTGCGGCCGACCGTCATATGCGGGAACAGCGCATAGTGCTGGAAGACGACGCCGATATTGCGCTTGTGCGCCGGCACGCCGACGACGCTCTTTCCTCCGACCGAGAGCTGGCCGCTGGTCACGTCGGTGAAGCCGGCGATCACATTGAGCGTCGTCGTCTTGCCCGAGCCGCTCGGCCCTAGCAGCGTCATGAACTCGCCGGGCTCGATCCTGAGCGAGACACCGTCCAGCGCCTTGAAGGAACCGTAGGCCTTGCTGACCGTATCGAGGTCGATCGCGGCACCCCGATTTTCCGCTCTCGGGTTCATAGGCGTCCCTTCCGGTCGCGGCCAAGGAGAAGCATGCCGCCGCCGATGAGGATCGTGGTGGCGAATAACAGGATCGTGCCGACGGCCGCGACCGTCGGGTCGGCATCGCGCGTGATCGAGGAAAATATCTGCACCGGCAATGTCTTGAGATAGGGGTTGGTGATGAACAGCGACACCACGATCTCGTCGAAGGACGTGGCGAAGGCGAACAGCAGGCCCGACAGCATGCCGGGCAGGATCAGCGGCAGCGTCACCGTGCGGAACGTGGTCAGTGCCCCGGCGCCGAGGCTTGCCGCCGCCGTCTCCAACCGCCGGTCGAACACCTCTAGATTGGCCGAGACCGCGATCAGCACGAAGGGCAACGCAAGGATCGTGTGCGCCAGCACGAAGCCGGTCAGCGTGCCGACAAGCTGGGCGTCGAGATAAACGGCATAGATGCCGATGGCTAAAACCACGCCTGGCACGACCATCGGCGTCAGCATCAGCATGCGCAGCAGATTGGCCGGCCGCGCCTTCATGCGGTCGAGGCCGAAAGCGGCGAGCGTGCCCAGTACCGTCGCCAGCATCGCCACCAGCGAAGCGACCTTCAGCGAGTTGAGGAAGCTCGTCGACCAATCGGGGTTGGTGGCAAAGTTCTGGTACCACTGCCAGGAAAAGCCCTGCGGCGGAAAAGCGAGTGACTTGTTCTCGTTGAACGACATCGGCACGACGACCAGCGTCGGCGCTACCAGCCATATCGCGACCAGCAGGCAGACCAAGCCGAGGATGACGCGGGTAAGCGGCTTCATCTCCATCAGCGTCGCCCCGCTTCCCGATGCCTCGACCGCATCACGGGTGCTGCCAGCGCCAGCAGCACGAAGGTGGTGACCAGCAGCACCACGCCCATGGCGCCGCCGCGTCCCCATTGCAGCAGGCTCAGCACCTGCGTCTGCACCAGCGTCGACAGCATGGTCGAGCGCGGCCCGCCGAGCAGTGCCGGCGTGATGTAGAAGCCGAGCGCCAGGATGAAGACGATGATCGCGCCGGCATAGACGCCGGGCAACGACAGCGGCAGGTAGACCGTGAAGAACGCGCGCGACGGACGCGCGCCAAGGCTTTGCGCCGCCCGCATCAGCCTGAGGTCGATGCCCTTCATCACCGAATAGAGCGGCAGGATCATGAAGGGCAGAAGCACCTGCGCCATGCCGATCACCACGCCCGTCTGGGTGCGGATCAGCCGGATGCCGTCGAAACCGGCCGAGCGGAGCAGCGAATTGATGACGCCGGAATCCTGCAGCAGGATCACCCAGGAAAGCGTGCGCACCACGCCGCTCACCCAGAACGGGATCAAGACGCAGAGCACCAGGATGAGCCGCGCGCGCGGCCCGACGGCGGTCATCAGATAGGCGTAGGGGTAAGCGCAGATCACGCAGACCAGCGTCACCCAAGCCGAGATGGTGAAGGTGCGCTGCAGCACCGTCAGATTGACCGGAGCGCCGAAGAACCAGGCGTAGTTCTGCAGGCCCCATTGCGGCTCCGACAGGCTGCGCAGCACGATGGTGATCAGCGGATAGCCGATCACCGCGGCAAGCAGCACGAGAGCCGGCAGCGTGAGCGCGTACGGCCGCCATGCCCAGCCCGCCCGGTTGGGGGCGGAAGGCGTCGTCGGTTCGAGCGCGCTCACTGGCTTTGCCTCTCTCTCAGCCGGTCAGTTGCCGGCCATCAGCGCCGACCACTTCTCCTGCGCCACCGCGAAGTTCGGCACCCAGAACTTGAAGTTCTGCTTGTAGCCCTGCTTCTGGCGCTCCGGCGTGTTGGTGAGGAAGGCGGCGACGGAAGCGTCGACCTTGGGCTGCGCCTCACTGTTGATCGGCGTGTAGGAGGTCTTCTCGGTCAGGATCTCCTGGGCATTCTTGCCGAGATAGGCATTGAGCAGCGCATAGGACGCGTCCGTATCCTTGACGCCGACCGGGATCGTCATCTGGTCCATCACCACCAGCCAGTCCTGCCAGGCCGGCGCATATTTGGCGCCGTTCTTGACCGCGGTCATGGCGCGGCCCGTCCACATCATCAGCATATCGGCCTCACCGGATTCGGCGAGTTGCTGCGATTCGGCGCCTGTCTTCCAGAAGATGGTGTCGGGACCGAGCTTGCGGACCACGTCGATGGCCTTGTCGATATCGGCCACGGTCATCGCCTTCGGGTCGCCGCCGGCAACCTTGAAGGCCTGTTCCAGCAGGCCGCCGGTCGGGCTGCCGGAGCCGTCGATGCCGCGCACGCCGGGGAATTTTTCGGTGTCGAAGAAGTCGGCCCAGCTCTTGGGCGGATTATCCTTGTACTTCTCCTTGTTGTACATCAGCACGACGCCGTAATTCATCGCCGGCACCGAGCATTCGCCGACCTGGCCTTCCGGGATTTTCGAGACGTCGAGCTTGGTCAGGTCGAGCTTCTGGAACAGCTTGCCGCAATAGACGTAAGGCGGCAGGTCGTCGGTATCGACGACGTCCCAGGTGACGTTGCCCGATTCGACCTGCGCCTGGAGCTTGGCGATCTCGGTCGGACCGTCATTGAGCAGCTTGACGCCGGACTTGTCGACGAACTCCTTGAGCGCCGCCGCCTGGCCGTCCTGGTAGATGCCGCCATAGGAGACGAAGGTCAGGGTCTTGCCCTTCAGTGATCCCTCCTTGACCTCGCCCGCCACGGGCTTGTCCTGCGCAAAGGCCGTCCCGGTCAGAACGCCAAGCGCCAGAACGGCGCCAAGGCCTGCAAGTTTCGACTTCACCATGATTGTAACTCTCCCATTGAGGCCCGCGTTTAGTCCGACTGCCTGGCCGCGAGCGGTTTCCAGGACTTGTACTGATCGAGCTCGGCGCGTACCGAGGTCGGCGGCGCGATGATCCACATCACTTCGGCCCGGCCGCTGCCGATGTTCTCCGTGCGATGCGGGGTGGATGTTGTGTATTCGACGCTGTCGCCCTCTTCGAGGACATGGCGCGCCTCGCCGAGCGAGACCTCGACGATGCCGCGCAGCACGATGAGCATCTCATGCGCGTCGCCATGCGTGTATTGCTCGGAGCCGGTCGAGCCGCCGATTTCGAATTCGCCGACATAGACTTCCATGTCGCTCAACGGCGGCCGCGACAAGAGCATCTTGCGGCAGCCGTCGCTGGGCGGCAGGCTCGGCCGTTCGCTGCGTCGCACAACGCCATGGCTTTGCGTCGTGCTTTCCTCGAACAGCATTGCAACGCTGACGCCGAGCGCGGACGCGATCTGGTTGAGTGATGCGGTGCTGGCGCCGGTCAGGCCGCGCTCGAGCTGGCTGATGAAGCTGGCGCTCGTTCCGGTCGCTTCGGCGAGATCGCGCAGGGAAAGCCGGCGAGCAAGGCGAAGGCTCTTGAGGCGCATGCCGAGCACCTCTTGCGCCGCTGTCGCGACCGAACCGTTCTTGTTCCCGGCTGGAGCCTGGCCCTTATCGGAAGCCTTGGGCATCTCGTTTGTTCTCCACTGAACGCCTTGTACAGTGAGACTGTACAAAGCGCAAGCGGCGAGAATCCGTCGTTGCAGCAGCCTTCACAATGAGAGCGAACCGGTGTTCAGCCTTCTGGAATTTAGATCAGTTTACCGGCTTGGAATTGACAGGCTGCAGACTCGCCGGCGGCCAAGATTTCGCGGTTCGCCTCGTGACCCGTCTGGTTGAGCCCTTCCAACGTCGCGCGTCCGCTTCGCTCCCGCTCCGCCCGTGGATGACGAAGTTTAATGCATGTCGCTTAGAAGTGTGCAGCGGTTCTGGGACAACGACATGCATCAAGATAAAGACTTAAAGCGCGTCGCCTGAAATCCGGTTCCGCGCGACGCGCTTTAGACGTCTCGGCTAATCTCTGGGGTTGCGATGTGCCGGGGTAATATGCACCGGCAAGATTCCTGTGTCGAAAACTACCCCTCGCCGGACAGGTCGCGCCGCGCCTTGTCGAGTTCTTCGGCGTAGCGGCGCATCAGATGGCTTTCGGTGAGCAGGCCGAGAACGATGCGCTCGTCGAAGTCCTCGACCACCGCCAGCTCTTCGGCCCCCGTGCGCTGGAACGTCTCGGCGGCGGTCTGGACGTTCATCGACGGCACCAGCACCGCATCCTTGAACTGCGCGAGCGCGCTTACCGGCGTGGCGCCATCGGAAAGATCGCTGTGCAATTCCGGCACCAGCAGCATGCCGACATATTGGTCGGCCTGCTCGACTGCGATGACACGCTGTCCGGAGCCGAGCGGAATCTCCTTGCGGAATTCGGCGAGCGTGATCGAGGCGGGAATGGTGCGGACATCCTTGCGCATCATCGAGCCGACGGTGAGGCTTCGCATCCAGCCGACGTCATGGGCACTGCGGATCGTCTCGCCGCGCAGATGGAAGCGCCAGGTCGAGAAGGAGTAGCCGAAGGTCTCGCGCACCAGGATCGCCGACATGATCGAGGCCGCCAGCACCACGCCGGTGAGCGTCAGGTCGCGGGTGGACTCCAGCGCCAGGAACGTCATGGTCAGCGGGCCGCCGACGACGCCGACCGCAAGCGATGTCATGCCGACGACGGCGGCGACCGCCGGGTCGATGCCAGCCGACGGCGCGGCCAGCGCCATGACGCCGGCAAAGACCTTGCCAAGCAAGGCCCCCAGGAACAGCGAGGCGAAGAACAGGCCGCCGCGGAAGCCGGAGCCGAGCGAGATGGCGGAGGCCGCCAGCTTCATCACGAAGACGCTCGCCACCACCGGAAGCGCGTAATTCATGGCGAACTCGCGGTGCAGCGCGCCATGGCCGCTGGAGAGCACTTGCGGCGTGACCAGCCCCAACAAGCCGACGAGGATGCCGCCGATGAAGGGCCTGACCGACGCGTCGATCGACAGCCGCACAAAGAGACCCTCGACAATGCTCACCAGATGCATGATCGCGATCGAGGCTGCCCCGCCGAGCAGTCCCAGCAGCAGGAACGGCACATATTCGCTGGCGGTCAAAGTCGGCAGACCCGAGAGCTCGAGCGGGAACGGCACGCCGCCGAACACTTCCGCCGTCAGCGAGGCGGCGATCGCCGCCGCCATCACCGGCGCCACATTGGCGACGGAGTAGATGCCGATGACCAGTTCGAAACCGTAGAAGGCGCCGGTCAGCGGCGCGTCGAAGGCGGCCGAGATCGCGCCGGCGGCACCGCACCCGACCAGCATGCGAACATCGTTGCGGCGCAGCCGGAACGCGCGGGCAAGTCGGGAGGCTATGCCGGAGCCGACCTGCGTATAGCCGGCTTCCAATCCGACCGAGGCGCCGAAACCGCTGGAAATCATCGTCTGCGCCACGATGATGAAGGTGTCGGTGAGCGACATGCGCCCGCCATAGAGCGCGTTGGCCTCGATCGGGTCGACGGGGGTGCGGAACTTGCGCTTTCTGAGCCAGATCACGGAGAGGCCGAGCAGCAGGCCGCCTATCGCCGGGAACATCGCCTGCACCGGATCGGCAAGCGAGAACATCGCCGAAAGCCTGCCGCCCGGCTGCACGTCGAACAGCAGGTAGTGCATGCCTTGCACCAGCGCGCTCATGCCGGTGACCAGCGCACCCGCGATCACGCCGACCATGCCGGCCATCAGCACGATCACGATGCCGCGCGCCTCGAGCACCGGGATCGACCTGATCAGCACCGCGCGAAGCCGGCGGGCGTAGACTTGTGGGTCGTTTCTGGCAGGCAACGGAGCGGCTCGCCGGTATGCGAAAGATTAACAACTGCCGTGCCTGATACGCGCGGCGGCTTTGCGTGGCAATCGCAATGCCGACCGCTTGTGGCGCCATTTTGGCGTTGCGCGAAATAGCGTCACCGAAGGCTTGCCGTCGCGACCAAGGTGATAGACTTAGTCAGCTACAGGGATGGTCAGGTCGGCGCGCCGCCGTCCGTTTCGTAAAGGGTAAGCCTGCGATCGCCGATGCCGAGCTCCGCCCAGCTCGCGCGCCATTCAGCGATATGCGCCGACTTGAAATGCGCTTCGAGCGCGGCGCGGTCGCTCCAGGCCTCCGAAACATGGATGAGCCCGGCATCCAGCACATCCTGCGCGTAGGAATAGCCGAGGCAGCCCGGCTCGGCGCGGCTTGCCGAGATCATCCGTTGCATCGCCGGCCTGGCCTGCTCGAATCTGTCGGCTGGCAGCCGAACCGTGCCGATGATCAGGAGCATGCGACTTTCCTTTCGCTACTGCACGTCCCAAAACTGCGTAGCGGTTTTGCGACAATGACATGCATCGAAACAAAAACTTGAAGCGCGTCGCCCGAATTCATTTCGCCCCGACGCGCTTTAAGGCCGGATGAGGTCCCGTAGCCACTCTCCCACCTTCGCGCAAGCTTGGCCGGTTACGGTCGGGGGGCTGCCCTGTGCGTGGCAGCTCTTGATTTGAGGACGACATGGCGATCAGCGAAACTCTCCCGTCGGGCCTGGTGGCCAAGAACGGCCGCGACGTCTTCTTCGCGCTCGGCATCGTCTTCATCCTGGCGGTGCTGTTCCTGCCGATCCCCGCCTTCCTCATCGATATCGGCCTCGCTTTCTCGATCGCGCTTTCGGTGCTGATCCTGATGGTGGCGCTCTGGATCCAGCGGCCGCTCGACTTCTCGTCCTTCCCGACCGTGCTGCTCATCGCCACCATGCTGCGGCTGTCGCTCAATATCGCCACCACCCGCATGATCCTGTCGCACGGCAATGAGGGCACGCATGCCGCCGGCTATGTCATCTCGGGCTTCTCAAAGCTGGTGATGTCGAGCGACTTCGTCATCGGCCTCATCGTCTTCATGATCCTCATCGTGGTGAACTTCATCGTCATCACCAAGGGCGCCACGCGCATCGCCGAAGTCGGCGCGCGCTTCACCCTCGACGCCATCCCCGGCAAGCAGATGTCGATCGACGCCGACCTCTCCGCCGGCATGATCGACGAGAAGACGGCGCAGCTGCGCCGCCGCGAGCTGGAGGAAGAATCCTCCTTCTTCGGCTCGATGGACGGTGCCTCGAAATTCGTCCGCGGCGATGCCATCGCCGGCCTGATCATCACCGCCATCAACATCGTCGGCGGCATCGCCATCGGCTATCTGCGCCACGGCATGGGCCTTGGCCAGGCGGCCGACGTCTTCATCAAGCTGTCGGTCGGCGACGGCCTCGTCACCCAGATCCCGGCGCTCATCGTTTCGCTCGCCGCCGGCATGCTCGTTTCCAAGGGCGGCACGCGCGGCTCGACCAACCAGGCGGTGTTCGGCCAGCTCGGCGCGCATCCGCGCGCGCTCTACGTCGCGGCCTCGCTGCTGGTCATCCTTGGCCTGATGCCCGGCCTGCCGCTGTTCCCGTTCTTCGCGCTTGCCGGCGGCATGGCCGGCCTCGGCTACATCATCCCGCTGCGCCAGAACCGCGCGCTTGCCGCTGCCGAAGCCTTGAAGACGCAGGAGAAGGCGAACAAGGTCGAGGAGGAGAAGAACTCGGTCAAGGCCTCGCTCGTCACCGCCGAGATCGAGCTTCTGATCGGCAAGCAGCTCTCGACCAGGCTGATGGTGGCGCACCAGGAACTGGTGTTCCGCATGTCGAAGATGCGCAAGAAATTCGCCCAGCAATATGGCTTCGTGGTGCCGGAAATACGCGTCGCCGACGACTTCGCCATCCCGCCGAAGAGCTACCAGATCAAGGTGCACGGCACGGTGGTCGCCGAATACCAGATGCGCGTCGGCGAGATCATGGTGCTGCTCGGCACGCGTGGCGTGCCGGAAATCCCCGGCGAGGAGATTCGCGAGCCGGCCTTCGGCATGCGCGCCTATTCCGTGCTCGAAACCTTCGCCGAGGATCTGAAGCGCGAGAACTTCACCTTCGCTGACAACATGTCGGTGCTGCTCACGCATCTTTCCGAGGTCATCCGCAACAACCTGCCGCAGCTTCTGTCCTACAAGGACATGAAGGCGCTGCTGGAACGGCTCGACCCGGAATACCGCAAGCTTGCCGACGAGATCTGCACCTCGCACATCTCCTACCCCGGCCTGCAGGCCGTGCTGAAGCTGCTGCTCGCCGAGCGCGTCTCGATCCGCAACCTGCATCTGATTATCGAGGCCATCGCCGAGATCGCGCCGCATGTGCGCCGCACCGAGCAGATCGTCGAGCATGTGCGCATCCGCATGGCGCAGCAGATCTGCGGCGACCTCTCCGAAGGCGGCATGCTCAAGGTGCTGCGCCTCGGCAACCGCTGGGACCTTGCCTTCCATCAGAGCCTCAAGCGCGATGCCAAGGGCGAGGTGCGCGAATTCGACATCGACCCGCGTCAGCTCGAGGAATTCGGCCAGGACGCCACCAAGGCGATCCGCAAGCATCTCGAGGCCGGCGAGCGCTTCGTGCTCGTCACCGCGCCCGACGCGCGTCCCTATGTGCGCATGATCATCGAGCGGCTGTTCACGACGCTTCCCGTTCTCAGCCATGTCGAGATCGCCAAGGGCGTCGAGATCAAGGTGCTCGGAACGATCTCGTGAACACGCTCTCGCAAGGCGTCGTCATCGCCGCCTTCCTCGCCTTCTGCCGCATCGGCGCCTGTTTCATGCTGATGCCGGGCTTGTCGAGCGCCCGCGTGCCGCTGCAGATCAGGCTGTTCGTCTCGCTGGCCGCCACCGGCGGCCTGCTCGCCTTCCTCTGGGACCGCATCTATCCGTTCGTCGATCCGCGCCCGCAGATCCTGGCGCCGATGATCGTCTCCGAGCTGCTGGTTGGCGGGCTGATCGGCGCCATGACCAGGCTCTACATGGAGGCGCTGCGTTTCATGGGCTCGGCCATCGCCATGCTGATCGGCTATGGCGGCTCGGGCGGACCGGCGATCGAGGAGCCGGAACCGCAGGCGGCCCTTGCCGCGATCATCTCGTTCTCAGCGCTGCTTCTGCTTTTCGTCTTCGACTTCGACCATGAGATCGTCAAGGCGCTGGTCGCCTCCTACACGGTCGCTCCGGTCAACGTGTTCTTCAATCCGCAGGCGGCCCTTGTCGACGTCACCGACACGGTGTCGGACGCCTTCTTCCTGGTCATCCGCCTGGGCAGCCCGTTTGTCGCCTATGCCATCCTGGTCAATCTGACGATCGGCTTCGTCAACAAGCTGACGCCGCAGATCCCGGTCTATTTCATCTCGCTGCCGTTCGTCATCGCCGGCGGAATGATCATCTTCTATTTCGCCGTAGGCACCTTGCTGTCGCTCTTCGTCGACGGCTTCGTCGACCTCACGCTGGCGAGATAGGCGCCATGACCACGCGAAAAGACCGCCTGAAGAAACTGGTCAAGGTGCAGGAGCAGTTGAAGGCGCTGCACGAAACGCGTCATGCCGGCTTCCTCGCGGCCGCCGTCAAGGCGGAAGCGGAGGCCAAGGAACTGATCGAGCATTTCGACACCGACAAGTCGCTGGCCGGCCTGTTCCCGGCGCTCTACCATCGCCGCATCACTGACGCGCTCGGTCGGCAGACACAGAACCTCGATAATGCCCGCCAGGAAGCGGCGCTGATCGCCACCGCGACGGCGCGCACCAACATGGTCGAGCGCGCCTACAAGGACGTGCGCCGCCGCGACGAGCGCGAGCGCTCCGACCGCGAGCGGCTCGACCTCATCACGCAGAAGCGGGCCGAGGAGTAGCTCAGTAACAACCCGAAGGTGATTTACGGGCGACACCACGACCGCTTTGCGCCTCATATCGGTTATTGAGCCGGCTACGGCCGCATCCGAAAAGCGGACATCCTATCAGTCAGGCGATCGTTCCGATGGCTTTTGCGCGAAGATCTGCCTTGAGCTTGGCGAAGGTGGCGGGCGTGGTGGAAGTGAAGTTGGTTAGGTTCGCTCGCCCCGGGCCGCAGGTAGGTCCACGGCAAGCATTTTTCCTCCGGTCTCGCAGCCTTGTTATGCGGCCTCGGAGAGGAAGGGTTTGGGACCGCTCCTCCACGAGGGAACGGTCCCATCATTCTATGCCGCCTGAACGGTGCCTCTGCCGACGAGGCTGATGTCGTCCGGATTGATGAGGTCTGAACTCGTCCAGCCGGAAAGATCATATTCGCTCATGCAGTCCTTCACGATCGATTGCATCGAGGCCAGATCTCCGGTGGCAGTGGCGGCGTTCAGGGTTTCGATCCTCAGGTTCTCGTAGTTGCCCGCATAGTTTCGTTCATACAGTTCGTGGCGTCCGCCGAATTCGGTTCCGATGGCATCCCAAAGCAGTTTCAGCAGCTTGACGCGATCGAGCGCTGCATACCCGTTCGAACCGCGCACGAAGCGGTCGAGATAGGGCCGGATCGCCTCGCTCTCGAAATCGGCCGAACTCGACGGCAGGTAGATCAGGCCGCTGGCGACGTGCCGTTCGATGAGCTCCTTGATCCTGGGGTAAGCCATCGGCGCGAGCACGCGGTAGGCAAGGCCTGCGTTCAGGTTGGGGAGGTTGTAGCCGTCGGTGCCGTCCCATGGAACCGGCGATTTGACCATGGCATCGCCGAGCGCATGGAAGGTGTTGCGCCATGCGATGACTTCGCCGACGCCTGCCTGGACGCCGCGGAAGTCCTTTGATCCCGTCGCCTCGACAGCCATCGAAAACAATCCGGCGATGAAGTCCAGTTTCACCGACAGGCGCGTCAGGCCATGCAGGGTGAAGCGCGGGACGAAGCCGGATGCCGGGAAGAACTGGTTGATCTTGTCGACGTCGCCATAGATGAAGATGTTCTCCCACGGAACCAGAACCTTGTCGAAGACCAGGATCGAGTCGTTCTCGTCCAGACGGCTGGAGAGCGGATAGTCGAAGGGCGATCCGGTTGCCGCCGCGTTGAACTCGTAGGACGAGCGGGCGATCAGCTTGATGCCGGGCGAGTCCATGGGCGCGGTGAAGATCAGCGCGAAGGACTTGTCCTTGATTGGGATGCCGTAATGGGCGATGAAATTGTAGTGGGTCAGCGCCGAGCCGGTCGCCACGACTTTCGCGCCCGACACCACCACCCCCTTGTCCGTTTCCTTGTCCACATGCATGAACACGTCGCTGACTTCCTCGATCGGACGGTCCCGGTCGATCGGAGGGTTGACGATCGCGTGGTTCCAGTAGTCGAGACGTTCCTGGGTGCGGGCATACCAGTTGCGGGCGTTCCCGGCATAGTCTCCGTAGAAGGCCGAATTGGCGCCGAGCGTGCCAAGGAAAGAAGCCTTGTAGTCGGGCGAACGTCCCATCCAACCGTAGGAAACCTTCTGTAATTCGGCGATCGCATCGCGCGACCTGACCAGATCCTCGGTGGTCTTGGAGCCGAGGAAAAAGGGGTGCGTCAGCTTCCCTGAGCCGGTGTCCGTCAACGCGCCGATCTCGTTCTTCTTTTCGTGGAAGCGGTCGTACCAGCGCGCAACCATCCGGGCCGAGTTGCGGAACGCCGGATGTTGGGTGACATTCTTGACGCGCTCGCCATAAATATAGATTTCACGGCCGTCCTGGATGCTCTCCAGGAATTCGGAACCGGTGTAGGCATCGGTTCCCGGTGCTTGGGTATCAAGCACCGGCTTGGTAGCCAGATTATGCATATCCTGTACTCCTCCATTAGGCCGGACCAGGCATTCGCTAGCCGGCATCGGGCTTAGAAAAGGGTTCCTCTTCCCTTTCGAGGCTGGAGGCTACGCGCCGATGAAGTGCTAATGATAGGTATCATGCGATACCGGATCGGGTATCGCTGGCGTCGCCACCTAGCGTTAGATTTCGTACGTCGACGGTGCCGAGAGGATGGCGCCTCCGGTCGCGAACGTGGGAGGAGACCATGGTTCACCCCAGACAAATCGAGACGTCCGTCCATCGTGAGAACGTGCTCAGGCTTTCCGCCAGCGTCCTGACGATAGGGTCGTTCGACGGCGTGCATCGCGGGCATCAGGAACTGATCGGTACGGCGGTCGTCACGGCCCGCAAACTCGGTGTCGCGTCGGTGGTCTACACGTTCGACCCGCCTCCCAAGGCGCTGCTGTGCGGCGTCCGGCCGCTGACGTCGATCGAGGACAAGGTGGCGAGGATCAGCCTGCTGGGACCGGACCACATCATCGTCGCTCGCTTCGACGCGGCGTATCGGGCCCGCACGGCAGATGACTTCGTCGGCGAGATCGGCGCACTGACGCCGCGGGTCATCTGGGTCGGAGCAGACTTCCGGTTCGGTTCCTGCAAGAGCGGCGATCCGCTGCTCCTCGCTCGCTACTTCGACACCCGCATCCTTCCGGCCGTGCGTTGCGAGGCCGGAGAGATCGTGTCGAGCTCGCGTATCCGCGCCCTGAGGGCCGCGGGACGCTCCATCGAGGCCGAGATACTCGAAGGCTGGTCCGGCCGGCCATACGCTCGTGCTGTTCATGCAAGCGGAGGATCACATGTCACCGCTTGAGCAACGGACGTTCCGCGACGCATGCGGGCTTTTCGCCACGGGGGTCAACGTCATCACCACCCATTGGGATGGACACGACCACGGGATGACCGCCAATGCATTCATGTCGATCTCGCTCGACCCGCCGCTGATTGCGATCTCGATCGCCGAGAAGGCGCGCATGCTTGGAAAGATACAGGCCTCGGGCCGATTTGCTGTCAGTGTTCTGGCGTCCGGCAAGGACAAGATCGCCTGGCATTTTGCAGGCAAGCCCAATCCCGAGCTTCACGGCCTCTTCGATTCGCTCGACGGGCTGCCGGTGGTCCGCGGCGCGCTCGCCACCTTTTCGGCGGAAGTTCGCGACGAGATCCTTGCCGGCGATCACACGATCTTCGTCGGCCACGTCCGGGCGCTCAACTGGGACAGCAATGCCGATCCGCTGCTGTTCTTCAAAGGCAAGTTCGGCGCGCTCGAAGACGCTCGCAAGGCCCCTGCAAGGATGCCGCAGATCGAAACTGAACTCATGTGGTGACCCCAAAAAGAAACCCACGCTACCATTCAAGGAGGAAAATATGCGCAATGTTACCCAGCAAAACATCTCGGACGTTGTGATCGCAGCCTTGTCTTCGGACATCCCGGCGCGCAATCGCCAGATTCTCGAGAGCCTGATCCGGCACATCCATGCGTTTTGCATCGAAACCAAGGTGACGCATGCCGAACTGATCCAGGCCTGCCAATTCCTGGTTCGCGCCGGCCACATCTCGGACGACGCCCGCAACGAATTCATCCTGCTTTCCGACATCCTCGGAATAGAGGTCCTCGTCGACATGCTCGACCACACCGTCACGGACGGCGAAAGCGAGTCGACCGTGCTTGGGCCATTCTATCGCGAGAATCCGCCGGTGCTGCCGAAAGGCGCCTCGATCGTCCAGAAGAGCTTCGAAGGCTGTCAGAGCGTGCGCGTCAGCGGCGCAATCAGCGACACGTCGGGGCGGCCCATTCCGGGCGTCATCATCGATGTGTGGGAAGACGCTCCGAACGGGCTCTACGAACAGCAGGATCCGGACCAGCCCGATTATAATTTGCGGGGCCGTTTCCTCACCGATGAAGAGGGCCGGTACGAATTCGTCGGTATCCGCCCGGCGCCGTATCCAATTCCCTACGATGGGGCGGCCGGCGAGTTGCTGAACTATATGGGCCACCATCCGTGGCGGCCGGGGCATATCCACTTCATGATCCAGAAGGACGGTTACCAAAGCCTGGTGTCGCAGATCTACGACGCCGACACGAAGTACCTCGACAATGATGCGGTCTTCGCCGTCAAGGAAAGCCTGATCGGCAAGTTGCACAAAGCGCCTGCCGGATCGGACACGGACTTGGTCATGGAATTCGACTTCAAGCTCAAGCCAAAGGCTGCCGCAATCGCCGTCGCGGCCGAATAACAGTCAGCAATCGACCCGCCTGGTGCTTGCCCAGGCGGGTTCTCCCGAGGGCAGTCGGTATGTCGATCATCGTCACCGAAAACATTCCACCCAGCGCCGCTCCCATCGAGCTTGGGCGCGACACGCGGATCAGATCGATTGCCGCGACCATCATCGAGGCGCCCACAGTCCGGCGCCACAAGCTTTCGAATACCGAGATAGCGCACCAAGGGTTCGTCCTCGTACGCGTCCAGCTTGAAAACGGCGTTACCGGGATTGGTGAGGCCTCCACGCTCGGAGGACCGCGTTGGGCCGAAGAAAGCGTGGAATCTATCTGGGCCGCCATAGCGATCTACCTCGAACCTGCGCTCGTTGGTCAGAACGCCATGCTCTTCGAAGCCAATGCCGTGCGCATGGCCAAGGCGGCAACGCGCAATTTCGCGGCAAAAGCAGCGGTGGAGTCGGCGCTCTTCGACGCTGTCGGCCATACGCTCGGCCTGCCCGTCAGTGCCTTGCTTGGCGGACAGGTCAGAGATCGGATGGGTGTGATCTGGGCGCTTGCTTCGGGTGATGCCGGGCAGGAACTCGAGGAAGCGAAGGAAAAGCTCCGGCTGCGCCAACACAAGGATTTCAAGATCAAGCTCGGCTTCAACTCGCCTGAGGCCGACATCGTGCGCTTGCAACATCTTCGCGCCGGCCTGGGTGACGACGTGAAGCTGATCGTCGATGTCAATCAGGCGTGGACCGAGGCGCTTTGCATTCGGCTTTTTCCTGCGCTTGAGGAACTCAATGTCGCGTTGATCGAGCAGCCCGTTCAAGCAAGCCAACGCGAAGCGATGGCGCGCGTCGCGGCCCGCACGCACATTCCGCTTCTCATCGACGAGGCTGCGTTCACCAATTCGGAGCTGGCCAGCGTGGCGACGCAGGCCTGCGGCAGCGTCTATTCGCTGAAGCTGGTCAAGAGCGGCGGCCTCCTGGAGCTCAAGCGGGCCGCCGGCATTGCCCAGGCGTTCGGAATCGAACTCTACGGCGGTTGCCTGCTGGAGAGCAGCATCGGCGCCGCGGCCCACATGGCCGTCTTCTCGACACTGCCTCACCTCGAATGGGGAAGCGAACATTTCGGTCCGCGAATACTGGTCGAGGATCTGGTCGCTACGCCGCTGGTGTTCGAGGAGTTCGAAATACGCGTGCCGGCCGGGCCGGGGCTCGGTGTGACGCTGGACGAGGACAAGGTGCGCATGATGGCGCGTAAGATGTGAGACCGACCATGCCGCGCGTTCGAAACTTACGCCAGCGACTCGATGACATGGCGGCCGCCCTCGAGCGGAGACCCCATTTGCTGCGGCTTGGCCGCCTCTTCAACGAAACCATCCTGATCGAGGTCGACCAGGACGAATTCTACCTGACCTTCGAGAAGGGAAGGGTTGTCGAGATCAAGGAAGGTCCGAGCAAGAAGCTTCCTTGGCGGTTTGCGCTGCGAGCGAAGGGCGATGCATTGCGCGAATTCTGGCAACCTCTGCCTAAGCCGGGTTTCCATGACATTTTCGGCCTGGTGAAATACGGAAACGGCAGCATCGACGGCGATATCCTGACGCTGATCAAGAACTTGCAGTACTTCAAGGAATTCATGGCGTTGGGACGCAAGGAGGGTTTCTCATGAAATCTTCGATCGAGCCGATCGTGGGCCGCTATGTCAATGTGACGGTGGGAAATGCCCGTCAGCGCATCTACTTCGAGGAAGCCGGCCAGGGCCGTCCGGTCGTGTGCCTTCACACGGCGGGCGCCGACACGCGGCAGTGGCGGTCCGTCCTGAACGACGAGGCGTTCACCAGATCCCACCGGTTCATCGCCTTCGACATGCCCTGGCACGGAAAGTCGCTGCCGCCGGAGGGGTTCGAGACCGAGGAGTATCTGCTCTCGACCGAGACCTACATGGAGACGGTGCTGGCATTCTGCCGTGCGGCAGGGCTGGAAAAGCCTTTGCTGGCCGGATGTTCGATGGGTGGGAGGATTGCGCTGCAACTGGCAGCCCTCCATCCTGAATCCTTCTCGGGTTTCATCGCGATCGAGGCGTCCGATTTCCAGCCGGCATGGTATGACATCGATTGGTTCCACCGGCCCGATGCGCATGGCGGCGAAATGGGAGCCGCCCTGGTCTCGGCCAACATCGCGCCGCAGGCGCCCGACGCGGAGCGTTGGACCACACTGTGGATGTTCATGCAGTCCGGGCCAGGCGTTTTTCGGGGAGACCTCAGCTTTTACACGTCCGATGACAGCCTGGTCGGGCGGCTCGCGTCCATCGACACGCGGCGCACGCCCGTCCATATCATGTGCGGCGAGTACGACTTGACCTGCACTCCTGAAGACGCGCAACGCACGGCAGCCGCGATCAAGGGTTCCACTCTTGCGATCATGAAGGATCTTGGTCATTTTCCGATGAGCGAGAACCCCACTGCCTTCAGGGCCTATTTCAAGGAGGCACTGGAAATGGTCACGCGGGTGCCTGCGCGGCTGATGGATGCCTGACAGACGGCGATGGACTTCAAACGGCTGAGCTATTTCCTGGCAGTGGCCGAAGAACTTCATTTCGGGCGCGCCTCGGCGCGGCTCGGAATTGCTCAGCCTCCATTAAGCCGACAGATCGCCCAGTTCGAAAGAGAGATCGGCGCGGCCCTGTTCGACCGCAGCCGCAGCCAGATTCGGCTCACCCAGGCAGGCGAATTGCTGCTGGAGCGGGCAAGGGAAATCCTCGAAC
This sequence comes from Mesorhizobium australafricanum, assembly GCF_033977265.1. Taxonomy (NCBI): domain Bacteria; kingdom Pseudomonadati; phylum Pseudomonadota; class Alphaproteobacteria; order Hyphomicrobiales; family Phyllobacteriaceae; genus Mesorhizobium; species Mesorhizobium australafricanum. The sequence continues at coordinate 152,824 of NZ_JAVIIT010000007.1, read as the reverse complement.
GCGTCGACCAGACGGAACGTGAAGTAATGCGGATCGGGCAGGGCGTCGCGGGACGCCTGCGGATCGCGTTCGTCGGAACGGCAACCTTCGGTGTTCTGCCCAACATCATCAGGGCTTTCCGCGCCGCGCATCCGGATATCGAACTGGCGCTTTCGGCCATGAACAATGCCGAGTTGCGACGAGCCCTGATCCAGCGGGAAATCGACATTGCGGTGGCGCGCCCGTCGATCGAAGACGCGGAGGTCAAATCCGAAACGCTCGTGAAGGAACCGCTCGTGCTGGCGCTTCCCGACAGCTATGCCAATCGTGAGCAACCATTCCATCTCGCAGATTTCAAGAATGCTACTTTCGTCCTCTTTCCGCGGCGCCCGCGGCCAAGTTACGCGGACTATGTGCTCGACGTATGCAAGGTTGACGGCTTTGTTCCCGCCTTGCAGGTCATGGCCCAGGACTATCTTACAGCGATGAGCCTGGTTTCGGTTGGCGTCGGCATCTCGGTCGTGCCAGCATCGGTCAGCGAAAATCAACGGCCCGGCATTGTTTATCGGAAATACGAAGGCCACAATCCGGGAACCGAGCTTTCACTCAACTATCGACGAGACAACCGCTCGCCGCATTTATTCGGCTTTCTTGAATTGGCTCGGAAAATAGCGCGGGCTTCGCACTCGGGTCCGCCGGTCTGAATACGTCGCGTCGGCAATGCGATGATCGCGGACATGACCGAAGTGGAACTGGTTTAGCTCAGGGCGTCGCCTATCGATGAGTTGACACCAGAATGGCAGCTCAACCGGTCCTCGACGCCAACACCAGACAGTTCGCAGTCGGTCTAAAGGCGACATCAGAAACATTTGCTCGGGGAGCGCCACTCGTGGCGCGATGCAGAGAACTGATCCATACATCCGCATTCCGCCTCCCTTTTCCCGCAAGCCTGCCACAAGCTTGTTCAGTCATTGTGCGGATAACAAAACCGGCAAAGGGCGGACTTTCTTGGCCATTTCCCCACCCAGCGACATCGTCATGGACGTTGCCCGCGCAGCGGAGCCGGCCGATGTCGAGGCCGCGCGCGCGGCGCTCGCCAGACGAGCGAATGGCAGCTCGGTACCGTTCTCGGTCGATCCATCCGCCACGGTCGATGCCGGCTCCGTGCTCTCGCGCGCTACGGCCGACAAGGCGGAAGCCGCCAATCCCGCGAAGAAGTTCCAGCGCTTCGAGGCGATGGTGCTGACGACCTTCATCCAGAACATGATGCCCAAGGACACCGAGGGCGTTTACGGCAAGGGCCTGGCCGGCGACATGTGGAAATCGCAGCTCGCCGAAAAGGTGGCTGACGTCATGGCTGCGCATGGCGGCATCGGCATCGCCAAATCGATGCTCGCCGACCATTATCTCGACGGCAAGCACAAGGTGCCGGTCGGCCCCGTCGCCGGGGGGCCGCAGAAAACCGAGATCGACCGGCAGACCAGGCTTTCGACCTCGATGCTCGAGGAGCTCGAGCGCAAAGCCGCACGGTCGATGACCGGTGACGACACGACAACAAAAACGGACATCAATATCTAGGGACCTACATGGCCGACCAAACGGACCTTTCCAACCTTCCCGCACGGACCAACGCAATGGAAGCGCCCGCCGCCGCACGACCCGGCAACCTCGCCGCCATCATCGGCCGCATCGAGGAAGTCGTGGACGAGGAGACCTCCGGTATCCGCAGCGGAACGGCCTATGACCTCAAGGCCTCGAACGCGCGCAAGAGCCGGTATCTCTACGAGCTGAACCGTGCCCTGAAGGGCGCCAACGAGATCGAGTTCCTCGATCAGCATCGCGAGGGCCTGCTGCGGTTGCGCCAGAAACTGGCGAAGAACGAGGCGGCGATCCTCGCCCATCTCAATGCCGTCAACGAGGTCGCCACGCTTCTGCGGAACGCCATCCAGCGAGCCGATGCCGACGGCACCTATTCGGCGGGCGAATTCGGAATGGCCCGAGCATGATCCCGAAAAGTGGAAGCCGGTTCTCGGGCGAGATCATGCTCGAAACAAATAGAACATGATCAAGTTCATCGTCGCCGCGCTGTGGATTTGCGCCGTGACGCTTGGCGCGGTTTTCTATTCCTTCCAGGCGGCCGGCCAGCGCGGCGTGGGCGAACCGCCGAAGCCGATGCTGGGCGGCCTCGACTATGTCAAGACCGACATGATCTCGGTACCGTTGCTGCGCGACGGCACGATCGACGGCTATTTCCTCACCAAGCTCGTCTATACGGTTGAGCCGGAACAGATTAAGAAGCTGTCGATCCCGGCGCAGGCGCTGATGACCGACCAGGTCTATTCCTATCTCTATTCCAACCCGCAGATCGATTTCACCAAGAAGGAATCGATCGATCTCGACGCTTTCCGCAAGTCGATCCGCGACACCATCAACGCCCGGGTCGGCGTCGAACTGGTGCACGAGGTGCTGATCGACCAGGTCAACTTCCTCTCCAAGGACGATATCCGCGACAACGCGCTTCGCCGCCGCAAGAATGCCGGCGAAACCGCGGCGGCGATGACCAAGCCTTTCCAGGCACATTGATTGCCGATTTAAGGGTGGCCGGCGCTTGTCCGTGATGCGACTTGACGCATGGTGACCGCGTTGACGTAAACGTCAACTCGAAGCTATATGCGCCGGTGACAGGCGACCGCGCGCACGCGCGGCGCGCCTACCTCGCCCAGCGGCTCGACAAGCCGGTGCGCGTCAACGCAACCAACGAGGAGAACCGCCATGGGCGTTCAGGAGATTGCCGACAAGATCAAGTCGCGCGTGGCAAGCGCGGGCTTCGAGCATTCGGTCAAGTTCGATACCGGCGCCGACGGCGTCATCGTCATCGACGGCGCGACCGTTTCGACCACCGATGCCCCGACCGACTGCACGATCAAGCTCTCGCTCGACGATCTGGATTCGCTGATCGCCGGCGACCTCAACCCGACCATGGCCTTCATGGCCGGCAAGCTCAAGGTCGAAGGCGACATGACGGTCGCCATGGCGCTCGGCCAGTTGCTCGGCTGACCATCTCGCTTAAACCGATGCGGCGTCATTAAAATCGTGACGCCGCATCGATAATTTTTAGCTGGTTCAATGCCGTCAGGCGACGAACTCCAGCGCCTGTCCCTTGAGCTTGCGGCCGGCAGCCTTGATGGTGCCCTTGCCGCCGTTCAGCGCGCCGTCCTTCAGTTCCAGCGCCAGGAGCCGGTGCCGCTCATAGGGGCCAGGCATGGCAAGCGTTCCCGTGCGGTCGGCCGAGAAGCCGAACCGCCCGTAATAGGGCGCGTCGCCGACCAGCAGGATCGCGCCATGGCCGAGCCGCGCGGCCTCGGCGAGCGCATGCCGCATCAGCGCCGAGCCGATGCCGCCGCTCTTCAGTCCCGGTTCGACCGCGAGCGGACCGAGCAGCAACGCCGGACCGCCCTCGCCCAGCCTCACATCCCACAGCCGCACCGTGCCGACGACCGCGCCCGAGCGATCGCGGGCGACAAAGGCCAGGCCTTCCGAGGGCCGGCGGCCGCGCCGCAGCTTCTCGGACGACTTTGTCTTGCGCTTCGGCCCCATGGCGCGGTCGAGCAGCTTTTCGCGCGCCACGACGTCGCCCACGCCTTCGCCAACGATAACGAAGGCCGGCGCCTGGACGGCCCCCTCGTCCGGCGCGCCGCGCGAGCCAGCCTGTGCCCAAAGGGCCAGGCAGGGCGCCAGCGCTGCCGCGGAGCCATTCTCCCCTGCGGAGAAAAGCTCAGCCGACGGTCCGGACGAGGGGGCAATTTCAGTGGCCGCAAAGGCCGATTTGATCAGGTATTCCATGTCCGCGATCCTTCACGAGCGGAGATCTGTTTCCACAAGCGAACCCAGGTGGGCGACAGGCGCCCACCGGGTCGATCTGATCGGTCCTTGCGAACCGGTCAGATCACGTAGGATCGGAGGGGCTCGAAGCCGTTGAACGCGACCGCCGAATAGGTGGTCGTGTAGGCCCCGGTGCCTTCGATCAGCACCTCGTCGCCGATGGTCAGCGACAAAGGCAGCGGATAAGGCGTCTTCTCATACATCACGTCGGCCGAATCGCAGGTCGGGCCGGCGAGCACGCAAGGCGCGGTCTCGGAGCCGTCATGCCGGGTGACCAGCGGATAGCGGATCGCCTCGTCCATGGTCTCGGCGAGACCGCCGAACTTGCCGATGTCGAGGAACACCCAGCGCACATTGTCGTTGTCGGCCTTCTTCGAGATCAGCACGACTTCCGACTTGATGACGCCGGCATTGCCGACCATGCCGCGGCCGGGCTCGATGATCGTCTCGGGCAGCGCGTTGCCGAAATGCTTGCGCAGCGCCGAGAAGATCGCCTGGCCATAGGCCTGCGCCACCGGCACGTCCTTCAGGTAACGGGTCGGGAAGCCGCCGCCCATGTTGACCATCTTCAAGACGATGCCTTCGTCGGCCAGCGTCGCGAACACCTTCTTTGCGTCGCCCAGCGCGCGGTCCCAGGCCGTCAGATCCGTCTGCTGCGAGCCGACATGGAACGACACGCCATAGGCGTCGAGGCCGAGGCCCTTGGCATGGCGCAGCACGTCGACGGCCATCGCAGGCACGCAGCCGAACTTGCGCGACAGCGGCCACTCGGCGCCTTCGCCGTCGGTCAGCACGCGGCAGAAGACGCGCGCGCCAGGGGCGACGCGGGCGATCTTTTCGACCTCCTCGACGCAGTCGACCGCGAACAGGCGGATGCCGAGCTGGTAGGCGCGTGCGATATCACGCTCCTTCTTGATGGTGTTGCCGAAGGAAATGCGGTCCGCGGGCGCGCCGGCGTCCATCGCCATCTCGACTTCGGCAACCGATGCGGTGTCGAAGGACGAGCCCATCGCAGCAAGCAGGCGCAGGATCTCCGGCGCCGGGTTTGCTTTCACCGCATAGTAGATCTTGGAATCGGGCAACGCCTTCTCGAAGGCGCGAAAATTGTCGCGCACGACATCAAGGTCGACGACGAGGCAGGGGCCGTTCGGACGTCGGGTGGCGAGGAAGTCAAGGATGCGCTGGGTAGCCATCGGGGTTCTCTCCATAAACGCCTTTCGGCGCGCAATAAGGCTGCGGGACGCGGGCTGTCGGCCTCGCGAACACGCGGTGGACAAAGGCGGGACGGAAAATTCATGGAACCAGCCGGTGGAGACCCCGGAACCATGAAATGCCGTCTCGCGGCGATGAACCTTGGCCTTGCCCGGCCTCGATTCGCTTTGTCTGCCTTGGCTTGGATGGGAGACCCGTCCGCACTGCCGGCAATGAAGGTGTGCCTCTTTAGTAACCCCGGTCTTTGGACAACCGGAAGAGAACCAGAAAGGCCCGCACCGTCGTTGCTTCAAGGTGTCCTCGGTCTTGTGGTTGGCCACTGACCGACTGGAGGGGTTGGCTCCAGTTACCTTACCGATTGCCCTCACCATTCGAGGATCGGCGGACACCCACAGGCACGTGCGACTTTGGGCAAGCGCGATATAGGAGCGAAGGGTTTCACAATCAATAAAAATCGTATGCTCAGGTTGTAAAATTTCTGGCATCGAACAATGTGTGTCGGACCGTATACGGAAATCGAACGATGCCAGGAACTCAAGGGCCGCTTCACGCCTTCCTCGATCTGCGCCAAATGCCTGTGGCGAATGCGGAATTTGGCCCGCTCGCCGGCCTGCGCCTGGCCGTCAAGGATATCTATGACGTTGCCGGCTATCGCACCGGCTGCGGCAACCCGCAACGGTTCGCGGAGGCGCACGCCGCCTCGCGCACGGCGGCAGCGGTGCAGACGATCCTCGACGCCGGCGCGCGATTCGTCGGCAAGACGCAAACCGACGAGCTGGCATTCTCGCTGTTCGGCCAGAATTCGCATTTCTCGTTTCCGGTCAATCCCGCGGCGCCCGAGCGCGTCACCGGCGGCTCCTCCTCCGGCTCGGCATCCGCGGTCGCCGGCGGGTTGGCGGACATCGCCACCGGCTCCGACACCGGCGGCTCGATCCGCGCGCCGGCGAGCTTCTGCGGACTGATCGGACTGCGCACCACCCATGGCCGCATCACGCTCGACGGCGCGATGAAGCTGGCATCGAGCTTCGACACCTTCGGCTGGTTCGCCGACGACATCGAGACCTATGCGGCGGTCGGCAAGCTTTTGCTTGGCCGCGATCCGCACCAGCACCCTCTCAACCGCCCGTTGTCGATCCGCTGGCTGGATGCCTTCGTCGCCGGTCCGGCGGAAGCCGCGGAATATGCGCGCATGAAGGCGTTGGCCGCCACCGTTATTGGCCCGCCGGCGGAGACCGAATACGCCTTCGCCTCGTCCCCCGACGAGCTCTACTGGTGCTTTCGCCGCCTGCAGGCCTTCGAGGGCTGGCGCGAGCATGGCGCCTGGATCTTGTCCGGCGGCCGCCTCGGCCCCGGCGTTGAGGAACGCTTCGGCTTCGGCCGCACCATCGATGCCGGAACCGTCGCCGCCGAAGCCGCGCGCCGCTTGGCGTTCCGGGCCGAGTTCGGGGCGCTGCTCGGCAACAACGGCTTCCTCGTTCTGCCCACCGTCCCCGGCGCGGCACCGCTCGCTTCGAGCACACCGGAACAGTTCCAGGCCTACCGCGAAAGGGCGCTGCACCTGCTGTGCCTCTCCGGTCTTTCAGGTTTCCCGCAGATCACCTTGCCGATCGGCTCCGTCGACGGCGCGCCCTTCGGCCTTTCGCTGCTTGGCCCTTCCGGCAGCGACCTTGCCCTGATACGGCTCGGCCGCAGGATTCTCGACGCGGCACGAAAGGTCTGACCATGGACACATTGACCCGCATGCGTGCCTTCATCGACGTGGTCGAGGCGGAAGGCTTTTCGGCTGCGGCGCGCAAGATCGGCCGCTCCAAGGCGCTGTTGTCGAAATATGTGCGCGAGCTGGAGGACGAGCTCGGCGCGCTGCTGCTCAACCGCACCACGCGCCAGTTCTCGCTGACCGAAGCCGGCCACACCTATTATCAGCGCGCCTCGGAAATCGTGCGCGAGGTCGACAGCCTCGCCGAGACCGTGCGCCAGTCTTCCGGCGACGTCCGCGGCAGGATCAAGCTGTCGGCCGCCCGCACCTTCGCCGACGCGCCGATCGGTCAGTCGCTGGTCGACTTCGCCAGGCAGCATCCAGACATCGTGCTCGACATCCATCTCGACGACCGCTTCGTCGACCTGGTCGAGGAAGGTTTCGACCTTGCCGTGCGCATCTCGCGGCTGGAGAGCTCCTCGCTGATCGCCAGGCGGCTGGCACCGTTCTCGGTCAGGCTTTGCGCGTCACCGGAGCTGATCGCCAAGCATGGCGCGCCGACACGTCCGCAGGATCTGGCCAACATGCCCTGCATCGTCGACACCAACGGCCGCTCGCTCGCCAACTGGCGCTTCAAGGGTGAAGGCGAAGAGTCCATGAGCGTCGCAGTCTCGGGCCCGATCGAGGTCAACAGCCCGATCGTGGCAAGAGCCGCCGCGCTCTCCGGCCTCGGCTTTGCCATGCTGCCGGATTTCATCGCCGCCCCCGACGTCGCGTCCGGCAAGCTGGTCAGCGCGCTCGACGATCGTATCCTGGCGGGCACCGGCATCTTCGCCGTCTACCCGCACCGCCGCTATTTGCCGGCCAAGGTGCGCGTCTTCGTCGATTTCCTGGTGCACTGGTTCAAGACGCGCGACACCGTCTGATGCGGGCCGCCCGGGTATGCAGTGGCATGCGTCAAAACTTACGTGAGGCGCGCGTCCCAATTTCGCCCGCTTTGTGTTAACCCTCGGGCTCACTCCCGAAGTCAATGGAATCGCGGCCCGGAATGCATCTGAAACGGCAAGCAATCATGCTGGCTTCGGCCCTTGCGGCCACGTTTGCCGCCGTCGAGCCGGCCGAGGTGCATCCGCATGTCTTCGCCGAAGCCCGCCTCGACGTCATCCTCAGCCAGGATCAACAAAGTGTGACGGCGCTGCGCCACCTTTGGCGCTTCGATGACCTGTTTTCGAGTACAGTGATGATGGAGTTCGACAAGAACTCCGATCTGAAACTTGACGACAAAGAGCTCAAGGAGGTGGCCGACACCGTCCATTCCTCGCTGGCCGAGTTCAACTACTTCCAGCTCGTCACCCAGGACGGCAAGGACGTGGCCATGGTCCCGCCGCCGCATCTGATGGCGAACTTCGACAACGACCAGCTGATCATCCTGTTCGAGTCGCAGCCGAAGACGCCGATCAAGCTGACCGGCAAGATCGACATCGGCGTCTACGATCCGACCTTCTATACGGCGATCGACTTCACCGACGACGCCAACCTCACCGTCGAAGGCCTGCCCTCGACCTGCACCAAGAAGGTCATCCGTCCCGATCCGGACGAGGCGATCAAGGAAAACCAGAAGACCCTGACGGACGCGTTCTTCAACGATCCGACAGGCACCAACATGAGCAAGATCTTCGCCACCAAGCTCGAGTTGAACTGCTCGCCGGAAGGATAATTTGGTGATGAAACCGTCGCTGCGCGCAAGCAGGTTCCGCAAAAGTGTCCCACGGTTTTGCGACCGGAACCTGCGACAAGCAAGGGAATCTAGGCGGATATTCGTGGGGCATCCCACGAATATCCGCCTGGTGCTCGGCCTGTTGGCCACCACCCTGGTGATCACTCATTTGCCTGTCGTCGCGCATGCGCAAAGCTCGCTCGGCATCGGCACCAATGACGGCATGGCGCCGACCACCACGGGCCCGTTCGCCCACATCCTGATGTGGATCAATCTGCGCCAGCAGGAATTCTACCATTCGCTGGCCGCCGCCATGAAGGCGATGCGCCAGGACGGCAGCAAGCTGTGGCTTTTGATTGGCCTCTCCTTCGCCTACGGCATCTTCCACGCTGCCGGCCCCGGCCACGGCAAGGCGGTGATCTCCTCCTACATGGTCGCCAACGAAGTGGCGCTCAGGCGCGGCATCATGCTCTCCTTCGTCTCGGCGCTGCTGCAGGGCCTGACGGCGATCGTCGTCATGATGCTTGCCTATTTCGTGCTGCGCGGCACCGCGATCTCGATGACCGACGCGGCATGGTTCCTCGAAATCTCGAGCTACGTGCTGGTCACGCTGTTCGGCGCCTGGCTTTTGTGGCGCAAGCTCGGTCCGTCGATCCTGCGCCTGTTTGGCAGAACCCCCGCCTACAGCCTGTCGGCCGCCCATGCCGGCCATTCGCATGGCGGACATTCTCATGCCGGACATGCCCACGCTCACGCCCATTCTCATGCAGGCCATTCCCACGCGCATGCGCACGCCGCGCATTCCCATGCCCCGCACGTGCATGACGATCATGATCACGATCATCATGACCATTCGCACGCGCACGGTCATGATCATGGCGCGCATGACCACCACCATCACGCAGCACATGACCACGGTCACCACGACCACGGCCCGGGCGAAGTCTGCGAGACCTGCGGCCATTCGCATGCGCCGGACCCGGCACTGCTTTCGGGCGACCGCTTCGACTGGCGCACGGCCTGGTCGGCGGTGGCCGCCGTCGGCATCCGCCCCTGCTCCGGCGCGCTGATCGTGCTGAGCTTCGCGCTGCTCAACGGACTGTGGGTAGGCGGGCTGCTGTCGGTGCTGGCAATGTCGATCGGCACCGCGATCACCGTCTCGGCATTGGCGACGATCGCCGTGACGGCCAAGAACTGGGCCGTCTATTTCGCTGGCGACGGGCGCATCGGCAACCGCATCCACTCGATCATCGAGATCGGCGGCGCGGCCTTCATCTTCCTGGTCGGTCTGCTGCTGCTCTCGGCCGGCCTGGCGGGCGGTGTCTGACCGCCGAATTTTCGCCACCCAAACGCTGAATAGCCCCTACGCTACCTTTCCGCCCAGCTCATCATCGATATGAGCCTGGATGATCTCGTCGAAGCTGCTTTCGGCGGCAAAGCCGAGTTCCCTCGCCCGCTTGGCCTCGAACCGGGTCGGCCAGCCTTTGACGATCGCCCAGATCGTCTCGTCGGGCTGCTCGCGTATTCGCTTCGCAACCTCGGCGCCGGCGATGCGCTGCAGCGCCTCGATCTGCTCGCCGACAGTGACGGCGACGCCAGGCATTGTGACGTTGCGGCGTGGGCCGACCGCTTGACCGTCGATCTCTGCCGCGTGGACCAGGAAATTGACCGCCGAGCGCGGGCTGGCATGGGTGTGCAGCACCGAGCGCGGCACCGGCAGGATCGCCTCCTGGCCCGCGAGCGGCTCGCGGATGATGCCGGAGAAGAAGCTTGACGCCGCCTTGTTGGGTTTGCCGGGACGCACGCAGATCGTCGGCAGCCGGATGCCGATGCCGTCGAAGAAGCCCCGCCGCGTATAATCGGCAAGCAGCGCTTCGCTCATCTGCTTCTGCGTGCCGTATGAGGTGAGCGGCGTCGGATGGAATTCATCCGGAATGATGTCCGGAAACGGCGCGCCGAACACGGCGATCGACGAGGTGAAGACAAGGCGCGGCGCAAACGCCGCCAGCCGCACTGCATCGAACAGCGCACGCGTGCCGTCCAGATTGACGCGGTAGCCGAGATCGAAATTGGCTTCCGCCTCGCCCGACACGATGCCGGCCAGATGAAAGATCACATCCGGGCGGGAGGCTACGAGTGAGGCCATGGCGCCGGGTGTCGAAAGGTCGCCGGTGTGAACCGAGACATCGACGCCCGCGAGCGCCGGCGCCGGCGGCGCCATGATGTCATGCAGATCGAGCGCCGCTATCCTACGCCCGCGCAGGATGCCATCCTTGGCCAGCCGAGCAATCAGCTTGCGACCGACCATGCCGGCGGCACCCGTGATCAGGATTCTCATCTTCAGAGGCCTTTCTTGCGCTGGCTGCGTCCGCGCAGCCACAGGACGACGAACAGCCCAACCATGAAGATCACGGCGATGATGGCGGCAAGGATCGTCGATATCTTGCCCGCGGCCAGCATGATGGTCGGCAGGAAATAAGCGGCTATACCGAACAGGAGCAGTATCACGGCCGCGGCGATCGCCGCGTTGCGAGTGTCACGATCCATCAGCAGGCATTCCTCGTTTCGAGGCCGTTCGGCTTCATCGTCGCGGCGCGATCAGTGATAGTGCCGGCGATCGCGCGGCGCATCATGCGTGTGGTCATGATCATGATGGTGGTCGTGCTCGTCATGGCTGTCCGCGCATTGGCCGAATTCGGGCTCGACCGTGGCATGCTCGATGCCATGCTTGACCGCAAGCCGTTTCTTGATGGCGCTCACCGCCACATGCGCATCGACGCCGTCAGTCAGGCAAGCATGCAGCGTGGCCATGTTGGAGGTGCCATCGAGCGACCAGACATGCATGTGATGCACCTCGCGCACGCCCTTGACCGCGCCTTCCAGGTCCTTGGCGATCAGGTCGCGGTCGAGGCTTGCCGGCACGCCTTCGAGCAGGACATGCGCGGCCTCGCGCATCAGCGACCATGCCGTCGTCAGGATGAGCAGCGATACGAGCACCGACAGGATCGGATCGATCGGCGTCCACCCTGTCGCCAGGATGACGACGGCAGCGGCGATGGCCGCGGCGGAGCCCAGCAGGTCGCCCAGCACATGCAATATCGCGCCGCGCATATTGAGGCTCTCGCGGTCGCCGCCGTGCAGCACGAAGAAGGAAGCGATGTTGACCAGCAGACCGGCCACCGCCACCACCAGCATTGGCCCGCCGAGCACGGGCGCGGGTGCCATCAGCCGTCCCCAGGCTTCGTAGACGATCCAGAGCGCGATGACGAAGATGGCGATGCCGTTGGTGTAGGCGACCAGCGTCTTCACCCGGCCGAAACCATAGGTGAGACGGCCGGTGGCCGGGCGTCCGGCGAGATGGAAGGCATACCAGGCAAGTCCGAGCGCGATCGCGTCGGCAAGCATGTGGCCAGCATCGGCGACCAGCGCCAGCGATCCGGTCAGCCAGCCGCCCAGCGCCTCGGCGACCATGAAGCCGGCTGTCAGGCAGGCCGCGATCAGCACCCGCTTCATGTCGGTCGAGCCATGCACATGGCCCACACCATGGCTGTGGCTAGGACCATGCTCCGCGTGATCATGCGCCATCGCGAAAACTCCTGTTACGCGCCAAAGTCGGCGCGGAAGTCCTCAAGCCGCCGCTTCTGGCCGCCTTCGCCATCGAAATTCGCTGGATCGAGCCAAGCCTCATAGGCTTTGCGCAATGCTGGCCATTCCTTGTCGATGATCGAATACCATGCCGTATCGCGGTTTTCGCCCTTTACCACGAGATGCTGGCGGAAAATGCCTTCGAATCTGAAGCCGAAGCGCTCCGCGGCGCGCTTCGAGGGCTCGTTGCGGTTGTTGCATTTCCACTCGTAGCGGCGGTAGCCGAGATCGTCGAAGAGATATTTCGCGAACAGGAACTGCGCCTCGGTCGCTGCCGGCTTGCGCGAAATCAGCGGACCCCAATAGATGTTGCCGATTTCGCCGACGCCGTTGCTGGCGTCGATGCGCATCAGCGTCTGGCGCCCGGCAATCTTGCCGCTGGCCTTGTCGATGACGGTGAAGAACAGCGGATCCTCGCTCGCTTCGGCTTTGTCCAGCCACGGCTGGAAGGCGGCGCGGGTCTCGGGCGGATAGTCGGGCAGCCAGGCGAAACGTCCGCCGACATCCGAAACCGACGAGGCCTCGTAGAGGCCGTCGCCGTGCTTTGCGGCGCTCAGCGGCTCGAGCCTGACGGTACGCCCCTCGATCGCCTTGCGTTCCGGCCGCGGGCGCGGCTGCCAATTCTTCAGATCTTCCGACACCGGCCACTCCAATCCGTTTGACTTTTATCAGCGGACGGTCACAAAAACGCTCGCTCACAGAAAGAACCACAGGAACGGGAAAAATGCTCCACACGATCGCGGCCTTCGACCGGCTCGGCGAGGAAAACGCCTTCGCGGTGCTGGCACGGGCCACCGCGCTTGCCCATCAGGGTCGCGATATCATCAACCTCGGCATCGGCCAGCCCGACTTCAAGACCCCGCAGCACATCGTCGAGGCGGCGATCAAGGCGCTGCGCGACGGCCACCATGGCTACACGCCGGCCAACGGCCTGCTCGCCACCCGCGAGGCGGTCGTGCGCCGCACGCTGGCCACCGCCGGCGTCGAGGTGTCGCCCGAGAATGTGATGATCCTGCCGGGTGGCAAGCCGACGATGTTCGCCGCGATCCTGATGTTCGGCGAGCCGGGCGCGGAGATCCTTTATCCCGATCCCGGCTTTCCGATCTATCGCTCGATGATCGAGTTCACCGGCGCCGCTCCGATCCCCGTGCCGATCCGCGAGGAGAACGGCTTTGCCTTCTCGGCCGACGAGACGCTGGCGCTGATCACGCCGAAGACAAGGCTCCTGATCCTCAATTCGCCCGCCAATCCGACCGGCGGCGTCACCCCGCGGGCCGAGATCGAGAAGCTGGTCAAGGGGCTGGAGAAGCACCCCCAGGTCGCCATCATGTCCGACGAGATCTACGACGTCATGACCTATGACGGCGAGACCCACTGCTCGCTGCTCAATTTCCCCGAGATCCGCGACCGGCTGATCGTGCTCAACGGCTGGTCGAAGACCTGGGCGATGACCGGCTGGCGCATGGGCTGGTCGATCTGGCCGAACGGCGAAAAGGGCGCCCATCTCTACGATAAGGTGCGCAAGCTGGCGGTGAACTGCTGGTCCTGCGTCAACGCGCCGAGCCAATTTGCCGGCATTGCGGCGATCGACGGCCCGCAGGATGACGTCGAGAAGATGATGCGTGCCTTCGACAACCGCCGCAAGATCGTGGTCGAGGGGCTGAACGCGCTTCCCGGCATTTCCTGCATCACGCCGAAGGGCGCCTTCTATGCCTTCCCCAATGTGTCGAAGACCGGCTGGAAAGCGAAGAAGCTGGCCTCGGCGCTGCTCGAGGATGCCGGCGTGGCGCTGATCGGCGGCCCCGATTTCGGTGTGCTCGGCGAAGGCTATATCCGGCTTTCCTACGCCAATTCCGAGGAGAACATTTTACGCGCGCTGGAACGGATCGAAGCGTTTTTGAAAAAGTAGCGCTTCAGCCGCGCCCGACGAACGGCATCTTCGTCGCCATCACGGTCATGAACAGCACGTTGGCATCGAGCGGCAGGCTCGCCATGTGAAGCACGGCGTCGGCGACGCGCTGCACATCCATCACCGCTTCGGCCGCGATCGAACCATTGGCCTGCGGCACGCCCACCGTCATCGGCTGCGCCATCTCGGTCAGCGCATTGCCGATGTCGATCTGGCCGCAGGCGATGTCGAAGGGCCGGCCGTCGAGCGCCAGCGTCTTGGTCAGCCCGGTGATCGCGTGCTTGGTCGCCGTATAGGGTACGGAGCCGGGGCGCGGCGCATAGGCTGACACCGAGCCGTTGTTGATGATGCGGCCGCCCATCGGCTTTTGCCGGCGCATGGCGCCGAAGGCAGCGCGCGCGCACAGGAACGAGCCGGTGAGGTTGACGCCGACGACGTCGTTCCAGACCTCGACCGGGATCTCGTCGATCAGCGTCGACTTGTAACCCATGCCGGCATTGTTGAAGAGCAGGTCGACACGGCCGAACGCCTCGAGCACCGTCTCGAACATGTCATCGACTTCCGCGGCCTTGCTGATGTCGCAGGCGACGGCCAATGCCTTGGCTTGCGTCTTCCCCGCCTCGGCGATCGTTTCTTCCAGCACCTTCTTGCGGCGGCCGCAGAACACCGTGTTCCACCCTGCCTTGAGCAGCGTCGTGGCGACGCTCTTGCCGATGCCGGTGCCGGCGCCGGTAACGATGGCGGTCTTCTGTGCTATGGCTGTCATCGCTGTCCTCCCGGTCGTGGATGGAAAGACGTGGCATCGCAAATGCCAGGGATCATGGCAAGCAGCTGTTGGAATAAAGAAAGAGCCAACAAAAAGGGCGGCCATTGGCGACCGCCCCTATCTGAACCGCGCTTGGGAGGAGGATAAGCCGGTCCGACTGGTTAGAATCATGCGCTTGCTGGGTTAACGAAAAGTTAACGGCAATAGCGCGCGCTAACCCTCTTGCCTACCACGGCGAGCTCGGCGAGTTGCCGCCCGGCACCTTCGCCGCCGACACTGTCGCCTCGACGTGATCGACCAGAGCGTCCGGCAGGCCGAGCCGGCCGGCAAGCAGGTCGAGATAGCCGCGTTCGGCGCGCGTGTCGGGATCGATGGTGAGCCGCGAGGCGGTATAGAGCTCCAGCTTCTGCGCATCGGTCTTGGCGCCGGCAACCAGCGTGTCGAGATCGAGCGGGCTCTCGAGCTCTGCCATCAGGAATTTCTCTGCTTCTGCGCCGATGCCGGCGAGCTTGAGCTTGTCGGCGATCTTCTTGCGCTCCTCGTCATCGACATGGCCGTCGGCCTTCGCCGCCGAGATCATTGCCCTGACCAGCGTCAGCGTGAACTCGGCCTCGCCCTGCGGCGCCTGCGAGGGATGGAAGGCGGTGTCCGCCGGCGGCGGCAGCAATTCCGGCTCGCTGGCAGTTGGCGGCTGCGCCGGTTCCTTGCCTGCCTTGTAGTTCTGATAGGCCTTGTAGGCGAGACCGCCGATCGCGGCCAGACCGCCAAGCTTGACGGCCGCGCCCGTCACCTGCCGGCCGGTGCCGGTGCCGAGCAGCACGGCGGCCAAAGCGCCGGCGGCCAGCGGATTGTCCTTCGCCATCTGCACCGCCTGCCCCGCCTTGTCGCGGACAGTCGAGCCGGTCCCAGGGATTTGCGAGCCGAGAAGGTCGTCGAGCAGCTTCTTGGGGTCGAGCATCAATGCCTCCAGAATTGGCCCGGCCGAACGCGCCCGGGCAGGGTTTCGGACCGGCAAGAGGTAGGCTCCGCGCTTCGACATTACAATGACAGCGGACATTTCGCCCGCACCGTGGGCAAGCTCCCCTCATGTGTCGAAACGGTGGAATGCTTCGAGTAGGATCGCGGCCATTTCAGAAAGGAGCGATCGGATGACGAATGCACAAAACCGCCAGCCGGCGCGCGATCCGCAGGATCTCGAGCGTTTGCTGATCGATGGGCAATGGGCCGGCGACATCGAGGGAATGCTGGCACTGTTCGAGCCCGACGCCGTCGTCGACAGCGGTGGTGACGAGCCGGTTCGCGGCCGGCATGCCATCCGCGCGCTCTTCGAGCAAAGCATCGCCTCGGGTCGCAAATTCCAGCGCGGCGAACAGCGCCCCGCCCTCATCAACGGCGATCTGGCGCTGACGTCGACGAGGCTGCCCGACGGCAGCATAACCAGCGAGGTCGCCCGTCGTCAGAGCGATGGAACATGGCTCTGGGCCATCGACCGCTATTCGGTCGCTTTCTAGCTGCCGATATGGCGCTTGCCGCCACGCGCCTGCGCCAGTTCCACCTGACGGTGGCGTTCGGCATAACGCTCTCGATCCGCGTCGGACCGGGTTTCAAAACAATGCGGACATGCGACGCCCGCGGTGAATTTCGGCGACAGCCGGTTCTCGGCCGTCAGCGGATGCCGGCAGGCGCGGCAGAGTTCGGCTTCGCCCTCTGCCAGACCTTGTGAGACCGACACGCGCTCGTCGAACACAAAACATTCGCCTTGCCACAGGCTGTCCTCGGCCGGCACATCCTCCAGATATTTCAGGATGCCGCCCTTGAGATGGAAGACGTTTTTGAGGCCGAGCGACTTCACATAGGCCGTCGCCTTCTCGCAGCGAATGCCGCCGGTGCAGAACATCGCCACCTTGCGGCCTTCAAGGTCTCCGCGGTGCCGCTCGACCCAGGCCGGGAATTCGCGGAAGCTGGTGGTCTTGGGATCGACCGCGCCCTTGAAGGTGCCGAGCGAGACCTCGTAGGCGTTGCGCGTGTCGATGACGACGGTATCGGCGTCCGAGATCAGCATGTTCCAGTCGGCCGGCGCGACATAGGTGCCGGCACTGGTCGCCGGATCGATGTCCTCGACGCCCATGGTGACGATCTCGCGCTTCAACCTCACCTTCATGCGATGGAATGGCATCTCGGCGGCGCCGCTGTATTTGACTTCCAGCCCGGCAAGGCCTTCGATGGCCTGGAGATGATCCATCAGCCCTGCGATTGCTTCCTCGCTGCCGGCAACGGTGCCGTTGATGCCTTCATGCGCCAGAAGCAGCGTGCCCTTGATGCCGCGCCCGCAACAGAAGGCCGCGAGCGGCGCGCGCAGGGCCTCGTATCCGTCGAGCCGGGCAAACTTGTAGAGCGCGGCGACGCGAACGGGCTGAGTTTTTATGGTCGTTGTCATGGCCATGACATAGAGCAATTCCAGGAAAAGTGTGAAACGGTTTTCCGTCCGGAATTGCGCAAACTAAAAGATGGAGCGGTTTGCCGTTTCCGCGAAACGGTGAACCGCTCTAGACCGTGGTGAAAGCGGTTTCAAGGCAGAGTGCTCGGCCGGCAAGCCGTGCGGCATCGCGACAGGCCCGGCTTCGTGGACTCGGCATAGCCGTTCTGCTAATCGGTTGAAATCGATAGAAATGGAGACCAGCACATGACCAGCAAGACCGAAAGGCTCCTGTCGCTTCTCAACGGTCAGCCGGTTATCCCGGTGCTCAAAATCGCCAACGTTGCGGATGCCGTGCCGCTTGCCCGCGCTTTGTCGCGCGGCGGCTTGAGGGCCATCGAGATCACGCTGCGCACGGCCGATGCGCTGGAAGCGATCCGCCGCGTGGCCGGCGAGGTCGAGGATGCGGTCGTCGGCGCCGGCACCATTCTCGATGCCAAGCAATTCGATGAAGCAGCCGCCGCCGGCTCGAAATTCATCGTCAGCCCCGGCATCACCAGCCAGCTTCTCGACGCGGCCAAGGGCAGCCCGGTGCCGCTGCTGCCCGGCGCCATCACGCCCGGCGAAATCATGGCCGCGCGCGAGGCCGGCCTACGCTTCCTGAAATTCTTCCCGGCCGAGCAGTCCGGCGGCATCGCGTCGCTGAAGGCTTTCGCCTCCCCGCTCGCCGACGTGAAGTTCTGCCCGACCGGCGGCATAACGGCCAGGAACGCCGCCGACTATCTCAGCCTGTCCAACGTCATCTGCGTCGGCGGCTCCTGGGTGGCGCCCGACGAGCTCATCAAGACCGGCAAGTGGGACGAGATCGAAGCGTTGGCGCGAGAGGCGAGCAAGCTCGCCAAATAGTTTTAGCTAAGCTCACCAGGGTAGCGGACCGTTCTCGTCGAAGTATCCGCCGGTTGGTCCGCCGGCTCGAATGCCGGCGCCGGCACGATGCCACGGTTGCCGGCTGGTTCCCGCTCATGGATTCGAACCACGATTCACGCCTTCAAAGGGCGCTGTCCTACCATTAGACGAAGCGGGAATGTGCGTGTGGGCTAATGCATGTCGCCCAGAAGTGTGCAGCGGTTCTGGGATAACGACATGCATAAAACAAAACTTAAGGCGCGTCGCTTGAATCCGTTTCAGCGCGACGCGCTTTAATGCATGTCGCCCAGAAGTGTGCAGCGGTTCTGGGACAACGACATGCATCAAAACAAAGACTTAAAGCGCGTCGCTTGAATCCGTTTCAGCGCGACGCGCTTTAAGACAGATCGCGCGATAATAACAAAGCCGCGCTGATGGCCAACGCGGCTTTGCGGCGGCCGGGCAGCTTCGGCTACTTCGTTTGGAAGCGAGCGACCGAGAGGAATTTCACCGCATTGCCGGTGAAACGGCTTGGATCGGGCACCTCGTCGTCCGCCTGGAAGCCGGCCGTATAGACCTCGCTCGGCGGCGTATGCACGATGTTGTAGGCATAGCGCGGCGCCGTCGTCGGGTCGGAAACCGAGGCAATGTTCACGCCACCGCCCAGCGCCCAGCGCGCGGCCTGCGGCGGTGGCGTGACCACCATCGCCTTCGGTCCCGGCTTCAGATCGTGGGCAGACGCCCTGGCCTCCTTGGCCGTCGTCTTCACACCGGCGCCGATAGCCTGCGCGGGATCGGTCCCTGCCGGGAGGGCGGCGATGGCCTTGCGCGGCGAGGCCGCATCGACGCCTGACGGATCGTTGAACGCCGAGCGCGGCTCCGGTTCCGTCAGCGACGCAAGCTGGTATTCGGCGCCGGCGCCGCCGGCCTCGACGGTCGCATTGGCCTGTTCGAGGACGGCTTTGACCTCATCCTGCTTGCCGGGCTGCGGCCGGGCGGTCGGCAGCACGGAGAACGCGTCGGTCGCGCTCTTGTCCTGCGAAGCGGTTTCGGCCAGCGCCAGAAGCACGTTCTTGTCCTTCGGCGCCAGCTCCGCCGGCGTCGAGCGGTCGGGACGCCACGTCGGCACCGGAATGTTGTTGACCGCCACCTGTGCCGGATCGGCGCTCGCGGCATCCGCCGCGCTGGCCGTGCCGAACGGAACCTTGTCAGGTGCGGGAGCCTGTGCCGTCGAAATTGCCTGCTCCGTCGTCGCCGAGGCATCCGCCACGGCGAACGGCACGTTCTGCGGCGTCTGCTGGCCGACGTCGGCCTTCGGGCGCGGCGCGAAGTCGGGGAGCGGGATCTCCTTCGGCGGCAGCGCGGCGATGATCGTCTCAGGCGTATCCTGCTGCGGCTGCGAATCGTCGGCGCTGTCATCCGCGATCTGCGGGATGTTGGCGCGCTTGGCATCCCGCGGCGCAACGATCGCGATGCCCGGCTGGCTGCTGCTGCGGGCCGTAGCGACCTGGACCTGCTTCACAGCCTTCGCCTGAGGCGCAGCGCCACCGTCGCCGGTATCGGCATCGTCATCGGCCTCGTCGGCGCCACCGCCGAACAAGGCCGCAAGCAGGCCGCCGGACCGCTTGGTCGAGCCACCGGCGCTGGCCAGTTCGATGTTCGGGGTGCCGGAGCCGGCACGTGACTTGTAGGCGGCCACCGCCTGCTCATAGCCGGGCAGCGGGCGTCCGTCGCTCGGCACATGCAGCGTCTTGCCGTTGGGGAACAGGCTGACCAGTTCCTGGCGGCTGATGCCCGGCCAGTGGCGCACATTGCCGACATCCATATGGACGAAGGGCGAGCCGGAGGTCGGGTAGTAGCCGACGCCGCCGCCCTGCATCTTGAGGCCGATGTTGCGCAGCTTCTTCAGCGGCACGCCGGGGATGTAGAAATCCATCGCCTTGCCGAGCATGTGCTGGCTTTTCTCGGCGACACCACGGCTGCGCGAACGCAGCAGCGCGTTGGTCGATGGCGAACGATAGCCGCAGACGACCTGGATATAGTCGGTCGCGCCGCTTTCGCGATAGGCTTCCCAGACGAGGTCGAGCAGCCGCGGGTCCATCTTGGTCGGTTCGTTGCGGCGCCAGTCGCGCAGGATGATGTTGATCTTGCGCAGGCCTTCCGGATCGTAGCGGCCATTGCGCTTGTAGACGATCTCGGCCTTCTCATGCGTATGCAGGTGATAGAGCTTGAGCGTACGAACCTCGGCCCTGGCGCCCGACGTCGCTGCGGACAGAAACCCGACGGCCAAAATCACGAACGTCAGCCACCTCGGCCAGACGCTCATGTGAAAATGCCGCCCGTTTTTGTGTCGTTCGACTTTGTTCAAATCAAATGGCCTTGCAGGCTGCCGTTTGTCCCCGGATTTGACCAAACGGATGCGTGGTTTTCACATCCGAATATCGATCCTAATGGTTAATCATCGTTTATTGAAGTCGAAATGCGGTAACACCGTGGCGATATCCCGTCAAAAATGATGCACAGCATTTCGTGGTAAACCGCTGGTTTAGATCAAGAATCCGGCCCCGGCCAGAACACGATCTGTTACCGTTAGCGTTAATGCGTGATCCTCGGCAACGCCAACCGCTGAAAACCCAGGGTTTTCACGTCAAAAGCGACAATTTGACTCGGATTTTAGGCGGGCAAGCTGATTCGAGGCTTGCTTGTCACGAGGCAAGCCGGTCGACGCGGCCAGCTTCAGGATCAATGCCATATTCCTTCAACTTGCGGTAGAGTGTCGAGCGGCCGATGCCCAACCGGCGGGCAACCTCGCTCATCTGGCCGTTATAATGATCGATCGCGAGCTTGATCATCTCGAGCTCCACTTCGGCCAGCGCCCGCACATTGCCGCGCTCGTCGAGCGCCCGAAGCGTGCCTAAACGCGGCTGCAGCCTGGCTGGCGCCTCGCTGTCGGACAAGGCGAACCCAGTTGTGTCGGCGATCGTCTCGTCCGCCTGCGCAGACGTTTGCGCGGTCGTTTCGGCCGTCGCGGATGCCGGTTCCGCTTCGAGATTGACAGTTCCTTCCACCTGCGCCCGGATCTGCGGGAACTCTTCCTCGGTGAGAACATCGCCCTCGGCAAGCACCGACGCCCTGAAGACCGCATTCTCCAACTGGCGGATGTTGCCCGGCCAGTCATAGGCCTGCAGCATGGCAAGCGCCGGCGCCGATATGCCGGCAAGGCGCCGGCGCGGATCGGTCGGAGCGACCTTTTCCATGAAATGCCGGACCAAGTAGGGAATGTCGTCGCGACGGTCGCGCAGCGGCGGCACGAAGATCGGGTAGACGTTCAGCCGGTAGAACAGGTCCTCGCGGAACTTGCCGTCCTTGACCTGCTGCAACAGGTTCCGGTGCGTGGCCGAGATCAGCCGGATATCGACCTTGACGGTGGAGCGGCCGCCGACCGGATCGACCTCGCCTTCCTGCACGGCGCGCAGCAGCTTGACCTGGACGTCGAGCGGCAAATCGCCGATCTCATCGAGGAACAGCGTGCCGGAATTCGCCTCGACGAATTTGCCGGTGTGCTTGTCGGTGGCGCCGGTGAACGAACCCTTCTCATGGCCGAACAGGATCGATTCGACCAGATTGTCCGGGATGGCGCCGCAATTGACGGTGACGAACGGCTTTGAGCGGCGATCGCCGCTGCCCTGGATGGCGCGCGCCACCAATTCCTTGCCGACGCCGGATTCGCCCTCGATCAGGATCGGGATGTTGGAGGCCGCCGCTTTCTGCCCGAGGCGTATCACCCGGTCCATTGCCGGGCTGCGCGTGATCATGTCCTTGAAGGTGAGATGGCCGCCGCCGCGCCGCCGCGATGCGCGCTTCATCTCGTCCTCGACGGCCTCGACCTTGAGCGCGTTGGAGATCGCGGTCTGCAGCCTGTCGGGTGATGCCGGCTTGACGACAAAGTCGAAGGCGCCGTGCCGCATCGCCGAAACGACCGTCTCGATGCCGCCCTGAGCCGTCTGCACGATGACGGGGATGTTGATGGCGCGCTCGCGCATCGCCTTCAGCACGCCGATGCCGTCGAGGCCGGGCATGACAAGGTCGAGAATGACGACGGACACCTCGCGCGCGTTCGGCCCGTCGAGGACGTCGAGACCGGCATCGCCGCTATCCGTGACGATCGCGGTGTGGCCGAACTTGGTCAACGCGGCTTCAACCAGCCTGCGCTGGACCGGATCGTCATCGACTATGAGTATGGAACCTGTCATGACTGTGCTGGCTGCCCGCCTTAGAAATCCCCATGGATCATCTTGGCACAGGGTTCTAAATAAGGTTTCAAAAAACCCGGTGAACGAATTCCTTAGGATTTGACCGGCTTCTCCTTTCCCTTGGATTCTGCCCCCTTGGTTCAAAGAAGGTATTGTTGATGCGCATGATGTTTGGTCGGCGGCTTGCGGCGCCAGCGTCCGGACAGGGCGCGGCGGAGCTTGGCGATCTGCCGGAGTGGAATCTCGCCGATCTCTATTCCGGCATGGAAGCGCCCGAGCTGAAGCGCGACATCGCCAAGGCGGCGAGCGATGCCATCGCCTTCGAAACCCGCTGGAAAGGCACCCTTGCCGCGGAAGCCGGACGCGGCGGCGCCGGCCGGCTCGGCGAGGCGCTGAAAGCCTATGAGGCACTTGAGGAATTGATCGGCCGCATCGTCTCCTATGCGGGCCTCGTCTACGCCGGCAACACCGCCGATCCGCAGCGCGCCAAGCTCTATGGCGACGTCCAGGAAAAGATGACGGATGCCAGCGCGCATCTCCTGTTCTTCGCGCTCGAGCTCAACCTGATCGATGATGCGGCGATCGAGAGCGCGCTTGCCGCCGACAAGGCCTTCGGCCACTACCGGCCCTGGGTGCTCGATCTCAGGAAGGACAAACCCTACCAGCTCGAGGACCGCGTCGAGCAGTTGTTCCACGAAAAGTCGGTCACCGGGCGCGGCGCCTGGAACCGTCTGTTCGACGAGACGATGACCGATCTGCGCTTCGACGTCGACGGCGAGGAGCTGACGCTGGAGCCGGCGCTCAACCGCCTGCAGGACGCCGATAGCGAGGTGCGCCGCCGTGCCTCCGAGGCGCTCGCCGCGACCTTCCGCAAGAACCTGCGCACCTTTACACTCATCACCAACACGCTCGCCAAGGACAAGGAAATCTCCGACCGCTGGCGCGGCTTCCAGGACATTGCCGACTCGCGCCACCTCGCCAACCGCGTCGAGCGCGATGTGGTCGACGCGCTGGCGGCGGCCGTGCGCGAGGCCTATCCGCGGCTTTCGCATCGCTATTACGCGATGAAAGCGCGCTGGCTCGGCATGGAGGTGATGAACCACTGGGATCGCAACGCGCCGCTGCCGGAGACGCCGCGGGCGGTGATCCGCTGGGACGACGCCAGGGACACGGTGCTCTCCGCGTACCAGCGCTTCTCACCGGACATGGCCGAAATCGCGCGCGGCTTTTTCGATCGCAGATGGATCGACGCGCCGGTGCGGCCGGGCAAGTCGCCCGGCGCCTTCGCCCATCCGACGGTGCCGTCGGCGCATCCTTACGTGCTGCTCAACTATATGGGCAAGCCGCGCGATGTGATGACGCTGGCGCATGAGCTCGGCCATGGCGTGCACCAGGTGCTGGCCGCCGGCCAGGGCGCGTTGATGGCCTCGACACCGCTGACGCTGGCCGAAACGGCCTCCGTCTTTGGCGAGATGCTGACCTTCCGCTCGCTGCTCGAGCAGACCATCGACAAACGCGAGCGCAAGGCCATGCTCGCCCAGAAGGTCGAGGACATGATCAACACGGTCGTGCGCCAGATCGCCTTCTACGAGTTCGAGCGCAAGGTACATGCCGAGCGCAAGAATGGCGAGTTGACCTCGGACAGGCTCGGCGAATTCTGGCTGGAGGTGCAGGCCGAGAGCCTGGGGCCGGCGATCAAGCTGCGCGAGGGTTACGAGGTCTTCTGGACCTACATCCCGCACTTCATCCACTCGCCCTTCTACGTCTATGCCTATGCCTTCGGCGATTGCCTGGTGAACTCGCTCTACGCCGTCTACCAGAATGCCGAGCGCGGGTTTCAGGAGAAGTATTTCGAAATGCTGCGCGCCGGCGGCACGAAACATCACTCCGAACTCCTGGCGCCCTTCGGCCTCGACGCCACCGATCCCGCTTTCTGGCAGATAGGCCTTGGCGTGATCGGCTCGTTGATCGACGAGTTGGAGGCGCTCGACAAATGACAGCAACTACGGAGCGAGCATCGGCTGCAATAGTTTAGCCGGGATGTATATCAGCAAGGAACTATTCTTGCCCTAAATAGCTGTTCTTGAATAACTCTCCGGCGCCTTTTTCAACTGGCTTTCGACAAGCCATATGATAGCGTCCGGCCTCAAGCCCAGCCGGACGCATCGTGCAGGCCAGAGATGGCCGGTCGCGGCGCTACGGCGAATGCGATGATGGCCGTCGGCCCGGACAAGGCCGAACGCCGATGGCTCGATAGGTGCCGGCGGTTCCGCCGACCACGCAACCTTTGACGATCCTTGGCGTGAGCTCGCCTTTCCGGGCCTCGGCCGACAGATCGGACTGGAGAGGGAAATGAGCACTTTCTTCTACATGCTCCTGGCGTTCGTTGTGGGTATCCTGGTTGGCTGGTTCATCTGGGGCCGCCTGCGCGGCGAGCTCGACGGTCTGCGTGGCGACCTCGATCGCACGCGAAGCGAGCGCGACAGGCTGCGCGCCGATAGCGATCGGTTGAAGGGCGAGCTCGATGCCTGCGGCCGCGCCCGCGCCGATCTCGAAAGCCGGCTGCGTGATGCGCCGGCCGCCAAGGCGGGCGCCGACAAGGCCGCCACGCCGGCGCCGGCGGCGCTGATGTCGACCCCGGCAGCCGCGGCAAAGGCCGCTCCGGCGAAGTCGGCCGCCGCAAAGAAGCCGGCGGCCAAAGCCGCCCCGCCGAAGAAGGCGGCAGCGCCTGCGGCAAAGAAAGCAGCGGCGCCGCCGGCAGCATCCGGCAAGGCCGACAATCTGCGTCGTCTCATCGGCATCGGCCCGGTCAACGAGAGGCTGCTCAAAGGCCTGGGCGTCACCACCTACGCCCAGATCGCCGCCTGGACCGCCGCCGACGTCAAGCGCATCGAAGAGGTGCTCAACTTCGACGGCCGTATCGCGCGCGAAAACTGGATCGAGCAGGCGAAATTGCTCGCTTCGGGCAACGAGGCGGAATTCGCCCGCCGCTTCCCGACCGCGGGAACCGCAGGCAACACCTGAGCATCTCGCCAGCGTCGCCAACGCCGGAGGTTGGCCAGAAACGCCGGCCATTTCGTCATCTTATGGCGTAGCGAGGAGCGAAGCGACGCAGACCATAAGATCCATTCCGTTCCCTACAAGCGTTGCGGCGGCGCAGAAAGGCCTTCTTTCTGCACCGCCCTTACCCTTCGCGCGAGGTCATAGGATCCTCGGGTCTACGCGTCCGCCTCGCTTCCGCTCCGCCCGTGGATGACGACGTTCGAGCGTTTCCGCCAATCGCTGCAAAATCAGCTACCGAAGCTTCCGCGCCAACTGGACGGCTTTGCGCCGCCCGACGCCGCTCCCTCGATTGCGCCTCGGCGAACCCCCATATAGAGCGGTCGACTTAGTTGTCCGCATCCGAGGCTCATGTCCCTGCCCGCAGCCATTTTCCGCAACGACGCGACCGCTCGTCAGCTGGTCTTCGACCGGCCGCAGGAGGTCATTGTCGCGCGCGACGCGGACGAATTCGTGCCAGCGCTTGAGACAGCACAGGCCGCCTCGGACTCCGGCAAATGGCTGGCCGGCTATTTCTCCTACGAGGCCGGTTACCTGCTCGAGCCGAAACTGGTGCCGCTGCTGCCCGAAGGCCGCCGCGCGCCGCTGATCTGCCTCGGCGTCTTTGATGCGCCGGTCGAACAAGCGGTGCCGCAAATGCATGCGTTCGCCAGCAATGGACCGATCTTCGATGCCAGGGCAACATGGTCCGCCGAGGACTATGCCGGCCGCTTTGCGCGCCTTCACAACCACATCCGCAAGGGCGATTGCTACCAGGGCAACCTCACCTTCCCGGTCCGCGCGCAATGGTCCGGCGATCCGCTCGCCGCCTTCGACGCGCTGACCGAACGCCAGCCGGTGAAATACGGCGCGCTGGTCTCGCTCGGCGACCCGATCGTCTTGTCGCGCTCGCCCGAATTGTTCTTCGAGATCGATGCCGACGGCATGATCGAGACGCATCCGATGAAGGGCACCGCGCCACGCGGCGCGACCAAGGCCGAAGATGCGAAGCTGAAAGCCTTCCTGCGCAACGACGAGAAGAACCAGGCCGAGAACCGGATGATCGTCGACCTGTTGCGCAACGACATCTCGCTGATCAGCGAAGTCGGCACGCTGGACGTGCCGGAACTGTTCCGCATCGAGACCTATCCGACGGTGCACCAGATGGTGAGCCGCGTGCGGGCGAAGCTGTTGCCTGACATCGGCATCCGCCGGATTTTCGCCGCGCTCTTTCCCTGCGGCTCGATCACCGGCGCGCCAAAAATCCGCGCCATGGAAATCCTGAACGAGCTGGAAGACGCACCGCGTGACGTTTATTGCGGCGCCATCGGCTGGATCGCGCCTGGCGGCAGGATGCGTTTTTCCGTGGCGATCCGCACCATCTCGCTCTTTGCCGACGGCGAGGCCGTCTACAATGTCGGCGGCGGCGTCGTCTTCGATTCCACCGCCGGGGAGGAGTACAAGGAGTGTCTGTTGAAAGCGCGCTTCGCGACGGGAACGGCGCCGGCTTCGAGCTGATCGAGACCATGCGCTGGGAGCCCGCCTCAGGCTTCCTGCGCTTCGAGCGCCATCTCGCCAGGCTTTATGCGTCTGCCGCCGACCTGGGCTTTGCCTGCGATCCCGAGCGGGTCGGCGAGGTGCTTTCCGGCGCCGTCGGCGGGCACGGGATTGCCTTGCGCGCGCGCCTCGCTTTGCAACGCAGTGGCGAAGCGACGGCTGCCGTGCAGCCTTACGAACCGCTGCCCGCCGACAAGGTCTGGCGGCTGCAGCTGGCGCGGATCCGTCTCGATTCCGGCAACATGCTGCTGCGCCACAAGACAAGCCGCCGCGAGACCTACCAGCATGCGCGCGCTGAATATCTCGCCACCCGCGCCGACGAAGTGCTTTTGGCCAACGAGCGCGGCGAGCTCTGCGAGGGCACGATCACCAATCTCTTTGCCGATTTCGGCGACGGCCCGCTGATCACGCCTCGCCTCGACTGCGGCCTGCTGCCTGGAATATTGCGCGGCGCGCTTCTGGACGAAGGCCGCGCCGTGGAAGCGATCTACAGCTTCGACGATCTGAAAGCGGCGAAGGCGATCTTCGTCGGCAACTCGCTGCGCGGGCTGATCCCGGCGCGGCTTGGGTGATCGGACTGGAGAGAGCAACTGGATAGAACGCAAGCAGATATGAACGCTCGTCAGCCGACCCATACGCCCTATGACGGGTCGTCAAAACTCTTCACTATCGGGCTGAAGCCGCTCGAATTCGATCGCTGGATCGAGGTCGATGAATTCCTCCTGCCGCATCTGGCCGAAAAGCAACGGCTTTACACGCAGATCCCGCAAAAGGTCTTTGTCGAGGAAGACGGCACCCGCGTCGCCCAACGCGAAGTGCTGGACCTGCTCGTCGCGGATCTCGAAGCCGCGCATCCCCGCACGCATCGCCGCACCGACGCCGAGCCGGTCGGCTTCGAGGGCGCCATCGACAGGCTGCCTCCTGGCTTACGCGAGGCGCCGCTCGCAAAGGCTTCGCTGCTCGTCCAGGAAGACCTGATCCTGATGCGTCGCGACGAGCGCGGCTGGCGGCTCGCCGCCGGCTCGCTCTGTTTCCCTTCATCCTGGTCGCTTCAGGAAAAATTCGGCAAGCCGCTGCAGGAGATCCACGAACCGGTGCCCGGCTTCGGACCCGGCACGCGCCCGGCCGAGCTCATCAATCGCATGTTCGACGGCCTGCAGGGCCAGGCGGTCGAGCGTTTCAACTGGTCGATCCAGGCCGACGACACGCTCTATCATCCACTGTCCAACATCGAGCGCATCGACCGCGCCACGAGCCGCCCGAGCCGCTTCCCCGACGGCGACGTCGACGCCCACGCCTTCATCCGCGTCGAACGCCAGACGCTGCGCAAGCTTCCCGCCTCGCGCGACATCCTGTTCACCATCCGCATCCACCTCGATCCGCTCAAGGTGCTCATCCGCCATCCTGATCGGGCGACGCTGGCGGCCTCGTTCGCCGAGCAGCTCACCGCCCTCGACCAGCAACAACTCGACTACAAAGGCCTGACCGCCGACCGCGACCGGCTGGTTGCATTCCTCGATCGCATGGCCGGATCGGCTTAACCACGCCACCAAACCGGCTTGACCGCGGTTGGCGCTTTTCGCTGGTTTATGACAATGATCTGTGGTGTAGCGCTTGGCCGTCGGGCGAAAACCGCCCGATTTTGCGTGTTTGAAGGAGTGTGCGAAAAAATGGCGAATGAAAACTGGCCCGTTTACGGTGAAATCACCGGTCCTGTCGTGATGATCGGCTTCGGCTCGATCGGGCGGGGAACGCTGCCGCTGATCGAGCGCCATTTCAAGTTCGACAAGTCGCGCATGACGGTCGTCGACCCGCGCGACACCGACCGCAAGCTGCTCGACGAGCGTGGCATCGCCTTCATGCAGGATGCGGTGACCGAGAAGAATTACAAGAAGCTGCTTACGCCGCTTCTGACCAATGGCGGCGGCCAGGGCTTTTGCGTCAACCTGTCGGTCGACACCGGCTCGGTGGACCTGATGAAATTGTGCCGCAAGCTCGGCGTGCTCTACATCGACACCGTCGTCGAGCCGTGGCTCGGCTTCTATTTCGATGCCGAGGCCGACAATGCCAGCCGCACCAACTACGCGCTGCGCGAGGCGATGATCAAGGAAAAGCACGACAAGCCGGGCGGCCCCACGGCGGTCTCCACCTGCGGCGCCAATCCCGGCATGGTCTCGTGGTTCGTCAAAAAGGCGCTGGTCAACCTCGCCACCGATCTTGGTCTCGAGTTTTCGGAACCCGCGCAGGAAGATCGCGAGGCCTGGGCCAAGTTGATGAAGAAGACCGGCGTCAAGGGCATCCATATCGCCGAGCGAGACACCCAGCGCACCAAGAAGCCGAAGCCGATGGACGTGTTCTGGAACACCTGGTCGGTCGAGGGCTTCATCTCGGAAGGCTTGCAGCCGGCCGAGCTCGGCTGGGGCACGCATGAAAACTGGATGCCGAAGAACGGCAAGAAACACAAGCACGGCTCCAAGGCGGCGATCTATCTGGAGCAGCCCGGCGCCAACACGCGCGTGCGCAGCTGGTGCCCGACGCCGGGCGCGCAATACGGCCTGCTGGTGACGCATAACGAGGCGATCTCGATCGCCGACTTCTTCACCATGCGCTCGAAGAAGGGCAAGCTTCAATACCGTCCGACCTGCCACTACGCCTATCATCCCTGCAACGACGCCCTGCTGTCGCTGGACGAGATGTTCGGCGCCGCCGGCAAGCCGCAGCCGGTTCACCACGTGCTCGATGAGCACGAGCTGGTCGATGGCGTCGACGAGCTTGGCGTGCTGCTCTACGGCCACGACAAGAACGCCTATTGGTACGGCTCGCAGCTGTCGCTGGCCGAGGCGCGCAAGCTCGCCCCCTACCAGAACGCCACCGGCCTGCAGGTCACCTCCGCGGTGCTCGCCGGAATGGTCTGGGCGCTGGAGAATCCGACGGCCGGCATCGTGGAAACCGACGAGATGGACTACCGCCGTTGCCTCGAGGTGCAAATGCCTTATCTCGGGCCGGTCAGGGGCTACTACACCGACTGGACGCCGCTGGATAACCGCCCTGGCCTCTTTCCGGAGGATCTCGACAAGGACGACCCGTGGCAGTTCCGCAACATTCTGGTGCGATAGCGGCCAGCGTGACAGCCCTCACCGCCTTGCAATCGCCCGGAAATCGGGCGATTGAGGATGAGCGGACTGAGGAGAGGATTTTCAAAATGAACATTGCGCGCAAACTGCTTTCGGCAGGCGCCGCAGCGAGCCTTCTGGCTGCGGCCGCTTGCACCACCACCGGCCCTTCCGACCAGCCATCGATGACGCCCAAGGGTGTCGAGGGCAACTGGATCGATGCCAAGGGCACCGGCCTGTCGACTTTCGCGGCCGGCAGCTTCACCACCGTCGCCACCGATACCGGGCAGAAGCTGTCGGAAGGCAGCTACACCATGACCGGAGCGACATCGGTCGAGATCCACGGCACCTCGCTGATCCGCCAGACGCCGGTCAGCTTCAACTGCCTGATGGTTTCCACCAGCCAGCTCAACTGCACCAGCGCCAGCGGCCAGAATTTCGTGCTGACGCGCCGCGCTTAAGGCCTGCAAATCTTGAACTGATAGGACGGCGGCGCAAGCCGCCGTCCTTTTTTATGCCGGCAAATATCTCCCTGATTTGTGCTTGCATCGGCCCGAACCCGATGTGAACATGACCCGAGGCTGACTGTTATTTTCCAGTTAAGCGAGGGCATTGATGCACGTCGCCCAAAAGTGCGCCGCGGTTTTGGGAGAACGACATGCACGAAAAGAAAGCCTTAAAGCACGTCGGCCGAATCCGCTTCAGCGCGACGCGCTTCAAGCACCTTGGAAGTCAGCTCATCCGGGAGACGAAGATGAAGAAGATTGCCGCCATCCTAGCCCTGTCCGCCTCCACGCTTGGCCTGTCGGCGGGCGTATCTTTTGCCGACTACACGCTGAACATCCTGCATTTCAACGATTGGCACAGCCGCATCGAAGGCAACAACAAATACGAGTCGACCTGCTCCGCCGAAGAAGAGACCAAGGGCGAATGCATCGGCGGCGCCGGCCGGCTGATCACCGCGATCGCGCAGGAGCGCAAGAAGCTCGAGGGGCAGAACGTGCTGCTGCTCAATGCCGGCGACAGCTTTCAGGGATCGCTGTTCTACACCACCTACAAGGGCGCCGTGGAAGAGGAATTCCTCAACCAGATCAAGCCTGACGCGGTAACGCTCGGCAACCACGAATTCGACGACGGCGAGACCGCACTGGTGCCTTTCCTCGACAAGGCGAAGTTCCCGGTCGTCAGCGCCAATGTCGAGCCCAACGACAAGTCCGGCGCGGCGGGCAAGATCAAGCCGTCGATCGTCGTCGAGGTCGGTGGCCAGAAGATCGGTATCATCGGCGCCGTCACCAACGACACGCCGGAACTCGCCTCGCCCGGCCCGAACATCGCCATCGCGGACGACGTCAAGTCGATCACGGCGGAGGTCGAAAAGCTGAACGGAGAAGGCATCAACAAGATCATCGCCGTCACCCATATCGGCTACAGGCGCGAGCGCGACGTCATTGCGAAAATCCCGGGCATCGACGTGGTGGTCGGCGGCCACAGCCACACGCTTCTGTCGAACACCGATCCGAAAGCCGAGGGACCGTATCCGACCATGGTCGACAACCCCGACGGTTCCAAGGTGCCGGTGGTGCAGGCCGCGTCCTATTCGAAATATCTCGGCGAGTTCAAGGTTGTGTTCGACGACAATGGCGTCGTCAAGGAAGCCAGCGGCGCCCCGATCAATCTCGACAAGTCGATCATGCCCGATCCCGCCGTGCTGGCCCGCATCAAGGAGCTCGGCGCGCCGATCGAGGCGCTGAAGAACAAGGAGGTGGCCGAGACCACCAAGCCGATCGACGGCAGCCGCGAGAACTGCCGCACGCGCGAATGCGAGATGGGCAATCTCGTTTCCGACGCAATCCTCGACCGCACCAAGGGCCAGGGCATCGAGATCGTCATCTCGAACGGCGGCGGCCTGCGCGCTTCGATCGACCAGGGCACGGTGACCATGGGCGAGGTGCTGACCGTGCTGCCGTTCCAGAATACGCTGGCGACCTTCAAGATCTCGGGCAAGGACCTGGTCGCGGGCCTCGAAAGCGGCCTCAGCCAGATCGAGGACGGCGCCGGCCGCTTCCCGCAGGTTGCCGGCCTCAAATATTCCTTCGACAAGTCGGTCGCGCCCAATGCCGGCCGCGTCAAATCGGTCGAGGTGATGGAGAACGGCGCCTGGACGCCGATCAATCCCGACAAGCAGTACCTCGTCGCCACCAACAACTATGTCCGCCAGGGCGGCGATGGCTACAAGGTCTTCGCCGACAAGGCCACGGACGCCTATGATTACGGCCCCGGCCTGGAGCAGGTGGTGGCCGAGTATCTCGGCGCCCATCGGCCCTACACGCCGAAGCTCGACGGCCGCATCACCGAAATTGTGGCAACGACGGCGGCGGCGCAACCCGCCAAGCCTGCGGAACCGGCAAAGCCGGCCGAGACGGCTCCCGCCGCCACAACCCAGACGCCGGCAGCCGAGGCAGCGAAGCCGGCCGAGACCGCTCCGGCGAACAGCGAACCTGCGATGCCGGCCTTGCCTTCCGGTTCCAGCGACATTGCCGGCGCGCCGCCAGCCGTTCCGGCTGAGACTGCGCCCGCGGCGCCGGCCGCGGAACCGGCAAAGCCCGCCGAGACCACCCCGGCAACGCCTGCTCCCGCCGCCGAACCGGCCAAGCCGGCGCAAGCAACGCCGGCGGAAGCCCAATCCGCCGAGACCAGCCATACGGTTGCCGCAGGCGATACCTATTGGGACCTGGCCAAGCAAGCCTACGGCGACGCCACCAAGTGGAAGCTCATCTCCGAAGCCAATAAGGATTATAAGCCCCGTCGCCTGCCACTCGGCGCGACGCTGACCATTCCGCCGGCCGCGAAATAATCGACCATCCGAAATTGATGGCACCCGCCCGGGAAACCGGGCGGGTGTTCCATTTCCAGACCCAAACGCGATAAGGTGCGGCCAGACGCAGCATTGAAAACCGGCAGGGCATCGCTAGTTTGGCGGCGCTACCGGAGACTGTCTATGACGCTTGCCAGCCCCACCGATGCCAAGGCCGCCAAGGCCGTCGGTCCGCTGTCCGCCGACGCCGCGCCCGTCAGGCCGGGCAAGATCGGCATCATGCTGGTCAATCTCGGCACGCCTGACGGCACCGAGTTCAAGCCGATGTGGCGCTACCTGCGCGAATTCCTCTCCGACCCGCGCGTCATCGAGCTCAACAAAGCGATCTGGTACCCGATCCTCTACGGACTGGTTCTGACCACCCGGCCGAAAAAATCCGGCGCCAACTACGCCCGTATCTGGAACCGCGAGATGAACGAGTCGCCGCTGCGCACTTTCACCCGCGCTCAAGGTCAGAAACTGGCCGCAGCGCTCACCGACCTGCCCGATGTGGAGGTCGACTGGGCGATGCGCTACGGCAATCCCTCGACAGCAGACGTCGCTCAAAAACTGGTCGAGCGGGGCTGCGACCGCATCCTCACCTTTCCGCTCTATCCGCAATATTCGGCGACGACGACGGCGACGGCCAACGACCAATTGTTCCGCGCGCTGATGAGGATCAGGCGCGCGCCGGCGGTCCGCAGTGTGCCGCCCTACTATGACGAACCGGTCTATATCGAGGCGCTTGCCCGTTCGATCGAGCGGCACATCGCGACGCTCGACTTCGTGCCGGAGGTGGTGATCACCTCCTACCACGGCATCCCCAAACCCTATTCCGACAAGGGCGATCCCTATCGGTCGCACTGCCATGAAACGACGCGGCTGCTGCGGGCAAGGCTAGGCTGGGACGAGAACAAGCTCATCATCACCTTCCAGTCGCGCTTCGGCGCGCAGGAATGGCTGCAGCCCTACACCGATGTCACGGTCGAGAAATTGGCGAAGGACGGCGTGAAATCGATCGCCGTCGTCAATCCCGGCTTTTCCGTCGACTGCATCGAGACGCTGGACGAGATCGGCCGCGAAGCAGCCGAGACCTTCCATCACGCCGGCGGCAAGAACTTCGCCCACATCCCTTGTCTCAACGACAGCGCCGAGGGCATGGCGGTGGTCGAAGCGCTGGTGCGACGCGAGCTTGCCGGGTGGGTGTGACCGGCTTCACCGACTTATGCATGTCACCCAGAAGTGTGCAGCGGTTCTGGGACAACGACATGCATCAAGACAAAGACCTAAAGCGCGTCGACTGAATCCGTTTCAGCGCGACGCGCTTTAGCCTGAAACCGGTGCGCAAAACCCGCCGCTAACCAATATTGGCGATCACCTGATTGTAACGTTGCGGAAACACACTTAAGTGATTCCGTGAGGTCGCCACCTTTGAGGGAGAAACGAAATGGGCTTTAGCGGTTTCGATATTGCCATCATTGTCCTTGTTTTCCTGGTCATTATCCTGCTTTTCAAGGGCATCAAGACGGTGCCGCAAGGTTATAATTACACGGTGGAGCGCTTCGGCCGTTACACCAAGACCCTGACCCCTGGCCTGAACATCATCAACCCGATCTTCGAGCGCATCGGCGCCAAGATGAACATGATGGAGCAGGTGCTCGACGTCCCGACGCAGGAGATCATCACCCGCGACAACGCCATTGTCGGCGTCGACGGCATCGCCTTCTACCAGATCCTCAATGCCGCGCAGGCTGCTTATCAGGTCGCCGGGCTGCAGAACGCCATTCTCAACCTCACGATGACCAACATCCGTACCGTCATGGGCTCGATGGACCTCGACGAATTGCTGTCGAACCGCGACGCCATCAACGAGCGGCTGCTGCGCGTCGTCGACGAGGCGGCCCACCCGTGGGGCATCAAGATCACCCGCGTCGAGATCAAGGACATCAACCCGCCAGCCAACCTCATCGAATCGATGGGCCGGCAGATGACCGCCGAACGCAACAAGCGCGCCCAGATCCTGGCCGCCGAAGGCCTCAAGCAGTCGCAGATCCTCGAGGCCGAGGGCCGCAAGGAAGCAGCCTTCCGCGACGCCGAGGCGCGCGAGCGCTCGGCGGAGGCCGAGGCCAAGGCGACGCAGGTCGTGTCGGAGGCCATAGCAAAGGGCGACGTCCAGGCGCTCAACTACTTCATCGCCCAGAAATACACCGAGGCGCTGACCAAGATCGGTTCGGCCACGAACAGCAAGATCGTGCTGATGCCGCTGGAGGCCTCGTCGCTGATCGGCACGCTCGGCGGTATCGGCGAAATTGCCAAGGAAGTCTTCAAAGGCGATGGCTCTTCGGGCTCGCAGCGGCAGGCAGCCCGCCCGCCGGTGGTTCGCCCGAACGAGAACTGATGTCTGGATCGGTTCATCGTTTCATGGAAACGCCGAACCGCTCTCCCTTTGTTTTGACGCAATTCCGGACGGAAAGCCGCTTCACACCTTTCCTGGAATTGCTCCAATAGGTGGGCATTATGATAGACCGTATCGTTTCCGAACTCGGCCCGTGGAACTGGATGGTTCTGGGCTTTGTGCTCCTGGTGATGGAGATCGTCGCGCCGGGCGTCTTCATGCTGTGGATCGGCATCGCCGCGCTCATCGTCGGCGCCGTGTCGCTGGCGATCTGGGACGCGGCTTTCTGGAGCTGGCAGGTGCAGGTGCTGGTCTTCCTGGTCCTGTCGCTGGTCTCGGCTTTCGTCGGCAAGAAGCTGATGGCCGGCCGCCACGGCGATGCCGACCAGCCGCTGCTAAACCGGCGCGGCGCGCAGATGGTCGGCAAGCTGGCGACGCTGGCCGAGCCGATCAAGAACGGCCGCGGCCGCATCAAGCTCGGCGACACGCTGTGGCGGGTCTCCGGCCCGGACTTGCCGGCGGGCACGCAGGTGCGCGTCATCAGCGCCGCCGATACCGACCTGGAGCTGACGGTAGAAGCAGTCTAACTCCAGCGTCCAGGAATGCGTTGAGATTCAGGTCAGTCGGAGTCGAAGACGGGCGCGAAGCGACCAAATTCCGTAGTTTCCGAGAACCGGCCTACGCCGGCCGTAGCCTTCATAGGGCGGAGACACTTATGGGGGCTTCGGTCGGCGAAGGCTGGAAGCGCAGGAAGCCGCCATTTGCAGGCCGTCCTCACCTGAATATCAGCGCATTCTATGCCGCGCCGATCCGCAGCAGGTCGTGCAGGTGTACAAGTCCAACCGGGCGTCCGCTCTCGACGACCATCAGACTGGTGATGGCGGATGTGTTGATCGTCTGCAGCGCCGTCGCCACCAGCGTGTCCGGGCTTGCCGTCTTCGGCTTCTTCGTCATCACCTGATCGACACTCATGGAAAGCAGGTCGCTGGCGATGTGCCGGCGGATGTCGCCGTCGGTGATGATGCCGGCCAGCGCGCCGTCGGCGCCGGTGATCGCCACGCAGCCAAAACCCTTGCGCGACAATTCCAGGATCGCCTCGCGCATGCCGGTGCCCAACGGCACCAGCGGCAGCCGTTCGCCGACATGCATGATTTCATGCAACTGGGTCAGATTGGCGCCGAGCTGGCCGCCCGGATGGAAGGTGCGGAAATGGTCCGGCGTGAAGCCCCGCGCCTCGAGCAGCGCAATCGCCAGCGCATCGCCCATGACGAGCTGCAGCAAGGCCGACGTTGTGGGCGCCAGCCCATGCGGACAAGCCTCGGGCACGGCCGGTAATAGCAGCACGACGTCGGCGGCCCGCGCCAGCGCCGAACCCTCGCCCGAGGTAATGGCGATCAACGGGATGGAGAAGCGCCTGGAATAGGCGACGATGCCCATCAATTCCTTGCTCTCGCCCGACCAGGACATGGCGATGATCGCGTCGTCCTTGGCGATCATGCCGAGATCGCCGTGATTGGCCTCGGCCGGATGGACGAAAAAGGCGGGCGTGCCGGTCGAGGCAAGCGTCGCAGCGATCTTGGAACCGATATGGCCGCTCTTGCCGACGCCGGTGACGATGGCGCGGCCCTCGATCCGCGAGATCAGGTCGATCGCGGCTGCGAAAGGCTCGGCCAAGCCGTTTGCGAGCGCGGCGGCCAGCGCCGCCACACCGGCCTGCTCCGTCGCCACCGTTCTCAGCGCCGATTCGATCGCAGCCTGCCTGTCCGGCTGCTTTCTTTCTGGGGACCCCGCATGCATGGCGCAAGCGATTAGCGCTTTGCCGCGCCCCTGTCCAACGGAATTGCCGCGGTCTGCCGATGCGGGAGCTCCAAGGCAGCGCTCTCAACCCTCCGTTAACCATCCGCATTTACGGTTCGGTAAGTATGGCGCAACCGCGCCGCGCAAGCAGTGGTGACGATGTCCGGGGGCCAGCCTGAAGCGAAAATCGGTCGAAGGGGCATTGCCGTTGCAGCACTGCTGCTGACGGCAAGCGCGCTTGCCTTGCTGCGGCCGGCGCCGGCGTTTTCCCAGGAAACCGAGCTGCGTGGCGAGGTTTCCGAATCGGCCATACTCGCCGACCAGCAGCGCAAGGCCAGGCAGTTGAGGGCGCAAGGGGCGCAGGATCAGAACTCGCCCGCAGCCGCGGCCGTCCAGGACACCGCATCGACCACGTACCAGCCTGCAAGTCCGGGCGCCGTTCCCGATGACGACCAGACGGCGGGTGCAACCGACAGCATCTTTGACCAGCCGCAAGCTACTGGCGATCCACCGGCCGACACGGCGACCCCGGTAAAGCCGCGCCGGCCTTCGACGGCGAAGCAGCGCGCCCAGGATGCCAAGGCTGGCACCAAGACAGCCGACAAGAAAAAGGCCAAGAAGAAAACCGGCGAGGCGACGGACAGCACAACCACCGCTGCCACCGCAGGCACGGGCAACCGGACCGACGCGACCGCCACCGATGACGATAACAGCAACCGCCGCGCGGTCACCATCGACAGCGTCGACAAGCAGAAGCTCGACCCAGGCCAGGAGCGCACCGCATCCATTGAAGGCCAGAAGGTCAAGCCGGAGGACGATCCTTTCGCCGCGCCGGGCGTCAAGGTCGGCACTTTTCTCTTCCGGCCGTCGCTGGAGCAGGGCTTCACCGCGACGTCCAATGCCGATTCCAGCAGCACCGGCAAATCGGCCGTTCTGTCCGAGACGGCGCTGCGTTTCACGGCGACCTCCGACTGGCGCGAGAATTCGGCTTTGATCACCGGCTATGGCCTGTTCCGCAACACCGTCTCGGGCGAAAAGATCAACGATGCGCAGGGCCGCATCGAGGGCCAGCTCAATGTCGATCTCGACAACGAGCTGCGCGCCATCGCCAAGCTCGGCTATGAGGCAGCTCCGGAATCGGCCTCCTCGCCGGATGCGATCGCCGGCGTCACCTCTCAGCCGCTGCGCCAGACCGTGGACGGCAGCCTCGGCATCGAAAAGAGTGTCGGCAAGATGCGCTATGCGCTGACCGGTGCGGTCTCGCATGATTTCTACGGCGATGCCGAACTCTCCAACGGCACCACCGTGTCGCAGAAGGATCGCGATTCCACGCTCTACACCGCGACCTTGCGCACCGGCTACGAGATCTCGCCGGCGCTGACACCCTTCACGGAGGTCGAGGCCGGGCGGCGCATCTATGACCTGCGCGTCGACACCGACGGCTTCGAGCGGTCCTCGACAAGGCTTGGCGCGCGCGCCGGCCTCGAGCTCGACATGGGCGAGAAGCTGTCCGGCGAATTTTCCGTCGGCTGGCTGCGCGAGGCGATCGACGACAACCGCCTTCGGGCGGTGGCGGGTCCGAGCATCGACGCCGACCTCAAATGGTCGCCCGAGCGCGGCACTATTATCGGCCTGACCGGCAAGACCAGCGTCGAAACAACCACGACAGCCAACGAGAGCGGCGATATCCTCTACTCCGGCCGTCTGACCGGCGAGCGCCAGATCCGCGCCAATCTGACGGCGAACTCGGCGCTTGGCCTCGATTGGCGCGATTATACCGGCTCCGACGGCCACGATATGATCCTCAGCGCCGAGGCCGGGCTGACATGGTGGCTGAACCGCTACGCCGGGGTCACCACCCGCGTCAGGACGGAGAAGCTGACCAGCAACCTGCCTGGCCGCGACTATACGACCAACAGCGTCTATCTCGGCCTGAAGGTCCAGCGCTGACGCTTCGTCATCCTCGGGCGTAGCGGTAGCGAAGCGGACGCGCAGACCCGGGGATCCATGCCGTGACTTGGGCCGAATAGTAAAAGCGGCGCAGAACAGAGGTGGTTTTGCACCGCTGCGATGCTCGCAGGTGACGGCATGGATCCTATGGTCTGCGCCGCGTCGCTTCGCTCCTTGCTACGCCATAGGATGACGAAGCCCGGTGGCCTTGGCCAGCAAAACTAAGAAGCCGCGCCTCGGCGCTCCACCGGCCGCACCTCATCCAGCAGCGTGCGGATGACGCCGGCCATGCTTGCGTTCATGTCGCTGCGCCAGAGCGCGAAGGCGACATTGGCCTCGACGAAACCTTCCGGCGAGCCGCAGTCGAAGGTGCGCCCTTTGTAGTGATAGCCGTAGAAGGGCTGCTTCTTCTCCAGCTTCAGCATAGCGTCGGTCAGCTGGATTTCGTTGCCGGCGCCGCGTTCCTGGCTTTCCAGGATGCCGAAGATTTCCGGCTGCAGGATGTAGCGGCCGTTGATGAAGAGGTTGGAGGGCGCCGTGCCCTGCTTCGGCTTCTCCACCATCCCGGTGATGCGGAAGCCGTGATGGGTGTCCTCGCCGCGGCCGACAATGCCGTATTTATGCGCCTCGGCCGGGTCGCATTCCTGCACGGCGATGATGTTGTTGCCGGTCTCGGCATAGAGCTCGACCATGTCCTTCATGCAGCTCTTCTCCGACTGCATGATCATGTCGGGCAAAAGCAGCGCGAACGGCTCGTCGCCCACCAGCTCGCGGGCGCACCAGACCGCGTGGCCGAGGCCCATCGGCACCTGCTGGCGCGTGAAGCTCGTCTGTCCCGGCGCCGGCTGCAGCCGCTGCAGGCGGGCAAGCTGGTCGTCCTTGCCGCGCTGGGCGAGCGTGTCATAGAGCTCGAACTGGACGTCGAAATGGTCCTCGATGACCGCCTTGTTGCGACCGGTCACGAAGATGAAATGCTCGATGCCGGCTTCGCGTGCCTCGTCGACCACATATTGGATGACCGGCCGGTCGACGACGGTGAGCATTTCCTTCGGGATGGCCTTCGTGGCCGGGAGGAACCTCGTGCCGAGGCCTGCGACCGGGAAAACTGCCTTGCGAACTCGCTTCATGCTGCGCCACCCTTGCGTTTTGGCCAATTATCCGCTCGCCGGCGCGCTCCGCAATCCCCCCGGAGATTTTCACGCGGAAATCATTTTCACGCCGGAATG
This sequence comes from Mesorhizobium australafricanum, assembly GCF_033977265.1. Classification (NCBI taxonomy): domain Bacteria; kingdom Pseudomonadati; phylum Pseudomonadota; class Alphaproteobacteria; order Hyphomicrobiales; family Phyllobacteriaceae; genus Mesorhizobium; species Mesorhizobium australafricanum. The sequence continues at coordinate 112,512 of NZ_JAVIIT010000007.1, read as the reverse complement.
TTGGACTACCGAACCGCCAAGTTGAACGTGAGAGCTAAAAGCCGCCACACCTCTTTTCGTTCCCGGCGGCGCCTATGGTAAACTAAATACTAACCCGGTTCGGCGTTGAATGATCCTTCCTGATTTGACGAAGGAGGAAATGATGTCCGTTCGCAACACCGCAAGGCGCCTGACGGCATTGGCGACGGCCGCCGGCCTCACGCTGGCCTTGCTGATGCCCGCCGGCCCCGCTTTCGCCGATGCCGGATTCCGCCAGTGGGTCGCGGGCTTCCGCGCCACCGCGGTTGCGGGTGGCGTTTCGGGCGCTGTTTACGATCAGTCCATGAGAGGCATCGAGCCGGATCCGGTCGTGCTGGAAAAGGCCCGCACCCAGCCGGAATTCACCGCGCCCGCCTGGGACTATTTCGACAACCGCGTGCATGATCAGTCGGTGGCCAACGGCCAGGCGATGGCGAGGAAATGGAAGCCGTGGCTCGATCGCATCGAGGCGCGGTTCGGCGTCGACCGCAACATCCTTCTGGCGATCTGGTCGATGGAATCGAACTATGGCGAGATCCTCAAGCGCGACGACATCATGCGCAACGTCATCCGCTCGCTGGCGACGCTTGCCTATGGCGATCCGAAGCGCTCGAAATACGCCCGCACCCAGCTGGTCGCGGCGTTGAAGATCCTGCAGACCGGCGACATCGACGAGAGCCATCTGATGGGTTCCTGGGCCGGCGCCATGGGCCAGACCCAGTTCATCCCGACCAGCTATCAGCGCTACGCGGTCGACATGGACGGCAACGGCAAGCGCGATATCTGGAATTCGATTCCCGACGCGCTTGCGACCTCCGCCAACCTGCTCAAGAAGAACGGCTGGCAGGCCGGTAAGACCTGGGGCTATGAGGTCACCATACCGGCCGGCAAGCTGCCTGGCGGAGCAAAGACGATCGCCCAATGGCAGACGCTCGGCGTCGTCAGGGCCAGCGGCAAGCCGTTCAGGAACCTGACCGACAAGGCAACGCTGAAGGTGCCCGACGGCACGGGCGGCCCCGCCTTCCTGATGATCAGGAATTTCTCTGTCATCAAGGCCTACAACAACGCCGACAAATACGCTTTGGCCGTCGGCCTCCTGGCCGACGAGATCGCCGGCGGCACCGGCCTGGTGCAGGATTGGCAGCGGCCTTTCACCAAGCTCAGCTTCGAAGAGCGGCAGGAGTTGCAGAAGCGGCTTTCCGACCACGGCTATTATGACGGCAAGTTCGACGGCAAGATCGGCGATGGCTCGAAAGCCGCCATCATGGCCTATCAGGCCAAGGTCGGCTTGACCCAGGATGGCTATCCGAGCATGGAAGTGCTCAAATGGCTTCGCAAGAAGTAGAGCCGTCTAATGCATGTCGCCCAGAAGTGTACGCGGTTCTGGGACAACGACATGCATAAAAACAAGGACTTAAAGCGCGCCGCCTGAATCCGTTTCAGCGCGACGCGGTTTAGAGCAATTCCAGGAAAAGTGCGTAGCGGTTTTCCGTTCGGAATTGCGTGAATGAATACTTAGAGCGGGCTGGCTTTCTGTGAAAAGCTGAAACCGCTCCAAGGCGCCAGGCATCCTTTCAAGCAGGGCGAGGATGCTGTAGCGCTTCGGCTTGCGCATGACTTTCCCGCGTCTGCCTGGTCATGCGCCAAGGGATGGAGAGGTGTTTGGTTCCGGTTGCGCGTATCAGGCAGGGCATTCGCCGGGCGCCGATCCTGATTCTCGCCCTTGCCGTGCTTGTCGTCACCGCCGCCGGCGCCTTCCACGCCCCTGCATTCGCCCAGGAGGAAAGCCGTGGCTGGTCGCTGCGCGACCTTCTGTTCCCGCGCCGCAGCGAACGCGTCGAGCCACCGGTCGAAATCGAGAAAGCAAGGCCGAAACCGAAGAAGAAAGCCAAGCCGCGTCCGCCGGCGGAACCGGAAACACCGATCGTCGAGAAGACAAACGACGCCCGTGTCGTGCTGGTGGTCGGCGATTTTATGGCCGGCGGGCTGGCCGAGGGCCTGGACACCGCCTTTGCCGACAATCCCGCTGTCAGGATCGTCGCCCGCAGCAACGGTTCGTCCGGCTTCGTTCGAGACGATTTCTACAATTGGCCGGCCGAGATAAAATCGGTGATCGAAACCGAGAAACCGTCGGCCGTGATCGTCATGCTCGGCTCCAACGACCGCCAGCAGATGAAGGTCGGTGACGTGCGCGAGCAGCCGCGTTCGGAGAACTGGACCAAGGAATACGAGCGCCGCACCGATGCATTCGGCAAGGCCATACAGGACGCCAAGGTGCCGTTCCTGTGGGTCGGCATGCCGGCTTTCCGCGTGTCGAAGATGAACTCGGACATGCTTGCCTTCAACGACATCTTTCGCTCGGCCGCCGAAAAGCATGGCGGCGAGTTCGTCGATGTCTGGGACGGCTTCGTCGACGAAAACGGCGCTTTCGTCATCTCCGGCCCGGACATCAACGGCCAGCCGGTTCGCCTGCGTTCCGACGACGGCATCAACGTCACCAAGGCCGGCAAGCGCAAGCTCGCCTTCTACACGGAAAAGCCGTTGGCCAAGATCCTCGGCCTGGCGGCGCCGGGGAGCATCACGACCGTGTCGGCGCCGGCGGGCGCTCCGGTCGAGGCGCCGAAGCCGGCCGCCGCGCCCGTCATCGTCGATCGCACCGCGCCGATGCTGCTCGGCGACCCGTCGCTCGACGGCGGCTCGGAACTGCTCGGCGCCGCGCAGCCGGCCAGGGCCGATCCGAATCTGCCTGGCGAAAAACTGATCATCGAAGGCAAGGCGCCGGCCGCCTCGCCCGGCCGCGCCGACGATTTTTCCTGGCCGCCGAAGACACAGCCGGCGAGTGCCGCAGCTCAGCCCGGTACCACGACCGGTATCAATCAATAGGTTGGTAGCAACGAGAACGCCTGCGGCCTGCCGCAGGCGTAGGATTTCCAAACGCTCTAACGGGGCAGCACCGTCGATCCCATCAGCGCCTCGTCGATCGAGCGCGCCGCCTGGCGGCCCTCGCGGATCGCCCACACCACCAGCGACTGGCCGCGGCGCACATCGCCCGCGGCATAGAGCTTGTCGACGCTGGTCCGGTAGTCGCGGTCATTGGCCTCGACATTGTTCGAGCGGCGGCTGTCGGTGACGACCTTGATCTCGCCTTCGAGCTCTTTCATCAGACTGTCGCCCGCCGGTCCGGCAAAGCCGATGGCGATGAAAGCGAGATCGGCGCGGATGACGAACTCGGTGCCGGCGATCGGCTTGCGCCTGTCGTCGACCTCGCAGCAGCGGACGCCGGTCAGCTGGCCTTCCTCGCCGATGAATTCGAGCGTCGCCACCTGGAATTCGCGCTCGGCGCCCTCGGCCTGCGAGGACGAGGTGCGCATCTTGGTCGCCCAATAGGGCCATACCGCGAGCTTGTCTTCCTTCTCCGGCGGCTGCGGACGGATGTCGAGCTGGGTCACGCGCACCGCGCCCTGGCGGAAGGCGGTGCCGATGCAGTCGGACGCGGTGTCGCCGCCGCCGACCACGACGACATGCTGGCCGCCGGCGATGATCGGGTGCGAGGGCCAGGCCACCGACTGGATCGGCTCGCCGCCGACGCGGCGGTTCTGCTGCACCAGATAAGGCATGGCATCGTAGACGCCGCTGAGGTCGCTGCCCGGAATGCCCGCCGGACGCGGCGTTTCCGAGCCGCCGCAATAAAGCACGGCGTCGAATTCCTCGAGCAGGTCGGCCACCTTCATGTCTATGCCGACATTGACGCCGCAATGGAAGGTCACGCCCTCGCCCTGCATCTGCTCGATGCGCCGGTCGATGTAATGCTTCTCGATCTTGAAGTCCGGAATGCCGTAGCGCATCAGCCCGCCGGGGCGGCTCTCTCGCTCATAGACATGCACGTCATGACCGGCGCGGCCGAGCTGCTGCGCCGCCGCCATTCCCGCCGGGCCGGAACCGATGACGGCGACCCGCTTGCCGGTTCTCTTCTCGGGCGGATAGGGCCGGATATGGCCGGTCTCGTAAGCCTTGTCGGCGATCGCCTGCTCAACCGTCTTGATAGCGACCGGAATGTCCTCGAGGTTCAGCGTGCAGGCTTCCTCGCAAGGCGCGGGGCAGATGCGGCCGGTGAACTCCGGGAAATTGTTGGTCGAATGCAGGTTGCGGATCGCGTTGTCCCAATCGCCATTGTAGACGAGGTCGTTCCAGTCCGGGATCTGGTTGTGGATCGGGCAGCCGGTCGGTCCGTGGCAGAACGGAATGCCGCAATCCATGCAGCGTGCGGCCTGTTTTTCGACCTCCTTGTCCGACATCGGCAGCGTGAATTCGCGGAAATGCCGGATGCGGTCGGAGGCAGGCTGGTACTTGTGCACCTGCCGGTCGATCTCGAGAAAGCCTGTTACCTTGCCCATAGTCCAGTCCCTGCTGTCCGAAGGCACGCTTTTGTCGGCGCACCCGTTAACCCCATAAAGCTGCCATGGCAACCGCAGTCCGGGGTCAGGATTGTTGGTGAGGATGGCGGCCGAAGACGTGTCTTTCCGGCCTCTCCAATGCTTATTCCGCCGCCACGCTCATGCGCATGCGTTCCATCTCGATCAGCGCGCGGCGATATTCCACCGGCATGATTTTGCGGAATTTCGGCCGGAAGTTCTGCCAGTCGTCGAGGATCTCGCGGCCGCGCACCGAACCGGTGAAATGAACGTGGTTCGAGATCAGCTGGTAGAGCCGTTCCTCATCATGGCTGGTCATGTCGCCCGACACGTCGACGCGGCCCTTGTGGTCGAGGTCGCCGCCGTGATGGAGCAGTTTCTCCATCAGGTCGTCCTCTTCCGGAACCGGCTCGAGCTCGACCATCGCCATGTTGCAGCGCTCGGCGAAATCGCCCTTCTCGTCCAGCACATAGGCGACGCCGCCCGACATGCCGGCCGCGAAATTGCGCCCTGTTTTTCCGAGCACGACGACGATGCCGCCGGTCATGTATTCGCAGCCATGGTCGCCGACGCCTTCGACGACGGCGGCCACGCCCGAATTGCGCACCGCGAAACGCTCGCCCGCGACGCCGGCGAAATAGGCTTCGCCTTCGGTCGCGCCATAAAGCACCGTGTTGCCGACGATGATCGAGTCCGCCGCGACGATTCTAGATTCTTCCGGCGGGCGGATGACGATGCGGCCGCCCGACAGGCCCTTGCCGACATAGTCGTTGCCGGCACCGACCAGCTCGAACGAGACGCCGCGCGCCAGGAAGGCGCCGAAGGACTGGCCGGCCGTGCCGGTGAGCTTCACCTGGATCGTGTCCTCGCGCAGGCCCTTGTGCTTGAAACGCTTGGCGACTTCACCCGACAGCATGGCGCCGGCGGAGCGATCGACATTGCGGATCGGCAGCTCGATGGTCACGGGCTGCTTGGCTTCGAGCGCCGGCTTTGCCGCCTCGATCAGCTTGCGGTCGAGCACGTCGTCGATCGGATGCTTCTGCCGCTCGGTCCAGTGCAGCGCCTCATGCGGAGCGTCCGGCTTGAAGAACATCTTCGAGAAGTCGAGCCCGCGCGCCTTCCAGTGCTGGATGACGTCGCGCTTCTCCAGGAGGTCGCTGTCGCCGATGATCTGGTCGAGATGCGTAAAGCCCATTTCGGCAAGCAGCGCGCGCACCTCTTCTGCCACGTAGAAGAAGAAGTTGATGACGTGCTCGGGCGAGCCCTTGAAGCGCTTGCGCAGCACCGGGTCCTGCGTCGCCACGCCGACCGGACAGGTGTTGAGATGGCACTTGCGCATCATGATGCAGCCGGCCGCGATCAGCGGCGCGGTCGAGAAGCCGAACTCGTCGGCGCCGAGCAGCGCGCCGATGATGACGTCGCGCCCGGTGCGCAAGCCGCCGTCGACCTGCAGCGCCACTCTGCTGCGCAAGCCGTTGAGCACCAGCGTCTGATGCGTCTCGGCGAGGCCCATTTCCCAGGGGCTGCCGGCATGCTTGAGCGATGTCAGCGGCGAAGCGCCGGTGCCGCCGTCATAGCCCGAGATGGTGATGTGATCGGCGCGCGCCTTGGCGACGCCCGCCGCGACCGTGCCGACGCCGACTTCCGACACCAGCTTGACCGAGACATCGGCCGCCGGATTGACGTTCTTCAGGTCGTAGATCAGCTGCGCCAGATCCTCGATCGAATAGATGTCGTGATGCGGCGGCGGCGAGATCAGCCCGACGCCGGGTGTCGAGTGCCTGACCTTGGCTATGGTCGCATCGACCTTGTGTCCAGGCAGCTGACCGCCCTCGCCGGGCTTGGCGCCCTGCGCGACCTTGATCTGCATGACATCGGAATTGACCAGATATTCCGCCGTGACGCCGAACCGGCCCGAGGCGACCTGCTTGATCGCCGAGCGTTCCGGGTTCTTGCCGCCACCGGGCAGCGGCAGGTAGCGGTCGGCTTCTTCGCCGCCCTCGCCGGTGTTCGACTTGCCGCCGATCTGGTTCATGGCGCGCGCCAGCGTCGTGTGCGCTTCGCGAGAGATCGAGCCGAACGACATCGCGCCGGTCGAGAAACGCTTGACGATCTCGGCCGCCGGCATGACGTCCTCGATCGCGACCTTCCTGCGGCCGGTCTCGTCCGCTGTTCTGATCTTGAACAGGCCGCGGATGGTCTGGGCGCGCGCGGTCGCGCTGTCGATCTGCGCCGAATAGTCCTTGAACGTGTCCCATGAGCCCTGCCGCACGGCGTGCTGCAGGCTGGCGACCGCATCGGGCGACCACATATGCGCCTCGCCGCGCATGCGGTACATGTATTCGCCGCCGACTTCGAGGTTGTTGCGCAGCACCGGATCGCTGCCGAAGGCATCGCTATGGCGGCTGAGCGTCTCGCTGGCGATCTCGTCCAGGGCGACGCCTTCGATCAGCGTCGCCGTGCCGGTGAAATACTTCTCGACGAAATCCGACTTGAGCCCGATGGCGTCGAAGATCTGCGCGCCGCAATAGGACTGGTAGGTCGAGATGCCCATCTTGGACATCACCTTGAGGATGCCCTTGCCGATCGACTTGATGTAGCGCGAGACCACCTCGTACTCGTCGACTTCTTCCGGCAGCTCGCAGCGCTTGTGCATGTCGAGCAGCGTGTCGAAGGCGAGATAGGGATTGATGGCCTCCGCGCCATAGCCGGCGAGGCAGCAGAAGTGATGCACTTCGCGCGGCTCGCCGGACTCCACCACGAGGCCGACCGAGGTGCGCAGGCCCTTGCGGATCAGATGATGATGCACGGCCGCCGTCGCCAGAAGCGAAGGAATGGCGATGCGGTCCGGCCCGACCTGGCGGTCGGACAGGATGATGATGTTGTAACCGCCGGCGACCGCCGCCTCCGCCCGCTCGCAGAGCCGGTCGATGGCGCCCTGCATGCCGGCTGCACCTTCGTTCGAGCCGTAGGTGATGTCGATCGTCTTGGTGTCGAAACGATCTTCGGTATGACCGATCGAGCGGATCTTCTCCAGATCGCCATTGGTCAGGATCGGCTGGCGCACTTCGAGCCGCTTGCGGCGCGAGGTGCCGACGAGATCGAAGATGTTCGGCCGCGGCCCGATGAACGACACCAGGCTCATCACCAGCTCCTCGCGGATCGGGTCGATCGGCGGGTTGGTGACCTGGGCGAAGTTCTGCTTGAAATAGGTGTAGAGCAGCTTCGACTTGTCCGACATTGCCGAGATCGGCGTGTCGGTGCCCATCGAACCGACCGCTTCCTGGCCAGTGGTCGCCATCGGCGCCATCAAAAGCTTGGTGTCCTCCTGCGTGTAGCCGAAGGACTGCTGGCGATCGAGCAGGCTGACGTCCTTGCGCAGAGCGCGCGGCTCGACCGGCTTCAGGTCTTCGAGGATGAGCTGCGTGTTGGCGAGCCAGGTCTTGTAGGGGTGCCTGGTCGCGATCTCCGACTTGATCTCCTCGTCGGAGACGATGCGGCCCTTGGCGAGATCGATGAGCAGCATGCGGCCGGGCTGCAGCCGCCACTTTTGCACGATCTTCTCTTCCGGCACCGGCAGCACGCCGGCTTCGGAAGCCATGATGACGCGGTCGTCATCGGTGACGATGTAGCGCGCCGGGCGCAGGCCGTTGCGGTCGAGCGTGGCGCCGATCTGGCGTCCGTCGGTGAACACCACCGCCGCCGGCCCGTCCCACGGCTCCATAAGGGCCGCATGGTATTCGTAGAAAGCCTTGCGGTCCGCGTCCATGAGCTTGTTGCCGGCCCAGGCCTCCGGGATCAGCATCATCATGGCGTGGCTGAGCGAATAGCCGCCCTGGAACAGGAACTCGAGCGCGTTGTCGAAACACGCGGTGTCCGACTGGCCATCATAGGAGATCGGCCAGAGCTTCGAGATGTTGTTGCCGAACAGTTCGGAATCGACCGAGGCCTGGCGCGCCGCCATCCAGTTGTTGTTGCCGCGCACCGTGTTGATCTCGCCATTATGCGCGACCATTCGATAGGGATGCGCCAGCTTCCACGACGGGAAAGTGTTGGTCGAGAAACGCTGATGGACGAGAATCAGAGCTGTTTCGAAGCGCTGATCGTTGAGATCCTTGTAGTAGGCGCCCACCTGGTAGGCCAGGAACATGCCCTTGTAGACGATGGTGCGCGCCGACAGCGACACGCAATAGGCGCCGATGTCCTTGTTGTCGTTCTCGGCATAGATGCGGCCCGAGATCACCTTGCGCAGCAGATAAAGCCTAGCCTCATATTCCTCGTCTTCGGTGATGTCCGGCGTGCGGCCGATGAACACCTGGCGATGAAACGGCTCCGACGCGACGATATCCGGAGCCTTCGACAGCGACGAATTGTCGACCGGCACGTCGCGGAAGCCGATGAGCGGCAGCCCTTCCGACTGCGCCGATTCGGCGATGATCTCTTCGATGTGGGCGCGAAGCGACGCGTCCTGCGGCATGAACCAGTGGCCGACGCCATATTGGCCGGCCGGCGGCAGTTCGACGCCCTTGGCGGCCATCTCCGCGCGGAAGAATCCGTCGGGGATCTGCACCAGCACGCCGGCACCGTCGCCGACCAGCGGGTCGGCGCCGACCGCGCCGCGATGAGTGAGGTTCTCCAGCATCGCCAGGCCGTCCTCGACGATCCGGTGCGACTTCACGCCCTTCATGTTGGCGATGAAGCCGACGCCGCAGGCGTCATGCTCGTTGCGCGGATCGTAGAGGCCCTGCGCGGTCATGCCGCTGGCCGTGGCACGGGTTGGACGTTTAACGGCTGCCGCTTTCGTCTGCGCGGCCTGGCCGTTGATCGCAGATGGCGTCAGTTCCGTCATCGTCCTATCCTCCGATCTCCACCTTGGCCCTGACTGTCTCAGGGCGCTGGTTTGCCTTGGGAAGCACAACGCCTCCCCTTGATCCTGCTGCACGTCTCGCGAAATCTACCGAACCATACGGCTATACGCCCGGTTCGCATCCGGTATCGTACAGGTCAGAGCCGGGCCGTCTACCCGCCGCTCGCGACAATGGCCGGAATGGCAGCGATGATACGCCAGTCCAGCCTGTTTTGTGCGACAAAATAAGACAGCACTACTGTCCTAAATTTTTTATGACAGAAATCGTAGAGGCACACAAGACCGATTCACAAAAATCTTGGCGGCGCCGCGACACAAAATTTCGTGACAAGCGCTGGAAACGCAAGGTTTGGTTCAGGCCCTTTTGAAGGTGGCTGGCTTTACCGCATTGCCAGTGATTGGCCCTTGCGCTTCGCCTGACGAAGCGATCAAGTCGCGCCGCTTTTGCCAACCACGATATGGACCTCTCGATGTTTTTTGCATCCGACAACTGGGCGGGCGTGCACCCCGATATTTCGGCCAACCTGTCGCGCCATGCCGCCGGCACCGCTATCGCCTATGGCGATGGCGACCTGGACCGCGCCGTCTATCGTCGCTTCAACGAGATTTTCGAGCGCGAGGTGCAGGTCTTCTTCGTCGCGACCGGCACCGCGGCCAACGCGCTTTCGATGGCTGCCTTGAACCGTATCGGCGGCATCGCGCTTTGCCATTCCGAAGCGCATATGAATGTCGACGAGTTTGGCGCGATGGGCTTCTACACCGGCGGCGCGCGCATGGCGCCGGTTCCTGGACCGCTGGGGCGCATGAACCCGGAGGCCCTCGACCGGGCCATAAAGCGGTATTCGCAGGATCTGGCCCCTGCGGGTCAGCCGATGGCGGTCAGCATCACCCAGGCGACCGAGGTCGGCACGGTCTATAGCGTCGACGACGTCAAGGCGATCGCCGAGGTCAGCCGCCGCCACAAGCTGCCGCTGCATATGGACGGCGCGCGCTTCGCCAATGCGATTGCGGCGACTGGCGTCAGCCCGGCCGAAATGACCTGGAAGAGCGGCGTCGACCTCATCTCTTTCGGCGCCACCAAGAACGGCTGCTGGATGGCCGACGCGGTCGTGGTCCTCAATCCGGACGTCGGTAAGGATTTGCGCCTGCTGCGCCAACGCGCCGGGCAGACGTTTTCCAAGGCCCGCTTCATCTCGGCCCAGTTCGAAGCCTATCTCACCGACGATCTGTGGCTGAAGATGGCCGGGCACGCCAATGCGATGGCCGCGCATCTGGCCGAGACGATCGAGGATGCGCCGGCCGGCAAGCTCGCCTGGCTGCCGCAGGCCAACGAGGTGTTCGCCATCCTCGGCCGCGCGACGGCGGAGAAGCTGCAGGCGGCCGGCGCCAAGTTCTACGAATGGGGCGTGCCGCAGGGCTTCGACGGGCACCTCGGCGACAATGAAGCTATCTACCGTTTCGTCGCCAGCTTCGCGACCACGACGGAAGAAATCGACCGTCTCGGTCACTTGCTTGGCTGAATGTCCGGCAACCGGGAGCAGCCTGATGACCAAACCGCCTCTCGGCTCGACAATGCGGCTGGTTCGTCCGGCGCCGAACGTCCTGGGCTTCTACGATGGCCGCATCGATGGCGTTCGCATCTGGTCGGACGAGCCGAATTGGCTCGACGACGGCGCTTATACCCTCGGCATTTGCACCTATGCCATCGTCGATGGCTCGCAGGCGCTCGTCTATGACACGCATATTTCGCTCACCCACGCCCGCTTCATCAGGCGGACGCTTGAAGACATGGGTGTGACTTCGATACGCGTCGTGCTCAGCCACTGGCATGACGATCATATTGCCGGCAACGAGGTGTTCGAGGATTGCGAGATCATCGCCAACCGCCTCACGGCCTCGGCGCTTGAACGCGGCCGGGCCGAGATCGAAGGCGGCAGCCCGCCCATCAAGCCGCTCGTGTTGCCCAACAGGCTATTCGAGAACAGCCTCAGCCTAACGGTCGGAGCGATCCACGTCGAACTGCGCCAGGTCGAGATCCACAGCCATGACGGCACGGTGCTGCTGATGCCCGACGCCGGCCTGCTGCTGGCGGGCGACACGCTCGAAGACTCCATCACCTATGTCTCGGAACCGGAACGCCTGAGCGAACATTTGACCGACCTGGAGCGCATGGCCGGTTGGCAGTTCGATCGGATCCTGCCCAACCACGGTTCCTTGCAGGCAATCGAAGCCGGCGGCTACGACAGAAGCTTCATCACCGCGACTGAGGCCTATGTTCGAAAGCTGCTTTCCTGCCGGCAAGACCCAGACCTGGCGAAACAAGATCTGAAGACCTTCGGTGCCGACATATTTGCCACGACCGCCGTTGAGTATTTCGCGCCATACGAAGCCGTTCACCGACAGAATGTCGGGGCAGTCGTCGCGGCAAAAGGCCAATAAGCTCCGTTCCAGCTAGGCGAGCAAAGGCCGCAGCAGCAGCTCGACGCCGAGCAGGATAAGGAAGATCAGAAACCAGCGGCGGAAAGCCGCCGGGCTGATTCTCTGGCGCAGGATTTGCCCCAGCCACATGCCAAGCAAGGCCGGCAGCACGGCAAGGGCGGACATCGCCAGATGTCCGGCATCGAAGGCGCCATGCGAGGCGAGCCCCAGCGCTAACGCGATCGTCGACACGGTGAAGGAAAGACCTAGCGCCTGGATGAGATCGTCCCGGCTCAAGCCGAGCGCCTGGATATAGGGGACGGCAGGCACCACGAAGACGCCGGTGCCGCCGGTGACCAGTCCGGTGAGGAAGCCCACGACCGGCGAGGACCAGCGCTCGTCACGTGCCGGCACCGTCGGCTGCCGCGCCAGGAGGCTGTAGGCGGCATAGACGATCAATGCCGCGCCGAGGCTGGCGGTCGTCCATTTGACGTTGTCACTGGCGAGCAGCCGCGAACCGGCGACGGTGCCGATCAGGATGCCCGCCATCATCAGCCACAGCCGGCGCAGGATCGCGGAGAAACTCGGGCCGGCGAAAAGCTGCCACACATTGGTGACGAAGGACGGCACGATGAGCAGCGACGCCGCGGTCACCGGCGGCATCATGGTACCGAGCAATCCCATCGCCAACGTCGGTAGCCCCATGCCGGTCACGCCCTTGACGATACCGGCGAGCAGGAAGGTGATTGCGACGGTGAGTGTCAGCAGCAGGGAAATATCGGACATGGTTCCTTCATGGTCCGTCGCTGCATGCTTCAAAAGAGCCAGAAAGGCTCGTTGCCGATGGCACAATGAAAAGCGGCGCCTCTCGGCGCCGCTCGCTTTCGTCTCGGGAGGGAGACTTGGGTCTTGGATGGAGCCCGCGGATTACGCGGCGGCCTTGGCTTCGATCTGCTTGGCCTTGTCCGAGGACTGGGTAATGGCGATCTTGCGCGGCTTCAGCTCCTCGGGAATATTGCGCTTGAGGTCGACGAAGAGCAGGCCGTTCTTCAGCGTGGCGCCTTCCACTTCGACGTGGTCGGCCAGCTGGAAGCGGCGCTCGAAGGACCTCGAGGCGATGCCGCGATAAAGCAGCTCCGAACCCTCGCCATTGTTCTCTTCCTTGCGCTCGCCCTTGACGGTCAGCACGTTGCGGTGGGCTTCGATCGAAATCTCGTCTTCCGAGAAGCCGGCAACGGCCATCGAGATGCGGTAGGCGTTCTCGCCGGTGCGCTCGATATTGTAGGGCGGGTAGGTCTGCGCGGTCTCGGGCTGGCCGAGCGAGTCGAGCATGGTGAACAGCCGGTCGAAGCCGACGGTCGAACGATAAAGCGGGGAAAAATCAACGTGACGCATGATGTGTTCTCCTGTTGAGCAACATGGTTTGCGTATGACCCGGTGCGAAACCCTCGAAAGGCGTTGCGGATCGGCCAGCGGCCCCGACATCGGCGGCCGCACCCTTCATTTGGGAAGCGGAAAAAGCCATTTCAAGGTTTTTGACCGGCGCAAAAACGCCATGTTGATGAACGGCAGATGAACTGGGGCTTCGGCATCCGTTCAGCCTGGCATCGCTAAGCTCAGCCAAGGTCGAGCAATTCTAGGAAAAGCGTGAAGCGGTTTTCCTCCGGAACTGCGTCAAGACAGAGAGACAAGCGGCGCCTTGATCGCGACGCCGTGACGAGGCCGAACCGGGTGCATCGTCCCTTCCTCCCGGATCGACGGAGGCCGGAAGAGCGCCGCAGGCACTTCCGGCCTTACCCGTTTCACGGCAGCCGCGTAAATCCGCGCAGCGCCTTTGCTTTTGCCGCCTGGCCGTCTATCACCATGCCGACGCCTCGCCCGTCCGGGCAAGCAGTAACCAACGACGCGCCGAATGACGGATCTTTTCCACCACACCGAGGACAATCCCGCGCCGCAGAATGCCGCGGGCGGCTTCTTCACCACATCCGACGGCAAGAAGATCCGCTACGGCGTCTTTGCCGCTGTCGCCCGTCCGCTGCAGGGCACGGTGGTCCTGCTGACCGGGCGCAACGAATGCATCGAGAAATATTTCGAGACCATCCGCGACCTCGCCGATCGCGGCTTCGGCGTCGCCGTCCTCGACTGGCGCGGCCAGGGCGGTTCCAGCCGCCTGCTGCGTGACCGCCAGCGCGGCTATGTCCGCAGCTTCCGCGACTATACGCGCGACCTCGAACAATTCTTCGAGGAGATCGTGCTGCCCGACTGCCGCGGCCCCTATTATATCCTCGCCCACTCGACCGGGGCTGTGATTGCGCTGCTTGCCTCGCCGTCGATGGTCAACCGCGTGCGGCGCATGGTGCTGCTGGCACCTTTCCTCGCCGTGCCCGACCTGCCGGTTTCGACAAGCACGGTCCGGCGCATCTGCGCGGTCTTCTGCGCGCTGGGTCTGGGCAGGCTTTATGCCGCGCTCGGTCCCCGGCCGAAAGTGCCGCCGCCTTTCGAGGTGAACAAGGTGACCACGGATCCCGGGCGCTACCGGCGCAATGTCGGGATCTACGAGGCCTGGCCGCAGCTCGCCCTCGGCGGCCCGACCATCCGCTGGCTGAAAGCCGCCGCCGCGGCAGCGGAAACCGTCAGCGATCCGAATTTCATGGCAAGGGTCCAGGTACCGATGCTGATCGTCGCCGCCGGCGCCGATCGCGTGGTCTCGACCAGGGCGGTGGAAGCCTATGCCAGGAAACTGCGTGTCGGCTCGCTGTTGATGATCGACGGCGCGCAGCATGAGCTGCTGCAGGAGAAGGACATCTATCGCGAGCAGCTCCTGGCCGCCTTCGACGCCTTCATTCCCGGCACCGGCGACGCCTGATCGCGATCGACGGCCGGCCGCGGCCGGCCGTCGCGGCGCCGTGGATCAACCGCGCAGCGCGGCCATTGCCGCGGCATGCAGTTCCGGCGTCGCCGCCGCCAATATGTCGCCGCCCTTCTCCGCCGGCCCGCCCTCGAAAGTGGTGATGACGCCGCCGGCCTTCTCGATGATCGGGATCAGCGCGACGATGTCGTAGGGCTTCAGGCCCGGATCGGCGACGATATCCACGCTGCCCGCCGCCAGCATGGCGAAGGCGTAGCAGTCGGTGCCGTAGCGGGCGAGCTGGACCTTTGTCTCGAACTGGTCGTAGCGCTTGCGCGCATCGCCTTTGAACAAGGCGGGTGTGGTCGTGAACAGCGTCGCTTGCGCGAGCTCGGTCGTCTTGCGCGTCGCGAGCCTGCGCGGGCCGCCCGGTCCTTCGAAATGCGAGCCCGACGCATTTGCGTAGAACAGCTCGCCGGTGAAAGGTTGCGACATCATGCCGGCGACCGCGTCGCCATCGACTGTCAGCCCGACCAGCGTTCCCCAGACCGGGATGCCGGAGATGAAAGCGCGCGTGCCGTCGATCGGGTCGATCACCCAGACATGCCGGCTGGTGGTGTTTTCACTGCCATGCTCCTCACCGAGAATGCCGTGATCGGGATATTCGGCCGAAATCAGCGCCCGGATCACGCGCTCGGCCTCGCGATCGGCCTCCGTTACCGGATCGAAGCTTCCCGCCAGCTTGTTGGTGACCGTCCCCTGGCTGCGGAAGCGCGGCAAGGTTTCCGCGGCGGCGGCATGCGCGATGCGCCGCATGAAATCGAGGCTGATATCCAAGTCGTTCTCCCCATCGCGGCCTTTGCCAGCCGCTCTTTCTCGCAGAACAGGCGCGCTGAAGACCAGTCAAGCGCCCGCATTCTGTTGCCCGAATGCCACATTTGAGCCGCCGAAGCGGAATTTCCACATCATATTGAATTAAAAAAGCCTGATGTCGATTGACATTTGTGCGCCGCACAATAATTTTGTTATCGGACAGGTTTTCCTGTCCATGCCCTCCTTGGGCGTTTCCTCCCTAGACTTCGACCGTGTCGTGAAAACGATGCGGTCTTTTTTTCGAGCAATTCCAGGAAAAGTGTGAAGCGATTTTCCGTCCGGAATTGCGCATAAACAACGCGGCGCGCCGACCGCGCCGTCATTCCGCCGCCAGCGGCAGATCGACGAAATGATGATCGGGCATCGACATCAGGTCGGCCGAGAAGCGGGTCAGGTCGTCGGCTAGCGCGTCGAAGCCGGCCGATTTCCGGAACGTCCGCTCATCCATGTAAAGCCCGCGATTGACCTCGACCTGCAGCGCGTGCAGATGCCGCGCCGGCCTGCCATAATGCTCGGTGATGAACCCGCCGGCATAGGGCTTGTTGTGCGCGACCGTATAGCCCATGCCGACAAGCAGGCTGATCGCCATTTCGGTGAGCGCCGGCGAGGCCGAAATGCCGAAGCGGTCGCCGATGATGAAGTCGGGCCGCACGCCATTGTCGCCGACGCGGATGCCGGCCGGCATCGAGTGGCAGTCGATCAGCACGGCATAGCCGAACCTGGCATGCGTCCTGGCAAGCAGCCGCTTCAGCGTCTCGTGATAAGGCTTGTACACCGCTTCGATGCGCGCCACGGCCTCGGCCAGCGGCAGCCGGCCGGGATAGATATCGAGCCCCTCGCCGACCAGCTTCGGCACCGTGCCCAGCCCGCCGGCGACGCGCGCCGAGCGGATGTTGCAGAAGGACGGCACCGGCTCGGCGAACATGCGCGGATCGAGTTCCCAGGGCTCGCGGTTGACGTCGAGATAGGCGCGCGGAAAATTGGCCGCCAGCAGCGGCGCGCCAAGCGGCACGGCGCCGCCGAAAAGCTCCTCGACATAGCAGTCCTCCGACCGGCGGATGGCGTTGCGGTCGAGCCGCGCCATGGCCAGGAAGCGCTCCGGATAGTGGCGACCGCTATGCGGTGAGTTGAAGAGGAAAGGGACGCGCTGTTCGGCGCCCGATCGGATTTCGAAGGGTGGGACGACCGAAAAATCCTCGGCTGCCGTTTTCAATTTGCACGAACCAGGAAACAGCACTGCATCATGACGTAAAACTTGCCACCTTGCGTGCGGCATGTCCAGCATTTCAGGTGGCGAAACCGCATGTCGAACCGTATGTGGGACGCCCTTCATTCACTTGATGTTTACCGACGCATCCTCATATACAGGATGGTTAACGGCCTTGCCCGGCGGCAGGCTTGGGGCGGGTGATTCGGACGGGACATGATGGCACGCATTCTGCTGGCGGAAGACGATGATGATATGCGCCGCTTCCTCGTCAAGGCGCTGGAACGCGCCGGCTACCAGGTAAGCGATTTCGACAATGGCGCCAGCGCCTATGAGCGGCTGCGCGAGGAGCCTTTCTCGCTGCTCCTGACCGACATTGTCATGCCGGAGATGGACGGCATAGAGCTTGCCCGCCGCGCCACCGAGATCGATCCGGACCTCAAGGTGATGTTCATCACCGGCTTTGCCGCGGTCGCGCTCAATCCCGATTCCAAGGCGCCCAAGGACGCCAAGGTGCTGTCCAAGCCCTTCCATCTGCGCGATCTCGTCAACGAGGTCGAGAAGATGCTGCAGGCGGCCTGAGCCACCTTCGGCAGGCATCGGCGATGCGCTTCACCGATGCGACAAACGGAAGCCGTCTTTCCACATTCCTGCTATTGACGCGCCGGATCAAAAGTGGTGTATGCGCGGCTTCGGATGGGCGTGTAGCTCAGCGGGAGAGCACTGCATTGACATTGCAGGGGTCACAAGTTCAATCCTTGTCACGCCCACCATCCTTCCAATAATTTAGCCACCCCGACTGGCACGGAATCCCCGGCGGCACCGCTGATAGCTGCTACCCGAGATCTCCTTCGAACATCACGAGCACGCGATTCGACGCTTTCAGCGCGAAGCCCTTGGCTTCCTCATAGGCCGGGTCGGCGTAGCAGGCCTTGGCGATCTCCAGGGACGGAAACTCCACGAGGATCATACGGCCGGCGTCGCGCGCCTCAATCAGCAGAGGCGGCTGTTTTGTCGTGTTGGTCCGTGCCTGGTATTTTTCGCCGATCGGCTTCCAGAGCCGGCCGTACTCAGCCTGGGCTTCCTGGTCCGAAATCTCGGTTCCGACGATGAGCCAGTATCCCTTCACGCTGAAGTGCTCCCCTGATGATTGCAGGCCTACACCATGAACTCGCCGCCGTGGATGTGCAACTAATGCCCCGGTGGCGAACTTGCCATGATCGCATGAAACCAAAGCCGAGAATGCGGATCGCTTCCAAAAGCCTCGATGTCCCAAGCGCGTCGGCATCGGCCGTGTATTCCGGCGTCTCGAGGCTCACCTGAACATGTCTGCGCGCCGAGATTGTAGATTTCGCCGGGCTTCGTCTTTTGCACGAGGCGGATCAGGTTGGTCGCGTCGGTCAGATCGCCATTCGGCTCATATGCCCGCCATCGCCAGCAGGGCCTTCATCCTGGCGGCGGCAAGATCAGGGTCGGCCAACAGACCGGCCTGGTCGGAGAGGCGGAAGACATCCGCGTAATGGCATATGCCGCGCGCCGACTGCATGCCGCCGACCATGGAAAAATGGTCCTGATGCCCGTTCAGCCAGGCCATGAAGACGATGCCGGCCTTGTAGTACTCGGTCGGCGCCTCGAAGATCTTGCGCGACAGCGGTACGGTCGGCGCCATCAGCGCGTCGTAGCCGGCACGATCGCCCTCGGCCAGCTTCGCCAGCGCCGCGTTTGCCACCGGGGCGATGGCGTCAAAGATGCCGAGCAGCGCGTGCGAATGCCTCCTGCCGTCGCCGGCGATCAGCTCCGGGTAGTTGAAATCGTCGCCGGTGAACATCACCACCCCGTCGGGCAGCCGGTCGCGCAACCGCACTTCCTTGCCGGCATCGAGCAGCGATATCTTGATGCCCTCGACCTTGCTTGCGTGCCGCTCGATGATGGCCACGACCGTGTCGAGCGCGGCGTCGAAATCATTGCTGCCCCAATAGCCTTTGAGCGCCGGATCGAACATGTCGCCCAGCCAGTGCAGGATGACCTTGCCCGACGCCTGGGAGAGCATGCGGTCATAGACGCGGGCATAATCGTCCGGCCCTTTTGACACGGCCGCCAGCGCGCGGCTCGCCATCATGATCGCTTTGCCGCCCTCGCCTTCGATGAAGGCGAATTGTTCTTCGTAGGCGCGGATAACGTCGTTGAGCGTTTTGGCCGCCGCTAGCGACAGGTGATCGGTCCCTGCCCCCGAAGCGAGGTCGGCGCCCGGCACCGTTTTAGCCTCCGCGATCGAGCGGCGGATCAATTCCTTCGCGCTCGCCCAGTCGAAACCCATGCCGCGTTGAGACGTGTCCATTGCCTCGGCGATGCGGAAGCCGAGCCGCCACAGATGATGGCGGAACGCCATGGTCCTGTCCCAGTCGACCGCTG
Organism: Mesorhizobium australafricanum; assembly: GCF_033977265.1. NCBI lineage: Bacteria > Pseudomonadati > Pseudomonadota > Alphaproteobacteria > Hyphomicrobiales > Phyllobacteriaceae > Mesorhizobium > Mesorhizobium australafricanum. Next base: position 93,457 of record NZ_JAVIIT010000007.1, on the reverse strand, counting down.
GCCGCGACCAGGGATTGGTCATCGCGATGGGGTCGGCAACGACGTGGGCGGCGGCGTAGGCGATGCGTGAAAAATGCGCGCCTTTGCTCGGCACGACCGGTTTGCCGACGAGCCGGTAGCTGACCCGGTCGCCGTTTTCCGCAGGCAAGGTGATGTTCATTCAACTCTCCCGATGCGGCTCCTATAAATGGAACGTTCCAATAAATCAAGAACCTTTATGTTCAAGGAACCCGAGCCGGAAGGGCACGGCACCCTCAGCGGGAAAACCCTTGCGTTGGTTGCAATCTTAAACCATTCCAATCAATTTTCGAATCTGACGGGAATCGCGATTGACTCTGATTTCGAACAGTGATTAGAACGTTCCAATAAATTCGCTCAAAAAACGCGGAGGACGGGACGAGGATGGCCAGCCGGGCCAAGGCGACGATCCTGGACATTGCCCGCGAGGCCGGCGTGTCCAAATCGACAGTGTCGCTCGTGCTGCAAGGCAGCGGGCTGATCCGGCCTGAGACCGCGGTCAAGGTGCGCAAGGCGATCGAGGATGTCGGCTATGTCTACAACCGCGGCGCCGCCAATCTGCGCAAGGCGCATTCCAACGTCATCGGCATGGTGATCAACGACCTCACCAACCCGTTTTTCGCCGAGCTTGCCGTCGGCATGGAGCGCGTCTTCCAGGCGGCGGGCGTGGTCCCCTTCATCGCCAACACGGCGGAGAACCCGGTGCGCCAGGAAGAGGTGCTGAAATCGCTGATGGAGCAAGGCGTCGCCGGGCTGATCGTCTCGCCGGCGCGCGGCACCACGCCGGGCGCTTTCCGCCGCATCGAAACGGCCGGTGTGCCGATCGTCTTTGCCATGCGCCGGCTGCCCGACAGCCGCATCCCGGTGATCACGCCGGACAATCATCGCGGCGCCGTCCTCGCCACCGAGCATCTGATCCGCAAGGGCCATCGCCGCCTGGCGTTCTTCGGCGGCTCATCCGACCTCGTTGTCTATCATGAGCGCCTGGGCGGCTTCCTCGAAGCCTGCCAAACGCTCGGCATCGCGGCGGCTGACCGGCTGATCGTCGAAGGCGAGACCAGCCGCAAGGGCGGCATGGCCTGCCTGGAGACGGCGCTTGCCGCGGCCGAGCCGCCGACGGCGGCACTTTGCTTCAACGACGCGGTCGCCTTCGGCGCCATGCTGGCGCTGCGCCGGCGCAATCTGGAAGCCGGAGCGGACTTTGCCGTCGTCGGCTTCGACGATGTCGCCGAGGCCGAGCACTACAGCCCGGCGCTGACCAGCGTTGCTGTCGACACTGGCGGGCTCGGCGAGCGCGCCGCCCACGTCATGCTGAAAATGATCCAGTCTCGCACCACGCGCGCCGAGGACCATATCGGCGCCGTCAGCCTCGTCGTGCGGGAAAGCAGCGGCCCGGATCGCAGCAAGCAAGGAATGGGGGACGCGGCATGAGCGTGAGATGGGGCCTGATCGGCGCGAGCACGATCGCCAAGCAGTTCATGATCAACGCCATTCGCGCGCAGGCCGATGGCGAGGTCGCTGCCGTGATGAGCTCGAATCCCGAGCGTGCAAAGGCCTATGCCAGCGAGAACGGCATACCTGCCGCCGTCTCGACCGTCGATGCGCTGCTCGGCGCGGACATCGACGCCGTCTATATCTCGACCACCAACGAGTTGCATCTCGAACAGGGCCTTGCCGCGATCAAAGCCGGCAAGCATGTGCTGTGCGAGAAGCCGCTGGCGCTGACCAGCGCCGATGCCAAGCAGATGGTCGCCGCCGCCAAGGCCGCCGGCATCGTCTTCGGCACCAATCACCATCTGCGCAACGCCGGCGCCCACCGCGCCATGCGCGAGGCGATTGCCGCCGGCCGCATCGGCAAGCCGATCGCCGCGCGCGTCTTCCATTCCGTCTTCCTGCCGGAAAACCTGCAGGGCTGGCGCATCACCAGGCCTGAGGCCGGCGGCGGCGTGGTGCTCGACATCACCGTCCACGACGCCGATACGCTGCGCTTCGTACTCGGCGACGATCCGGTCGAGATTTCGGCGTTCACGCAATCGGCCGGCATGGCCGGCAGCGGACTGGAGGATGGCGCCATGTGCATCTGGCGCTTCAAGTCCGGCGTCATCGCGCAGTCGCATGAGGGCTTCACGACGAAATTCGCCGGCACCGGCTTCGAGGTGCATGGATCGGAAGGCTCGCTGATTGCCACCAATGTCATGACGCAGAAGCCGGTCGGCTCGGTGCTGCTGCGTACCGCGAGCGGCGAGCAAGAGCTGAGCTTCGACCGCGAGGACCTGTACACCCGCTCGCTGCGCCAGTTTCATGCCGCGATCCGTGGCGAAGGCCAGCCTTCCGCCACCGGCGAGGATGGCATCTGGTCGCTGGCCTCCTCCGAGGCAGCACTGCAATCGTCGAAGACCGGAAAATCCGTGATGATCGACCCGCAACTCGGGAGCCTGGCGTGAGCAAGCTCGTCTCGGCGGCCCACGCCGCCAGCCTGATCAAGGACGGCATGGTCGTCTCGGTGTCGTCGTCGAGCGGCCTTGGCTGTCCCGACGCCGTGCTAGCCGCGATCGGCGAGCGCTTCGACGCCGAGGGCCAACCGAAGAATATCACCACGCTGCACCCGATCGCCGCCGGCGACATGTACGGCATCAAGGGCATCGACCATCTCGCCAAGCCGGGCCTGTTGAAGCGCACGCTTTGCGGCTCCTATCCGTCCGGCCCCTCCTCCGCCGAGCCGCCGCAGATCTGGAAGATGATCGGCGACAATTCGGTCGCCGCCTACAACGTGCCCTCGGGCATCCTGTTCGACATGCATCGCGAAGCCGCCGCCAAGCGGCCGGGCGTGCTGACCAAGGTCGGCCTCGACACTTTCGCCGATCCGCGCCACCAGGGCTGCGCCATGAACGCCGCGGCCAGCGAGCCGATCGTTTCGGTGCAGCAGTTCGACGGTGAGGAATGGCTCTATTTCCGCGCCATCGTTCCTAACATCTCGATCATCCGCGCCACTTCGGCCGATGAGCGCGGCAACCTCACCTATGAGCACGAGGGCGCCTATCTCGGCGGCCTGGAGCAGGCGCTCGCGGCCCGCAACAATGGCGGCATCGTCATCGCGCAGGTCAAGCGCGTCGTCGAGAACGGCACGCTGAAGCCGCATGATGTGCGTGTGCCGGGCGTGCTGGTCGACCATATCGTGGTGGCGCCAGACCAGTTGCAGACGACCCTCACGCCTTACGACCCGGCGATCTCGGGCGAGATCTTCCGACCGCTGTCGACCTTCCGCACGCCGGAGATGAGCGTCCAGAAGGTGATCGCGCGCCGCGTCGCCATGGAATTGCGCGACGGCATGGCCGTCAACATCGGCTTCGGCATATCGGCCAACGTGCCGCGCATCCTCTTGGAGGAAGGCCAGCACGGCAAGGTCACCTGGGTGATCGAGCAGGGCGCGGTCGGCGGCGTGCCGTTGCTCGACTTCAAGTTCGGCTGCGCCTCGAACGCCGAGGCGATCATGCCCTCGCCGCACCAGTTCATCTATTTCCAGGCCGGCGGCTTCGACGCCTCCCTGCTCTCCTTCCTGCAGATCGACCGCCACGGCTCGGTCAACGTGTCGAAGCTTTCGGCTCGGCCGCATGTGACGGCCGGCGCCGGCGGCTTCGTCGACATCACGTCGCGGGCGAAGAAGATCGTCTTTTCCGGCTTCTTCAATGCCGGCGCCAGGCTCTCGCTGGCGAACAGCGCCATCCGCATCGACCAGGAGGGCAAGGTGAAAAAGATCGTCGAGGAGGTTGAGCACATTTCCTTCTCCGGCAAGCGCGCGGTCGCGCAGGGACAAGACATCACGTATGTCACCGAGCGCTGCGTGATGAAGCTGACGCCAGGCGGCTTGATGGTGACCGAGCTCGCGCCCGGCATCGATCTCGATCGCGATGTGCTGGCGCAGGCCGACATTCCGCTCGCCGTCGCAAACGACCTGAAGGTAACACCTGCCTCGCTCTACCAGGACCGGCCGATCGGCTTGTCGCTCAATGGCGGCGCCTCGCTCGGAGGCGTGCATGGCTGAGCGTCTCGTCACCTTCGAGCAGGACGGCGCTGTCGGCGTCGTCACGCTGCGCCGACCTGAAAAGTTCAACGCGCTGGATATTCCTATGCTGCGGGCACTGGAAACGGCGCTCGACGAGGCGGAACTGGCCGAGGACGTCCGCGTCGTGCTCGTCCGCGGCGAAGGCAAAGGTTTTTGTGCTGGCGGCGACGTCGAGGCCTGGGGCGCGATGAGCGCCGCCGATTTCCAGGTGCAATGGGTCCGTTACGGCCACCGTGTCTTCGACCGGCTGGCGCGCTTGCGGCAGCCGACCATCGCAGTTCTTTCGGGCCATGCGCTGGGCGGCGGGCTGGAACTGGCGGCCGCCTGCGATTTCCGCGTCGCCGAATCCCGGATTAAGCTCGGCTTTCCCGAAACCTCGATCGGCGTTGTGCCCGGCTGGTCCGGCACGCAGCGCGCCGTGCGCCGCTTCGGTGTGCAAATCGTGCGGCGCATGGCGCTTGGCGGCGAGATTTTTCTGGCCGCCGATGCGCTGGCGCTTGGCGTTGTCGACCGCGTCGTCGAAACCGGCAAGGCTTTCGACGACGCCAGGGCCTGGGCGGAAAGAATCGCCGAGCGCGGCCCGCTGGCGACCGAGGCCGCCAAGCTGATGATCGGCGTTGCCGAGGGCGAGGAGAATGCCGCGGCGACCGAGGCGCTGGCCAGCGCTTTCATTGCGCTCACCGCCGACCTGAAAACCGGCGTCGGCGCCTTCAAGGCCAAGCAGAAGCCGGCCTTTTCGAGATCCTAGAGAAAAAACGATGAACGCACCGCTCAACATCTCCATGCCGGCCGAGGCGTCCCAGGCGCCGAAGGCCTACAAGCTGCTGATCGACGGCAAGCATATCGATGCCAGCGACGGCCGCAGCATCGAGCGCTCCAGCCCCGGCCACGGTTTTGTCGTCTCGCGCTATGCCCAGGCGGGCACTGTGGACGTCGAGGCCGCGGTTCAGGCCGCGCACAGAGCCTTCGAGACCGGCCCATGGCCGCGCATGAAAGCTTCCGAGCGCGCCGCCGTGCTGCTCAAGGCGGCAGACCTGATCGAAAGCCGGCTGGAGGAGATCGCCCGGCTCGACGCGCTCGAATCCGGCAAGCCGATCGCCCAGGCGCGCGGCGAGATCGGCGGCGCCGTCGACATCTGGCGCTATGCCGCCTCGCTTGCCCGTACGCTGCATGGCGAGAGCTACGCCAATCTCGGCGACGCCATGCTGGGTGTGGTGTTGCGCGAGCCGATCGGTGTCGTCTCGCTGATCACGCCGTGGAATTTCCCCTTTCTGATCATCAGCCAGAAACTGCCTTTCGCGCTCGCCGCCGGCTGCACGGCGGTGGTGAAGCCGAGCGAGATGACGTCTGCTTCCACCTTCGTGCTCGGCGACATACTGCTCGAGGCCGGACTACCGGCCGGCGTCGTCAACATCCTCGCCGGCTTCGGCGCCGATGTCGGCGCGCCGATGGTCAGCCATCCGCTGGTCGAGATGGTCTCCTTCACCGGTTCGACCCGCGTCGGCAAGATGACCATGGCCACGGCGTCCAATTCGCTGAAGAAGGTCTCGATGGAGCTCGGCGGCAAGAACGGCCAGATCGTCTTCCCCGATGCCGACCTCGAAGCGGCGGCGGATGCGGCGGTGTTCGGCGGCTTCTTCAACGCCGGCGAATGCTGCAATGCCGGCAGCCGGCTGATCGTGCATGAGGCGATCGCCGACGATTTTCTTGCCGCCGTCAAGGCGCTGGCTGAGAAGGTCCGCGTCGGCGATCCGCTCGACGACCGTACCAAGGTCGGGGCGATGATCTCGCTCGACCATATGGAAAAGGTAGCCGGCTATGTAGCGGCGGCGAAAACGGAGGGCGGCAACGTTTTCACCGGTGGCGCCCAGCTTGCGTCCAATGCCGGCCAATACCTTGATCCGACCATCATCCATAACGTTACAGAGGACATGGCGATCGCCCGCGAGGAAGTGTTCGGTCCGGTGCTGTCCGTGCTCACTTTTGAAACGATTGACGAGGCATTGCACATTGCCAACAACACGCCCTATGGTCTGTCTGCAGGGGTGTGGAGCGCCGGCATCGACACTTGCATGTCGGTGGCCCGCGGTGTGCGTTCGGGGACGGTTTGGGTGAATACGTTCATGGAAGGTTATCCCGAACTGCCTTTCGGCGGCTACAAGCAGTCCGGTATCGGACGCGAACTCGGCAAGCGCGCCGTCGAGGACTATACCGAGGAAAAGACTATCCAGTTTCATCGCGGCCAGCGCACCGGTTGGTGGGTCGGCTGAGTTGGGAGGACCCCGGCGGACACCCGCCGGTCATGTGTATGCAACAAGGGAGGTAGTACATGTTGCGCAAACTGCTTATCGGAACGGCTCTCGCGACGAGCTTTGCGTTCTCGGCGCATGCCGCGGACGTCAAGGAAGTGCAGATGCTGCATTGGTGGACGTCGGGCGGCGAAGCGGCCGCTCTGAACGTCCTGAAGCAGGATCTGGCCAAGGAAGGCTATGCCTGGAAGGACGTGCCGGTGGCCGGCGGTGGCGGCGACGCCGCCATGACCGCGCTGAAGGCCATGGTCGCGGCCGGCAACTACCCGACCGCCTCGCAGATGCTCGGCTACACCGTGCTCGACTATGCCGCCGCCGGCGTCATGGGCGACCTGACCGAGACCGCCAAGAAGGAAGGCTGGGACAAGTCGGTTCCGGCTGCGCTGCAGAAGTTCTCCGTCTATGACGGCAAGTGGGTGGCCGCTCCGGTCAACGTCCACTCCGTCAACTGGCTGTGGATCAACAAGGCGGTGATGGACAAGATCGGCGGCACCGAGCCGAAGACCTTCGACGACTTCGTGGCATTGCTCGACAAGGCCAAGGCGGCCGGTGTCACCCCGCTGGCACTTGGCGGCCAGAACTGGCAGGAAGCCACCATGTTCGACTCCGTCGTGCTGTCGACCGGCGGTCCGGAGTTTTACAAGAAGGCGATGAATGACCTCGATGAGGAGTCGCTCAAGTCCGACACGATGAAGAAGTCGTTCGACAACCTCGCCAAGCTGGTCACCTATGTCGACCCGAACTTCTCGGGCCGCGACTGGAACCTCGCCACCGCCATGGTCATCAAGGGCGACGCGCTGGTTCAGGTCATGGGCGACTGGGCCAAGGGTGAGTTCCACGCCGCCAACAAGACCCCGGGCACCGACTTCCTCTGCTACCGTTTCCCGGGCACCGACGGCTCGGTGATCTACAACTCCGACATGTTCGGCATGTTCAACGTTCCGGAAGACCGCAAGGCTGCCCAGGTCGCACTGGCCACCGCCACCCTGTCGAAGAGCTTCCAGTCGGCCTTCAACGTGGTGAAGGGTTCAGTTCCGGCCCGTACCGACGTGCCGGATACCGACTTCGACGCTTGCGGCAAGAAGGGCATTGCCGACCTGAAGAAGGCCAATGAAGGCGGCACGCTGTTCGGCTCGCTGGCCCAGGGCTATGGCGCCCCGCCGGCCGTCGCCAACGCCTACAAGGACGTCGTGTCGAAGTTCGTCCATGGTCAGATCAAGACTTCGGACGAGGCGGTGACCGAACTGGTCAAGGCAATCGACGACGCCAAGTAAGGCCTTTGGCATAGATTGACTCTCCCCCGCTTCGGCGGGGGAGATCTCCCGTCGAGACAATATCCGGGATTGCTTCCTGGCGCCCGCAGCGCGCCGGCCGATCCCACCAACCGGTACTGGACGAGCCGATGAGCACAGTTGCCGAAATCCAGATCAAGCTGACACCGGAGCATGACGCCCGCCCTGGCGCGTCGGTCCGGTCGCGGCTGCAGGACCTGTTGCCGAAGATCGTGCTGGCGCCGAGCTTCGCGGCGACGATCGTCTTCGTCTATGGCTTCATCCTGTGGACGATCTATCTGTCCTTCACCAATTCCAAGACCTTCCCGTCCTATGCCATCACCGGCGGCCGTGCCTATCAGCGGCTGTGGCGCTGGACGTTCGAGAGCGACCCGCCGTCGAGCTGGTACACCTCGATTACCAATATGGGCATTTTCGGTTTCCTCTACATCTTCATCTGCCTGGCGCTCGGCCTGTTCCTGGCCATCCTGCTCGACCAGAAGATCCGCGGCGAAGGTGTCTTGAGGCCAATCTATCTCTATCCGATGGCGCTTTCCTTCATCGTCACCGGCGTCGCCTGGAAATGGTTTCTCGACCCCGGCCTCGGTCTCGAGCAGACGCTGCACCAATGGGGCTGGACGAGCTTCCACTTCGACTGGATCAAGAACAAGGACTTCGTCATCTACACGGTGGTGATCGCCGGCGTCTGGCAGGCTTCCGGCTTCATCATGGCGATGTTTCTGGCGGGCCTTCGCGGCATCGACGGCGAGATCATGAAGGCGGCGCAGATCGACGGCGCTTCCACCTTCCAGCTCTACCGCCGCATCGTCATCCCGCTGCTGCGGCCCGTGTTCCTGTCGGCCTTCATCGTGCTCGCGCACCTCGCCATCAAGTCCTATGACTTAGTCGTGGCGCTGACCAGCGGCGGGCCTGGCGGCTCGGCCTGGCTGCCGTCGAACTTCATGTATGAGTTCACCTTCAAGCGCAACGAGATGGCCGTCGGGTCGGCGAGCGCGGTGATCATGCTGATGACCATCACGGCCATCATCGTTCCGTATCTCTATTCCGAGCTCAGGGAGAAGTCGCGATGAGCGCCGTCGCTTCACCCGCCCGCCAGGCTTCAAGCGGCGTCCGCGCCAGGACGCTCAACCGCATCGTGATCTACGGCCTGCTCGCGCTGTTCGCGATCTTCTATTTGATGCCGCTCTTCGTCATGCTGGTGACCTCGTTCAAGACCATGGAGGAGATCCAGAACGGCAACATGCTGGCGCTGCCGCAATCGCCGACTTTCGCACCATGGATAAAGGCGTGGAGCGAAGTTTGCTCGGGCCTGACCTGCGTCGGCATGAAGGGCTATTTCTGGAACTCCATCAAGATGGTCGTGCCGGCGGTGCTGATCTCGACGCTGCTCGGCGCGCTTAACGGCTATGTGCTGACCAAATGGCGCTTCCGCGGCCACACGCTGGTCTTCGCGATGATGCTGTTTGCTTGTTTCATCCCGTTCCAGTCGGTGCTGTTGCCGATGGCGACCATCCTCGGCAGCCTCGGACGCTTCGGCGTCACCCTGCAGAACGCGACCGGCTTCAATTTCGGCCTTGGCAATTCGACCGTCAATCTCGTCTTCGTCCACGTGGTCTACGGCCTTGGCTTCACCACGCTTTTCTTCCGCAACTATTACGAAGCTTTCCCGACCGAGTTGATCAAGGCGGCACAGGTCGATGGCGCCTCCTTCTTCCAGATATTTCGGCGCATCATGCTGCCCAATTCGCTGCCGATCATCGTTGTGACGGTGATCTACCAGTTCACCAACATCTGGAACGACTTCCTGTTCGCCTCCGCCTATGCCGGCTCCGGCGACGTGATGCCGATGACGGTAGCGCTGAACAATGTCGTCAATACCTCGACCGGCGTGGTCGAATACAACGTCAACATGGCTGCGGCGATGATCGCCGCCCTCCCCACCCTGATCGTCTATGTCGTTGCCGGCCGCTATTTCGTGCGCGGGCTGATGGCTGGCGCGGTCAAGGGCTGACCCTCTTTCTTGAAGGAACGACCATGGCTTTTCTGGAAATTGATGGGCTGAAGAAGCGCTTCGGGAATGTCGAGATCCTGAAGGGTATCGATGTCGAGCTCGAAAAGGGCGGCTTCCTGGTGCTGGTCGGTCCTTCCGGCTGCGGCAAGTCCACGCTGCTCAACACCATTGCCGGTCTCGAAAGCATCACCGAGGGCGAAATCCGCGTCGAGGGCCGCGCGATCAACGATCTGCATCCTTCCAAGCGCGACATCGCCATGGTCTTCCAGAGCTATGCGCTCTACCCGAACATGACGGTAGCGGGAAACATCGCCTTCGGCATGGAGATGCGCGGCGTGCCGGCGGCGGAACGCCAGGCGGCCATCGACAAGGTGGCCAAGATCCTGCAGATCGGCCACCTCCTGCAGCGCAAGCCCAGCCAGCTTTCCGGCGGCCAGCGCCAGCGCGTCGCCATGGGCCGGGCGCTGGTGCGCGACCCGAAACTCTTCCTGTTCGACGAGCCGCTCTCCAACCTCGACGCCAAGCTGCGCGTCGACATGCGCATCGAGATCAAGCGCCTGCATGCCACCACCGGCACGACGATCGTCTACGTCACGCACGACCAGATCGAGGCGATGACGCTGGCGACCAAGATCGCCGTCATGCGCGACGGCGAGGTGCAGCAGTTCGGCACGCCGGCCGAGATCTACAACAACCCGACCAACATTTTCGTCGCCGACTTCATGGGCTCGCCGGCGATGAACCTGATCCCGGCCAAGATCGACGGCAATGGCAGCGGGCTTTCCGTGGTGCTGGATCGCGAAGCCCGCCAGCCGATCGTGCTGCCGATGCCCGGCGCGCCCGCCGGCCTTGCTGCATTCAAGGACAAGCCGGTGATCTTCGGCGTCCGCCCCGAAGCGCTGACCGACCCGGAAGGTGCCGAACGCAACGGCTCCAACATTGCCACTGCCGACTGCCACATCGAGGTAGTCGAGCCGGCCGGCTCCGACACCTTCGCCGTCACCAATCTCGGCGGCAAGGGCGTGGTGGCGCGACTAAGGGCCGATGCCAAGATTCAGCCCGGCACCAGCACGCCGCTCGCCTTCAACCTGAGCAAGGCGGTATTCTTCGATCCGGCCACCGAGAAGCGCATCCTCTAACGGCTATGGCAAACCCGGATATCGTCATCATCGGCTCCGGCATTGGCGGCGCCACGATCGCCTCCGGCTTGGCCGGCAGCGGTGCCTCGATCCTGATCCTGGAGCGCGGCGAGCCGCTGCCCGCGACGCCGCACGCGCGCTCGACGCGTTCGATCTTCGTCGACGAGTATTACCGGCCAAAGGAGATGTGGCGCGAGGCTGGAGGTGCTGCCTTCAACCCCGGCAACTATTACTATGTCGGCGGCAATTCGAAGTTCTTCGGCGCCGTCCTGATCCGCTACCGTAAGGAGGATTTTTCCGAGCTCGAGCATTTCGGCGGCGTCTCGCCGGCCTGGCCGTTTTCCTACGACGAATTCGAGCCATGGTATTCGAAGGCCGAGCAGCTCTTTCGCGTGCGCGGCACCCTGGGCGAGGATCCGACCGAACCCTTCCATTCGATCCCTTACGCCTTCAAGCCGGTGCCGGACGAACCGCCGATCGCACGCGCCCGCGCCGAGTTGAAGAGCCTTGGCCTGCACCCGGCTTCGCTGCCGCTCGGCGTCGACATCGAGGCTTGGCTGAAGGACGGCAGGACGGGTTGGGACGCGTTCCCGAACACCGGCCAGGGCAAGATCGACGCTCAGACCGGACCGCTGACCGCAGCGCTGAAGGATCAGAACATCCGGCTCGAAACCAGCGCCTATGTCGACTGGCTCGAAACCGCGCCGGACGGCAGGTCGATCGCCGCCATTCACTACACCCAGAACGGCGTGCAAAAGACGCTGTCGCCGAAGCTGGTCATCCTGTCGGCCGGCGCGATCAACTCGGCCGCCATCCTGCTGCGTTCACCCTCGCCGACTAAGGGCAAGAACGGGGGCAAGGGCCTGGCCAACAGCTCCGACCAGGTCGGCCGCAATTTCATGAACCACAATTCGAGCGCGATGCTGGCGATCGATCCGCGCCGCCGCAACGACAGCGTCTACCAGAAGACGCTGATGCTCAACGACTACTATCTGTCGGACGGCAAGGGCGGCAAGCCGCTGGGCAATGTGCAACTGCTCGGCAAGATCGACGGCAACATGCTCAAGGCCAATGTGAAGCGGTTGCCGAAATTCGCGCTCGATTTCATGGCCGTCCACGCCGTCGACTGGTACCTGATGTGCGAGGACCTGCCCGATCCCGAAAGCCGCATCATGGTCGACGGCAAGGAGATCGTCATGCAGTGGCGGCGCTCCAACATGCAGTCGCTGGAAGGCCTGACCAGGGTGATGCGCGAGAACCTTCGCGCTTGCGGCTATCCGATCGTGCTGTCGCGCCCCTTCGACAAGCGCACGCCCTCGCACCAGTGCGGCACGGTGAAGATGGGCAACGATCCGGCAACGTCACCGCTCGACGCTTTCTGCCGCGCCTTCGACCACCGGAACCTGTTCGTCGTCGACGGCGGCTTCCTGCCGACATCGGCCGCGGTCAATCCGGCGCTGTCGATCGCGGCCCAGGCGCTGCGGGTGGCCGACCACATCCGTAGGACGGAGCTTGCCGCATGAGCCGCCCGGCAGCCTTGGTCACCGGTGGCGCTCGCGGCATCGGGCTCGCCTGCGCGGAGGCGTTGGCGGACGCCGGCTTCGACATCCTTGTCGCCGACCTTGCTGGGAAGCCTGCTGACGAACTGGCCGAAAACATTGTCTCGCGGGGCGCGAAGTTCGCTTACGCCCAATGCGACATTGCCGATCTCGCCGGCCATTCGAAACTGGTCGAGGCAGCCAAGCGCGCCTTCGGCCACATCGATTGCCTGGTCAACAATGCCGGCGTCGGCGCGGTGGCGCGCGGCGACCTGTTGGAGCTGACGCCGGAGAATTTCGACCGCGCGTTGAACGTCAACCTGCGCGGCACGGTGTTCCTCAGCCAGGCCGTCGCCAAGGCGATGCTTGGCGCGCCTGCCGGTTCGGCCAGGTCGATCATCACCATCACTTCGGTCAGCGCCACCATGGCTTCGCCGGAACGCCCCGACTACTGCGTCTCCAAGGCAGGTCTTTCGATGTGGGTGAAGAACCTGGCGCTGCGGCTGGCGGCCGAAAACATCGGCGTGTTCGAGGTGCGGCCGGGCATCATCCGCACCGACATGACGGCCGGCGTCTCCGCCAAATATGACGCGCTGATCGAGGGTGGGCTGGTGCCGGCCAGACGCTGGGGCGAGGCCGCCGATATCGGCGGAGTCGTGGCCGCGCTTGCCTCCGGCAAATTCGGCTTTTCGACCGGATCGGTCATCGATGTCGACGGCGCGCTTTCCGTGCCGCGCTTGTGAGGAACAATGGCTGACTACATCATTGTTGGCGCCGGTCCGGCCGGCTGTGTTCTGGCCAACCGGCTGAGCGAGGATCCGGGTAATTCCGTCCTGCTGCTGGAAGCCGGCGGCAAGGACTGGCACCCCTACATCCACATGCCGGCGGGCTTTGCCAAGATGACCAAGGGCATCGCCTCCTGGGGCTGGTCGACCGTGCCGCAGAAGAACATGAAGGACCGCGTCTTCTGGTACACGCAGGCCAAGGTGGTCGGCGGCGGCTCGTCGATCAACGCGCAGATCTACACGCGCGGCAACGCTCGCGACTACGACGCCTGGGAGAAGGAAGAGGGCCTGACCGGCTGGGGCTATCGCGACGTGCTGCCCTATTTCAAGCGCGCCGAGAACAACCAGCGCTTCGCCAACGACTATCATGGTGACCAAGGGCCGCTCGGTGTCTCCAACCCGATCTCGCCGCTGCCGATCTGCGAGGCTTATTTCCGCGCCGGTCAGGAAATGGGCATCCCGTTCAATCCGGATTTCAACGGCGCCAGCCAGGAAGGCGTCGGCTACTACCAGCTGACCCAGAAGGATGCTCGGCGCTCGTCCGCCTCCGTCGCCTATCTGAAGCCGATCAGCGCCCGCAAGAACCTGACGGTCAGGACCGATGTGCTGGTCACCCGCGTCGTCGTCGAAAGGGGTCGCGCCGTCGGCGTCGAGATTGTCGACAAGCCGGGCGGTGAGAAGACCATCTTGCGCGCCGAACGCGAAGTGATCGTCTCCTCCGGCGCCATCGGCTCGCCGAAGCTCCTGCTGCAATCGGGCATCGGCCCGGCCGACCATCTGAAGTCGGTTGGCGTGACGCCGGTCCACGATCTGCCCGGCGTCGGCTCCAACATGCAGGACCATCTCGACCTGTTCGTCATTGCCGAATGCACCGGCGACCACACTTACGACAACTACGCCAAGCTGCACCGCACGCTGTGGGCCGGCCTGCAATATCTGCTGCTCAAGAAGGGCCCCGTCGCCTCCAGCCTGTTCGAGACCGGCGGCTTCTGGTACGCCGACCCGACCGCCGCCTCGCCCGACATCCAGTTCCATCTCGGCCTGGGCTCCGGCATCGAGGCCGGCGTCGAGAAACTGAAGAACCCGGGCGTGACGTTGAATTCCGCCTTCCTGCGCCCGCGCTCGCGCGGCACGGTGCGGCTGAAGAGCGCTGACCCGGCAGATCATCCGCTGATCGATCCGAATTACTGGTCCGACCCATATGATCGCGACATGTCGATCAAGGGCCTCAGGCTGGCGCGGGAGATCATGCGGCAGAAGGCGCTTGCCCCCTACGTGCTGCGCGAAGTGCTGCCCGGTCCAAACCTGCACAGCGACGCCGACCTGTTTGACTATGCCTGCCGGACCTCCAAGACCGATCATCACCCGGTCGGCACTTGCCGCATGGGCCATGACGCGATGGCGGTGGTGACGCCCGACCTCAGGCTGCGCGGCATCGAGGGTCTGCGGGTCTGCGACGCCTCGGTGATGCCGCGCGTCCCCTCTTCTAACACCAATGCGCCGACGATCATGGTCGGTGAAAAGGGCGCCGACCTCATCCTCGGCCGCGAGCCGCTGCCGCCGGCCGTGTTCAAGGGCAATCAGGCGGCTTGAGACACAAATGATGATCCGGCACTGCGTTTTTGTCCGATTTCGCGACGACGTTCCCGCAACCGAGCGTGCGGCGATCCATGCCGATCTCGAGGCGCTGCGCGCCGTCACTGACGGCATGGGCAAGGTGCAGTTCGGCGCCAATGTCAGCCTCGAGCCGTTCGCGCGCGGCTTCACGCACGGCTTCACCATCGACTTTCGCGATGCCGCCGCCCGTGACGCCTATCTCGTGCATGAGGCCCATCAGCGCGCGGGCGCGCGCCTTGTCGCCGCGCTCAAGGGCGGCACCGAAGGGCTGATGGTCTTCGATCTCGAACCCTAATTAATGCATGCCGCCCAGAAGTGTGCAGCGGTTCTGGGACAACGACATGCATAAAAACAAGGACATAAAGCGCGTCGCCTGAATCCGTTTCAGCGCGACGCGCTTTAGGTCAGCGAGCGCAAAAAGTGAGAACCACGGGCGCCCGCGGCATGGTCTCAGGCATCCTGCAATGCGGTTGTCCGGTCGGCTATAGAGAGCGGTCCGCCGTTGAGTGAAACAGTGACCCGCTCTATCCGAGTCTGAGCGCGACGACGCCGGCGACGATGCTGAGCGCGGCAGCACCGCGCCAGCCCGTCATTTTCTCGCCCAGCGCAAAGACCGAGATCATCATGGCGAACAGAATCGAGGTCTCGCGCAGCGACGCCACCGAGGCGATCGGCGCCTTGGTCATCGCCCACATCACGATCCAGTAGGCGGCGCCGCTGAGCACGCCGGTGAACAGCCCCGCCTTCCAGTCACGCGCCAGCACAGGCAGCGATTGCGGTCCGCGAAAGACGATACACAGCACGAGCGCCCCCGCCGCATCGCAGATGAACAGCCAGGCCGCATAGCTTTGGGCGGTTGCCGCCAGCCGCGCGCCGCTGCCGTCGGACAGCGTATAGCTGGCGATGAAGATCGACGTGCCGAGCGCGAAGCCGACCGCGCGAAGATTGAAACGTTCGAGATGAACACCGCCGCGAAACGACATCACCAGCGTTCCCGCCGACAGAAGCGCGATGCCGAGGATGGCGAGCGGCGCCGGAACCTCTCCGACGACGACCATGCCGCCAAGTGCCGCCAACAGAGGTGCGGTGCCGCGCGCCAGCGGATAGGTCTGAGCGAAATCACCGGCCTTGTAGGCGCCGATCAGGAAGGTCCGGTAACCTATGTGGAAGATCACCGAGGCGACGATGTAGGGCCAGACCTCCGCCTTGGGCACCTCGACGAAAGGCAGCGCGAAAAGTGCCGCAAATCCCATGCCGAGCGTCATCAGCGTGATCGACAGGAAACGGTCGAGATGCACCTTGACCAGCGCGTTCCAGATCGCATGCATGGCGGCTGCGGCAAGCACGGCGAAGAAAACGAAAAGCGTCATGCCCGCTTCATCTGCCAGCGAGACCCGGCGCTTCCAGGTCGATGTCGACCCTGAGCGGAAAATGGTCGGAAGTGACCTCGCCGATATCGGCTCTGATCGACCGCACACGATCGGCCAGCATGCCGCCGACGAAACAATGGTCGAGCCGGCGCTTGGCGAGCCTGCCGTCGATGATCTTCTCATGCGTGTGGAAGTCGGATGTCGGTTCTTTTGCGACGGCGGCCGCGTCGACGAAGCCATCGATATAGGCTGCGCCGCGATGATAGGGCGTCGAGCCGAGGATGCGCTGGTACTCGGCGCTGCCCGGCTCCATGTTGAAATCGCCCAGCCAGATCGCCGCCAACGGGTTTTCCGGTTCCGGCTGGCCGTTCGCCCAATTGCGCTGCGGTTCGTCGTCAACGCCGCTCCAGGGGCCACCGTCCGAGGGCGCGCGTCGATGCTCGGCAAGCAGATAGTCGATCTGCTCCAGCCGCTCCTCGGCCGCGATATGCGCCAGGTGCAACGAAAGCACTCGCACCGGTCCAGCCGGCGTACGGAACATGCATTCCAGCGCCGCGTTGCGGGTGTTGAGTGGCCTGACCGTGCGCCGCAACGGCAGTGCGTGCAGGCGCGACCAGACGATCGGCATCTTCGATAACACCATCGTGCCGAACTGTCGCCGGCGGTTGACGATGCGCCCGTCGCGCGTTTCGCTGGCGTCCATGTCGAAGGCGGGCCCGTAGGCCCAGTAATAGCCGGGCAGCAAGCTGGACAGGATATCGGGCTGGTCGTCTTCATTGCTGCGCTGCCAATGTCGCTCGACCTCCTGCAGCGCGATGATGTCGGCGCCCTCCACCAATCTGGCGGAGCGCGCGAGATCGTAGCGCCCGTCGCTGCCATAGCCATACTGGATGTTGTAGCTGATCAGCTTCATTGATTAACCGGCTCACTTCTGATGATCGCAGTAGAGCAATTCCAGGAAAAGTGTGAGCGGTTTTCCGTCCGGAATTGCGTCAAACAAAAGAGCTAGAGCGGTTCGCTGTTTCGGTGAACCGCTCTAGCGCCCCGCCTCCAGCGTTGCAATGTGCCGCGCGGGTAGGCGCAATAGTCCAGTCGACGGCCGGCGAACCGGCGCTCTCTAATAGGTGGTGAGCGGCTGATAGCTTCCGGCCGGCGACGCCGCCAATTCCGACCAGTCGATCTCCTCTTCCAGCCGATGATAGGCCTCGTCGCCGATCGTGCCATTGGCGCGCAACTCCTCCAGCGTGTCGCGCTGGCGGTTGATGGCATAGAGGCGCAACCGGTCGTATTCCGTCGCCGCCTGCGCATCATCTGGGTTTTCCGCGACTTTGCGCTGCGCCTCATACTGCTCGCGCACGACGGCCGCCGCGGCCGAATTCTTGCGGCTCAGCACGTCGAGCGCGGCCTGCATGATGGCGACGCGCGCTTGTGCCACCTCGCGGTCGACCGTCGTGTCGCGTTCGAAGTTGAGCATCCGCAGCAGCGGTTTCAGGCTTATGCCCTGCAGCACCAGCGTGCCAAGCACGACCGCGAAGGCGGCAAGCACGATCGGATCGCGGCCAGGGAAATTGGCAGGCAATGCAATCGCCACCACCAGCGTCACCAGCCCGCGCATGCCACACCAGCCGACGAGCACGGCGCCGCGAAATGTCGGCGCATCTCGCCTTTGCTCTTCGCTGTCGAAGCGGGCAAACCATCGTATGACCGCGACATAGCTTCCCACCCAGATGAGGCGTGCCACGATGACGACGGCGAGCACCGTTCCGGCGAAGAGAAAAGCTTCGCCCTGACCGTCGCCGGAGAGACGGCCGATGATCGACCGCGCCTGCAGGCCCATCAGCACGAAGGCCAGCACGTTGAGCACGAACACCGCCGATTCCCAGACCGAATAGGTGCTGACGCGGCGTCTGGCCGACATGCGGCGCGGTGCCCTGCGCGCGATGGTGATGGCATAGACGACGATTGTGATGATGGCCGAGAGGCCGAGCTTGTCGGCGATGATCCAGACGGCGAAGGTTCCGGCGAACTGCACCACGGTACTGCTTGCCGCATCCTCGATACGCGTCAGCGTGAGCAGCGAGAAACGGCCGAACAGATAGCCGGCAACAACGCTGCCGATCGTCGCCAGCAGGATCACCGGCACGGCGTCTTTCAGCATCAGCGAGCCGATGGCGGCCGAAACCGATATCCGGTAGATCAACAGGGCCGTGGCGTCGTTGAGCAGGCTCTCGCCCTGCAGGATGGCGGTGAGCCGGTGCGGCACCTTGAACTGATTGAGCACCGCGCTTGCCGCCACCGCGTCCGGCGGCGCGACGATGGCGCCAAGCGCGATCGCCGCCGCGATCGGCAGGCCGGCCATCTTCCAGCCGACCAAAGCGATCACCACGGTGGTGAAGACGACGGCGCCAAGCGCCAGCAGCACCAGCGACAGCCGGTAGCGTTTCAGGTCGCGCAGCGAGGTGTCATAGGCGGCATCCAGCAGCACCGGCGCGATGAACAGTGCAAGCGCCAGTTCCGGATCGATCTCGATCACCGGTGCGCCCGGCACGAAGGCAATCCCGACCCCGGCAAGCGCCAGCAGCGACGGATAGGGAATCTCGAGCTGCCGCGATACCGCCGTCAGGGCAACAGCGATCAGCAGCAGGACCAGGGTGAGTTCGAACAGCGCCATGGCTCATCGTAGCGGCGAAGCACGAGGCTTGGCAGTCCCCTGAGACAGGATACTGATGATTTATCGGGCAGGGTGGCGGTGTAGATCGGATCGTCCCAGGCTGTCCACGATGCGAGATTGGCCAACACGCCAATCGCATCGTCATCCCATGGCGAAGCAAGGAGCAAAGCGACGCCCGCAGACCCTGGGATGACGACGCCGAGGCGCCGGCTCGAAGCCACCACGCTCCTGCCGCTTTGCTAGTGCAGAACCAGCATGTCGCCCGACGAAAACGAGATGTCCGCCTTGTCGCCGACGACCGGCGGCGGCGTCGTCGAATTGTTGAAGGTGTCGAGCGACACCGTGTTGCCGCCGATGCCGACGCGCACGCGGATGACCGAACCGAGGAAATGCACTTCGGCGATCTCGCCTGACAGGCTGGTGTCGTGACCGGGCTGGCGCGCCAGCGAAATCGCCTCCGGCCGCAACGCCAGCGACAGCGTATCGCCGGACTTCGATCCGTTGAGCTTGCCCTTGAGCGAGACTTCCTGGGTGTTGACCTGCACCTTGCCGGTGGACGCGTCGGTGACCTTGCCCTCCAGCACATTGAGCGTGCCGACGAAGTTGGCGACGAACTTGGTTGCCGGCCGGTTGTAGATCTCGAATGGCGTGCCGACCTGTTCGGCCCTGCCGCCATACATCACGGCGATGCGGTCGGAGATCGACAGCGCTTCTTCCTGGTCGTGCGTGACGAAGATGGTGGTGATGCCGAGCTTCTTCTGGATAGAGCGGATTTCCTCGCGCAGCGACACGCGCACCTTGGCGTCGAGCGCCGACAGAGGCTCGTCGAGCAAGAGGAGCTTCGGCTTCGGCGCAATGGCGCGCGCCAGCGCGATACGCTGCTGCTGGCCGCCGGAAAGCTGGTAGGGGTAGCGGTCGGCCATCTGCGGCAGCTTGATCATATCGAGCATCTCGGCGACGCGCCTGTCCGCGTCAGGCTTCGACATGCCAGCTACCTTGAGGCCGAAGGCGATGTTCTGCGCCACTGTCAGGTTCGGGAACAACGCATAGGCCTGGAACACCATGCCGACATTGCGCTGGTTTGGCTTCAGCCTGGTGATGTCCTTGCCGCCGACCACGATCTTGCCGGCTGACGGCTCCTCGAAGCCGGCGACCATGCGCAGCACCGTCGTCTTGCCGCAGCCGGACGGGCCAAGGAAGGAGACGAACTCGCCGGGTTCGACGTCAAGGCTGAAATCCTGCACCACGGTGTTGGCGCCGTAGGACTTTCGCACATGCTGGATAGACAGGAATGGCTCGGCCATGGCTTTTCTCTCAGGTCAATTCGGGCGGTTCGCCGATTTCGGCGCGAAACGGGACAGGATCTGGATCAGCGACATGCAGCCCCAGGTAATGGCGAAGGCGATGATGGCAAGCGCCGCCGGCTCATAGGCGCGGTTGGCGCCGATATTCTGCAGATACGGCCCGAACGCCGGACGGTTGAGAAGGCTCGCCATCGTGAATTCGCCGATGACGATCGCGAAGGTCAGGAACGCACCCGACAGCACCGCGA
Source organism: Mesorhizobium australafricanum (assembly GCF_033977265.1). NCBI lineage: Bacteria > Pseudomonadati > Pseudomonadota > Alphaproteobacteria > Hyphomicrobiales > Phyllobacteriaceae > Mesorhizobium > Mesorhizobium australafricanum. The sequence goes on along the minus strand of NZ_JAVIIT010000007.1, from coordinate 73,092 downwards.
TCAGCACATTGGGCAGGATAACGCGGGTTATGATCGTGGTCCAGCCGGCGCCGAGGATCTGCGCAGCTTCCGTCAATGTGCGCACGTCGATGGTGCGAAGGCCCGTGTCGACCGCGCGGTACATATAGGGCAGCGCCAGCGTCGCGTAGCCGATCACTAGCAGGGCGCTGGCGCCGAGATCGCTGGCCAGGAACGGCAGCGGCGAATTCGACCCGTACATGCGGATATAGCCAAACACGATGACGATCGCCGGAATGACCAGCGGCAGCAGCGTGATGAACTCGACGATCGGCCTGATTTGAGGCAAACGCAGCCGGATCCAGTAGGCCGCGGGCACCACGATCAGCACGCCGAGGATGATGGTGAAAATGGCGGCGACCACCGAATACAGGAACGTTGCCTGGAAGCGCGGGTCGCCGAGCACGACCTGATAGGCGTCGAAGGAATGGACGCCGCGCCGCATGCGCATCGAAAACTCGAATGTCGCCAGCAGCGGGATGAAGAAATAGGCCGTGCCGATGCCGAAGACGACCCAGGCCCAGAATTTGCCCGACTTCATTTCAGCCACCTCTCGGAACGGGTCCGGAACCAGATGTAGAAGACATTCGCCAGCCCGGTGATGACGATCATGCCGAAGGCGATCGCGTAGCCGAGCTGCGGGTTATGCAGCACGTCGCCATTGATCTGCGAGTAGAGCTTGATGGGAACGATGTTGAGCTGCGGGCCGGCGAACGCATAGGCCGTTGCGATGGCGCCGAAGGCGTTGGCGAACAGAAGGATGACGGTGCCGAGGAAGCTCGGAAACAACACCGGTATCACCACCATGCGCCAGTACTGCCACTGGGTGGCGCCAAGCGTGGCGGCCGCCTCGTTCCATTCCTTCTTCAAGCCGTCGATGGCCGGCACGATGATCACCACCATCAGCGGGATCTGGAAGAAGAGATAGACCACGATCAGGCCCCACGTGGTCAGGAAATTGAACCCCAACGCGTAGATGTTGAGGTTGAATATGTCACGCAGCAGCACCGTCACGATGCCGACGCGGCCGAGCGTTGCGATGAACGCGAAGGCGAGCGGCAAGCCGGCAAAATTCGAGGCGACGCCCGAGAAGGTCAGCGTCGCGGACCGCACCCAGCTGGGCAGGCCGCCGCGCACGATGGCGATGGCGAGCGCCAATCCGGCAAATGCGCCGACGATGGCCGACCAGAAGCTGATCTTGATCGAAACCCAATAGGAATTGCTGATTGAAGGATCGCTCACCAACTGCAGGATGTTGTCGAGCGTGAACCCGCCTTCCCCGGTCTGAAACGCGCCGATGACGAGATAAAGCGTCGGCATGATCAGGAACATCAGGGCAAAAACGAAGAATGGCGCCACACCGATCCATTGCGTCGGCAGGCGGAAAGCGGTCGCCTCGTTCGGCGGCGCGGACTTGGTGGCGGCAGCAGACTGATTTGAAAGCGATAGATCGGTCATGCGCCCGGCACCGTTTTCGAGGGAAAGCCGGGCGGCCAAGTGGCCGCCCGGTGGATTTCAAGTCTTACTTGACGTTGGCGCCGACAGTGGCGTCCCAGTTCTTGCTGATGGTTTCCTTGGCCTTGCCCTGCTCTTCGAGCGTCGGGAAGACCGCCGAGGCATAGGACTCAGCCGGCGGCAGCTTGGCCAGCACGTCCGCCGGGATCTTGCCGTTCTTGGCGAGATCGTTGAAGCGGATCGGGTGGCAATAGCCCTTCAGCCAGCCGAGCTGGCCTTCGTCGGAATAGAGGTATTCCATCCACAGCTTCGCGGCATTCGGATGCGGCGCGAAAGCGCTGATCGCCTGCACATAGACGCCGGCGACAACGCCGGTCTTCGGCACGATCACGTCGACGGGCGGGTTGCCCTTCAGCGTGTCGCGGCCGGCAAGCGCGTTGTAGTCCCAGTTGATCAGGATCGGCGTCTGGCCCTGGGCCAGCGTCGCCGGCTTGCCAACGACCGGAACGAAGTTGCCGGCGGCGTTGAGCTTCTTGAAGAAGTCGAGGCCAGCGGTGCCGGCGGCTTCACCGGCGGCGGCGCCCGACGACAGGCCTGAGGCATAGACCGCCTGGATGGCCTGGTTCGACGCGCGCGGGTCACCGGCGAGCGCGACCGCGTTGGCGAATTCCGGCTTCAGGAGGTCGGCCCAGTCAGCCGGCGATTCCTTGACTAGGTCCTTGTTCACCATGAACGACAGCACGCCGTAATAGTCGCCGTACCAGGCGCCATCGGCATCCTTGGCGCTGTCCGGGATCGAATCCCAGGTCGATACCTTGTAGGGCATCAGCAGGCCGTCGGCCTTGGCGGTCGGACCGAAGGACAGGCCGACGTCGATAACGTCGGGCGCCTGCGGGCCTTTATTGTCCTTGTTGGCCTTGATCGCCTCGACCTCGTCGCCCGAGCCGGCGTCCGGGTTGAGTTCGTTGATCTTGATTTCCGGATACTTAGCCTTGAAAGCGTCGATCACTGCCCCGTAGCCACACCAGTCATGCGGAAGCGCGATGGTGGTGAGCTGGCCTTCAGCCTTCGCGGCCTTGACGAGATCGTCCATCGAATCCGCGGACGAAATCACCGTCGACGCAAAGAGCGCCGCGGCCGAGAGGGAAAGCACTTTCCCCGTGAACTTGAACATGTGTTCTCTCCGTTGAACTGGCGCGCTGGGCGCCTGCGATGCGGGTATCGTTTTCGTGTGACAGCCAGATGAAGGCTTTTTGAAACCGGAGCCCCGCGGCGAAAAAAGTTAACTCTTTTTAACGGACCGTAGCAATTAGCCCGCGCTTAATTTTCCGGCTAATGGTTAGTCACTTTGCCTTTTGCCCCCTCCCTGCCCCTCTGGAACGCCTCGTCATTCAACTTTCCGGCATTGCAAGCCGGCTCTCAGACAGAGCCGGCGATTGCGTTTTCGAGCAGCGTCAGCGCCGCTTTCTTGGTGAGCTTCACGGGGTTGCCGCCGGCCGTCGGATCGACAACCGCCATGTCGGCGATCAGCGTCTTGCGCTTCTTGTCCATGTCGAGCCCCTTGATCAGGCCCGGCAGCGCGTGCGGCACCTTGAGCTCCTTGCGCAGCTTGATGATCGCCTTGGCGAAGCCGTCGAAGCCGCCCTTGATGCCGCAATAGGCGGCAAGCCTGGCGATACGGTCCTCGATCGCCTCGCGGTTGAAGGCCAGCACATAGGGCATGAACACCGCATTGGTCATGCCGTGATGGGTGTCGTAGAGCGCGCCGATCGGATGCGACAGCGAATGGATGGCGCCCAGTCCCTTCTGGAACGCGGTGGCACCCATGGCGGCAGCGCTCATCATATGGGCGCGTGCGACGAGGTCCTTGCCGTTGGCAAAAGCCTTCGGCAGGTTTTCGAACACCAGCCTTACGCCTTCCACCGCGATACCGTCCGCCATCGGGTGGTAGCCCGGGGCGCAATAGGCTTCGAGGCAGTGCGCAAGCGCGTCCATGCCGGTGCCGGCGGTGATGAAGCCAGGCATGCCGACCGACAGCTCCGGATCGGCAATGACGATTGCCGGCAAAAGTTTCGGATGGAAGATGACCTTCTTGGTGTGGGTCGCCTCGTTGGTGATGACGCCGGCGCGGCCGACCTCCGAACCGGTGCCGGCTGTGGTCGGCACCGCGATGATCGGCGCGATGGCGTCGGAATTGGCTCTGGTCCACCAGTCGCCAACATCCTCGAAATCCCACACCGGTCGCGTCTGCCCGGCCTGAAAGGCGATCAGCTTGCCAAGATCGAGCGCCGAGCCGCCGCCGAAGGCGATGACGCCGTCATGCTTGCCCTTGTTGAACACGGCGATGCCGGCGGTGAGATTCGACTCGACCGGGTTCGGCCTCACCTCGGAAAACACGCCATAGGGCACCTTGGCGTCATCGAGGATCTTCAGCGTCGAGGCAACAACCGGCAGTTTTGCCAGACCGGGATCGGTGACGAATAGCGGCCGCTTGATGCCCGTGGCATTGAGCACGTCCGGCAGTTCCTTGATACGCCCGGCGCCAAAGCGGACGGTGGTGGGGTAGTTCCATTTGGAGATGAGCTTGGACATGTCTTGTCTTTCGAAAAATCAGATTGCTTCACGCAGGTGATAGGATTTCGGCCGGGTCAGATTGTCGTAGCCGATGGCCGAAAGGGCTGCGCCCTTGCCGGTGTCCTTGACGCCGGTCCAGACCAGCGCGGGATCGAGATAGTCGCAGCGGTTCATGAACACCGTGCCGGTTTCGACACGGTCGCCGATAGCCACCGCGCGCTCGCTATCGCGGGTCCAGATCGAGGCCGTCAGCCCATAGGGGCTGTCGTTCATCAGCGCGATCGCCTCCTCGTCGTTGCGCACCTTCATGATACCGACGATCGGCCCGAAACTTTCCTCGCGCATGACGCTCATCTGGTGGTCGACGTCGGTCAGCACCTCCGGCGCCAGATAGGGCGAGCCCGCTCTGTCGTTCTCGACCTTCATGGCGATATGCGCCTTGGCGCCCTTGCGCAGCGCCTCGGCCTTCTGCTCGCGGATAAGGTCGGCAAAGCGTGCCTGCGCCATCGGTCCCATGGTCGTGGCCTGCTCCAGCGGATTGCCGACGACATAGTTCTTGGTCTCGGCGATGAAACCCTCGACGAACTCGTCATAGACCTTCTCATGCACATAGACGCGCTCAATGCCGCAGCAGCACTGGCCGGAGTTGAAGAAGGCTCCGTCGACCAGATTGGCGACCGCATGCTCCATCTTGGCGTCGGGCAGCACATAGGCCGGATCCTTGCCGCCGAGCTCCAGCCCGAGCGTCATGAAGGTGCCGGCAGCGGCCTTCTCGATGGCGCGGCCGCCGCCGACCGAGCCGGTGAAATTGACATGGTCGATCTTGCCGGAACCGAGCAGCTTTTCGGTCTGACCGTGGTTCATTACGAGGTTCTGGAACAGCCCCTTGGGCAGCCCGGCCTTGTCGAAAGCCTGTTGGAACCGCTCGCCCACAAGCAGCGTCTGCGCTGCATGCTTGAGGATGACGGCGCTACCCGCCATCAACGCCGGCACGATGGTGTTGACCGCGGTGAGGTAGGGATAGTTCCACGGCGCGATCACCAGGACGACGCCAAGCGGCACCTTCTTCACATAGCGGCGGAAGCCGTCCTTCGGGTTGGAGGCCAGCACCGGCTTCAGCGCGGCTTCAGCGATCTCGACCATATAGTTGGTGCGTTCCTTGACGCCGCCGAACTCGCCGCCATAGCGCACCGGCCGGCCCATCTGCCAGGCGATTTCGGGCACGATCTCGTCGGTCATCGCGACTAGCGCTTCCAGCATCGCCAGCATGTATTTGCCGCGCTCGACGACCGGCGTCTGCGCCCATTTCTCCTGCGCAGCCTTGGCGCGCTCGACAGCGGCGTTGATTGCCTGGTCCGTCGCGACCGGTCGCTCGGCGTAGATCGAGCCGTCGATGGGGGATTTGAGTTTTACGGTTTCCAAAAGGTGCTCCATTTAGCAGGCTAGCGTACGCAGATGGCCGTTGCGGCTGTAGCCAAGGATGGGCTCGTCTCGCGTTACGAGAACCATGTCCAAGGCCCTTGCAGTGGCAATCAGTATTCGATCCATGGGATCGCCATGAGGCGAACCGGGCAAGTTGGAAGACGCAATCAGAATGGCCGGCGAAATCGCGCTGAGCTTTGCCGACATGCGCTCGAGGAATCGTTCTACGAAATCGAGCGGCGCTATTGGCAAGCTGAGCCGGCCTTTGGCCACACCGATGCCGATCTCCCATGCTGACATTGGCGAAAGGTAGAGACGGCCATCATAAGCCGCCTCCGAAATGTCCTGACTTGCCTGAGGATCGATTTTGCTGTCGTTGGCAATAAAGATCATCGCGCACGTGTCTAGAAGCAGGCTCGGCGCGTCGCTCATTTGCGCACCGCGTGTTTGTCAGGGCGCGCCTGAGTTCCACCGCCCAGATAACCCCGGTCCCAGGGCTCGTCATCGAAAGGTTTGGTGACGTCAAATCCGGCCTCGATTGTTATCAAGCCCTTCATGAAACCAAAACCCGGGTGACGGTGCGCACGCGCCGCAGGTGCGCCGTCACCGGGCGGCAGCTTGCGAACGCGACGAAAGACAAGCTTGCCACTGCCTACGTTGACGGATTCGGTTTCGAACCCGGCCTCCAGCCACTCCCTGGTCATGGGATTGTTGCTCGGATTGTTGCTCCACCACGCGGGGTACTGCTTCGATGCGGGCAACGGCAAGCTAAGCACACTCTCGATCTCATCGAATGACATAGGCACACGGTCGGCATTCTGGGCGACCAGAAATTCCCTCAGCGGCGCATATTTGGACATCGCGAATTCCTCAATGTAACAAATTGTAGTTTGCAGCCTTTATTTTGGCCGCATTAACCACATTGTCAACATTAAAGTTGTATAAAGCTTTAGTATCGCTCGAACCCCCGGTGCAGTTCCCAATCCGTGATGCGGCGGTCGTATTCGAACTGCTCCCAGCGGGCGGTGTGCACATAATGCTCGATCACATCGTCGCCGAAGGCCTGCTTCAGCATCTTCGACCTGGCCAGCGTCTCGGTGGCGTCGCGCAAAGTCTTTGGGATCTCGGGCAGGCGGGAAGCCTGGTAGGCGTCGCCGACGAACGGCTTCTGCAACTCCAGCTTCTCGTCGATGCCGGCAAGGCCCGACGCGATCAGCGCCGCGAAGGCGAGATAAGGATTGAGGTCGGCACCGCCGATGCGGCACTCCATGCGGATGCCCTTGGTGCCCTCGCCGCAGAGCCGGAAGCCGGCGGTGCGGTTGTCCTCGCTCCACATGATCTTGGTCGGCGCGAAAGTGCCCGCCTGGAAGCGCTTGTAGGAGTTGATATAGGGCGCCAGGAACCAGGTGAATTCCTTGGCGTATTTGAGCTGGCCGGCCGCCCATTGCTGGCCGAGACTCGACAGCGTCCAGTCGGCTTGTCTGTCGAAGAAAAGCGGCGTCTTGCCGTCGGCGCTCCACAGCGAATTGTGGATGTGGCTGGAATTGCCGGCGAGCCCGTAATTGTATTTGGCCATGAAGGAGATGGCCTTGCCTTCGGAATCGGCGATCTCCTTGGCGCCATTCTTCAGGATGACATGGCGGTCGGCCATGTCGAGCGCCTCGGCATAGCGCACATTGATTTCTTCCTGGCCGGGACCCCACTCGCCCTTGGAATTCTCAATCGGGATGCCGGCCGCTTCCATCTCGTTGCGGAGCCGGCGCATGACGCCCTCTTCCTTCGAGGTGATGCCGATCTGGTAGTCGCCGATATAGGGCGAAGCCGAGTCGAGACCCTGCCAGTGCTTCTTGCGCGCGGAATCGTAGGTTTCGCTGAACAGGTAGAATTCGAGCTCGGAAGCGAAATAGCCGATATAGCCCCGCTCCTGCAGGCGCTTGACCTGCTTCTTCAGGATGGCGCGCGGCGAGTGCGCGAGGTCGTCATGCGTGTGATGGTCGAGCACGTCGCAGATGACCAGCGCCGTCTTCTCCAGCCACGGGATGCGACGCAGCGTCGACAGGTCCGGCTTCATGACGAAGTCGCCATAGCCCTTCGACCAGCTCGCCGCCTTGTAGCCCGGCACCGGCTCCATATCGATGTCGCAGGCGAGCAGATAGTTGCAGCCATGCGTCTCGCCATGCGCGGAATCGACGAAATACTGGGCCAGGAAGCGTTTTCCCGAGAGCCGGCCCTGCATGTCGACGATGCAGGCCAGCACCGTGTCGATCTCGCCATTGGAGACCGCCTTCTTCAACTGATCGAACGAGAAATTCCCGGCCATTCCTTTGGCACTCCAGCGCTTGTCGATTGAAAGGGGAGAAACGAAACCCTGGCCGGCGTGACGCCGGCCAGGGCGATGATGGTCGAGTCAGTGGCCGGTTTCGCCCACTGCCTGTTCGGCCGCCTGGATCGCCGCCTGGCGCGCCGCGATGATGTCGCCGAGCGGCGGGCCCTGGAAGCGGTTGCGCTCGAAAGCGAACCAGACGATCGCCGTCAGGATGAAGAACCCGACGGTGATGTAGAGCGCCCAGTCGTTCGGCGGCTGGATGCCGATGACGAAGATCAGGATCATCGACACGATCGAGAGGAAGCCGAACAGCATGAAGATGCCGCGTCCCATGTTCCACGGCCCCATCTTGTCCCACTTCGGCGTTCCCCAGGCCAGCATGCCGAGCACGATCGGCACGATGAAGGAGAGGAACAGGAAGATGACCGTGCAGGACACCACGATCGTGTAGGCCGAGGTACCGGCGACCGAAACCACCGACGAACCCCATACGAACAACACCGACAGGACCGAGGCCGTCCAGATCGCCGCCACCGGCGTGCGGTGGGTGGGGCTGACCTTGGCGAGCGCTGCCGAGCCCGGCAGGCCGCCGTCGCGCGAGAAGGCAAAGATCATGCGCGAGGCCGAAGTGACGGTGGCAAGACCGCACAGGAGCTGCGCGATGAACACGACGAGATAGACGAACTCCTTGAGCCCGGGGCTGACGCGCTGGTCGAAGGCCCAGAAGAACACATTCCAGCCCTGCTTGGCGGCATCATCCATGTTCGGGATCATCAGGACGAACGAAGCCAGGAACAGATAACCGAACAACGTCGACCATACGACCGACATAACCATCGCGCGCGGCACCGAAGAAGCCGCCTTGATGGTCTCCTCCGACGTGTGCGCCGAAGCATCGTAGCCGGTGATGGTATAGATCGGCAGCAGGAGCCCGAGCGCGAAGACCCATGCGTTCGACACCTGCGGCCACACGCCGCCACCAGCGTCGCCGGAGTAGTTGTGGAAGGTAAAGAGACGGCTGAAATCCCAGGTCTGAGCCGAGAATAGGCAGACCACGGCGATCAGGATCGAGCCGAAGAAGATGAGATAGCCTGAGAAGTCGGTGAGCTTCGCCGTCAGCTTGATGCCGAGATGGTTGATCAGCGCCTGGGCGCCGGTGATGATGACCAGGAAGATCATCTGGTTGGTCAGCGTGCCCTCGATGCCGAGCGCCGGTCCGAAGGCGCCGACGAAGAAGGTCCAGGTGCCGACATTGATGGCGCCGAGCACTGTGATCAGGCCGAGCAGGTTAAGCCATGCCGTCACCCAGCCGGTGCCACGATTGCCGAGGATCGAGCCCCAGTGATAGAGACCGCCGGCCGTCGGATAGGCCGAGCTGATCTGCGACATTGCGACCGCGAAGGTCAGCGAGACGAAGCAGCCGACCAGCCAGCCGATTCCGACGCCGATGCCGCCGGCGCCGGAGGTCGCCTGGGCCAACGAATTAATGCCGCCCGACAGAATGCAAATGATGGAGAAGGAGACCGCGAAGTTCGAAAAGCGGCTAAGGCGCCGCTCCAGTTCCTGGGCGTAGCCCATGCTGTGGAGGACCTTTATGTCCTCCTGCTTATCAACGTCCGTATAGTCCGGTGTTGTCATGTTGGAATTCCCCTATGGTTCTTGGCTGCCGGTCCTGCATATCGATGCCCGATCGACCTGAGCCGATCGGGCGATATTGCGTTTGCCGTTAGCTCGCCGTCTGCCCGACGGCTTTCTCCGCGGCGGCGATCTCTGCTGCGCGACGAGCGATGTCGGCACCGATCGGCGGGCCCTTGAAGCGGCGGGATTCGATACCGAACCACAGCACTACGAGAAGGATGATCAAACCGATGGCATAGTTGATCAGGATGTCGAAGGGTGGCTGGATGCCGGCATACATCAGCACCAGAACACCGAGCACGGTGATGATGGCGAAAGGCTTTGACCAGACGCCAAGGCGGAACGGACCGAACTCGGTCCAGGTTTTGCCTTCCGCAAGCAGGCCTGCCGCCACCGGCATGGCATAGGAGACATAGAGGAAGAGAGCACAGCCTGCTGCCAGTGCCGCGAAAGCCGGCGAATAGAGGGTGGCGGCGATCGCCAGCACGACCCCGAGCCAAATGGCCGGGACAGGCGTGCGCCAGGTCGGCGAAACCTGCTTCCACACAGATGACCCCGGCAGACCGCCGTCACGGGAGAAAGCGAAGATCATGCGCGAGGTCGAAGTGAGCCCGGCCAGCGCGCACAGATAGTTCGACACCACAATGCTGATGCCGAGCAGGTCCTTCAGCCAGGTCGGCGCCGGCAGGTTGTTGAACAGGTTGAACCAGGCATTGCCGCCGTCCTTAGCGGTTGCCACCAGATCGGGGCTCGCCAGCACGAAGGACACCGCCATGACGAAGCCGAAAACCAGCGACCACAGCACCGCGTGGATCATGCCTCTGGGCACCGCAACACGGGCGTTGTGCGTTTCCTCTGCGGTGTGCGCCGAGGCATCAAAGCCGGTGATCGTATAAAGCGGGTAGAGAAGGCCGATCAGGAACGCCACGAGCGCCGTGCGGGCGGTCGGAACATAGCCGCCGCCAGGCTCGCCGGTCGTGTTGACGAAGGTCGTCAACCGCGAAAGATCGAAGCCATGCGCGCCCCAGATCAGGAAGGTCAGCGTCAGCACGACCGCGACAACGAGGATGAGATAACCGGAAAAGTCGGTCAACATCGTCGTCGTCTTGATGCCGAGGTGATTGAACAGACCTTGGGTGACGGTGATGAGAACGACGGCCAGCGTCTGCTGCCAGAAGCCCCAGGTTGAGGTGTCCCAGCCGAAGATCGGCCCCGCGACGAGACCCTGAAAGAGCAGATAGACGCCGACATTCACCGACGCGACGACGAAGATCAGGCCGAGCAAATTGATCCAGGCCGTCGCCCAACCCCAGCCGCGGCCGCCGAGAATCGAGGACCAGTGATAGAGACCGCCGGCGGTAGGATAGGCCGAGCCGATCTGGCCAAGCGAGGCGGCGACCACAAGGGCGAAGACACCGCCGATGAGCCAGCCGATGGTTGCCTCGAAGCCGCTGCCGGTCGCCATAGCCAGCGGGAATGACGTGATGCCGCCGGCCAGAATGCAGATGATCGAAAAGGAAATGGCAAAGTTGGAGAAGCCGCTCATGCGGCGTGCCAATTCCTGGGCGTAACCCATGCTGTGAAGGATCTTTACATCCTCTGATTTGTCGGTGTGATCCGGTGTAGCCATCTGGAAGTCCCCTTATTTTCTTAGCTGGCCGATTGTACTGACTTTCCCATTGCTGCGCTTTGTCGGGAGCCCCTGGCCTCCTCGGGCTCCAGATTGGAAAAAATGCCGGTGAGCAGATCCGCCCATTTCCGCTGCCCGGTCTCGCCGGAGATTTCGTCGTTGCGGATTTCGATCATCGCGCAGGCAAGGCCGCGCGAGCGCGCGTGCCGTTCCAGCGTGAAATAGACGCGGTCGGCCGGCGAATAGGGTTCGTTGACGCCGACGGTGACGCCGGCAAGCCGCCGCAGCGCCACCACCAAGGGCGTCGCCAGGCGGCGGTCGTCATCATGGATGATGCCAATATGCCAGGGCCGGCTCTTGCCCATGTAGACCGGCGTGAAGGAGTGCACCGACACCAGACGCGTCTCCTGGCCGCGCGCCAGCCGCCCGTCGATGATCTGGGCGATCGTGTCGTGGAACGGGCGCCAGGCAAGGTCGACCCGTGCGGCGCGCTGCCTGTCGGACAGGCCCGAATTTCCGGGAATGGCCGTCGTCTCGCTGACCGGCGGAACGAGATCGGGCGCGTCGAGCGGCCGGTTGCAGTCGATAACGAGCCGCGACACGCGGGTCTCGATCAAGGTGGCGTCCAGCGCCTCGGCCATGCGGCAAGCGACGGGAAGCGCGCCGGGGTCCCAGGCGATGTGGCGGGAAAGCTCCCCGGCCGGCAGGCCGAGCGTTCCGAATTCGGCGGGGACGACGTTGGAAGCGTGGTCGCAAGTGAAGACGAAGGGGCTGAATCCGCCGGGGTTGGTCACCCTCACGGTTTCAGACGGTGCAAGGCTAGCGGGCCGAGCTTTCTCCATATCGTCCCCTGCGGGATGCTGTATCTTATGTTACGTATTTTGTCTCATTGCGTCCCTGTGAATGATTTCATACAGTTTGGCAGGCTTTGTCAAACGCGAATTCGGGAAAACGGCGGCGGCGGGTCAACGGGTGGGGGAAAACCATGATTTCCAGCATTGCCGAACTGATCTCCGACCGCATCGGCACGATGCCGGCCGGCGAGCGCCGCGCCGCCCAGACGCTGATTGCCAACTACCCTTTGACCGGGCTGAAGACCGTCGCCGAATTCTCCACCGCTGCTGGCGTGTCCTCGCCGACGATCCTGCGTTTCGTCGCCAGGCTCGGCTTCCAGAACTATCCTGAATTCCAGTCGGCGCTGCAGGATGAACTGGCGGCGCAATTGCAGTCGCCCGCTTCGCGCACGCTCAATCCGAGTTCGACCGGCGGCGCCGTCTCGCCGATGCTGGAGGCGACGCTCGACAATATGCGCGAGACGTTCCGGCACCTCACCGACAAGCAGCTCGCCGACATAGCCGCACGGCTTGCCGAGCGGCGCGGCAAGACCTTCCTGATCGGCGGCCGCTTCACCGATCCTCTGGCGCGCTATATGGCCGCCCACCTCGCCATCATCCAGCCGGATGTCTATCACCTCGCTGGCCAGGAGAGCATCTGGCGCGACCGTCTGATCGACATGGGCAAGCGCGACGTTCTGGTGATCTTCGACATCCGCCGCTACCAGGAAAGTCTCTTCCGCTTTGCCGAGAAGGCTCATCATCGCGGCGTCCAGATCATTCTCTTCACCGACCAGTGGCTTTCGCCGATCGCCCGCTTGGCCCGCCATGTGATCGCCGGACGCACCGCCGTGCCCTCGGCCTGGGATTCGTCAGCCGCTCTCTTCGTCGTCGCCGAAACGCTGATCGGTGCTGTGACGCGACAATTGGAAGCCGCCGGCGCCAAGCGCATCCGCGACCTGGAGAGCTTGCGCTAGCTGGACTAACCTTGAGCCTGCCGAGTAGGCTATTTGAATAGCCGGCCTTCGATCGACCAGCGTGCCGCCAGGAAGTTCAGCACGGCCGCCACCGCGACGCCGATGATCTTGGCCGGCCACACGCCGACGGCCCCTGCCAGGACGGCGATCGAAAGACTGGAAACGCCAAGCGAAATCAGCGCTCCCAGCGAGACGAAGCGCAGGAAGGAGTGGTGCAGCCGGATGCCCGGGTCCCGCTCGAACGACCAGAAGCCATTCGCCACGAAGGAGAAGAGGACCGCAACGAACCAGGCGCCGACATTGGCGGCCAAAGCCGGAGCCGCAAGCTTGAGCAGCAGGAAAAATGCTGTGAGGTCGAGGCCGGTGTTGACCAGCCCGACCAACACGAAGCGGACGATCTTGTTGCCGGTCGAACGCTGCGGCTGGCCGGCATTTCTCATACGCCTGCATCCGTCACGCGGACTCCGGCCCGGTCGAGGCTGGCGCTGAAATTCTCCGAGGAGAGAACGGCAAATTCGACCTCACGCACGCCCTGCATCGGGTCGCGCGCGCGCAACGTCCCATCGACATGGCCCGGATGGCACATGAACACCCCCTGTTCGGGCAAGGTCTCGATCGCGGCGCGCAGCGTTGAAGCGAATTTCTCCGGCTGCCGCCAGTCATAGATGCCGCAGAGCGGTGTCATCACGCTAAAGCCGGCCCGCTGCATCGATCTGTTGAAGCCCGCGGCCAGCGTGGCGATCGCCGCAATCTTGGCCGCCGCCGCGTCCAGGCCGGAAAGCCCCGGCGCACCTCGCAGCGCAGGTTTATGAGCGGCCGCCGCAAAACGCGCGAGCAACCAATTTCGCACCACGGGAAGAAAATGCACATGCTGGTGCCCGTCGATATAGTCGGGCGGGCCGGCCAGCGCTTCGGTGAAGCGGTCGTACTGGGCGTCGAGCTCGGCATGAACGTCCTGCTCGTCGATACGTCCGCGCAGCAGCGGCAGCGCAAGGGAAGCGAGCCTTGGCAACTTGCCATCCGGCGCCAGGCTGGATGAACCGGTCGCGGCGATCTGATCGGTGAGGGTCAGATGCAAGCCGACGGCCGCCCTTTTGCGAAGCGGCCTTATGCGCGCCGCCGCCTCTTGCCATTCGGGAAAGCCGGTCATGCAGCCGGTTCCGGTCAGGCGGCCGCGCTCGATCAAGTCGAGAATCGCGCCCGATACGCCCGGCGCCAGCCCGTAATCGTCGGCAATCAGGCGGATCGACCGGATCATTTGCCGGGAGCGACCCGCTCGGCAACATTGCCGTGGAGGACATCGCGCACGATGTAGACGGGCCGATCCTTGCTTTCGCTGAGCGTGACCCAGACATATTCGCCGATCAGGCCGAGCAGCGCCAGGTTGAGGCCGCCAAGCAACACGACGGCGACCATGATGCTGGGATAGCCGGGCACGGCGACGCCATAGAACAGCACCTCGAAGAGCACCTTCACGCCATAGGCAAGACCGGCAAACGCCGCCAGCAATCCGACAAGGCTTATGACGCGCAGCGGAATCACCGAAAACGAGGTGAACCCTTCCAGGGAGAACGCGATCAGGTTGAACCTGCTCCATTTCGACGTGCCGCTGGCGCGGTTTTCCGGCGAATAGAGCACTGCCTTCTGGCGGAAGCCGGCCCAGGCGAACAGGCCCTTGTTGAAACGACGCTTGTCGCGCACGCTGGTCAAGGCACGCGCCACCGCGCCGCGCATGACGCGGAAGTCTCCGGCATTCTCGGGAATATCGAAGCGCTGGCTGCTGTTGATCAGCGTGTAGAAGAGCCGCGCCAGCTGGCTGCGCCGCCAGCTCCCCTCGCGCCGATCGTTCTGCGCGTAGACGACATCGATCTGCGGGTTCTCGACCAGTTCGCCGATCATCTTCAGGCTGATATCCATGGAATGCTGGAGGTCGGAGTCCATGATCAGGACCATGTCGCCACGCGAATGGTCCAAGCCCGCGAGCACCGCCGCTTCCTTGCCGAAATTGCGGCTGAGCCGCACGATTTCCCAGGAACCCGACAATGTCGCCGCGAATGTCTCGGCGCTGCCGTCGCGGCTGCCGTCGTCGACGAGTATCTTGCGGACCGTCATGCCGAAGCGCTCCGCCACGGCCGCCTCGAGCTTGTCGAGCAACCCGACGAACGCAACAGCGGATTCGGCCTCGTCGAAGAACGGCGCGATGATGTCGAGCATCTCAGCCATGTGCGACGGACCCGGCGGCCGGCATCTTCTCGCTGCCGCGCGTCAAGAACCAACCGATGAGCACGCAAGCGATTATACTGATGCTGATTGGCCGGAACCACGGGTGGAAAAGATCGTGCAGCCGGCCATCGACACTGGTCAGACCGGTAGCGAAGAGAAGCGCCGCCAGCAACCAGCGCATGGTTCCGGCCCGCTTCTCCCGCCACAGCAGGGCCATGGAGAGGCCGGCTGGCACCGCCACCATGGCATAGGTGTTCTGCTCGACCCGCGGATTGAAGACGCACATGTAGAATGCCGCAACCAGGAAGATGGCGAGCCCGCTGACGCTCGCGTCCAGCCTGCGGTCGAACTGGAGCACCACCCACAGCGTAAGCAGGCCCGCGGCGAAGCGCACGATCGTCGCGTCAAACTCCGGAAGCGTCATCCCAAGCCTTGTGAAAGGCGCAGTGAAGTCGGCCGGGACGAAGGGGCCGGTTGGGTCGACCGCCATCGAGGTCAGCATCCGGAAGAAATCGTGGTACTGGGCGTTGATATAACCCGTGGACGCAAAGCCATAGGGGATGGCGAGCACGACAAGGATCGCCAGTGCCAGCACCGGTATCAGCCTGGGACGCAGCGCCCCCGCCAGGAGCAGCATGATGATCGCCGTGGGCTTGGCAATGATCGCAAGCGAGGCCCAGAAGAAGCTCTCGGCCCGGCGACCCTCGAGTGCCGACAGCGTGAGAAACCAGCACGCGCCGGTGAGCAGGATCGTCGCCTGGCCGTTGCGAAGCGCTGCCAGCGAAACCGGCAAGGCAAGGAAGAGACCGAAGGACAGCAGCCATGTCTGCTCCTGGCCGCCGACCTTGCGCACCTGGCGCATCGCGGCAAAGGTAAGCACCCCGAAGCCCAGCGCGTGCCATAAAAAATTGCCCAGATACGGCCCGAGCTTCAGCAGGGGAACGTAGAGGACGGCGAAGGCGGGGGCGTATAGATATCCCATGGCGACTTCGACTTGATACAGCGGTTGGCTGCTCAGAAAAGCTTCACTGCCATGTCTATAGATATGGACAACCGAACGCGTATCGGGCGACCATAGCACCAGGCCGAGCACAACAAGAAACGACCCAACCCACAGCCAAAACCCCAAACGGTCGAAAACCGGCTTGGAAATCGTCATCGAATGCCCCACGCAATGCTCGAAGCGGGATCGGTTGAGCACCGTCCCGGCGTTTTGATGGCGGCCGGCATATCATGGCGAAAACAGCGCGGCATAGCGGCCGCAAGCCCGTCGCCTGCCGACATCATGGCCTTATGAACACCTTTCCGTTGGGTTTGGCCAGTTCAGCCGGCAGTCGCGCCATCGCCTCGTCCAGCGGCACGACCGCGGTGACGTCGGTCGACCAGCGTCCGTCGGAAAAGCGCTTCTGCGCTTCCAGCACCGCCGGGCCGAGCCTGTCGCGGAACTGGCGCATCCATTCGGCCAGCCAGAAACCTTCGACGCGCTTGTGCTGGAAGATCAGTTGGCCAGGCTCGCGGATCACCGTCGGCTCGGCGTCGAGCCGGCCATAGACGATCCAGCGCGCGCGCTTCGGCATGGCATTGAAGATGGTCGAAGCCAGCGGGCCGGTGACCGCGTCGAGGAAGATGCGCGGCTGCTCGGCCTTCATCGCTTCGCGCAGTGCCACCTCGAAATCCGCCGCCTTCTCGTTGAGCACATGGGCGGCGCCGAGATCCTTCAGCAGCGGCATCTGCTCATCGCGGCGCACGGTGACGATCGGCCTGAAGCCCTCCTCCTTCGCCAGCCCGATGATCAGCTTGCAGAGCTGGCTGGCGCCCGCGGTCATGATGAAGGCTTTTTCGCCCTCCTCTCTGACGATGTCGAACATGGCTAAAGCGGTCAGCGGATTGACGATCATCGCGGCGGCATCCTCGTCGCGCACGGTGTCGATGAGCGGGATGCAGGACGCGGCCTCGGCAACCGCATAATCCGCCCATGCCCCCAATTCGACACGCCGGTGGCAAAGGCGACGCGTTTTCCAGCAAGGCTCCTGGCATAGGCATCGTCGCCGGTGGCGACGACGACGCCGACGCCTTCGAAACCCGCCGGGCGGCCCTTTACCCGCGGCTGGCCGTACTGGCCCTTGATGAAGGCAATGTCGGACGGATTGATCGAGGCGAGGCCGACCTTGATCAGCGCCTGCGACGGACCGGGTGCCGGCACCGCGATGCTGCCGTGTTGGAGATAG
The DNA here is from genome assembly GCF_033977265.1 of Mesorhizobium australafricanum. Classification (NCBI taxonomy): domain Bacteria; kingdom Pseudomonadati; phylum Pseudomonadota; class Alphaproteobacteria; order Hyphomicrobiales; family Phyllobacteriaceae; genus Mesorhizobium; species Mesorhizobium australafricanum. The sequence continues at coordinate 55,768 of NZ_JAVIIT010000007.1, read as the reverse complement.
GGTTGCATCGCCTCCAGCGCGGCCGCTGACGGTGTCCTCGTATAGCCGTCGCCGACAAGCAGCAGACCCTGCATTTGCGATGGAAGCGTCATGGCCGTCAGACCTTTTCCTGCGTGTATTTCTTCAGTTCCGTGCGCGCCACCTGGCGCCGGTGCACGGCGTCCGGCCCGTCGGCCAGCCGCAGCGTCCTCAAATGCGTCCAGGATCGGGCGAGCGGCGTGTCCTGGCTGATGCCTTGCGCGCCGAACATCTGCACCGCCTCGTCGGTGACCTTCAGCGCGACGCGCGGTGCCACCACCTTGATCTGGCTGATCCAGGGCGCGGCGGCGCGCGCATCGCCCTGGTCGATCATCCAGGCCGCCTTCAGGCAGAGCAGCCTCGCCATCTCGATCTCCATTCGGCATTCGGCGATGATATCGAAATTGGCGCCAAGCTTTGCCAGCGACTGGCCGAAGGCCTCGCGCCGCACCGAGCGCTGGCACAGCATCTCCAGCGCCATCTCGGCCTGGCCGACGGCGCGCATGCAGTGATGGATGCGGCCGGGCCCCAGCCGCCCCTGCGCGATCTCGAACCCCCTGCCCTCGCCAAGGATCAGGTTCGCCGCCGGTACCCGTACATTGTCGAATCTGAGATGCATGTGGCCGTGCGGGGCGTCGTCGTCGCCATAGACCTGCATTGGCCGCAACCTGGTGATGCCCTTGCTGTCGGAGGGCACCAGGATCATCGAATGCCGGCGATGCTGCGGCTCCTTGTCCGATCCGGTCCTAACCATGACGATATAGATGGCGCAGCGCGGATCGCCGGCGCCCGAGGCCCACCATTTTTCGCCGTTCAGCACATAGTCGCCGCCCTGCCGCTCGCAGCGCATCGAAATATTCGTCGCATCCGAGGAGGCGACGTCCGGCTCGGTCATCAAATAGGCCGAACGGATTTTTCCGTCGAGCAGCGGAGCCAGCCACTCGTCCTTCTGCACCTGCGTGCCGTAGCGCTCCAGCACCTCCATGTTGCCGGTGTCGGGCGCCGAGCAGTTGAAGGTCTCGGCGCCGAGATGCGCCTTGCCCATCTCCTCGGCCAGATAGGCGTATTCGACGGTGGAAAGGCCGTAGCCACGCTTGGAATCGGTCAGCCAGAAGTTCCACAGCCCGCGCTCCCGCGCCGTCTTCTTCAGTCCTTCGAGGATTTCGGTCTGTCTCGTCGTATAGCTCCAGCGGTCGCCGCTCTTGCCGACCTCGGCGAGGAACTCTTCGCCGAGCGGCGCGATCTCGTCGCGCACCATCGCCGCCACCCGCCGGTGGATTGGCTTCAGCCGCTCGGTCATGCCGAGATTCATATCCGCCATCGCTTCCAGCCTTTCCGAAGATAAATCTTTACCCGTGGCAAGGATGACCGTACTTCGGCTAGCCTTGTCAACGCGAGTCCTTGGGCGAGTCCTTGGGCGAGTCCCCGGCCGGGCGGAATGCAGAGGAATGCGATGAGCTATCTGGACAAGCTGTTCTCGGTCACCGGCAAGACCGCGCTGGTGACGGGTGCGGCGACCGGTATCGGCCGCATGGTGGCGACCGGGCTGGTGCGTGCCGGCGCTCATGTGATGATCGCCTCGCGCAAGGGCGAGGATTGCGCAAAAGTCGCCAACGAATTGAATGCGCTCGGCGGCTCCGGCCATGCCGAGGGCTTTGCCGGCGACGTGTCCAGCGAAGCCGGCATCGCGGCACTTGTCGCCGAGGTCAAAGCGCGCACGGAGCGCCTGCACATCCTGGTCAACAATGCCGGCATTTCCTGGGGCGCGCCGCTGCAGGAGTTCCCTTACCACGCCTGGGCCAAGGTGTTCGGCGTCAACGTCACCGCCGTCTTCCACCTGACCAGGGAGCTGCTGCCGCTGCTCGACGCCGCCGCGGGAGACGACGATCCGGCCCGCGTGATCAATCTGGGCTCGGTGATGGGCACCCAGCCGCTGGCCGACGATGCCTATTCCTACGCTGCTTCCAAGGCGGCGGTGCATCATTTGACACGCACGCTGGCGATCGAGTTCGCCGCTCGCCGCATCACCGTCAACGCCTTTGCCCCGGGTCCTTTCCAGAGCCGGATGACGGCGTTTGCCACCGCGACCGAGGAGCAGGCGAAACATGTCGGTAACCATGTTCCGCTCGGCCGCATCGGCGTGGCGGATGACATTGCCGGCGCAACGCTTTATTTGTGCAGCCGTGCCGGCAGCTATGTCACCGGCGCCATCCTGCCGATCGACGGCGGCCAGTCGGTGCAGCATGGAATGACTTTGTTCAAGGAATAAGGCGCCCGATTCAAGGAATGCAATCCGGGCGGGGTGCGGAGGACATCAGCGTGGAACCGATCAGTCTCGATACGCTTCTGGCAAGCGTCGGCAAGGAGGTCGGCGTCTCGCCCTGGCGAACGGTGACGCAGCGCATGATCGACCAGTTCGCCGATGCGACCGACGACCACCAGTTCATCCATTGCGATCCGGAGCGCGCCGAGCGCGAGACGCCGTTCGGCGGCACCATCGCGCACGGTTTCCTGTCGCTGTCGCTTCTGTCGGCGATGACCTTCGAGACCATGCCGCCACTCGAAAACACCAAGATGGGCGTCAACCACGGCTTCGATACGCTGCGTTTCCTGGCGCCGGTGAAGACCGGTTCGCGCATCCGCACCCGTTTCGTGCTGGCGGACGTCAAGGTGAGGCCGTCCGGCTGGGTGCAGACGGCGCATGACGTGACCATCGAGATCGAAGGATCGAAGAAGCCGGCGCTGACCGCGCGCTGGCTGACCCTGACGCTGATCGAGCGCCAGCCCGAGACCGCATGAGCGGCGACGCCAATATCCTGGATCCAGAGACGCTTGCGCCGTATCTCGAAGCGCATATCCCGGGTTTTGCCGGGCTGTCCGGGATCGAGAAATTCAAGTCCGGACAATCCAATCCGACTTATCTGCTCACCGCCAAAAGCGGTCGCTATGTGCTGCGCGCCAAGCCACCGGGGCAGCTGTTGAAATCCGCTCATCAGGTCGACCGCGAGTTCCGGGTGATGCAAGCGCTTGCCGGAACCGCTGTTCCGGTGCCGCGCATGCTGCATCTGTCAGGCGAGGAATCGCCGATCGGCCGCATGTTCTATGTCATGGAGTATCTCGACGGCCGCATCTTCTGGGATCCCTCGCTACCGGACGCCTCCGGCAATGACGAGCGCGCCGCGATCTACGATGCCATGAATGCCACGCTTGCCGCCTTGCACGACGTCGATGTGGACACCGTCGGCCTTGGCGATTTCGGCAGGCCCGGCAGCTATTTCGAGCGCCAGCTCGCCCGCTGGACCAGCCAGTACCGTGCTTCGGAAACCGAAACCATCGCCGGCATGGACCGGCTGATTGCTTGGCTCGAAACGCATATGCCGGCCGATGACGGCCGCGTCTCGCTGGTGCATGGCGACTACCGGCTGGACAACATGATGTTCGCGCCGGACGCGCCGAAAGTCATCGCGGTGCTCGACTGGGAGTTGTCGACACTCGGCCACCCCTTCGCCGACCTCGCCTATCAATGCATGCAATGGCGTCTGCCGCATGCCTCAGGCTTTCGCGGCCTCGGCGGTGTCGATCGCGCTGCCGCCGGCTTGCCTTCCGAGCAGGCTTATGTCGCCGCCTACTGCCGAAGGCGCGGCATCGAGGAGATTGGCAACTGGACCTTCTTCCTGGCTTTCTCCTTCTTCCGGCTGGCGGCAATCTGCCAGGGCGTCTATCGCCGCGCGCTGGACGGCAACGCCTCCAATCCGGAAAAGGCAAAGACCTACGGCCAGGCGGTAAAACTGCTCGCCGCGCTCGCGGTGGAACTGATCGACAAGAACAGCTGAAGACGGGAGAGCTGAGCGATGGGCCGTTTCGATGGGATGACGGTGCTGATCACCGGTGCGACCGGCGGTCTCGGCAGCGGCGCGGCAAAGGCTTTCGCCGCCGAAGGCGCGCGGTTGGTGCTCTCCGATCTCGACGAGAATGCGCTGAACGCTTTCGCCTCGACGCTTGACACCGAGACGGCGGTGCTTGCCGGCAACATTGCCGAGGAGAAACTCTCCGAGGATCTGGTGAAGCTTGCCGTGGAAAAATTCGGCCGGCTCGATATCGCCGTCAACAATGCCGGCATCGTGCACAGCTTCGTACGCCTGCCGCAGGTGACCTCACAAGAGGCGCGCCGCGTGGTGGAGGTCGACCTGCTCGGCGTCTTCTATGCCATGAAGCACCAGATCCCGCGGATGGAACGCCAGTTCAGGGAAAGCGGCGCGGGCGGCGTCATCGTCAACATCGCCTCGGTCGCCGGCCTCTCGGGCGCACCGAAGCTTTCGGTCTATGCCGCCGCGAAGCACGGCGTCGTCGGGCTGACGCGCTCGGCGGCCGTGGAATATGCCAGCAAAGGGATACGCATCAACGCTGTCTGCCCGGCGCATACACGCACGGCGATGGTCGACGGCTTCGTCCGTTTCACCGGCGCGCCCGAAGCCGAAGCGCTTGCCGAGCTCACGCGCGGCGTGCCGATGAAGCGTGTCGGCGAGGTCGACGAGATCACGACCGGCGTCCTGTTCCTCGCCGACCCGGCCAATTCCTTCATGACCGGCCACACGCTGGCGCTCGACGGCGGCATCGGTGCCATTTGAGCAACTCCAAGAAAAGAGCTGCGTTAAAACAGAGAGTTGGAGCGAACGTAGCGGAACCGGATCGCTCTCTTGTCCGTTTCCGTACAGCGTATATAATTTCGTCAGGCAACCAACGATAAAAGGCAGGCGGACATTGGCGCTGAGCGTTCAGAAACGCCGCGAAAAACAGAAGGCAGAGCTTCGCTCGGAACTGGTCGCCGCAGCTCACAAGCTGGTGCAGGAGGAGGGCTATGAGGGCCTGACCATCCGCAAGCTTGCCAAGCGCGTCGGCTATGCGCCGATGTCGGTTTATTCCTATTTCGCCGACAAGCAGGACATCCTGTTCGCGCTCGCCGAGGACGCCTTCGAGATGCTCGCCCGGCGCATCGAGGAGCATCCCGCCGACGACCCGATCGAGGCGCTGCAGGCAGTGATGACCGAATACGCCGCGTTTGGCCTCGGCAATCCCAACGAATACCGCACCGTCTTCATGACCGAGAAGACCAAGCTGCCGGAGGGGCGCAGCTACGAGGACATGGAAGAGGGCAATCCGGCCATGAAGGTGCTGATCAAACGCGTCGAGGCCTGTGTTGCCGCCGGCAAGCTCAAGGGCGACCCGCGCGCCATCGCCACTATGCTGTGGACCGTCGGCCACGGCACGATCTCGCTCTTGATCACTTTTCCCTTCTACCCGTTCGGCGACGCGCAGGCCTATGTGAAGCGCATGTGCGATTTCACGCTGGCGGGACTGTCGGCGCGCGACGTTCCTCCCCTCACCGGCACACCAATCGACTGCTGATCCCCTTCGCCGGCATTGTGTCGTCGGTCGCTTGATGTGCGAGCCCAAATTCCTACGTTCAAAAAAAGTTGTCGTACGCGTACAAATTTGTTCTTGAATTCCGCCTCCATTAACCGTATCTGTACGTTGTATCGTACATGTACGAAAAAGGTTGACAGGAGACGGAAATGAAGAAGACCATCCTTGCCCTCGCCACCGTGCTGGCTTTCTCGGGCGCTGCTTTCGCCGGTGCGAACCAGTCGGTCAAGCATGCCCCGGCTGCCTGCACCCAGACCAATGTGGTTCTTGATTGCACCGCGACCGGCTCGGTCGAAAAGGCTGACACCGCAAAGACCCAGACCAAGAGCCCACGGCTTGGCATCGACGTCAGCCCGTGGTTCGTGCCCGGTCTCTAAAGTCTTTGATTTGATGCATGTCGTTGTCCCGGAACCGCTGCACACTTCTTGGGCAACATGCAATTAAGTGCTACCGGCAACACCTCGAACGAAAAGGGCGGCACTTGGCCGCCCTTTTCGTTTGCCTGCGGGCCATGAGCGATCCACCCAAGCCTATTTCTTACGCGACTTCATTCCCGGCACGGTTTTGGCCTTGCCGGGCTTTGCCGGTCCGCCGGAAATGGATGTTCCGGTGATCGACACCGGATCGCTGGCCGGGAATGTGTCCTCGAGCCCCTCCTCGAGTTCTTCTTCCTCGATCTCGTGACGCCGCTCCTGCTCCAGCGAGCGGACAGCCGCTGTCTTCTTTGGAGACTTCGGCGCGGATTTGGACGGCATCGGCGTTCTCCTCGCAGACCGCGGAAACGGCGCCGACTGGCGATGGTTCCGGCAGCGCCCTCTCGGACAGTCAGCCGCCGGAAATTCAGTTCGCCGCGTCGCTCGCCGCTTCCGACAGCAAAGTAAAGACATAGTCCGAGAAGGAACGCCAGCACTCCACCCGGAAGGAATCCGCGGCTGTGCGCAACAGCACGATCTCGGATTTGCCCAGAATGGTGCGCGAGGCCGCTCCGACCGGAAATGCGTCGAGCGACAGGTCCTGCGGACAACCCGAATTGACCGTCACCGTAGCCGCTGGTCCCACAACCGAAATCCCGACATTGCGGTGCGAGATGCCGACCGCCGAATGCAGCACTGTCACCTTGGCGCAGTCGGCGAGCGGATCGTTGCCCGCCTCGTCGATGATCATCCATTCGTCCGGCCCGAGCCACAGCGCCGTGCGCCCGTCCTTCGTGGCCGAGCTCTTCGGCTTGACCGGCAGCGTTACGCCGAGCGCCTTGGAAAGCGCTGCGAGCGAAGCCTGCGGCGCGCGCAGCGAAACGCGCTCGGCCGGCGGCAGCATCTCGACTTTCACGCCCGGCGCCGACAGCGTGCGGCCAGCCAGTGCGGGACGCCGCTCGACGGAAGCGGAGGCGACGGCGGCTTTTGTCTTGGCGGCGGCCTTAGCCATTGAGGCGCTCTCCCTTCTCGTCGACGAACACCATGCCGGTGACCTCCACCTCGATCGTGCCGTTCGGCATCGGCACATAGAGCGTCTGGCCCATGCGGTCGCGGCCGCCGGCGACAAGCGCCAGCGCGATCGAGCGGCCGCAATTCTCCGACCAATAGCTGGAGGTGACGTGGCCGATCATCTTCATCGGGATCGCCTGCTTCGGATCCTCGACGATCTGCGCGCCCTCCTCCAGCACCACCTTCGGATCCTTGGTCTTCAAGCCCACGAGCTGCTTGCGGCCCTTGGCCACAAGGTCCGGCCGGGTCAGGCCGCGAATGCCGACAAAGTCGGTCTTCTTCTTGCCGACCGCCCAGTCGAGCCCGGCATCGTTCGGCGTCACCGTGCCGTCGGTGTCCTGGCCGACGATGATGTAGCCCTTCTCGGCGCGCAGCACGTGCATCGACTCGGTGCCGTAGGCGGTCGCGCCATGCTTCTGGCCTTCGGCCCACAGCGCTTCCCAGACAGCCTCGCCATAGTCGGCCGGCACATTGACCTCGAAGCCGCGCTCGCCGGTGAAGGACATGCGGAACAGTCTTGTCGGCACGCCACAGATCTTGCCTTCGCGCACCGACATATGCGGCATCGCCTCGTCCGACATGTCGATGCCTTCGACCAGCGGCGCGATGATCTCGCGCGACTTCGGTCCCTGGACGGCGATGACCGCCCACTGCTCGGTGATCGAAGTCAGCCAGACATTGAGATGCGGGAATTCGGTCTGGAGGTAATCCTCCATGTGGTTCATGACGCGCGGCGCGCCGCCGGTCGTCGTCGTCACATGGAAGCGGTCGGGCGCCAGTCTGCCGACGACGCCGTCGTCATAGATGAAGCCATCCTCGCGCAGCATGATGCCATAGCGGCAGCGGCCGGTTTCCAGCTTCTCCCAGGGATTGGTGTAGAGCAGCTCCATGAACTTCGCCGCGTCCGGCCCGACCACCTCGATCTTGCCGAGCGTCGAGGCATCGAACAGGCCGCCCACTTTTCGCACCGTCACGCATTCGCGGTCGACGGCGGCATGCATGTCCTCGCCGGCCTTGGGGAAATACCAGGCGCGCTTCCAGTGGCCGACATCCTCGAACACAGCACCGTGCGAAGCCGCCCAGCCATGTGTTGCCGTGCGCCGGGTCGGATCGAACAGGGCGCCGCGCGCATGCCCGACGATCGAGCCGAAGGTCACCGGCGTATAGGGCGCGCGGAAGGTGGTGAGGCCGACCTGCGGGATCGGCTTGCCGAGCGTCTCGGCGGCGATCGCGAGGCCGTGCATGTTCGACGTCTTGCCCTGGTCGGTCGCCATGCCGTTGGTGGTGAAGCGCTTGACATGCTCGATCGAGTGCATGCCTTCATGCACCGCCTGGCGGATGTCCTTGGCTGTGACGTCGTTCTGGAAATCGACGAAAGCCTTAACCCTTGTGTCCGGCCCGGCGCCGGGCGCCGCGCCCAGCATGCCGCGCGAACAGCTTTCGCCGGCATCGACCTTCGGCTTCGCGCCCTTGCCGGTCTTGACGCTGGAATCCTTGCCGCCGGCCTCCTTCGCCGCCTTGGCGCCGGCCGCATAAGCCTCGTCGACCGAAGCCGCCAGTCCGTCGGTGCCGTTGCAGGCCCCGACCGAGACGCAGTCCTGCGCATAGGTGCCGGGCACGAAGCGCTTGGTCTCGTCGTTGAAGGCGACCTTGCCGCGCGACTGCGAGAACAGGTGCACCGACGGCGTCCAGCCGGCCGACATCAGGATGGCGTCAACCGGGATGGTCCGTTCGCCGCCGCCATTCTTCGGTTGCACGGTCATCGAGGATACGCGCAGCTTGCCGCCGGCGCTGACCACCGCGCGGCCGAAATTGATCTCGATGCCGAGACCCCTCGCCTCGTCGATCACCGGCCCGGCCGGGTTGTCGCGCAGGTCGATGATGGCCGCGATATTGACGCCGGCCTTCTTGAGGTCGATCGCGGTGGCATAGGCGGAATCGTTGGCCGTGTAGACGCCGACATTCCTGCCGACCGCCACGCCGTAGTGGTTGAGATAGGTGCGCGCCGCCGAAGCGAGCATCACGCCGGGACGATCGTTGTTGGCGAACACCATGTGCCGCTCGATGGCGCCGGTCGCGATGACGACGCGATTGGCGCGGATCTGCCACAGGCGCTCGCGCGCCAGCTCGCGGCCCGGGCTCTTGAGATGGTCGCTGACCCGCTCGACCAGGCCGACAAAATTCTGCGCGTAATAGCCAAAGGCAGTCGTGCGCGAGAGTACGCGCACATTGTCCATCGCCTTGAGCCTCGCGATCGCCGCCTGCGCCCAGGCATAGCCGGTCTCGCCATCGATCCTGGCGCCACTTTCGAAGCGCAGGCTGCCGCCGAATTCGGCCTGCTCATCGGCGAGGATGACCCGCGCGCCCGTTTCGGCCGCGGCAAGTGCGGCCGCGATGCCGGCAGCGCCGCCGCCCAGCACCAGCACCTCGCAATGGGCATAGCGCGCGGCATAGTGATCCGGATCCGGCTTGTCGGGAGAGACGCCAAGACCGGCCGCGGCGCGGATCTTCGGCTCGTAAAGGTTCTTCCAGGCTGACTTCGGCCACATGAAGGTCTTGTAGTAGAAGCCGGCCGAAAACAGCGGCGAGGCGATGTCGTTGACCGCGCCGACGTCGAAGGCGAGCGACGGCCAGCGGTTCTGCGAATTGGCGGTCAGCCCGTCATAAAGCTCCTGGACCGTGGCCCGCACATTGGGCGTCTTGCGTGCATCGTCGCGCACGATCTGCACCAGCGCGTTGGGTTCCTCCGCCCCGGCCGACAAGAAGCCGCGCGGCCGGTGATATTTGAACGAGCGGCCGACCAGGTGCACGCCGTTGGCGAGCAGCGCCGACGCAAGTGTGTCGCCCTCGATGCCGGTATAGGACTTGTCGTCGAAGCTGAACGAAGCGGTCTTCGCCTGGCTGAGGCGACCGGCGCCGGAAATGCGGAACGCGGCGTTCATTTCGAGGCTCCAGGCAACTTCGCGGGCTTCGGCTCGCCGGCCTTGTAGGTCATGACGAACTTGTCGGTGACGGTGTCGCGCACCGCGTTGAAGAAGCGCGCGCAGCCATGGATATGCCGCCAGCGCTCATAGATGACGCCCTTCGGGTTCGCGCGGATGAAGAAGAATTTCTCGAAATCGTCGTCGCTCTCGCCGGCCATGTTGGCCGAGCGCGCGATATGCGCCTCGCCGGCATTGCGGAACTCGAGTTCCGGGCGCTCTTCCTCGCAATAGGGGCAGCGGATGAGAAGCATCTGGGTGATCCTAAAACTTGCCGTGACCGACGCGCGCGCCGGCCGGTTTATCGCAAAGCGGTTGAGCCATCGTCAGTGCGCCACCGCCGCCGCGGCCGCTTCGTCGATAAGACGGCCGGTGCGGAAGCGCTCGAGCGTGAAGGGCGCGTTGATCGGATGCGGCTCGTCCTTCGCGATCGTGTGCGCGAAGACATTGCCCGAGCCGGGCGTCGCCTTGAAGCCGCCGGTGCCCCAGCCGCAATTGACGTAGAGGCCTTGGACCGGCGTCTTCGCCAGGATCGGCGAACGGTCTGGCGTCACGTCGACGATGCCGCCCCAGGAGCGCAGCATCTTCATGCGCGTGAAGATCGGGAACATCTCGCAGATGGCGTCCAGCGTGTGCTGCAATATGTGCAGGCCGCCGGTCTGCGAGTAGGAGACATACTGGTCGGTGCCGGCGCCGATCACCAGTTCGCCCTTGTCCGACTGCGAAATATAGGCGTGCACCGTGTTCGACATCACCACGCAGGGCACGACCGGCTTGACCGGTTCCGACACCAGCGCCTGCAGCGGATAGCTTTCGAGCGGCATGCGCACGCCGGCCATGTTCATGATCACCGAGGAATGGCCGGCCGCAACCACGCCGACCTTCTTGGCGCCGATGAAGCCGCGTGTCGTCTCCACGCCGCTGACCGCGCCATTGGCCGCGCGCTTGATGCCGGTGACCTCGCAATTCTGGATGATGTGCACGCCACGCGCCGAGGCGCCGCGCGCATAGCCCCAGGCGACCGCGTCATGGCGCGCCGTGCCGCCGCGCCGCTGCAATGCCGCGCCCATCACCGGATAGCGCGCTTCCCTGGAAATGTTGAGCGGCGGGCAGAATTCCTTCGCCTGCTCCGGCGTCAGCCATTCATTGTCGATGCCGTTGAGGCGGTTGGCATGGATGTGGCGCTTGAAAACCTGGACGTCATGGACGTTGTGCGCCAGCATCATGACGCCGCGCGGCGAATACATGACATTGTAGTTGAGTTCCTGGCTGAGCCCATCCCAGAGCTTCAGCGCATGGTCGTAGATGCCGGCGCTTTCGTCATAAAGGTAGTTGGAGCGGATGATGGTGGTGTTGCGGCCGGTGTTGCCGCCGCCGAGCCAGCCCTTTTCCAGCACCGCGATGTTGGTGATGCCGTGCTCGCTCGCCAAATAATAGGCCGTCGCCAGGCCATGCCCGCCGGCGCCGACGATGACGACGTCGTATTCCTTCTTCGGCTCGGGCGATGTCCACTGCTCTTCCCAGCCCTTGTGGCCGCGCATCGCCTCTCGGGCAATGGCGAATACCGAGTATTTCTTCACGTTCCAGCCTCGCGCCAATAGCTTTCGCGGATTTGCGGCCGGGCATCCCTGCCCCGGCTTGCGAGGTGTATCACTAGCGAAACCGCGCTGCCATCCTTGCGCTGTTTGCGACGGCGCTTGCCGTTTTGCGCCGCAGTCAAAACGAGGCATCCGGTCTGGCTTCGGTGGCTGTCTTCGGCGACACTCCTGTCGCGTGACGCAAGAGGACAATGATGGGTAACGCCTGGTGGAATCTGACCCTGCGCTTTCTGCTCGAGCTTTCCGCGTTGCTTGGCCTCTGCATGGCCGGCTGGAGCTACCCGGCCGGGTACGGGCGCTGGGCCCTCGCAATCGCCTTGCCGCTCGCTGCGGCTGTGTCGTGGGGCACCTTCGCCGTGCTCAATGATCCGAGCCGATCGGGCCGGGCTCCGGTGCCGGTGCCGGGGGCCGTCAGGCTGGTGCTGGAACTTGTCGTGCTGTTTGGCGGTGCCGCCGGATTCTATCTGGCCGGCCATGCCGCCGCGGGCATTGTCATGGCGCTGCTGATCGCCCTCAGCTACACCTTCTCATGGGACCGACTGGGTTGGCTGTTGCGGCAGTAGACCGACCGCGGTCTTTGCCGGTTTCGGGTGGCCGCGGCCATCGTCATTTGCGACCTCACTTCCAACCGCCGTCGAGTCCGCATGGCGCGGCCGGAAGAGATCGCCCGCTCGGCGCTCTATCTGGCCTCTGACGCGTCGAGCTTCACCACCGGCATGGCGCTGTTTGCCGATGGCGGCGTCTCGATCAACCGGACGTGAACAGATTGGCGGGGCGCCAGCATGCCCGCCAATCCAAAACTTCGCTACGCGGCCTTGCATTCCGGTCGGATTTGACGATCTTGATTGCCCGTCGAAATCGGACCGGAACGATGCTGCTGATCAGAACCTATGTTGCCCAGAGCGCCATCGAGGGCGTCGGCGTCTTCGCCGCCGACCCTGTCCGGAAAGGCGCTTCGATCTGGCGCCTCGATCCCGACTTCGACCGGCTGATCCCGACGGAAAAATATGAAGCCGCAGGCCCGCATCTGAGGGAACTGCTCGACCGCTATGCCTATCCGAGCCCGGACAAGCCCGGCTTCATGGTCTATGAGGTCGACAATGGCCGCTTCATGAACCACTCCGAGCGGCCGAATACGGATTTCTCGCAATATGGCGGCGCCATAGCCATTCGCGACATCGCGGCCGGCGAGGAAATCACCTGCGACTATGGCGAGTTTTTCGAGGACTTTGCGCGCCTCCATTTGGCCACCGCGTAAGGCAAACAAACGTTCAGGCGCAGCCCTCCGGTTTTTGATCGCGCTTTTCCGCAATCGACGGTGGACATCCCAAGCTGATTCTGCTATCAGCCGCCACAATTCGCGGTGCAGCTCGCCGCGGAGGCATGTCAGCTATTGCTGTTTGCCTACGATTTCAAACCCGAAGACAGGATTGCCCGTGCAGGTACTCGTCCGCGACAACAACGTTGATCAGGCGCTTCGCGCGCTGAAGAAGAAGATGCAGCGCGAAGGTATTTTCCGCGAAATGAAGATGCGCGGTCACTACGAGAAGCCGTCGGAGAAGCGTGCCCGCGAGAAGGCGGAAGCCGTGCGCCGCGCCCGCAAGCTGGCCCGCAAGCGCGCCCAGCGCGAAGGCCTGCTGCCGATGACCCCGCGCCCGGCTCCGGCTGGTGCTGCCGGCGCATCGCGCTCGCCGCGCTCATAACGCCTATTTTTCGTCCTTTTCGAAGGATACCGAAGGTGGCGCGATGCGGAATCGCCGCCACCTTTTTGTTTATGCATAGGAGCCGGTTCGGAGAGGGAACGGACTGACGGCGCTGCGGCAGTGAGGACAAAGATGAACGCAATTTCCGTGGAGCGCAGAACCGCTTTTCGCGGCTTCGCCCTGACGGCGGCCCTGCTTTCGGGTCTGACGCTTGCAGCATGCCAGACGGCCCCGACGGGTGAGTTCAACTCGATCGACAAGGCGCAAGGGTCGAGCGAGAACATCTCCTCGCTTTCGGCGGTCATCCAGCGCAATCCGCAGGATCCCGAGGGCTACAACGTGCGCGGCTCGGCCTATGGCCGCGGCGGCCAGTACCAGGCGGCGCTCAAGGATTTCAACCAGGCCATCCAGCTCAACCCGAACTTCTACCAGGCCTATTCCAACCGCGCGCTCATCCAGCGCTTCCTGGGCAATCAGGAAGCCGCTTTAGCCGACTACAACCGGTCGATCCAGATCAACGCCAACTACGACGCAGCCTATATCGGCCGCGGCAATCTCTACCGCAAGGCGGGCCGCACCCAGGATGCCTTCACCGACTTCCAGAAGGCGATCCAGCTCGACACCACGGACGCTCGCGCCTACCACAATCGCGGCCTGATCTATCAGAGCCAGGGTCAGCACAAATTCGCCATCGAGGATTTCTCGACCGCGATCTCGCTGGCGCCGGACGCCGCCGAGCCCTACAACGGCCGCGGCCTCTCGTATCTGGCGACAGGCGACGAGGACAACGCCTTCAGCGACTTCAACATGGCCATCAAGCTCGACGGCAAGAATGCCGAGGCCTGGGCCAACCAGGCGCTGATCTACGAAAAGCGCGGTGACAAGGTAAGGGCCGCCAAGTCCTACCGCGAGGCTGTCCACCTCGACCCGAACTACCAGCCGGCCAAGGACGGCCTGTCGCGCACCGGCAGCAACGCCAGCTGATTGCGAGGCTGATGCCACGAGCGTGTTGCATAACGCTCGGCGGCCGTCGGCAACCGCAGTGTTGCGGTGCGGAGACGCCGATAGCGATCCGTTAACCGCCCAGGGCAATGCATCAACCTTTGCCATGTTCGCGCCAAGTTTTCGGCGGAACGCTCCGCGCACCTCGACCGTTTCAAGCCGGGGCCAAGTTTTCGCGAAAGGACCTTTCCAATGATCAAAACACTTGCCTGTGCCGCTGCCGCTGTTGCCGCCACGGTCCTCGCTTCTCCGGTCAGCGCCGGCAGGCTCCAGCTCGGCACGCTCGATTGCACCATCGACGGCGGCATCGGCTACGTCATCACGTCGAACAAGGGCGTCTCCTGCACCTTCCGCCCGTTTCACCACGGGCCGGACGAGCGGTATACCGGCATGATCTCCAAGCTCGGCGTCGATCTCGGCCAAACGCATCAGGGCCAGCTCGTCTGGGCGGTGCTTGCCGCAACCCCTCATCACGAGGCGGGCGACCTCGCTGGTAGCTATTACGGCGTCAATGCCGAGGCGAGCGTGGTAACCGGCGGCGGCGCCAATCTCCTGGTTGGCGGCCTGAACGGCGCCTTCATGCTGGAGCCGCTCAGCGTCCAGGCGCAGACCGGCGTCAACCTGGCCGTCGCGGTGGCGTCGCTGGATCTGGTCCACTCCTACAAGTAAGGCACGGCCAGCAACGACATCCGCTCCCTATACGCGCGGCCCGGAACAGGACATTGTAGCCGTTCCGGGCCGCATTCTTTTTGGGGGAGCACTATGTCGAGGTTCATCGCCGCAGCCGCCCTCGCGATCGCGGCTCTGGCAGGAGATGCTCGAGCGGAGACCGGTGGTTTCGAGCTCGGTGTGCTGGATTGCGCCATCGGCGGCGGCACCGGTTTCGTCTTCGGCTCCAGCAAGGATCTGAGCTGCACCTTCACGCCCGCCGACAAGACCTTCGCGCCGGAAGCCTATTTCGGCGCCGTCAACAAATACGGCCTCGACATCGGCACCACCACCCAGAGCGTGATGCGCTGGCTGGTGCTGACGCCCATGAACAACATCTATGCCCCAGGCGCGCTGGCCGGAGACTATGTCGGCGCCAGCGCCGAAGTGACCGCCGCGGTCGGCGCCGGCGCCAACCTGCTGGTCGGCGGCACCGGCAACGCCTTCACCCTGCAGCCGCTCAGCGTCCAGACCCAGACTGGTCTCAACATCGCCATCGGCGTCAGCCAGTTCCAGCTGCGCAGCAGCGCAAATTGACTTTTCCACCAGCACCGATCGGCTAGCCCGCCGCGAACACGAAAAAGCCTCTTGAGCTCAACCGCTCTTGAGGTTCTACAAGCCCTGCCGAACTGGATCTGGCGCCCATTCGCAATGCGGATGAGGCTGCGAATCGCAAGCAGGAGATCGACGTGACGGCAACAGGTGGCGACAAGACGGGCGGCAACAATGTGGCACCGAATAAGGTAGATTGGCGGGCGCTATGGGCCAGCGGCGACCTGGCGCGGTTCTGCTTCATCAGCCTCGGCATCTTGCTCCACGCCACCAACGAAACGATGATCGCAACCGTCATGCCGGCGATGGTCGGCGACCTTGCCGGCGTCCAGTTCGTCGGCTGGTCGCTGGCCGTCTACGAACTCGGCGCCATCGTCGCGGGTGCCGCCGCCGGCCGGCTGGTCAGCTACGTCGCGCTGCGCACCAACATGATGGCGGCTGCCCTGCTTTACGCCGCGGGGGCGCTGGTCTGCGCCACGGCGCCCTCGATGCCGGTCTTCCTAACGGGACGGCTGATCGAAGGCCTGGGTGGCGGCGCGTTGGTGTCGCTCGCTTTCGTTTCGGTCGAGCGGCTGTTCCCGCGCAACATCTGGCCGCAGCTTTTCGGCATCATGTCGGCGATCTGGGGCGTCGCAGCCTTCAGCGGCCCGATGCTCGGCGCGATCATGGTCGACTTTTTGTCCTGGCGCTGGGCCTTCGGCGTCTTCACGCTTGGCGGCGCGGCAATGGCTCTGGCAAGCTTTGCTGTGCTCAGCACGCCACAGGCGAAGCGACCGCAGGTCAGTGCCGGCACGGCGCCGTCCTTTCCCTTCGTCGCGCTGGGCTGCCTTGCAGTCAGCATCGTGCTGATCGCCGCGGCCGGCGTCGACATCGCCCTGCTGCGCTCGTCGCTGTTCATACTGCTCGGCCTTGCCGGTCTTGCGCTGTTCTTCCGCGTCGATGCGCTGAAGCCGCGCTCGCGCTTGTTTCCCTCGCAACTCTTCTCCTGGAACTCACCGCTCGGCAGCGGCATGATCATGGTTGCCGCCTTTTCCGTGGCGACCTGCACCTTCGCCATCTACGGGCCGTTGCTGCTCACCACACTGCACGATATCCCGATCCTGACGACGGGCTACATCATCGCTGCCGAATCGATCGCCTGGTCGATTCTGTCGATAGCCGTCGCCAATGCGCCGCTGGAACGTGAACGACTGATCATCGTCATCGGCGCGCTGATGATCGCCGCCGGCCTTGCCGGCTTCGCCTATGCAATTCCAACCGGTTCGATACCGCTGATCCTGCTCTGCGCTCTGTTGCAGGGCGGCGGCTTCGGTGTGGCCTGGCCGTTCCTGACCCGCGTCATCGTCGCCTCGGCCAGCGACGGCGAGCAGACCATCGCCTCGGCGGCGGTGCCGACCATGCAGCGCATTGGCTATGCGGTGGGCGCAGCACTTGCCGGCATCATCGCCAATGCCTGCGGCTTCTCGGAAGGGCTGACCCGCGAAGCTGCGGCCAATGTCGCCGGCTGGCTGTTCCTGGCTTTCGTGCCGCTTGGAATTGTTGGATGCTTGGCGGCGCTCAGAATCGCGCTGCCGCCGACACGGCCACAGGAAGCTGCCAGTTAAACGACGATCGACTGCAGTCGCTCCACGATGAGCGCGGCGAGCCGCGCCGCCACCTCTTCCTTGTCCATTTCCGGCCATTCCTCGACGCCGGTCCTGGAGACGATGCGCACCTTGTTGCGGTCGCCGCCCATCACACCGGCCGGACCAATGCCGCTTTCGTGCGAAACGTCGTTGGCAACGATGAAGTCGGCGCCCTTTTTCTTGAGCTTCGCCTCGGCATTGGCGATGAGGTCCTGTGTCTCGGCGGCGAAGCCGACAACGAGGCCCGGCCTCTTGGCATGATGGCCAATGCCGGCCAGGATGTCCGGGTTCTCGACCATCTGCAGCGAAGGCGGCCCCTCGCCCGCAACCTTCTTGATCTTCTCGCCGGCGGCGTTCGCCGTGCGCCAGTCGGCGACCGCCGCGACGAACACGGCGGCATCCGCCGGCAGCAGCTTCTCGACCGCTTCCTTCATCTG
Organism: Mesorhizobium australafricanum; assembly: GCF_033977265.1. Taxonomy (NCBI): domain Bacteria; kingdom Pseudomonadati; phylum Pseudomonadota; class Alphaproteobacteria; order Hyphomicrobiales; family Phyllobacteriaceae; genus Mesorhizobium; species Mesorhizobium australafricanum. The sequence continues at coordinate 38,236 of NZ_JAVIIT010000007.1, read as the reverse complement.
GGCGGCCGTTTCCACATGAGTGGTCGCGACACCGGCCGGATCGGCGATGGTGACCGGACCGGAGACGAGCAGCACATCGGCGCCGAGCTTTGCAAGTGCGGCCGCGATGGCATGGCCCTGCTTGCCCGAGGAACGGTTGGCAATGTAGCGCACCGGGTCGATCGGCTCATGCGTCGGCCCCGATGTGACGATGATCCTGCGGCCGGCCAACGGCTTCGGCTTCACGTCGAGCATGGCCTCAATCGCGGCGACGATCTCCAGCGGCTCGGCCATGCGGCCCTCGCCCGCCTCGTTGCTTTCGGCCATCTCGCCTTTGGCTGGACCGACAAAGGCGATGCCGTCCTTCTGCAAGGTCGCCCGGTTGCGCCGCGCCGCCGGATGCGACCACATTTTGGGGTTCATCGCCGGCGCCATCAGCACCTTCTTGTCGGTGGCCAGAAGCACGGTCGAGGCAAGGTCGTTGGCATGGCCGTTGGCGAGCTTCGCCATCAGGTCGGCGGTGGCCGGCGCCACGACCAGGAGGTCGGCCTCGCGCGACAGCCTTATATGGCCGACATCGTGCTCGTCACTGCGGTCGAACAGCTCGGTGAAGACATGATCCGCAGAAAGCGCGCCGACCGACAGCGTGGTGACGAATTCTTGCGCGGCAGCCGTCATCACAACCCGAACAGAAGCGCCGCGTTCGCGCAGCCGCCGGATCAGGTCGAGCGCCTTGTAGGCTGCGATGCCGCCACCGATGATGAGCAGGATGCGCTTGCCGGAGAGGGCCATCCCAAAGACCAGTTCCTTGCCCTTTGTCATTCCGACCTCAGCGCCGGCTTGATATCGGTATGGATGAAGTTGTCACCCTTGAAGAGCAGCGGCAGATTGCGCGTCTTGGCCAGCGCGTAGGCGAAACAATCGCCCATATTCAGGGCGGCGCGATGACGAGATCCTCGACCATATCGGGAATAAGCAAGTCGTGCAGCTTCAAGCTGCGTCGAATCGAACGGAACAACGGTAAGCTCGAGGCGGTCGACAAGGACCTGTAGCTCGGCAGCGCTGATCCCACCGCTTGACTGACAGGCGACGCAATGCGCCTCCAAGAGCGTCGCAGCGCTTATCAGCGCGGCAGACGATGTACCGAAGACATCGATAAACTCACCGGCGTCCGCCTCCGCTCCAATGATGGCGATTAGCGCTGACGTATCGACCGCGACCGTCATAGAAGCCCCTCGTCCCACATTTGATCCGTAAGCGCCTTGAGATCGAATGGACGTTCAGGTTTCCGCCCAAGCGCCAGGATTTCGTCACGAGAAGCTTTCAGCCGCCACCCTGCGGTCCGCAGCTTGGCTTGAGGGATAGTTGCCTCACGCAAGACATCTCGGGCCTCCTGTTCCATCGAGACACCGCGTGCCGCGGCGCGCTGGCGCAGGACCTGTTTCACGCCGTCATCTAGATTACGGATTGTGATGGTGCTCATGACGCTGCTCCTTGGCTTTCAATATAGGCAAGGCAATTAATGACTGCAATGCTAGCATTGCAGTCATTGCATGCGGCTAGAGCAACTTCCACGCAATGTAGATCAAAGTCAGCGCGATCACCCACAGAGCCACCCGGCCGGAGCGGGTGTGGCGCGCTTCGGCTTTGCCGATGGCGCGGGCGGTCGCTTCGTCGAAACGCAGGCCTTTCTCTGCCATAAGGTCGATCTCGCGCGACAGCCGGTCGGTGCGGACGGCGAGGTCCGGCGCCTGCCTTGCCAGTGCCAACAACGCCTTGGCGCCGTCGCGCGCATCGGTGAGCAGCCCGCGCGGACCGAGATTGCCGGCGATCCAATCGCCGACCACCGGCTCCGCCGTCTTCCACATGTTGAAGGCCGGATCGAGCGTGCGCGCAACGCCTTCGACGACGACCATGGTCTTCTGCAGCAGGATCAGTTCCGGCCGCGTCGCCATGTCGAAGAGTTCCGTAACCTCGAACAGCAGCGTCAAGAGCTTCGCCATCGAGATGGTCTCGGCCGACTGGCCGTGGATCGGCTCGCCGATGGCGCGGATCGCCTGCGCGAAGGCCGAGACATTGTGCTGGCGCGGCACGTAGCCCGCCTCGAAATGCACCTCGGCGACGCGCAGGTAGTCGCGCACGATGAAGCCGTAGAGTATCTCGGCGAGGAAGCGCCGCTCCTTCTTGCCGAGCCGCCCGGCAATGCCGAGATCGACGGCAACGATGGTGCCGCTCGCCTCGACGAACAGGTTTCCCGGATGCATGTCGGCGTGGAAGAAGCCGTCGCGCAGCGTGTGCCGCAGGAACGACTGGATGAGATTGGCGGCAATTGCCTTGAGGTCGTGACCGGCGGCGGCAAGGCCGGCGAGATCGTTCATCTTGATGCCGTCGATCCACTCCATGGTGAGCACGTCGCGGCCGGTCCGTTCCCAGTCGACCGCGGGCACGCGAAAACCCGGATCGTCCTTGGTGTTCTCGCCTAGTTCCGAAAGCGCCGCCGCCTCGAGCCTCAGATCCATCTCGACCTTGGTGGTCTGCGCCAGCGTCTGGGTCACCTCGACCGGGCGTAGCCGGCGTGACGAGGGGATGTATCTCTCCTGCAGGTGGGCGGCGAGGAAATAGCTTTCGAGATCCTGGAAGAAGCGGCGCCGCACGCCGGGCCGGATGACCTTCACTGCCACGCGCGACGTCGTTCCCTCACAAGCCACATCGGCGCCGTGCACCTGCGCGATCGAGGCGGCGGCAACGGGATCTCCAAAGCTGGCATAGAGATCGTCTATCCTGCGCCCGAGCGAGGCCTCGATCGCGTGAACCGCCTCCGCCTTCGGGAAGGTGTGCATCTTGTCCTGCAAGAGCGCGAGGTCGAGCGCCATGTCGTTGCCGACGACATCGGGCCGCGTTGCCAGGAACTGGCCGAGCTTGACGTAGGAAGGTCCGAGCCGCACCACGGCCCGCGCCAGCCTGTCGCCACGCTGATAGCTCAGCGCCCGGCGGCGGGTAAAAAGCCGCGCCACGCGCCAGCCGAATTTCGGCATGCCGGACAGTTCTTCGCCCGGCAATGCCGCGACGACGCCCTCGCGGACCAGTACCCAACCGGCCCGGGCGAGCCTGAAGGCGGCGCCGACGCTGCTCATTGCCAAGCCTTATTCAAAAGGGCCTGCTTCAAGGGGTCCTGCCTCAAAGCTTCCAGCCGGAATGAAGGGCGGCGATACCGCCCGAATAGTTGCGGAAAGTGACGCGGCCAAAGCCGGCGCGGGTAATCATCGCTGCGAAATTCTGCTGGTTGGGAAACTTGCGGATGGATTCGACGAGATAGGAATAGGGCTCGCCGTCGCCTGTCACCGCCTTGCCGATCTTGGGGATCGCGTTGAACGACCAGGTCTCATAGACCTTGTCGAGCAACGGCATATCGACCTCGGAGAATTCGAGGCATAGCAGCCGCCCGCCGCGCTTCAGCACACGATAGGCTTCGGCAAGCGCGACCTCGATGCGCGGCACGTTGCGGATACCGAACGCGATCGTATAGGCGTCGAAACTACCGTCCTCGAAAGGCAGCGCCTCGGCATTGGCCTCGACGAAGTCGGTGTTTGCCGCAAGGCCCTGCTTGTCGGCGCGGTCGCGGCCGACGGCCAGCATGGAGCCGTTGATGTCGAGCACCGTGGCATGGGCTTGGCGCTGGCTGGCCTCGACGATGCGGAAGGCGATATCGCCGGTGCCGCCGGCGACATCGAGCACCTTCCAGCCCGGACGTTTCGGCGGGTTGAGCCAAGCAACCATCGCGTCCTTCCACAACCGATGCAACCCCGCCGACATCAGATCGTTCATGAGGTCGTATCGATTGGCCACCTTATGGAAGACGTCGTTGACGAGGGGCTGCTTCTCGCCTTCCCCGACCTTCCTGAAACCATAGGAGGTTTCCATGCCGCCCGCGGCCGTGGTTCTCTCAACTGACATTATTTTGATCCGTCATAAAACCGGCGGGACCATAGCCGATCGATGGTGCCGACGCTATTGTCCAGGGCGCGGTTTTCGGCCGCGCTTTCAAAACCCGGTCGAGAAAGGTCCTGCATGATTTTCCGGCCAGAATCTGTGCGAGAGCAGCATACCGGACGAGATGACCGCATGATTTTGAAGGCCGAACTGCACTGCCACATCGAAGGGGCGGCGGCGCCCGAGCTTGTCGTCAGCCAGGCCCGCAGATACGGCAAGGATCCATCGCCCTATATCCGCGACGGCTCTTTCGTCTGGCGCGATTTCACCTCGTTTCTCGCCGCCTACGATTTCGCTTCCGACCTGTTTCGCACGGAAGAGGACTATGCGCGCCTCGCCGACTACTATCTGACCAGCCTCGCTCGTGACGGCGCCATCTATTCCGAGGTCTTCACCTCGCCGGACCATGCGAAAAAGGCCGGCCTGTCGCCGAAAGCCTATACGGATGCGCTGGGCGAAGGCATGGCCCGCGCCAAGGCCAAGACCGGAATCGAGGGCCGTATGATCGTCACCGGCGTGCGCCATGTCGGGGTCGAGGCGATCGAGCAGGCAGCACGCTTTGCGGCGCGTTGCGGGCATCCGCTGGTGACCGGTTTCGGGGTCGCGGGCGATGAGCGCATCGGCGATTTCGAGGATTATGTGCGCGCTTTCGAGATCGCGCGCGAAGCCGGCCTCGGCATCACCATCCATGCCGGCGAGCTGATGGGCTGGGAAAGTGTCAAGGCGGCCCTCGACCACATCCGCCCTTCGCGCATCGGCCATGGCGTTCGCGCCATCGAGAACCCGGACCTCGTCCGCCGCATCGCCGCCGAAGGCGTGGTGCTGGAATGCTGCCCGGGTTCCAACATCGCTCTAAAAGTGTTCGACAGCTTCGCCGACCATCCCTTTCCGGCGCTGCGCGCCGCCGGCTGCAAGGTGACGCTCAACTCCGACGACCCGCCCTATTTCTGGACCTCGCTGAAGCGGGAATACGATATCGCCGCCGAGCATTTTGCGATGAACGACAAGGCGCTCGCCGGGATCACCAGAACGGCCATCGAGGCGGCCTTTGTGGACAAGAGGACCAAGGCGATGCTGCTAGGCCGGTTGGATGCGAAGATGCGGTGAGTGAGTAGGGAGTAGTCGGGAGTCAGTAGTTATGGATTGGCCGAGCGCGCATAGATCGGTTGAAGGCCGGCGCTTTCCCGGGGCGAGGACTCGCAAATCGGCTCACTATTCACTACTCACTACTGACTATTCACTACCCACTGCGAACCAGTCGGAGCACATCATGCAGGGCGTCACCGTCGTCGACCATCCCCTTGTCCAGCACAAGCTGACCATCATGCGCAAGAAGGAGACCTCTACGGCCGGCTTCCGGCGGCTGCTGCGCGAGATTTCACTCCTGCTTGGCTATGAGGTGACCCGCAACCTCGAACTGACCACGACCATGATCGAGACGCCGATCGAGGAGATGGAGGCGCCGACGCTGGAAGGCAAGAAGCTGGTCTTCGCCTCGGTGCTGCGCGCCGGCAACGGCCTGCTCGAAGGCCTGCTCGACCTGGTGCCGGCGGCACGCGTCGCGCATATCGGCCTCTACCGCGACCATGAGACTTTGGAAGCCGTCGAGTATTTCTTCAAGGCTCCGAGCGATCTTGCCGACCGTCTGGTGATCGTCGTCGATCCGATGCTGGCGACCGCCAATTCGGCGATCGCCGCGATCGACAAGCTGAAGGGCCGCGGCGCCACCAACATCCGCTTCCTCTGCCTGCTCGCCGCCCCTGAAGGCATCGAGCGCTTCACCAAGGCGCATCCGGATGTGCCGATCTTCACCGCCTCCATCGACCGCCAGCTGAACGACAAGGGCTACATCATGCCCGGCCTCGGCGACGCCGGCGACCGCATGTACGGGACAAAGTGAGTGCGGCCGTTTACCGCGCGTTTACACAACCGCGCGGTTCCGGCGCACGTTAAAGTTCAAAATACCATGCCGGCCTAAGGATGCAGCCTTCAGGAGCAATTCCAGGAAAAGCGTAAGGCGGTTTCCGTTCGGAATTGCTCCAAAACAAAGAGATAGAGCGGTTCAACGTTTCCTTGAAACGATGAAACGCTCTAAGGGGCATCCATGCTGCGCAAGCTTCTCATCCTGGGCATCTTTGCCGGAACCTCGGCCTCGATTCCGATCGTCTATCAGGCTAACCCGCATCTGGTGGACGGCCTGCTGAAATCCACTGTCGCTACGCAGCCGGCTGCGCCGAAAGCCGAGCCGCAGGTCAATCTCGCTTCGGTGCCGGACAAGCCGGCGCCGCCGATGCCGCTCGGCCGCCAGGTGCTGGTCAATGCCGACGGGCGCGGCCACTTCACATCGCAGTTCAAACTCAACGGCCGGCAGATCGACGGCATGATCGACACCGGCGCGACGCTGGTCGCCATCAACACCTCGACCGCGCGCAGGATCGGCATCTCGCTCAATCCGTCCGATTTCAATCGTCAGGTGAACACCGCCAACGGCACGATCAAGGCCGCCGTGGTGACGGTCGATCACCTGCAGATCGGCAAGATCGCGATCGACAACGTCCAGGCGATGGTGCTCGACGACAGGGCGCTGCAGGTCAATCTGATCGGCATGAGCTTCCTGCAGCGGTTGCAGAAATACCAGGTCCAGGACGGCGCGCTGCTGCTCGTTCAGTAGCGTCCACATAAGCAATTCCAGGAGAAGTGTGCAGCGGTTAGGCTCGGCGCCTTCGCCGTAGCCTTCCGTCCGGAATTGCGTCAAAAGCAAAAGATAGAGCAGTTCACCGTTTCCTCGAAACGATGAACAGCTCTAACGCGGCAATATTCGCCTGAGCACGGTCTTCTCAGCGGGCGGCTTCGACGCGCCGAGCGTGTAGGCGGCACGCACGGCAACCGCTGTCGCTTCGGCTTGCGCGTCGGTGCGGGCATGGACCAGCGCCAATGCCTCGCCTGCGCGCACCTCGGCACCGACCGGCAACAGTCGGGTCAAACCGACGGCGTGATCGATTTTGTCGTCCGGATGGGAACGCCCGCCGCCGAGCGTGACGACGGCAAGCCCGATATCGCGCGTGGCAATGCCGGTCACAAACCCGTCCTGCTCCGCTTTCACGGCCAGTTCGACCGCCGCTTTCGGCAAATACTTTTCCGGATTCTCGATGAAATCGCCCGGGCCGCCAAGCACGGACACCATCCGCGCGAAGACGGCGGCCGCCCGGCCGCCGGCAAGCGCTTCGGTGGCGCGCCTGATACCGTCCTGGTTGGACGAGACGATCCCCGCCGACTGCAGCATCTCGGCGGCCAGCGCCAGCGTCACATCCTCCAGCCGACGGTCGCGATAGCGGCCGGTGAGGAAATCGACGGCATTCTTCACTTCGACCGCGTTGCCGGCGGCCGAAGCCAGCGGCTCGTTCATGCCGGTCACCAGCGCGGACGCGCTCAAGCCGGCGCCATTGGCGACCTCGACCAGGCTGTTCGCCAGGCCGACCGCATCGCGCGACTTTTCCATGAAGGCGCCGTTGCCGACCTTGACGTCGAGCACCAGCGAGCCCAAGCCCGCTGCGAGCTTCTTCGACAGGATCGAGGCGGTGATCAGCGGTATCGATTCGACCGTCCCGGTCACGTCGCGGATCGCGTAGAGCCTGCGATCGGCCGGCGCCAGATCGGCGGTCTGGCCGATGATGGCGCAGCCCGTTTCGAGCACCGTCTTGCGAAAAAGCGCCACGTCCGGCTGGCTGGCATAGCCGGGAATGGCATCCATCTTGTCCAGCGTGCCGCCGGTGTGGCCGAGGCCGCGGCCCGAGATCATCGGCACACAGGCGCCGCAGGCGGCGACGATCGGCGCCAGCATCAGCGAGACATTGTCGCCGACGCCGCCCGTCGAATGCTTGTCGGTGACCGGGCCTGGCAGGTCTGACCAGTCGAGCACATCGCCGGAATCGCGCATGGCGATCGTCAGCGCCACTGCTTCCTCGCGGTTCATGCCGTTGAGGAACACGGCCATCGCGAAAGCGCCGACCTGGCTCTCGGAGATGGCGCCCGCCATCAGCCCTTTGACGAAAGCCGCGATCTCGTCGGTCGAGAGCCTGTGGCCGTCGCGCTTGCGGCGGATGATCTCCTGCGGCAGCATCAGTCGGGTAAGCCGTCCTGAAAGACGCGCCGCAGGACCGTCGCCAGCCGCGCGCCGCCGACCGGCGCCATGTCCTTGGTTTCCTGATGCGAGAGCTCCGCTCCGGTCATGCCGGCCGCCAGGTTGGTGATGACCGAGCAGGCGGCGACCTTGAGCCCGAGGAAGCGCGCGAGGATGACTTCCGGCACCGTCGACATGCCGACCGCCGTCGCTCCCATGACGCGCGCCATGCGGATCTCGGCCGGCGTCTCGAAGCATGGTCCGGAGAACCACATATAGACGCCCTGATGCAACGCCGTGCCGGTCGCTTTCGCCGCCTTCTCGATCGCGCCGCGCAAGCCGGCATCGTATGCCTCGGTGAGACCGACGAAGCGGCGGTCGCTCGGCTCGCCGATCAGCGGGTTGGAGCCGGAGAAATTGATGTGGTCGGTGATCAGCATCACCGAGCCCGGCCCCATTTGCGGATCGACCGAGCCGGCGGCATTGGTGAGGATCAGGTGCGAAATGCCGATGCCGGCAAGCACCTCGAGCGCCGGACGCATCGCAGCGGCATTGCCATGCTCGTAATAATGCGCGCGGCCGGACAGCATCAGCACCGGCGTGCCGGCAAAATGTCCGGCAACCACCTCGCCGGCGTGGCCACTGACGCCGCTTCGCGGAAAGCCGGGCAGCTCGGCATAGGAGATGCGCCTGGCATCCTTGACCTGGTCGACCAGCCCGCCAAGGCCCGAACCCAGCACGAGCGCCGCAGTCGGCGCCAACCCGTCCAGCTTCTCGACCAGATGATCCAGCGCTTCCTTCATTTCAGCCCGCTCTTCATTTCAAGATGTCGCCTCTGAAGCCGTAAGGCAGCATGTCGCCCACGGTCACGGTTTCGGCCACGCCGGTGTCGTCGCAAAGATAGAGCTTTGTATCCGGCCGGCAGAATTCCGCCAGCCGCTGCCGGCAGCCGCCGCAAGGCGAGCATTTGGCCATGTGTTCGGCAATCACCGCGATCTCCACGATCTTGCCGCCGCCGCCCATGATGTAGTGGCCGAGCGCCGTCGTCTCGGCGCACCAGCCTTCGGGATAGGACGCCACCTCGATGTTGGCGCCGGTGAAGACGCGCCCGTCCTCGGTGCGCAACGCGGCACCCACCGGAAACTTCGAATAGGGCGCATAGGCCTTGGCCATCGCCGTCTTCGCCGCTTCGAACAGATCATGCGACATCCGGTTCTTCTCTCCCACGATCTTGTTCAAATGCCGGTCGCCGCTAGACGAAAATCCCGCCTTAGCGTTCCTTCACGTAAGGCACGCCGCCGGCGCGCGGCGGAATAGCCTTGCCGATGAAGCCCGCGAGCAGGATGACGGTCAGCACATAGGGCAGCGCCTGCATGAATTGCACCGGCACCTTGCCGATGACCGGCAGCGGCGAGCCCTGCAGGCGGATCGCCGCCGCATCGAGGAAGCCGAACAGAAGGCAGGCGAACATGGCGTTGACGGGCTTCCACTTGGCGAAGATCAGCGCGGCCAGCGCGATATAGCCCTTGCCGGCGGTCATGTCCTTCACGAAGCCGCCATTCTGGACCATGGAGAGGTACGCTCCGGCAACGCCGGTGAGGATGCCGGTGCATATGAGCGCGCGATAGCGCAGCCAGGCGACCGAGATGCCGGCGGTGTCGACGGCGGCCGGATTTTCGCCGACGGCGCGCATCCTGAGCCCGAAGCGGGTGCGAAACAGCACCCACCAGGTGAACGGCACCATGGCGAAGGCGAAATAGACCAGGATCGAGTGGCCGGAAATCAGCTCGGCGTAGATCGGGCCGATGATCGGCACATCTTTTATCGCGTCGGCGCCGGGCCAGGTGATCGCCTCGAACCGCTCGCCAGGCTGCAGCGCCGGCGTGCGCCCGCCTTGGCTGAACCAGGCCTGGCCAAGGATGATGGTCGATCCGGCGGCGACGAAATTGATCGCCACGCCGGACACGATCTGGTTGCCGCGATGGGTGATCGAGGCAAAGCCATGCACCAGGGCGAACGCGACCGAGATCAGGATCGCCGTGCCGAGGCCGATCAGCGCCGAATGGAAGACGGCGGCCGCGGAAGCACCGGCAAAGGCGCCGACCAGCATCTTGCCTTCCAGCCCGATGTCGAAGATGCCGGCCCGCTCCGAATAAAGGCCCGCCAGGCAGGCGAGCAGCAACGGCACCGAAAGGCGGATGGTCGAATCCAGCACCTGGATGATTGCGTAGAAAATGTCCATCTCAGGCCCCCGTCCCCTTGACCGCCTGCATGCCGACCGACTTCGGGCTGAACGAGGCGAAAAGCGTCTGGATGTATGGCCTGAACATATGCTCCAGCGCGCCGGCGAAGAGAATGACCAGGCCTTGGATGATGACGATCATGTCGCGGCTGATTGCCGGCATCTCGAAGGCAAGTTCGGCGCCGCCCTGGTAGAGCATGCCGAACAGGATCGCCGCCAGCACGATGCCGATCGGATGCAGCCTGCCCATCAGCGCGACCGCGATGCCGACATAGCCGGCGCCGGAAACGAAATCGATCGCTACATTGTGCTGGTCGCCCATCACCGGGTTGAGCGCCATCATGCCGGCCAATGCTCCTGAGATCATCATCGCGGTGATGATGATGCGGGTTTCCGAAATGCCGGCGTAACGCGCCGCCTTCGGGCTGTGGCCGTAGGTGCGCATTTCGTAACCAAGCCTGGTGCGCCAGATCAAAAGCCAGACCAGGAAGGCCATGACCAGCGCCAGCAGGAAGCAGATGTTGAGCGGCGCCGAGCGGATCTTGGCGCCGAACAATTCGATCACCCAGTTGAGCTTCGGCAGTTCCGCGCCGGCGAGGAAATTGCGCGTCTGCGGCGCCTGCGACCCGGCCGGCTTCAGCGGACCGACCAGCAGATAGACCATCACCGAGGCGGCGATGAAGTTGAACATGATGGTGGTGATGACGATGTGCGAGCCGCGCTTGGCCTGCAGATAGGCCGGGATCAGGCCCCAAAGCGCGCCGAACGCCGCCGCGGCGACGATCGCGATTGGAAAGATCGCCCACCAGGGCAGCACGCTGTCGAAGCTCAGGCAAACGAGCGCGATGCCGAGGCCGCCTATATAGGCCTGGCCCTCGGTGCCGATGTTGAACAGGCTGCAATGCGCCGCCACCGCCACCGACAGCCCGGTGAAGATGAAGGTCGTGGCATAGAACAGGGTGAAGGCGATGCCCGTGCCCTTGCCGAAGGCGCCCTCGACCAGGATGACGGCGGCGCGGAACGGGTTTTCCCCGACCAGCATGACGACGAAGCCGGCGACGATGAAGGCAACCGACAGGTTGATCAGCGGGATCAGTCCATAATCGGCCCAGGCCGGCAGCTTGGCATAGGGCGTGCTCATTGCGCGGCCTCCTGGTGCTCGACGCCGGCCATCAGGAGGCCGAGCTCGCCTTCGGTCGCGTCCGGGCTGCGCTCGCCGACGACACGGCCGGCAAACATCACCAGGATGCGATCGGACAGCGAGCGGATCTCGTCGAGCTCGACCGATACCACCAGCACGGCCTTGCCCTGGTCGCGCATGGCGATCAGCCGCTTGTGGATGAATTCGATGGCGCCGACATCGACGCCGCGCGTCGGCTGGCCGACGATCAGCACGCCGGGGTCTTGTTCCATTTCCCGCGCCAGCACGATCTTCTGCTGGTTGCCGCCGGAGAAATTGGCGGTCTTGAGGCGCGGATTGCCGGGGCGGATGTCGTATTTCTCGATCTTGTCCTTCGCGTCGGCCATGATGGCATCGACGTTGAGGAACGGCCCCTTCAGGTAGCGCTCGTCGTCGTGATAGCCGAGGATCGAATTCTCGTTCTCCTCGAAGGCGAGCACCAGCCCGACATGGTGGCGATCCTCGGGCACATGGGCAAGTCCGCGGTCGCGCAATTCGCCGGGATCGGCCTTGCCGGTGAGATCGACCGGCTTGCCTTCGAGCATCACCTCGCCGGAAACCGCGTGCCTGATGCCGGAGATCGCCTCCAGCAGCTCGGACTGGCCATTACCGGCAACGCCGGCGATACCGACGATCTCACCGCTGCGCACGTCGAAGGAGACGTTGTCGACCATGGTGACGCCGCGGGAATCCTTGACCGTCAGGTTCTTGACCGAGAGTTTTATCGCGCCGGCTTCGGACTCGCCCTTCTCGACCCGCAGAAGCACGCGCCGGCCGACCATCAGTTCGGCCAATTCGCCGACCGTGGTTTCCTTTGTCGTCCTGGTGGCCACCATCGTGCCTTGGCGCATCACCGACACCGTATCGGTGATGGCCATGATCTCGCGCAGCTTGTGCGTGATCAGGACAATCGTTTTTCCCTGGTCCTTCAGTTGCTTGAGGATGCGGAAGAGATGATCGGCCTCGGCCGGCGTCAGCACGCCCGTCGGCTCGTCGAGGATCAGTATCTCGGCGCCGCGATAGAGCGCCTTGAGGATTTCGACGCGCTGCTGCAGGCCAACCGCCAGTTCCTCGATGATGGCATCGGGTTCGACCTCGAGGCCGTATTCGCGCTCCAGCCGGTCGAGCTCCGAGCGCGCCTTGGCGATGCTGCTCTTCAGCAGCGCATCGCTTTCGGCGCCGAGGATGATGTTCTCCAGCACCGTGAAATTGTCGACCAGCATGAAGTGCTGGTGCACCATGCCGATCCCGAGCGCGATGGCATCATTGGAAGTGTGGATGGTAACCGGCTTGCCGCCGACGCGGATTTCGCCGCTGTCGGCCTGGTAGAAGCCGTAGAGAATCGACATCAGCGTCGACTTGCCGGCGCCATTCTCGCCGACAATGCCATGGATAGTGCCGCGGGCAACTTCCAGGTTGATGTCACGGTTGGCGCGCACGGCGCCAAAGCTCTTGTTGATGCCTATGAGCTCGATTGCGGCTTGCGCCATGCAGCCTGTTCCCACTGTTATTTTTTTATCGCTTGGTCAAAATGCCTAGCATGATGCCCCGCTTATGCCAATCGGCCGTTCACTCTCGACAAATCCCCGCACGCTTGTCAATTTCGAACGTGGCCGGGAGCTTCACATTCGCTAAAGCGCGTCGCATCCGAAGGTCTCATGCGACGCGCTTTAGGTTGTTGTTTTATGCATGTCATTGGCCCAAAACCGCTGCGCATTTTTGGGCGACATGCATTAATATGGCGAAGCTGCAATTCGCATCATGGCGCTGGGAGCGAGCACTCGGATGAATACGCCCGCCGACCGGTTGACGACGCTGGAAATCCGCGCCGCCGAGCAGGAAAAGACCATAGAGGAGCTGTCCGGCCAGATCGCCGAGCAGTGGAAGGTGATCGAGCGCATGGAGCGTAAGCTCGCAGCGCTCACCGACCGGTTCCTGGAATTGGAGGAGCAGGCCGCCCCCGACGTGCCGGTGACCAAGCCGCCGCACTGGTGAGGAGCATGGGAGACGATAGCCATGTCCAGTGAAGCGACCGTGTCGCCAGGGCCGGCAATTATGTCTTCGGCCTGATGAACGACAGGGAACGCGCCCGCGCCGAGCGCGACCTCGAGATCGATCCCGCCTTTCGCGACACGGTGCTGCGGCTCGCCGAGCGCTTGCGCGCCCTTGATCCCGCGGCGCCCGAAGGACACGACAATCGCTGGGGGTTGATCACGCAACGCCTTGCCGAATTACCGCAGATGCAGACGCGCCTTGCCGGCATTGCCGCCCCCGAGGCCGAACCGCCGCCGTTGATGATCCACCGGCTCGAGCGCAGGCCCTATGGCCTCGGCCTGCATTCGCTCGGCGGCAGGCTTGGTTTTGTCATCGCGCTTGCCCTGCTGGCCGCGTTTGCGCTCGGCTATATCGCCGGCACGCTATAGGTCACGCGACATCAGAAGCATCGGCCCGCCGTCCTGCTCGAAAGTCTCGACTGCCGACCAGCCAAGCGCCTCGTAGAACCCGCGCGCTTGCCATGTGTAGAGGTAGAGTGTGCCGACACCAGCCGAGACGGCTTGGGCTTCGACGGTTCTGACCAGCGCCGAGCCGACACCGCCGCCGCGATGTGCTTGCTCGACGATCAGCCCGGCCAGCCATGGCGTCAGACTGTGCGGCGAATTGATTTCCTTGCGGACGAGAAGGCAGCTCCCGATCGGCTGGCCACGGTCGCGGGCGACGAAGGCTGCCTCAAATCCATCGCCGGCAACCAGTTCGCGAAGCCCGGCCATGTCTTCGTCGAGTGTCCGGCCAGTGCCTTCGAAGAAGGCCTCTAGGCGAAGCCGCGCGATCACCTCGATGTCGCCTTCGGCCATGGCTTCGATTGTCGGCCGCATCCCGTCTCCAAAACAAAACCGCCGGGCGTTGGCCCGGCGGTTCAAACTTTGCTTCAGCTGCCGATCAATAGCGGCAAGCCCGATCAATAGGGGCAGGCATTGTCGGTAGTGTAGTCGTGCACCTGGACCTTGCCGGAGATGATGTCGGCCTTGGCCTTTTCGACGGCCGCCTTCATGTCGTCGGTCACCAGCGCCTTGTTGTTGTCGTCCATTGCGTAGTCGACGCCGCCTTCCTTGAGGCCCAGATTCTGGACGCCGCCCTTGAAGGTGCCATTCTTGCCGTCCATGAAGGCGTTGTAGACGGCGACGTCGACGCGTTTCATCATCGAGGTCAGCACCTTGCCGGGCTGCAGGCCGTTCTGGTTGGAATCGACGCCGATGCCGAGCTTGCCGGCATCCGCGGCAGCCTGCAGCACGCCGACGCCGGTGCCGCCGGCGGCCGCGTAGACCACGTCGGAGCCCTGGTCGATCTGCGTCTTGGCGATCTCGCCGCCCTTGGCCGGGTCGTTCCAGGCGGCCGGCGTGTCACCGGTCATGTTCTGGATGACGTCCGTAGCGCCTGCCGACTTGGCGCCGCCGACATAGCCGCACTCGAACTTGCGGATCAGCGGGATGTCCATGCCGCCAACGAAGCTCACCTTCTTCGATTTCGAGGCCATCGCCGCCATGATGCCGACGAGGTAGGAGCCTTCGTTCTCCTTGAATACCAGCGAGCGGACATTGGGCAGGTCGACGGCATCGTCGATGATGGCGAAGTTGAGGTCGGTATACTCGGCCGCGACCTTCTTCAGCGCATCCTCCCAGGCAAAGCCCGCCATGACGATCGGATTGCGGCCGTCCTCGGCGAAGCGGCGCAGCGCCTGTTCGCGCTGCGAGGCGTTGGAGACTTCGAATTCGACGTAACCCACGCCGGTTTCGGTCTTGAATTTCTCGGCGCCGTGATAGGCAGCCTCGTTGAAGGATTTGTCGAACTTGCCGCCCAGATCATAAAGGATGGCCGGTTGCACATCCGCGGCGAAAGCCGGAAGAACCATTGCGGTTGCGGCCAGAAGGCCGAGAACGATACGTTTCATGTGATCCACACCCTGTCGGTTATTTTTCCGTTTTGCGTCGCCTGCCTGCCCGGTTCTCCGGCGGGCTTGCGACGCCAGGCAGGAAGTGTTTGCCCCTCCCGCTCGCGGTCAATCTGGCACGGCGCGAAACAAAATTCACGTGGAATTTTGACCTGTTGGAAAAAGCGGTTACTGGCAGTCCGGCCCCTCTCTGCCCGGCTGCTTCAGGGACTTGGAGCGAATTCCGCGCCGCGTCGCTTGCGCCGGTAGCCGACGGCGTAGAGCAGGAAGGCAAGCACCGCGAACACAGCAAAACCGGGTTGCGCAAGCACCCAGGCGACGGCGCCGTCCCAGACCAGAGGGCTTGCCTTGGCGCGCACGAAGGTCTCGAAGGCTGCGCGGGTATCCGGCGAGACCGCCAGCCAGCTTGCGTTGAGCGGCGTCATCACCAGCGACGAGGCGGCGACCGAGCGTGTCGTGTCGGTCACCGCCATGACAACGGAAATCGACAGCGCAACCATGGCTGCCAGCCGAAAGATGAAACGCAACATCGTCGCTCTCCCCGGGAAAGCTCCCGCAATCGACATAGAGTGTGCATAGTTCCCGCGCAATCGCGACCGATGAAATTAACCGGTCCGCGCAGGTCTGCGCCGGTTGACCCGCCAGATGGCGAAAATGCCGCCGGCGATCGCGCCGACGACCAGGCCTCCCAGGCCGACGAAAGCCGCGAAAAATCCGCAGGCGCCCTCGAAGCAGCTCATATGGGTCAGATCCGCGATCAGCGAGCCGGCGAAGAATCCGGCGCAGGCGCCGATCGCGCCGCCAAGGATGATGCCGAGCAGCGCGGCAAGGATCGAGACGAAGACCGGCGGCCGTTCGGTCTCCGGATTGGCGTAAACCGTCTCGGCGCCGGCGCCGCGACGCAGGAGATAGATACAGAGCAGGCCGATGGCGATCTCGGCGATGGTGAAACCCAGCCCCTCGGCCGAGAAGACGAAGTCGGACATGAGCAACACATAGGCCTGGCGCACGAGGAGCCAGATGATGATGGCGATTTGCCAGACCGTGTAATGGCGCGGGAAGCGGACGGACCGGTTGAAGGCAAGACCAAGCAGGTATAGCCCCCACAGAATGATGATGACGCCGCCGGTCAGGCCGCCATAGATCAGGAAGAAGACGTTATCGGGCAGGCTGAAATCGCCGATCAGCCGCCAGTTCGAGATCAGGCCATATGCCGACAGGCCCATGACGATGACGAGCCACGCCACCGGGACGAAGGAAAGCCCGCTATCCGGCCGCCCCGCGGGTTGCTGGTCGATCGACGCCATGCCAGGACGATGCCCCTTGCCCAAGCAATTCCAGGAAAGCGCGTAGCGGCTTTCCGTCAGGAATTGCAAAAACTGAACCGTCAATTCCAGGGAAAGCTCGCAACCGTTCCAACCGGGATTGCATGAAAACAAAGATTTACGGCAGTCGACAGCCGGGCGGAGCCGAAGTCAAGCATGGTCAGCCGGAGGCGTCCGGCCTGTGCACATCATTCGAACGCATCGGCCTCGCCGGAGCCCCGCCTTTGCGCCATCCGCGGCAAAAGCCGCCGCAATGCCATTATGGCTTGGCATTCGCTTTCGGATCGACTAGATGAGCCCCGCGACTGTTTGCCTAGACGGCTAGCGGTGCAGGGAAGGGTTGCCCACCGGTTGAAGGCACACCAGATAGTCCGTTGAGGACTTCCCATGGGAGCATCTCCCCAACCCGCGCGGCAAAACCGGCCGACGCGCGATGCAAGCGACGGAGAGGTGGCCGAGTGGTTGAAGGCGCACGCCTGGAAAGTGTGTTTACGGGAAACCGTAACGCGGGTTCGAATCCCGCTCTCTCCGCCAGCTATCTTCCATAAAAACCATTAGTTTTCAAAAACTTCCTTGCGGCCCTTGACCGCCAGATATCGAAACATATCTCATTCTGTGTAACAAACTGTGTAACATTAGAGTGAGCTAATGCGGCGATCTACAGCGCCACGCCCGCATAAGCGGGATGGTATCTGGTATCTCGTGCGCCGGGTGCCTAAGGAATTTGCGTCGTTCGACCGCCGCGGCTTGGTGCGCATTTCAACCGGGGTGGCAGTTGCTGACGATCCGCGTGGTGTAAGGGCTCGCGATGCGGTGCGAAGTCTCGGCGCGGAACTCGAGACTTATTGGCGCAAACTGGGTGACGGCCAGTCCGCAGAGGCAGCTCTGCGTTTCGAGGCAGCGAGGAAGCGCGCACGATCGTTCGGGCTGGCTTATCGAACCAATGAGGAGCTGGCGGCGGGGCCGCTGGACGAACTCATAGCCCGCATGAAGCTGCTTCTCGATAGAAATGCCATCGACAACGCAGCGGACGTCGCGGCGGTCATGGGCGGCGTGCAGCGGCCGGCACTGCGCCTGAGCGGGCTCCTCAAGGAGTTCGAGGCAATCGAGCAACAGAACCTGCTGGCGATGTCTCCAAACCAGATAAAGAAGTGGCGGAATCCCAAGAAGCGGGCGATCGCAAACTTGATCGGCGTCATCGGCGATAAGGAGATCGCTCGCATGACGCGAGAGGATGCGGTTGCCTTCCGTGAATGGTGGCAGAAGCGCGTCGTTGGAGGGGGCCTCGACATCGGCACGGCCAATAAGGACATCGGCCACATCTCCAAGATGCTGCGTGTTGTCGACCTCACGCACCAGCTCAAACTGGAGCCAGTTTTCCACCACCTTCGCCTTTCCGGGGCCGTCGCAGCCCAGCGCGCAGCGTTCAGCGAGCAGTTCGTGCAGGAAAAGATTCTCGCCGAAGGGGCGCTTGACGGGCTGAATGACGAGGCCCGCCACCTTGTCTATCTAATTGCCGATACCGGACTGAGGCTTTCCGAAGCGGCTAATCTCACCGCAGAGACTATCCACCTCGACCACGAAATTCCGCACGTCCAGGTGCGCCCCAATGGCCGCCGTCTGAAGACCGATCATTCCGCACGCGATATCCCCCTGGTCGGCTGCGCGCTTGACGTGATGAAGCTGCATCCGAATGGCTTTCCGCGATACCGCGATAAGGCGGCTTCGCTGTCGGCGCTCGTCAACAAAGTGCTTGGCAAAAAGAAGCTGCTGCCTACCTCGGAGCATAGCCTCTATAGTCTGAGACACACTTTCGAGGACCGGCTAACGGCTGTCGAGGCGCCGGAGAAGGTGACCGCTTCCCTGATGGGGCACAAATGGATCCGGCCGAAGTATGGCGCCGGACCGTCCCTGATGCAGAAGCACGAGTGGCTTCAAAAGATTGCTTTCAAGCCGCCAAAAGGCTAGCGGCGCCCGTTCTCTCGGGACCGCCCAACGGGAGCGCTTAGGCTCGCGGCATTCCACTGTCGCGGAAATCGCTTCGTCTCAGGCGATCCTTTGCTCAAGCTGTACGACGTTTGTGTCGTTACGCAGGCCCGTTGCGACGACCGACACCCGGAACTTCCCTGCTAATGCGTGGTCGAAGATGGCGCCGACGATAATGTTGGCGTCCGCATCGACTTCTTCCCGTATCCGTGTCGCTGCCTCGTCGACCTCGAACAGCGTCATGTCCATCCCGCCGCAGATCGATACGAGCAGCCCCCTGGCGCCGGTCATGGAGGCCTCATCAAGGAGCGGATTGGCGATTGCGGCCTCGGCTGCCCCCCTTGCCCGGCCCTCTCCGGAAGCCTCGCCGGTTCCCATCATCGCGCGGCCCATGTCACGCATCACCGACTTCACGTCGGCAAAGTCAAGGTTGATCAGGCCTTCTTTCACCACGAGATCAGTGATGCAGCCGACGCCCGCGTAGAGAACACGGTCGGCCATGGCAAACGCGTCGGCAAACGTGGTCCTGGCGTCGGCGACCCTGAACAGGTTCTGGTTCGGGATGACGATCACCGTGTCAGCGCTTTCACGAAGGCGCTCGATCCCGTCCTCAGCAGCCTGTGTCCTGCGCTTCCCTTCGAAGACGAATGGCTTGGTGACGACGGCCACTGTCAAAATGCCGGCATCGCGCGCGGCACGCGCAATCACGGGCGCAGCACCGGTGCCCGTGCCGCCGCCCATTCCGGCGGTGATGAAACACATATGCGTTCCCATCAGCTGGCCCATTATCTCGTCGAGCGATTCCTCGGCGGCGGCAATTCCGACATGAGGCAAAGACCCGGCGCCGAGGCCTTGGGTGACATGCGCACCCAACTGGATCAATCGAGACGCTTTTGACATGGTGAGCGCCTGGGCATCAGTGTTGGCGACGACGAACTCGACGCCTTGCAGGCCTTCGGCGATCATGTTGTTGACGGCGTTTCCGCCGGCGCCGCCGACCCCAATGACGGTAATCTTAGGCCTCATCTCGAGGATTTCCGGCTTGGCTGCCATTGAGGTTTCTCCCTACAAAGGCGCCGGCTACACTGCCGAGCGCACCACACGGAGCCAGGTCAGCGAGCAGGCGAATCAGGCGATCCCAACCACGATCAGGGAATCAGAGGAGGCGCCTGACTTCAAGGTCGAGCTTAAGACGATCAGGTGTCCTAGCGTCCTCATATTCGGCGCCTTTCTGCATCAGTTCCGCCAGCACGCGGCGAGCCCGGTCTTGGTTTCCGAGCCGCCGTCGCATCTCCTCAAGCTCTTGCTCTAGCCGTTCGAAGGTCGGGGTGTAGGATTCGCCATGACGAACGACCAAATAGGCGGCGACAGCGAGAAACCGCTCCAGTTCCGCCAGAGGCGGTGGAGAACTGGGAAATGCTGCGGAGCGCCGCATGGCCGGTTTGACCTATCTCGGCTTCGACTACTCGGAACCGGAACCCGGCAGGCGTCGCGACTTTTCTGTGGCTGGGAAGCCTTCCCTTCTGGCCTTCGCGAAAGCTCGGTCGCCCTCCAGGAACTCGACCAGCATGAACGGAATGAGCTCACCTACTGCCTCGGACTCGCCGTAGGTTTGACGGTATAGTGTCGCATAGTCCTTAAGGGCTTGGCTCAGGTCCGCGCTGATGGTGATGGTGATTTTCGAAGGTGTTCGGTCAGGGAGCTTTCCCAGCTTCAGCTTTGACATCACCTACTCCTGCGAGCTTGGATAGGGCCGAAGCACGAGATCCTTGTGCACGATGACGCGGAGCGGCCAGCCGGGGCGCACCGTGATTGTCGGCTGAATGTTTAGGTTCTTTTCGGTGATGCGCTGGCCGGCTTGACTGACGTTTTGTTGAGTGGATTCCCGGATCGCCTTGACCAGGTCACTTTCGTTTTCACCAAAACTCAACTCGGTGCCGACACCCAGCAATGTGGCCAGCGCAACTCCCTTGATCAGCTGCCAGGTGTGGAAATCAACCTTGTCCTCAAGCCCTGCGTAGCCGGCGGTGTCTGTGGCGGGCAGATTGTCGATTTCGATGGAGGAGCCGTCTGGCAGCAGAATGCGCTGCCAGACCAGCAGGGCGCGTTTTTGCCCAAAGGCGACGACGCTGTCATAGGTGCCGATCAGGCGTGAGCCTTGGGGGATCAGCAAGATGCTACCGGTGACAGTGTCGTGCACATTCTCGGTGACCTGCGCAACTACCAAACCGGGCAAGTCGGAATTGATGCCGGTGATGAGGCTTGCCGCGATCACGCTGCCAGCCATCAACTGATAGGGCGAAGCCGGCGTCTGCAGTGCATGCGGATTGTAGATTCCGTTTGTGTCCCGCTGACTGATAAAATCGAGCTTGCGCTGTTGGTTGTTCTGGTCGCCATCGGCTGACACAACCGAAGCCGACGCGCGTGTCGCACCGGCTTGCGGAAGCGCCTCAAATGGCTGCTGGGCAGATTGTCCGCCGCCCGCGACATCTGTCTGCTTCGGCCGATTGTCGATCCGGAACATGACTTGCGACTCGCGAGCCTCGATTGCCTGCTGGGCAAAGCGTTGCTCTTCGGCAGAGACTTCCTGCCCCGGCGCGATGCCGAGCTGGCGCTGTCGCTCAAGGATGGGACGGCCGAGATCGCCTGGCAGTGGTGGTCCAAGCATAGGCACCTTTGGCTTGATCGCGGAATAGTCCTTGGGGAGGTTTTCGAGCCCCTCGGCTGTTGGCTTGCGCTCGGTGTTATAGCGGTCCTCTGCCTGGCCCTTGATGCGCCAGGCCGGCCCTTGAAGCGCGAGCATGGTAACGCCGAATATGGCGCCCGATCCGAGCGCGGCGATAGCGATGATCACGCCGCGCCTGAATCGGACGGCGCGTCGCGGCGATGCTCGCAACTGCAGCTGCTCGGGATCAAGCTTCGGCGGAGCGGTGGAATGGGACGTGTCTGTCATGGGCGCTCCCCTCACCTGCCGAGACGAGAAAAAAGCGAGATCCGCCGCGGCGGCTGCCGGCCGTCGGTTCTGGTGATGCGCACCACCTGCTGTTGCTTGGTCCCGAGGCGCAGTTCGGCCGAAGCGAACAGACGATCGACGATGTAGTAGTTGCCCCGCATGCGGTAATTGACGAGCTGGCTACCTCCGTCAGCGTCGACGATGAAGAGCGGCGGCGCCTCGCCCTGGTCGATGCGACGTGGGAATTCGATGTAGACCTTGCTGCCGTCATCGAAGGCACGCCTCGGCCTCCAGGGCGGCGTGTCGCCGGTGATCGAATAGCGGAAGCGAATATTCTCGAGTGCGACGTTCGACGCCATCGGCGTGACAGCTTCAGCTTGAGCATTGCGCTGGCGCAGCGCGATGATCTGGTCCTCGCTATAGGTCCACGAGATGGCCGCCATTGCGGTCTTGTCAGTGCTTTGTAGCTGCAGGTGATACGTCCGACGTTCCGTGGTGATCACCAGGTTGGTGTTAAGCCCCGGCGCGAAGGGTTTGACCAGCACATGCGTGCGCTGGTTGTCACCGGTGCCGCTGACGGTGTCGCCGATCACCCAGCGCACCGTGTCGCCGGCGGACACGGCTGTCAGTTTCTCGCCTGGCTGCAGGGCAATGTCGGTGACGCGCTCCGGCGCGGCGTAGAGTTGATAGAGCGCACCATCGGTAAAGGGATAGACCTGGACCGCGTTGACATAGCCATACTTGGTGGGTTGCTGCGTCGCCGCCTTGTTGGCATCGGCGACACGTTCTTCGGGGTTGCGCTTGTCCTCGGCGACTTTGTCCGGGTCGGGCTGCAACTGGCCGGACAGCGGCAGCGGCTTTGGCACCTCGACGATCTTGACCAGCTTCTCCGGCGGCCTCTCGATTGTCGCCGGTTTGAAGTCGGCAGCATCATACGAAATCTCAGGCGGCGGCACCGGCTTCGACGCGCAGGCGCAGAGGACGACTGCTGACGCGGACAGGACCAGTGCTGTACGGAACGATGGGGCTCTATTTGTCATTGGCGGGCTCCTTCGGAGAAACGGAGGTCGGCGCGGCGCTGTCGAGCTCGCGTGACCAGTCGATGGCGTTGATGAAGACGCCGAGCGGGTTGTTGCGGAGCTGATCGGTATTGCTTGGCGGTCGGATCACGATGGTCAGGATCGCCGTCCATCGCATCGTGCTGGCCAGGCTGCCGCGCTCAAAAACCTGCTCGGTCCATTTGACCTGGAACGAGCTGTCGGAAGCCCTGACCACGCTGGTCACCTGCACTGACACGCTGCGCGTGCCAATCTGACCGAAGGGGTCGTTCGTCTTGGCGTACTCGTTGAGGAAGAGTGCTGCGCGGTCGGTGGCAAAGTCGTAGGCCGCCAGCCAGTTCTGCCGCACCAGCACCGGATCGGTGGAGATCGAACGGACATTTTGAATGAAGCGGCCGAGATGCCAGGCGATCTGAGCGTCAGTGGGCTCATAGTCCCGGATCGCTGGTGCCACGGCGCGCGCCTCACCGAAGCGGTCGACCTCGACGACATAGGGCACAACGCGGCTTTGCATCGACTGCCAAACAAGGCCGCCGGAGAGCCCCGTTGCCAACGCCAGGCAGCCAATGGCTATGAGCCGCCAGTTGCGCGCCTGCACCCGAGATGAACCGATGCGTTCGTCCCAGAGCTGGGCGGCCTTCTGATACGGAGTAACCGGCTCGGGCGTCTTGCCGTAACGTTGAACGGGTCGCTTGAAGAGCATCTAGTCGTCCTTGTCGCTGAGAGAAGGATTGGCGCTGCCGCCAGGCCTGTCGCCCTCACGGACGGCTTGCATGGCGGCGTGGCGGTGGGCACGGGCGGTCTGTTCGGAACGCAGGCGCCTTGCCCAGCCGGGCGCAGCATCCGCGGCCGTGCCGGATGGGTTTCCTGTCATTGACGCAGTCGGCGCGCCCCCGGTCGCGGTCCATGCGGCCTCGCGCCCGGCATCGGCGCTGCGCGCGAACCCTCCCGCGGCAGATCGTGCTGCTCGCATCGCGGCGCCGCCCACGGCACCCGCCACACCGTGCATTCCGGCAGACACACCGGACAGGCCAGTCTCAGCCGAGGTTGCACGTCCCAACTGCCATGCCGAGGAAGCTGCCGAACCCATTGTCGTGCCGGCTCGGATCGCGGCGAGACCGCCGCCTGTTGCCATGCGCGCACCGGCAAAGGCAGCTCCCCCGGCCACGAGCGCTGATCCAGCAGCGGCCGCCGTGGTCCCGAGTGCGGCGCCGGCGCCAAGCTGCGGTGCGCCGGAGACAAGGCCCGAAGCGATCCCCGGGCCGAATATGCCGAGACCAAGCAGCGCCAGCGCGCCGAGCACCTGCGACATGGCGGCCGCCAGATCCGGCTCCTTGCCTTGCAGAGCGGAAGCGAATTCGCCAAAGAGCGTCGAGCCGATGCCGACGATTACGGCGAGCACCATCACCTTGATGCCTGACGAGATCACATTGCCGAGCACACGCTCAGCCAGAAATGCTGACCGGTTCCAGAGCGCGAAGGGCACAAGAACGAAGCCAGCCAGGGTGGTGAGCTTGAACTCCAGGATTGTGATGAAGAGCTGGATCGAAAGAATGAAGAAGGCGATGATGACCAGGAACCACGCCACGAGCAGCACGAAGATGGTGAGCGCGTTGCCGAAGATTTCCGGAAAGCCAAGAAGCTGGCTCGCTTGATCGAGCAGCGGCCAGGCCCCCTCGAAGCCGGTCGCGGCGATGCGCCCAGGATGCAAGAGATTGTCGGCGGAGAGATTGCCGGAGGACGCGTTGATGCCGAGTCCGGCAAAAGACCGATAGATGATATCGGCGAGGTTCTTGAAATTGTTCAGGATGAAGGCGAAGACGCCGACATAAAGCACCTTGCGGATGAGCCGGCCGACAATGTTGGATTCGTCGCCGAGCGCCCAGGCCAAGCCAGCAAGCGTGATGTCGATGCCGATCAGGGTGGTGGTGAGGAAGGCGACGTCGCCTGAAAGCAGGCCGAACCCGCTGTCGATGTAGCGGATGAACGTCTCCATGAAGCGATCGATGACCCCTAGGTCGTTCATGCCGCCTTCCTCGTTGTGAAGAGCTGTTGATCAGTTGCCGGGATAGGCCGTGCCGGTGCCCAGGAAGCGCTTCGTCGTCTGACGGGCGGCCTCCTCGGACTGCGCCTTGCGCGCGGCATCCTCGGCCTCGGCTCGGAACTGCGTGGCAAGCAGCGTCTGGATCTGCATTTGCTGCTTGGTCGACAGCGCAATCAGTTGGTTGGTCGCCTGGCTAGCCTGAAGCGCACCGGCCGCGCCTTGGCTGCGATTGACGAGATCGGCAAGAAGATCGCCGTCGCTGCGGACATTCTCGACGATCTGCGACTGGACGCCCATGGTCTGGCGGAACGCCTGCATGGCGCTCTGCCAGCGTTCACGCGCGGCGCTCGCCACGTCGCTGACCTTGATCGTGGCGTCATAGCTTTCGGGATATTGCTGTCGCCACTGGTCCTGAAGCTTGTCGAGATCGAAGCTCAGGCCGCTCGCCTGGTCCATCAAACCGTCGATCCGTTGGAGCGAACCGGTAAGTTGGCCAACGGAAGAGAAATCCAGGCTCTGGAGGTTGCGCGCCATGTTCTGCAGCATGGTCGCCTGGTTCTGAAGCGACTGGATCTGGTTGTTGATCTGCTCCAGCGAACGCGCCGCTGTCAGCACGTTCTGCGCATAGTTCGAAGGATCGAACACGATGAGTGCATAGGCTGGCCGGACATAGTCAGCCAACGGTTTGGCGATCAGGGAAAGAGTGATCAGGCCGGAGAGAAAACGGCGCCGCATCATGACGATTGCTCCTTGTCTGGTTGAGGGAATTTCCGGAGAAGCTCGGCGGCCCAGTCGAGGCCGCGTGCATTGAGGAAGTTGGAGGCAAAGCCGTCCTGCCCGTGCTTGGACAGCACGCTATCGATTAGGGTCTGGCTGGCAGGATCGGAGGCACCGCAAAGCGCAAGCGCGATCGGGCCGAGGCCGAGCTCGAAGAGTCGGTTCCCACGGCGCGATTGCAGATAGTACTGCCGCTTCGGTGTGGCGCGAGCGACCAGCTCGATCTGCCGCTCGTTCAGACCGAAGCGTTCGTAGGCTGCCTTAGCCTGCGGTTCCACGGCACGATCGTTGGGGAGAAAAATGCGCTGCGGGCAACTCTCAATGATTGCCGGCGCGATCGCAGAGCTGGCGATATCTGCAAGCGACTGCGTGGCGAAGATGACCGACACGTTCTTCTTGCGCAGCACCTTCAACCATTCGCGGATGCGGGCGGCGAAGAGCGGGTTGTCGAGATAGACCCAAGCTTCGTCGAGCATGAGCAGTGTCGGCCGTCCGTCGAACCGCTCTTCCAAACGATGGAAAAGATAAGTGAGCACCGGCAACACAGCGCCTTGGCTGTGCATCAGCTCCTCGGTCTCGAAACACTGCACATTGGACAAGGCCAGCCGATCATGATCGGCATCAAGCAGCCGGCCGAAGGAACCGTCGAGCGTGTAGGGCATCAAAGCGGACTTCAGGGCGTTGGACTGAAGCAGGACCGACAGGCCGGTCAGCGTGCGCTCCTCAACCGGCGCGGTGGCAAGACTGGTGAGCGCCGACCAGACCGCCTCTTTCACCTCTGGCGTGACGGTGACGTTCTCATGGGCAATGAGGCCGGCGATCCATTCGGCCGCCCAACTGCGGGCAGCCTGGTCGCCGATTTCGCGCAGCGGCTGGAACGCAAGCGCGCCGTCCGCACCGAGCGCGTGGTGCTCTCCTCCCATTGCAAGTGTTGTCGCGCGCGCCGAATTGCCCTTGTCGAAGACATAGACCCGCGCGCCGGCGTAGCGTCGGAACTGGAGCGCAATCAGGGCAAGCAGAACCGACTTGCCCGCTCCAGTCGGACCAACGATCAGCATGTGGCCGACATCGTCGACATGGGTGGAAAGCCGGAACGGTGTCGACCCGCTCGTCTCGGCGTAGAGAAGCGGCGGAGCCTCTGCTTCTGTGACCTTTGTGAGATGCTCGTTTGCCGTCGGGCCGGCCCAAACAGATGACAGCGGCATCAGATGGGCCAGGTTCAGCGTGTGAACGAGCGGCTGGCGAACATTCGCATAGACATGGCCTGGCAATGAGCCGAGCCAGGCCTCGACCGCGTTGACGCTTTCACGGATCGTGGTGAAGCCGAGTCCATTAATGATGCGCTCGACCGCGCGAAGTTTTTCCGCGGCAGCTTGCCGGTCCTCGTCCAATACCGTCACGGTCGTAGTCAGATAGCCGAAGCCGACATGATCGCCGCCCAATGCCTGAAGTGCTTCGTCGGCATCGAGCGCCTTGTTGTCGGCATCGCTGTCAACGAGCGGGACGGGTTCGTTGGTGACGACCTCGCGCAAGATCGCGACGATCGATTTGCGCTTTGCAAACCATTGCCGCCGCAACCGGATCAGCGTTTTGGTGCTTTCCGTTTTGTCGAGCGGAATGAAGCGCGTCATCCAGCGATAGGCAAAATCTTGGTGGTTGAGCGCGTCGAGGATTCCCGGCCGGGTGAGGTTCGGGAAGCCGAGGATGGTGAGCGTGCGCAGATGCTGGTCGCCCAGCATAGGCTCCAATCCGCCGGTGAGCGGCCCATCGACCAGAATGCCGTCGAGATAGATTGGCGTTTCCGGCACCGCGACACCATGGCGGCGGGTGGAGATGGTGCCGTGCAGGTAGGTCAACATCTCGGCATCGTCGAGAACGCGCACTTCGGGCATGAAGCCCGACAGGAGATCCAGAACGCGGTTGGTCTCATCTCGAAACCGCGCCAGCTCCTGGCGCCAATCCCTTTCGCTCTGCGAACGATGGGAATCGACGAGCGCGCTTTCCGCCCGAGCGTGGCTGTCCGGCGGCGGCATGAACACCACGGTCAGGTGATACCGGCTTTCGAAATGCGCGACCTTGCCCTCAAAAGCGGCGCGGCGTTCTTCGTCGACCAGCCATGAGGCCGCGTCGGGGAAATGCGAGGCTGGATAGCCAAGCGCTTCGACGCGCTCGGCCTCGAAGAACAGTGCCCAGCCTGAACCGAGCCTTCTCAGGGCATTGTTCGCCCGGGCGCAAATGCCGATGAGTTCGGCTTCCGTCGCGCTTTCGAGATCGGGACCGCGGAACCGCAACGTCCGTTGAAAGCTGCCGTCCTTATTCAGCACGATGCCCGGCGCCACCAATGCAGCCCAGGGCAGATGGTCGGCGAGCCGGTCGGCTTTGCCGCGATATTCCGACAGGTTCAGCATGCAAGCCACCCCCTCAGACGAAGGTGGCGGACAAGCACACTGGCGAAGTCCGGATCGCGGCGGGCCGCGAAGACCGCGAGCGTGTGACCAGCAAGCCAGAGCACCAGTCCAGCAATCCACTGCTGCAAGCCAAGGCCTATCGCCGCGGCGACCGTGCCGTTGAGGATTGCCACCGCTCGTGGCGCACCGCCCAGCAGGATCGGCTCCGTCAATGCCCGGTGGACCGGCACCTCGAAGCCCTCAATATGTTGCTCTCCAGTGCTCATCCGACGACTGCCCCGCCGCCGAAGGAGAAGAAGGAGAGGAAGAAGCTCGACGCAGCGAAGGCGATCGACAGGCCGAAGACGATCTGGATTAGCCGCCGGAAACCGCCTGCCGTGTCGCCGAAGGCGAGGGTCAGACCGGTGGTGATGATGATGATCACCGCGACAATCTTGGCCACCGGTCCCTGCACCGATTCCAGTATCTGCTGCAGCGGCTGTTCCCACGGCATGCCAGAGCCGGCAGCGTATGCTGGAGCCGTAAGACAGAACGCGAGCGCGGCGGACGAAAGAAAGCGAAGCTTCTTGCGCATGAACTGGCCTTTCAGAACTGTTGGAGTTGGGGAAGCGTGAGTTGGGTGACGGCGTAGTCGCCACTGCCGTCGAGACCGGTGACCTCGGCGATCGCGTCGATGCGGCGCGAGGATCCACGCCCGGCGATGAAGACGATCAGATCTATCGCATCGACGATGAGGCGACGGGGAATGGTGACGACGGCTTCCTGAGCGAGTTGCTCGATGCGATAGAGGGCAGAGCGTGCCGAGTTGGCGTGGACGGTGGCGATGCCGCCGGGATGCCCGGTGTTCCAGGCCTTCAGCATGTCGAGCGCTTCCGAGCCTCTGACTTCGCCGACGATGATGCGATCGGGTCGAAGGCGCAGCGTCGAGCGAACGAGATCGGCGAGGGTGACCGAGCCGCGCCTTGTTCTCAAGGCAACGCAGTCCTTGGCCGCACATTGCAATTCGCGCGTATCCTCGATCAGGATTACCCGCTCGTCGCATTCGGCGACTTCGGCCAAGAGCGCATTGGCAAGGGTCGTCTTGCCCGATGACGTGCCGCCAGCGACCAGGATGTTGCGACGCTCGCGTACCGCCTTCGTCAGCACATCGGCCTGCACCTGCAGCATGATCCGGTCTGCGACATAGTTGGCTAACGTGTAGAGCTTTGCGGCCGGCTTGCGGATGGCAAAGCATGGCGCCAGCACCACCGGTGGCAGCAGGCCCTCAAAGCGCTCGCCCGACGGCAGTTCGGCGCTGACGATCGGATTGTCAGCATGCGCCTCGGCGCGCACATGGGAGGCGACCAGACGGATGATGCGCTCCGCTTCCGACGGGTGCATGGACACGCCAGTGTCGATCCGGCCTTCTCCGAGACGGTCGAGCCGCAGCGCACCATCAGGATTGACCATCACCTCGATGACCAACGGATCTGCCAGCGCCTCGGTGATCGCCGGGCCCATTGCGGTGCGCAACATCGCGCGCCGGCGATGGTCGGCTTCGGGATGAGAGCTCATCCTTCGCCTCCCCCGCTATTCCCTTTGCCGAGCGAGCGTTTCCCGGAAGCGATCTGCCGGCCGACCTGCTCGACGAATTTGTCGAAACGCTCCTGGGCAATCGCCTGCGTTGCCTTGTCGGGGACCGGCGTATGAGCATGGAGCGTGATCGAAAAGCGGATGAAGAGCGCCAGGCTCTCCAGGATCATCTCTGCATCGCGCCTGACATGACCAAGGTCGCGGGAAAGACGATCGAGCCTCACACCATAGCGCCGGTCGAGCTCATTCTCGCCCCGCCGCTCGATGAAAGCCTCGACCGCCTTCGCCACGATCGCGGATTTTGTGGTCGAGGGGTCGCGGCTGAGGTTGTCTAGTTTCTCGCTCAACTCGGGTTCGAGCAGAAACTGGTGGCGAATGCGGTGCGGCTTCATGGCGGCTCGTTCCGATTTGCCGGCGGTACGCCGGCGGCGGGAACGAACATCGGCCAGAAGCCCGAAATCGCTTATGGTCGTTATCTACGCTGAGATACGCTTGGCTTTAGGTGGCGTTCAGAAGCCGGGCACGATGTCCTTGTCCTCGCCCCTGCCCTCGTTGATGCCGTAGGCCCGCGCCGCAGTGGAAATCCGGTCCAAGACACGCTTGTCAGCGGCCGTCTCGCTATCGTCGTCAGCGGGATCGAACATATCGCTCTGATCAGGCTCGTTGCCGACGACGGTTTGTTCTTCAGGCAGACCAGGATGGCGCTGCTGCTGAATACCACCCTCATCGTCAATTGCAGCGCCGGCGCTCTCGTCGTCAGCAGCAAGACGGCGGTCGACGCTGCGCAAGTGTCCGGTCCAATCGTCCGGCCGCGACGCAGGGCAATCGGCATAGGGACCTTCACTCAGTGCCGGGGAAGGCAGCAGCCGTTCGGTGAAATTCTGATCCTCGTAGTAGCGTAGCTTCTTCGCACGAATTGGCGGCAACCCGGAAACCAGTACCAGTTCGTCAGAAGGCGGCAGCTGCATTACTTCACCCGGAGTCAACAGCGGTCGCGCCGTCTCCTGGCGGCTCACCATGACGTGCGAAAGCCAGGGCGCGAGCCGATGGCCGGCATAGTTGCGCATGGATCTGAGTTCCGTCGCTGTGCCGAGCGCATCCGAGATGCGTTTGGCCGTGCGCTCGTCGTTGGAGGAAAAAGCAATTCGCACGTGGCAGTTGTCGAGGATGGCGTTGTTCTCGCCGTAGGCCTTTGAGATCTGATTCAAGGATTGCGCGATCAGATAGGCGCGAATGCCGTAACCGGCCATGAAGGCCAGCGCCGTCTCGAAAAAGTCGAGGCGGCCGAGCGCCGGGAATTCGTCCAGCATCATGAGCAGTTGGTGCTTCCGACTCTTCTTCGGATCATCATCCAGGTGCTCGGTCAGCCGCCGGCCGATCTGATTGAGCACCAGTCGCACCAGCGGCTTGGTACGCGAAATGTCCGATGGAGGAACGACGAGATAGAGCGACATTGGCCGTTCGGCATCTATGAGGTCGGCAATGCGCCAGTCGCAGGCCGATGTTACCGCGGCCACAGTCGGATCGCGATAGAGGCCGAGAAAAGACATGGCGGTCGAAAACACGCCTGAACGCTCGTTCTCTGACTTGTTCAGCACCTCGCGCGCCGCCGACGCAACGACCGGATGGACCTGGGGTCTTTCCGCGTTGCCAAGGTGGTTCGTCGTCATCATCCGCTGCAGAGTTGCTGCAAACGAGCGTTGCGGGTCCGACAGGAAAGTGGCGACGCGGGCAAGCGTCTTTTCTTCTTCGGCGTAGAGCACATGCAGGATGGCGCCGACTAGCAGCGAATGACTCGTCTTCTCCCAATGATTGCGCCGTTCGAGCGCGCCTTCCGGATCGACCAAGATGTCGGCAATGTTCTGGGCGTCTCGGACCTCATTCGGGCCCCTGCGCACTTCCAGCAGCGGATTATAGCGCGCCGATCGTGGATCGGTCGGATTGAACAAAAGGCAGTATGAGAACTTCGATCGCCAACCTGAGGTGAGTCGCCAATTCTCGCCCTTGATGTCGTGAATGACGGCCGAGCCGGTCCAGGAAAGAAGCGTTGGGACAACCAATCCGACTCCCTTGCCTGAACGTGTCGGAGCAAAGGCCATCACATGCTCCGGCCCATCATGGCGAAGATACCGATCCTTCAATTTGCCAAGGAAAACTCCGACCGATCGAAACAACCCAGCCTGCTCGATCTCCTGTTTGATGGCCCACCGCGAGGAACCATAGGTCGTGACCAATCCGCGCTGTCGTGCGCGCCAAAGCGAGCCCGCGATTGCTGCCGCGCAGCCAATGAAGCCACTGGCACCGGCAAGCGCACCGGCCTTGTCGAAGACCTCAGGTGCATAGGCGTCGAAATGGAACCACCATTCGAAAAGTTTCCACGGCCTGTAGATCGGCCAGCCGGCCGCGACAAGCCATGGCGCGCCTAGTTGCGGTTGATAGCTCAGCATGTGGGCGCACCATTGCGTTGCCGTCCATACGCCAGCAATGACCATCGCGAACACGACGGCGATCTGCCCGATTAACAGCTTCGTGGGCGTCATTGGCTAGGCTCGCTGGACAACGCAACATAGCATCGCGCGGCCAGGCCCAGTTACGAATGCGCCTCACGTACGATTGGATGCGATGACTCGCTATGTATTGCCGTCAACCGTCATCGGCCGGTCGTTCCAGTGTTGAGTCATGAATGGACACCGCAACGTGATCTCGGTCATGGACGAACTGAATGTCCTGCGGCTTAGTCAGGTTCGACCGCGAGCTACCGCGATGCAGAAGATGGCTTCGACTTGAAGTCGGAGGCTTTGGTGACGCTCTTCAAGGTGATCGCACGGAGTTCCTACGAAGACATCAAGGCGACCGGCGAATTGATTGCAGGCTCCGACCTCGACTGGACTTGGTGCGCATTCCATTCCTCAAGGACGGTCCCGCCGATGGCGGCTTAGCGGTTGGTTCCTACGGCATGAAACTGTCCAGAGGACATCTGGCAAAGTTTCTGTTCGATCAAGTCCCGAGCAGAGCGTTTGTGCGGGCCGCTCCTGGCATTGCCGACCATTTGTAACCCGACATGACGCTAACTCGAAAGCAGGAGCGTCCCCCCGGATCAACATGATACATCCGCAGCGCCGGTGACCTGGAGGCGCGGCGAAGGCGCGTCGCACCTGCCATCGTGCAGGATTGACCAATGTGAAACGACCGATAGGTCGCCAACTGTCGTCTTTGGCACTCGGCCTGAGGTTTTGCCTCCCATGCGACCCCTCTTCAAGTTTGGGGAGAAGCCTTCCCCAGCTGCAACACCGCGCAATCGGGTGCTCTTTGCGGCAACAGCTGTTTAAACAGACTTCAAGCCATAAATATACGTTTCAGTCAAACCTATAGGAGGCCTCTATGAACGTGCCCCACCGCTCCATGCTGTACTTAGCAAGAGCAGGCTGCTTATCAATCTTGCCGACGTCATCGCAGATGCAGTTATAGGTAACATTGCTGTTGTTCTTCGTCCACATTGCCCAGTACCGGGCACCAATGCCGATGCTGAAATTCTTGTTGAAGAAGTAGGATAGTGCTCCTTCGACCTGAACGCCCCCGCCACCTTGCCCCCGCTGATCGTAGAAAGTTGGTCTGGCCCGAAGAAGGTGGTCGTCACGACCACGGAAGTCCGTCCACGGCAGGTAAGCAACATCTGCGCTCACACGCCAGCGCTCAAGCAGCATAGTCTCGGCGTAAAGGCCGATGCGCGGCGCATTCCAATCGGATTCTTGGCGGCCAGTGATCAGAGGCTGTGTTGGCACCTGGCATGGACCGAACGGCGAAGCGATCTGCACGCATCCGATCGAATCCGACTTCTGGCCGTAATAGGTCCATCCGACGAATGCACCCAGTTTATAGGTGCTACCGCGCAGAAAGTTGAAGCCCGCATCAGCCGTATAGTACGCGAACTTTCCATTTGCTTGGCCGTGTAAGGTGTTGCTGTAGGCGAGTTTGTCAATGCTCGAATCTTCGTCGTTCATCCGTCCTTTGTCGAAGCGTCCGGCGCCAATGTTGCCCTTCAAGAATATCCCCCAGGGGCTATCAAGGCGTCCGAAAAATTCGCCCGAAATGCCGTCCAACCCCCTGTACGTCAGCCTAGAGCTGGGGATGCTCTCATCCCCAAGTGTTGGTGGCGCAAGGATGTAATCCCACTGAAATATCCCCCGGCTGAGCCAGGCCCGTGAGCCACCCTCGAAGGACCAATCGCCTGTATATACAATAGGCTTGGCTTCTGTCGCCCCGTCCGAGAGTAGTGTATCATTCCGTCCCATAGATCGCGGGTAAACGCCAAAGTGGTAATTCAGGCCGACCTTTCCCACGTGATAGCTACTTGATAAATTGCTGCTGCTGGTGGAGACGATTCCAAGAGGTGGGTACTGTACGGTCGAAGGAGTCGTTAAACGCGTCCCGCTAAAACCCATATAGTCGTACTCGAATTTGACAGACCAATCAGGCGAGAGCGCTTGCTCAACACCAGCTCCGAGACTCCAACCGAAGCGACCATAATCGAAATGTGTTGTGTGCCGTCCGAACCCAGGGGAGTCCTGCATCAAAAATTCGTTGTTGTTGGCGATCTCGCCACGATTGTTTTGCCAAGCTACGCCTGCCTTGGCGTAGGCCAGCATTTGGCCCTGCGGGCCAAACGTGTACCCGGCACGTGCGGTCGCTGTGAAAAAGGAGTTCGGACCTGCATGGCAGGTGTCTATTACAGCAGTGCCTGAGAAGGCAAAACAGCTGTTTGTGCCGTCGGAGACAGCGTAGCTCGCGTCGAGTTCGGCGCCGAATACCAACCTATCTCTTTGCCAATTGTAGCCGAGCTGGCCTCCGGCCATGAACACCGGAGTGCTGACGACGTCTCCATAAATCGATGGGCCATAAGGATCACTGAAGGACGTGCCGCCATAGCCTCCGCCGCCGTGGACGCCAATATATCCTCCGGTCCAGTCCCAGACCGCCGGTCCCGGCTCGGACATCCTGTTGAGATTGGCCGAATTGGCTGCACCGCATGCGGCGAACGCAACTATTGCCCCGCCCCAAATTAGAACTCCAGATCGCATTTCACCTCACTAAACAAACGACGCATGACGCGATCGGCAACGAAGCTCCCAAGGCTGGCGGTCGTGGCGCCGCTCCAACAACCGCTGGGCAAAACCCGTGCCAGCTTGAGCCACTCGCCTTGCCAGCGCTTTTCGATGGCGATGTCATCTAGGCGACAAATTGGATCGCGTTCGGCAGGCCGAGAAGACGTGCCCGCTTTGGCCATGAACGCGGCTGCGTATTCGGCCTAATCGGCCCGAAGCTGCGATTTTGGCCATGTGGCGGCGATCCGGTACCGCGCCAATGACGCGGCGCCCCAAAAAAAAACAGCGGATGTCTACCCATCAGGATCTGATCCGCTGGTCTATCCAGGATAGTCCGGCGCATCGCCACCAGGCTTGCCCAGCGTCGCATAAAGCACGCCGATGTAATTGCGTGGGCGCCAACCGCCTCCGAAATCAACGCAAACGCATTCGACTGTACAAAATCGACCATATTGCTCGCCGTTTTCGATTGAGGACAGTGGCGCATTGCCTCTCTGCTAGGTCATTTAGACCGTGCCGGTCGTACGGATGACCGTGGTGGTTTCTGCGATCTTCTTCTGCATGGTGCATTCCTTTTCCGTATGAGTACGTGAACTGGTTTGGCGGATGCCACTCCAGTCATGTTGCCGTACGCCAGGCTTCCTGGTGTCAGCACGCTGCAAGGAGGAACAGCAACTTTCGTGCCACATATGTAAAGGGGTTCGAAGAAACTCAGAAGTTCCATAGGGTCCAGTCGCTTATCGATAAATGGCTCTCGCGCACGAGCCTCAACCCACAGGGCGCACAATTGTCGTGTGTGGGACAATTGTTAGGTTTGTCCTGCCGCTGAACTGTCATCCAGGCGATTAGAGCCCTTGGTAATTTCTTCTGCTTCAGCATGGTGATCTGAAGGCCCCGTAAAGTTAACTGACGGCTGATGAAGAATGTGCGTACATGGACGATGTCAGAAAGTTGCTCATGATCCGCTTATCGTCGCCACCGCTTTCCCGCCGAGTTCATTGCGCACGCAGTATGGCTCTACTTTCGCCTTCCGCTCAGCCTGCGCATGGTTGAGGACATGCTGGCGACCCGCGGTATCATCGTCACGCATCACACCATTCGAAGCTGGGCGGAGAAATTCGGACGGCATTTCGCCCGGAGATCAAGCGACGGTCAGCCAACTGCCTGGGCGACAAATGGCATCTCGACGAACGTGTGGTGGCCATCAATGGCAAGAAGCAGTGGCTCATCTCAGATCGGAGGAAGTTTTCCGGCTGTTCGGCGAAATGGCCAACGTCGGTCAGGTGATCTATCTCACCCATGAGCAGCACCTATGCGACATCGCCAAGGCGATCATTCCCAACGTTGCGATCCACGAGCTCGGGTAATTCAAACGGCATTGTGTCGTGCCTCATCTCGGCCGCTGGGTACCCCCGTCGCCACTGCCTGAAGCGAACCTCGACAGGGCTGACTGTTCAAGGTGGCGCGCAGAGACGGAACGTGTGACATTGGATGCGACACGCCCTGGTCGCCGTTTCTAGGCTGGCCGCCTGCCACCCAACAGCGGAGGACGCTATCGCGCGTTGCCCAGGGGCACGTCGACCGAGGCGGACAACCCGCATGTGGTGATCCTCGACCACGCCTATTTCGACAATCTCTCGCCTGTCGTCGTGCAGCAGCTGGCGCTCGGCGGCCTGCCATCTAGCCACGGTGCTCAACGAGACGGTCGCGGCCGAGAAGTAGCCCGGCGGATTGACGCGCTTCCTCGACCAACGCCGAGCGCAGCCGGCATGTGCCAGTTCTACTGAGATTGCGCCGATAGCCGATGCTATGATTTGAAGGTTTTGCTGAACCAACTTCGCGTTTCGTCCCGACAAGGAAGTCGCCGGCACTGAATCGAGTACTTTTCGATGGTGCGCGGCGCAACTGGTGATCAGGATTCCCGGCTCACTTACGGATGAACCAGAAAACGCAATTGAAGGAAACGGCCGGAGCGGCTCGTCAACGGCAACGAGTCCGCCGCGCAACTGTCATCGCCAAATCTGGCGAAGATTGCCACCTCGCTTTGCGCGACACGCGCGAGCGCGTCGAGGTCGGTGTCGGAAATTTCGATGAGCTTGCCGATGCCGACGGATTCGGCGGTGCTCGCCTCATCTTTCGCGTCGCGTACGGTCGATGAGCCGGACCGTCGTCGGGCACCAGTGCCTGGGCCAGGGCCCTTGTCTCGTTGACTGAGGTCTGCAGCTTGGCCGCAATCTTGTCCGCCGCACTAGCAGCTGTCTCACCGTCCACGAATTCGAGGACCGTGCCTTGATGTTGGCGACGTCGACGCCGGCAGCGTCCGCGGCCACGGCATCAACAACCTTCGTCGCCTCCGCGCTCATGGCCGTCGCGACGGCGTCCGGTCCGCGCATGAGCGCCAGCGCTACCTCCGCTCAGGCCGGCGCGCGCGTAATCGCAGCCGTCAGCAGGTTCTGCACGAGCATCAGGCGTACCGTGGAGACGGGGCTCTGCGAATGCCACTCGTTCAGTGCTTCCCGCACTTCGCACCATTCCACCATTGGCGCGTCATGAACCGCAAGCGTGCCACGAGCCAGTCGCGCGCAACGCGGTCCTTTGCCGACGAAGCAGAGGCAAAAGCGTATTATGCGGACGCCGCAAAGGGGGGAACTCCGGCTAGCGCGCTGCCGTTCACTCAGCAAATATAGGCGTCGAGCAGGAATTTCGACACCATCCGCCCAGGATGCCAGATCGCGCGGCATCACGCCTGGCTTGCACCGACTACGATCCAAATAGGATCACCGGCCAGCGGATGATGGTGTCGAGCTCGCGCACGACGCGTAGCCCCGACAGCGAGGTGTCGGCGATCAGCGCCAGACACTCCCACGTATAGCTGATCTACTTGACGGTAGCGACCGAGACTCAACGCCCCGCGTCAGATTGCTCTCTGCTTCTGAAGGAAGCCATTAGCTCGGCTCGGGACTGATCGGAGGCTTGGCTGATCGGCAGTGCGACTCCTGTGTAACAGCCCTATGACCGAGTCGGTGTTGGAGTGCCTCAGGTTGTCGAGGTGCAGCCTGCCTGGCTGCCGCCTTTGCCCCAGTCGCCTGACCAGCACCCGCGTGCCGTCAAGACTCCGCCGGGCGGCTCAACGACCAGCCCGCGGCACAGCTCGCACGACGGCTGGGAGCCCACCTGGAGCCCACCCGTATCACCCAGCAGCAGAACGGCTATAATTGCGATGTCTTTGTGCTCCAACGCCACTTTGGTGTCGCCCAGCAGTACGGCATCGTTGCCCGCAAAGTCCTTCACCAGACCGACCAGCTGCCCGTCCTCAATCCGACCGTTGATTTGGCTCTGGTGGTTCTCGTCAAGCCATTTGCTGAACTTGCGCAGCGCCACTATATCGCCAGCAATCGAGCTTTCACCCACCTTGGCTGTTTTAGCCGCCTCGGCACGGTAGGCGGCAAAAAGCACCTCGTCCGGGTGCTCGCGGCCGCGCTTGCGGCGGCGCGTTTGCTGAACGACGGAAGCCTGGTGCGACGCCTCGGCCGGCGTTGTATGGCGCGCGCCGG
>NZ_JAVIIT010000076.1:0-509 GCF_033977265.1 Mesorhizobium australafricanum | reverse complement strand
GATACGATGGATCCCTTTAACAATGTCAATCGGTCCCACGTCTCAGATTTCGCCCGCACAGACGATGCAGGCTCGCAACAGCAGCAGACCAACCAGGCGCGTTTTCAGGAGCATCTGAACGCGTTGCAGCCGGGCCAGCATCGGCAAGCTGTTCCAAACAGCCGTCTCGCCAGGCGGCGGACCGGCTCACATGCAGATGCGGTTGGACCGAGGATGCTGCAAGAGGAGGGCGCCGGGGAAGGCGGTTCGCACTTGCCCTTTGCTCCACCAGCTCACTCACCTGCGCAGAGTTTTGACCAAGACGAGCTCTTTGCCGCCGCCGACCGCGCCGGGCCGTTGCCGGCCGCAAGTTTCGCTTCGGCGCAGTTCTGGCAGGATGCGCAGCGGGTGGTCCACTCAACCGCGCAAAGTGTCGATCAGCCGCGGAGCCGCGCAGCGATTGGGGTTGGTTACGAGGCTTCGAGTTCCATGCCGCCGCCGCGGGTCAACCTGCCCGCTACGGGATTTGG
>NZ_JAVIIT010000075.1:0-558 GCF_033977265.1 Mesorhizobium australafricanum | reverse complement strand
GTCGATTGGCATTACATTGCGCCGGGCAAACCGATCCAGAACGCCTTCATCGAAAGCTTCAATGGGCGGCTGCGAGACGAGTTCCTGAATGAAACTCTGTTCTCGTCACTGACCCATGCTCGATCAGCGCTTTCAAACTGGCGCAGCGATTACAACGATCACCGGCCACACTCTGGACTCGGCTGGATGACACCTGCCGAGTTCGCTCAGACAATCAACCCGCGACGTGATGCGGTGCTGCGCAGCCGAAATGGCTCCGCACCGCATCCCGCCGCTACCGCCGCAAATACCGAAACCAAAAACCGCTGGAGCGAACTCAAAATTGGATAAAACTTGGGGGCAAGGTCACAACATCTCCCGTGACAGCTATCTTGTGGTCCAGTTCCTTGAGGGCCTTAAGCGCCGCGCCCTTCTCCGCCTCGTCACCTAGTCGCCGGATGGCGTCACGCACCAGACGGAAATGAGTTTGGAGGCTCTTCCGGGTTTCCTCTGCAACTTGATCCTTTCGACGGCTGAATTCGTCCAAAATGATTTGAGGCATTGTAAGGGCGACCTCGC
>NZ_JAVIIT010000074.1:0-573 GCF_033977265.1 Mesorhizobium australafricanum | reverse complement strand
GTGGCGGCCTTGCTGTTGTCCAGCGTGTAGGTCCACACGCCCGTGGTCGGGTTGACGGCGAAGCTGCCATAGGTGCCGGCGGCATTGCCGCTCCAGGTGGCCGTGGCGCCCTGGTCGGGGTCGTGCGGGGTCAGCGTGCCGGTTACCGTCGGCGTGCCGGACGTCACCGCGCCCGGATCGGTCGTGGTCGTGCCGGCGACGGCGGTGCCGGGATCGGCATTGCCGGCCTCGACAACCGCACCCGTGGTGTCCCCGGTGATCGTCGGCACATCATTGGTGCCGTGGATATCGAAGGTGATGGTCTTGGTGTCGGCGTCGCTGTCCTTGTCGGTCAGCGTGTAGTCGAACGATACGTTGATCGTGTTGCCGTCAGCCAGCGCCTGCGTCGCAGGCTTGCTGTTGTCCAGCACGAAGGTCCAGGTGCCGTTGGCGTTCTGCGTCAGCGCGCCGTAGTCGGCCAGGTTGACCGTGTTGACGCCCAGCGTGGCGGTCACCGTTCCCCAGCTCACCGGGCTCACCGCTGCCGGGCCGTCGGCGCCGAAAGCGTTGTTGTAGTCGGTCGTGACATTGCCC
>NZ_JAVIIT010000073.1:0-576 GCF_033977265.1 Mesorhizobium australafricanum | reverse complement strand
CGAGCGGCAGGCACCCGGAGCTCGGGCCACAGCTTGGCTCGCGGGAGCAGGCCGATTGGGGAGTAAGGCCCGCCGCCTCGCAGGAAAGTTACGATCAGTCGCAGCTTTGGCAGGAGGTGGACCAAGCTGGGCGGCGGGAATCTGCCGGCTCCGACTCGAATTGGTCGCCGCAGATTCCGTCTGATTTTGACGCGACTATGTGGCCAGCGCCGAAATCCACGTCAGCTCGCTCGTCAGACATCTACCGCGGTCTTGATTCCCTGGTCGATTTGCCGTCCACACCCGCCGAGCTGCGTGACGATGCTCACTCTACGCCATTTCCAGGTACAGCCTCCGACGCTCAGGTTGAGGCGCTCGATCCGCAAGCCTCGTCCCACGACCGCAGCGGGCTGGCACTAGGCGCCACGGAATGGCTGAACGATGAGCATATCCAGAGGGATTACGAACTTCTGGCGCAGGAGCTGCAGAGGGAAAATCCAGATCTCGCCGCCCGAACGCGGCTCGTCGACCCGCTGATAGCCCACTACCATCTGCGCCTGGGCTCCGACAATGCCGCGCTCAGGGCTTTCCAGCGCA
>NZ_JAVIIT010000072.1:0-586 GCF_033977265.1 Mesorhizobium australafricanum | reverse complement strand
TACAAGAAGAACGCAGGCCCCCGTTTCGGCACAGCCTGGGGCTTTCTGCAGAAATACCGGCAAATGGTCGCAGCCAACAATGCGCTGGGCTTGGCAGCCCATGGGCAAGCGGCCCCGCGCGAGCAGCCAAGCGGCCCGGCCATGGGAACTGTGCAGAGCGCCTCACCCGTCGCCTTCTCGCCCATCCCCATGTCCCCGAGCGACCCGGCCTGGGACGTGTTGCGAGCTTTCCATGAAGAAGAGGCCGCACAGCGTGGCGCGCCAATGGCTACCAATGTGCCGCAGTTCCATCAGACGACATCGCTGCCGCCAGAATTGGCCCCCGTGCCGCCCCCATCCTCGCCTGCTCAAAGTGCCGGCTCGTCCTCGACCTTCGCCGGCCTTGAACCACTGTCACCCACACCTTATCGGCGTCCGGATTTTGATCTGAATGCGCTCACGCCCGGGCAACTGGCTGAGGATGCTGACATTAGCGGCCCGGGCCATTGGACCGCAGTTGATGGCTCGGCAATTGCCCAGCCCGGCTCGTCACGCAGATCATCGCAGATCTATGCCGGTCTTGATGACATCGTCGACTTGCAGGACG
>NZ_JAVIIT010000071.1:0-587 GCF_033977265.1 Mesorhizobium australafricanum | reverse complement strand
CTCCACTACACTGCCGGATCCGGTGGACTGGCCACGGATGTTGCAACCGCAGGATTCAATCTGATCGATGTCCAATCCGTCGATCAACTGAATGCGTTGCCGGCCGGCACTAAGGGCCTCGTCTACCTAAACCAAGTCGACGGAACAACGTCCTCCTTTATCCAACAGGTCACGCCCTATATCGGTAATCCGAATTTGTACGGCTTCTACCTTGCCGACGAGCCGGATCCCACTGGCAAATGGGGCACCTATGCATCGGCCGCGAATCTGAAGGCCGAATCCGACTGGATCCATTCCAACGTGCCAGGTGCGAAGACTTTCATCACGATGATGAACATGGGGTCCTCTGCGAACCCGGACTTTTCGAATACCTATAATCCCGCCAACACGCATATCGACTATTACGGGATAGATCCCTATCCGGTGCGTACGGGTACAAGCACGATCGACTATAATATGATCGATAGAGCGGCTGCTGCCGCCGAGGCCTCGGGCATCCCGGCCAGCCAGATCGTTCCGGTCTATCAAGCGTTTGGCGGAGGCACCTGGACGACCGACACCGGCGGCCAGTACGTGATGCCTACCCC
>NZ_JAVIIT010000070.1:0-604 GCF_033977265.1 Mesorhizobium australafricanum | reverse complement strand
CGCGTCTCTCGCGCAATGTCGAGTAATCTGTTCAACAATGCCCTCGATGACATTGGTCGAGCTCGGGACATCGTTCAGTTCTCCTGTGCGGTGGTGCGCCACAGCGGCATGCTGCGGGACCAGGAAGAGCAGGCAGCATTCCTGCAAGGAGCCGCTGTCCAATTCACCCGTCACTTTCTGCCAAACTGGGAACAGGACATCCGTGAAGGAGAATCGTTTGGATATGCGACCGTGTCCAACGCAGTCAGCCGCGAACTCGGAGGTCAGCCGGGCATGCAGGCCTGCAGGGCCATGGCAGCCAAGGTATCGAGGTCTACCAGCGCCCTCGACGATGTAGATGCTCGCGCGTTGCCGCTCTTGGCATTGTCGTTCGGCCGATATC
This sequence comes from Mesorhizobium australafricanum, assembly GCF_033977265.1. Taxonomy (NCBI): domain Bacteria; kingdom Pseudomonadati; phylum Pseudomonadota; class Alphaproteobacteria; order Hyphomicrobiales; family Phyllobacteriaceae; genus Mesorhizobium; species Mesorhizobium australafricanum. The sequence continues at coordinate 222 of NZ_JAVIIT010000070.1, read as the reverse complement.
CCCAACTGGCGGAATGCCGCGACGGCACGGTCAGGATCGGCGAATTCTGCAGCGACAACCCAGCAGCGCTTCGCCAGCTCGACGCTCGAAACCTCTCGCTGCTGGTGAACGGCTTCAGCAAGTGGCCTGACCAGCCAGGGTGTGGCGACGGCACTTTCGCAGTTGCTGGTGAGGTTCTTCGCCGCGCTGAGACGGAGGGATTTTCCAAATTCAATCCGCAGA
>NZ_JAVIIT010000069.1:0-614 GCF_033977265.1 Mesorhizobium australafricanum | reverse complement strand
TGATCCAGCTCAGTACGACTATCTTGCGGCGGAAGGAAATGAGGCAATCCAAGTCGACCCAGAAAACCTCGATGCGCTGATCCGAGAATGTTACCGGCTGCGTGCGACCTATGATATCGCTGGCATTTCTGGCTTTCCGGGCCTTGACGAGTCGGTCAATGCGACAGTCGGCAAGCTCTGCCAGCATTTCCATCTACCTGGACCGAACCCCACATCCATTGAACGATGCTGTGACAAATTCACTCAACGTCAACTCCTCGCGGAGGCTGGCGTTCCAACCCCCACTTATTGCGTGGCGACGAATGCGATAGATGTGGAGCGTTTTGCAGCGGAGATTGGCCTGCCTGTAGTTCTTAAGCCAGTCATGGGTAACGGTGGCAACGGTGTCCGATTGTGCCGCAATGTCGATGAGTTAGCCGAACATACAGCCTATCTGTTGGGCGGCAAGCACATATGGCGGTGTTCACCTAGGATACTGGTCGAAGACTTCGCGCAAGGACCCCTTTACATCGCTCAAGTAATGGGAAATGAGGTCATTGCGATCGGCGCCGCTCTATACGGGCCTCCCCCGCATTTCGTCTGTCGTCAGTTGAACTATCCGGCCCGGCTGACTG
>NZ_JAVIIT010000006.1:0-362241 GCF_033977265.1 Mesorhizobium australafricanum | reverse complement strand
AAGGTCGCCTCGAAAGCCAAGACAACCTCCGCTGAAAAACAGCAGGAACCTTCCTCTCGGAAGGTGGTTGCTGCAAAAAGGAGCGTCCATCAATGCCGAAATACCAGGTGGAAGAAATGAATGGTGACGAGGTCGCCGCCTCGCACGTTGTAACCGCTGAAGACGCAGAGAGTGCGGTCAAACTGGTCACGGGGGTTTCTATTTCTGCCAAGGACACACTTCGAGAACACTGGTTACGTGTTGTGGACGAAACGAAAGGCACGGTGCATGAGTTCGGGATTACAGAACAGCCACCGAAGGATTTCGCCAAATGACGAATTGCTTAGGCGCGCAAAGCCCGGCTCGCAGATCCGAGGGTGACACAGGATTATGCGAACCGGGCCCAGCCGCCGACACCTATTCCTGGGGAGGAAGTGGCTTCAAACTCGGCGGCAAGTAAAAGTTGTTCGATAACCCGTCGTGCTGCAATGAGGACTGAGGTCCCATTGCGCTACCTGCTATGGTCTATTCAGCATAGTGAAAGAGCCCGCCTGCCATGGGTGCCAGACGGGCTCTTTATCGAGTGTGAAGCCTTGGATTGCGGAAGGCGCCCCACCCGACGCGACACGCTTGGCAGTCAGCGCGCCGGCTGCTTAATCAACCTCACCCATAGCCCGATGTTCCATTAGCGACCGCTTGACTAAGCCGCAGGCCGCGCCAGACTCATGGTATGGCAAAGGGCAGTTTCAACATCGGCGACGAGGTCGCTATCACCGCGAAGGTGCGAGGGCGAGTGACGGAAGATCGTATCAGTGTGACGATCCCGTCCTACGATTTCCCGCACTCGATCGTCGACAGTGTCACAAAGGCAGAAATTGGTCAGCCGATCGAACTGGTGGGTGAAGTCACTCACGTTGATGGGGACAAAGTCACCGTGAATCTAGGTATTCCCGTCACGGTGACCGCCAGCACTCTCCGCCTTGTGACGCCTTAGAGCACTTTGAAGAAAACCCGCCTCTTAGCGGCCTAAAGGTCGCCTCGATAGGGAAATGAGTTCCTCTTCATCTGTGATGCCAGCCATGAAGTTGGCGAGGATGCGCGAGGCCAGAGCGTCGCGTTGCTCGGCGGTTTGGCCGTCGAATTTCAACAGGTCGAACACTCTCGCGAGGAGACCCAGGTCAGCCGGCTCAAAGATTCCTGCATCCTTTGCTCTCTGGCGGATCGGCATGGGCTGTCTCCTCGCTACTCCTCGCGAAAGTCCTGCAACGATGCGTGGCGCAGATCCTCCTCGCCGCGAAGGTGCCTCACACGGCCGATCAGGCCCGGCTTGACCCAAAGCGTCGCCGGCCGCTTGATGGCCGTAGGCGCCGCCCCGGCGTGCTGCTGGACCCGCTCCCAGAGCCGTTCGCGCATCTCCCGGTTCAAGGTGATGAAGGCGGACCCGACATAGCGTCCGGTCCCGCGGTCGGCCATCAGGGCGAACGCTGGCTTGCCCGGTTCACGCTCGACGCCAAGCAGATCATATTCGTCGATCGCATAGGACTTGGTCTTCAGCCATGCTGTCGAATTGCCGCTGCGATAGACGCTGTCCTTGCGCTTCGACACCATGCCTTCGAGGCCCGCCTGGTCGACAAGATGAAAGATCGACTTGGCGTCTCCCGGCAGCGCCTGGCTGAATTGGATGCGCTGGCCTGCCGAGATCATCGCCTCGAGGATGTCGCGCCGGTCCACCAGCGGCATGTCGCGCAGATCGTGGCCGTTGAGATGCAGCAGATCGAAGGCGACATAGTACAGGTCATGCTGCCTCCGCGTGATGGCTTTCCGCAGTTCGCCGAAGTCCGAAACGCCGGCATTGTTCAGTACGATGATCTCGCCGTCGACGATGGCGCTTTCGGCTCCAAGCTCGCCGGCCGCCTTGGCGAGGTCGCGGTATTTCGATGTCCAGTCCAAGCCTCGCCTCGTGAAGATGCGCACCCCGTCTTCGTCGATGATGGTCTGCGAACGGTAGCCGTCGAACTTGACTTCGTGAATCCATCCGTCGCCATCCGGCGGCTTGTCGACAAGCGTCGGCATCAACGGCGGAATGAAGCTCAAACGCACGCACAACCCCAACAAACAACGCGATTCAAGGCGCCGCCTTCGATTTGGTTCCGGAACATTTTAGCTAAAGTGAATGTTTAAATGGTTATGGAAAACGATCCTGACTGCAGGGCTGCACTGCGGATGATCCGCGCGACGATCGAGGAGCATTGCCCGCCCGGCGTGCTGATGAGCGAGGAGCAGGTGAACGGCCATTACGGCCCGACGCTGCTCGATGAGGCCGAGGCACTGTCGGTTGCGATTGTTGCCACCGTGGAGCGTCTGAGCATTGAGGCGCCAGCGAAGCCGCCCGTGCCGAGCATCAAGGCCTAGCCTCGAGGGGGGTTCACATCCGCCGCATTCGGATCTTGCCCTCGTCCACGCCATCCTCGAGATCGCCGAATCCATCGTTCCCGCAAGAAAAGGCCTCGTGCCACGCCAAATATTCAGGGGCGGCCTGCCGGGACCGCCATGCAACGTTTCCAGATCGAGGCCGAGACGGGCCAGCGTGCGGATGCAAAGCGACCTTGCAGCCGTTTCGTGCTCGAGGCCTGGATGATCCTTCAGCCCGGCTTTGGTGCGGATCACCGCGCCGTCGGCGTCGATCTGCGCCTTCAGCGCCTCGGCTCGATCGAGCGCTTGGCATGCTGTCGTCAAGAACTCGACGCCGGCCGCATCTTCAATCGCATATTGGCCATTGACCGACTGCCAGAGCGCCATCCCGTTCTGGCCGAGCGGCCTTGGTGGCGCTCCGGTCAAGGGCGGGTTGTTGGCAACTAACGTGAGGTTTTTAGGCACTAGGTTTTTGCCTCTTGAATGAAAAACTCAATTTCATGTGCGTAAAGGTGTGGGACCGGTCCGCGCAGACTCGGGCTGGAATCGCCCTCGCCTCCCGGTGGTGTTCACCACAGCCGCCTCCATGGCCCCGGAGGTTCGATGGCTTCAACGAGCGCTTGCGGGTAATAATCCTCGACCTCGATGCCGGCGCCGTAATCGACGGCTACGTGTTGCAGGGCATCAGCCCAGATGGTTCGATCGAAATGCTTGTAGAAGTCCGACGAGGCCCAGAGCATCGGGTCTTCCGGCTCGGCGAAATCGACCTACAACAGCAAGGTGATGCCGTCTTCGGCGCGGGCGATCGCAATGTATTCGACAGTCAGGCCAGCTTGGATTGCCGCGGTGACGTCAGGGAGGAGATACGCCCACATCGCGCGGACGGTCACCATCTCGTCCGACTGGACCGATCTGAGATCAATCGGCTTCGCGCTTCAGCCTGGCCGCATTGGTCTATTGCCCAGTCGCACAGTTCCTTGTGCCGTACCTCGATCGTGAAGCGGTCGGCTCCACGCGCCTGCAGAGCGGCAAGCTCCCCGGCGATATGCGTGTCCAAATCGGCCATGAACGCCTCCACGCTGACCATTCCAGTCCTTACTTGCCCGCCGTCGCTTGCATCTCGCGGCGCCGCTTCGCTTCGACGGTAAAGTCTCGCGTGAGATATCCACCCCTGACGAACTCGGGTGCCTGCCGCTGTTCGACTTCAGCTGCTCGTCTCTGCGGCTGCGGCTTCCTGGCTGGCTACGCGGGAATTGGGATGGTTGGAACGCGCCGCCAAAATTTCCGAGCCAATACGCCGCTCGGGCTGGTGCCACGGGCGAGATCGAATTTCGCCTCGAACACGTCGCTGCCATGCTTGCAACGTTCGCCTTCGAGGTAACTCATTTTCGGATTCCACCTGTCAGTCATGATCGTGATCCCTTCAGTCGACGGTGAGAATCTTGCGCAACATGCCGATGCAATGCGGGCCGAGAAGACCCTCGCACCGGCTGGGCATCCTCCTGGAAGCTTCACGCGCGCTGCGACGCTTGCGGCGTAGAACTGGCTGCCGAGCGTCACGAAATCTTCGAGTTCATCGAGCTTCGCCGCGATCGCGGCGCGATATGCCTCGATCTTCGGTTTGAGCGAAGCTAGCTCGTCATCAAAGGCCGCCCGCTGGGCATCGAGAACTCGCTAGGCTTCTACTTCCTTGACCTGGTACTGTTCGATGTCGGCGCCGGCCTCGTCCACCTCTACGGCCCTGACCTTCGGCGGCTGGCCCGGCACCTGGTTGAAATACAGGCGGTGCAGCTCGCGGTGCTTGGCCCTTGCTGCCTCAAAGCTCTGCCGCTGCCTCGCGCCATTTGCTTTCGGCCTCCGCGATCGTTGTCGGCTTCGGCGGGATCTTCAAAATGCTGGCGAAGTCCAGTTCGGTCGCCTTCGGTGTTCTCGCGAGCATGGTGCTCCTCCTGTTCTTGGGATAATTTACGCCCGGCCGAGACGGCTGTGATTAACGCGTTATTGAGGATGCGAAGCGCGGCAGCGCCGAGACGCTTTCGGCTGCGGCTGCCGGCCTCATCTACGGCGCCAACCTCCATCATCAGGCCGACCGTCACATGGTCGAGATGGATCGGCAGGATGATGCCGCCATGGTCGTGGCGCGCTTTTAGACGCTCCTGCCGCTCGCGGCCGAGCATGGGCCTTCGCTCAAGGCGTTCTTCTGGCGTGCCGACTGGTTTGCGCCCGCGAGCCATCAGGCAAGCCCGAATACAACGGCCAGGATGGTGACGAAGGCTAGGACGGTGAGAAAGACCGACGCGGTCATAGGCGCGCCCTCCAAGCCCTGCGCGCCAGCGTCGCAGGAACAAAAGTTCCCGGCGCCTGTTGATTTTGTGAAGGGACCTGAAACCCGGAGTCGGGAAGATGGTCGAAATCTTTAGCTTTGAACTTGCGAAGGCCCGCCTGCGCGTCAATCGAGCCGAGCGCTCTCTCAGCCGATCGAACGAGTTGTTGGACCAAGGCGGCGGCAACGTCGCCGTGAACCTCTCCCTCTGCGATCGGATCAGATCCGAACAACGACGAGTCGCCGAGGCAAGAGAGCGACTGACGAAGCTCAATACCATTCCGCGCTACTGACTGAGGAGCCGCTCCCATGATGTTCAAGCCCTTGGATATGCAATTCCAAAAGCGAATGGATGTGCATCGAGCCGCTCGCCTTTCGATGCTCCATGACAGGGTGGCGAAGCGGATGACCAAAGTTGACGACCTGGCCGACCAGGTTGAAAAGGCGGCGGCCGCTTTGGTCGAGGCTACTACCAATCGCTTCGAATCCAAGAGGACGCTCGGAATGTGACTTCGGAAGATAGGCGCCAACGTTACTTCTTGGCGCCTCTTCCTTCCGGAGCAAAGCGACCTTGGTGACGAGCGCGGGCTTGGAAGGTCGGGAGAGCCTACTGCTCTCCTGACCAATGGGAAAAGGGCGTACAAAGTGGAGGCACCGAAATGTCCGTAAGCGCAAACAAGGCAGTTCGGTGCTGGAGCAGGTTCGTGGCCCTGAGACCGGTTCAACAGGGCGGCCGAAGGAGCATCAGCATAGCGCCGCCGTAAGGCGGGATGCGGGACCGACAGCCCCCGGCGAAGGGCACCATATGATGGCGACCATTCCGGTTCCAGCAATACTGGTTCTGTAACCGATGCCGAATGAAGTCAGCTGCTCGGTTAGAATGCCGCGGAGTGGTGCGTCCCGATTCCAATTTCTGGATGCTGATGGCATCGAAAAGCCAAATAGAGGCTTCAACCACTCAGCCATTGCAGCGAGGCCGGAACTGGCGGCTGGATGAGTGGGGGAAGGCGGTAATGCTCTAGCGCTGCCATTATCAACACCAACTTCATGACCCGAAGCATCCTATTCGCTCGCCTGGTCGATCAGTGTTTCGAGCAAAATATGCCGCGATAACGCTTGCCGGCGGCGCTGCGGAAGAAATGCCTGCGTCGACCTCGCGCCGAGCGACTCGTGTAAGCCTTGGCGCCCGGACCCGATTGCGATTCTTATGTCTCGGCGATCGAGGCGCCGGCACCGGCGACGTTTTAGGGACCCTTTCGGGCCCCTCAGCCCGTCCTTACGCTGCAGCATCCTTTTGTGCGATCGGTCCGATCGAAGTCTTCCAACAGGCACTTTGCCGAAGCATCGTCCTGTCCGCGGGCAGGCCAGCGGCCGCACGTCAGATTTCGCGAACTGCAACGATGCCTAAATTGGAAAAAGATCATTCTCGAAACAGCGAGCCTACCCAAGCCGCAACAAGCGAACGCCGCGGCCCTCGCCGTTGGACAAACTGTGTTGAGAAGGAGGGTCGCCTTGCCTCAGATGCCGCTCGCCCTGTCGACATCGGCTTTCAATCTCATCGCGGTGACCAGGTGGAGGACTGCTGGGGAGGTCGCAAACGCAGTGGTGCAAAAGCCCTTTTTCTTCCACGGGTCGAAAAGGCCCTCGCATATGTTGCCCATTTGATCGAGACACGGCCAGAAGGCGAAAGCTATTGGCCGATTTTCGATCGCCTGGAGCACGAGCGGGAGCAATTGGCCTCCCGGGCAGATCGCCTGAGTGCTGCCAAGGCGCGGATCTAGTCTATCAGCCTAGGCAAGGATTCCAGGATCGAAGGGCAGTATGATCTTCTTGAGCTGATCGCGCCGCCATTCCAACGATCCGCCGTCCCCGTATTGCGGCCGGTCATTGGCATGCCCCATCAGCCGGCACCTCAAATCGTAATCCAGCCCCGCTTCCTGCATTCGCTTTTCGAAAGCATGGCGGATCGAATAGACCCTGTGCTCCTCAGAGGGCAACAGCTTTGCCGATCTGAGGCCCTTCATGAGGGTTGCCGAAAGGTTGGTCTCTTTGTCCCTGTAACGAGGGAATGCCTTTGGCGCGCGCTTCATGGCTTCGAGCGAGACACCAAGAAGAGGAATTTCGCGAATGCTCGACTCTGTCTTGATCAGGCGGTCGGGCTGAAACCGGATGGCGAGATGGGGGACCGGATGATTGAGCCTGATGTTCTCTGGTCTCAGATTGCAGATCTCGGAGGGCCGGCAGCCGGTCTCGATCAAGGCGAGGAAAATGAGCCGGGCATCATCGTTGAGACGGCCAAACGCGCCGGGCACAAGGAACTTTGTCTTGATCCACTCGGCTTCGAACGGAGGAACCACACGCCGGTCGCTTTTGCGATTGCGAAACGACAGCCCGTCAAAAGGGTTCCGGATATCGAGCGCCAGCCAGTTCGCGTAGGTTTTGAACAGTTTCCGCATATTGCCGAAGCTACGGTTTGCGGTGTTCGAGGACATGCGCTTACTGCCTTTGGAGCCTTTGACGCGGTCGAGCCAGAATTCGTAATACCTCTGGGCATCGGCCCGTGTGATCTCAAGAAGTGGCTTGTTGTCGACTACCGATATGAAGCTTTCCGCCGCATATCTCTTCACCTTTCTCCAGGACGCGAATTGGTATTCGCTCATGCCCCGAGCCTCGTCGGCGGCCATGGTGTCGAAATAATACTCGGTGGCTTCCCGGACAGTTAGCGCCGGCTTCTCATGAGCGCCAAGAAGCGCGGGCGCCTCTCGCCCGCCAGAGACCTTCGCTTTTTCGACTCGACGCAGGATCTCGTCCAGCGGACGGCTGGCTGCAAGGTTCGCGGATGACAGGTATTCGAAACCAAGGGCCAGCGCACGGGTTCTCGCGGCATTGTAAGCGGCGACGACAGATTCGGACTGACGGCCGTCGGCGAGTCCCGACCAATAGAGGTCGTCCGCCTTCTCGAAGGCATCGCGCTTGATGCGGGCGACTTCGTGGGAGGTGGTTTTCAGTGAAATTTGGATTGTTCCGCGCGGATCGAAGCCGGCCACATGGGCCGGGACACGCCGGACGTAATGCCATCTCGTGGCGCGTTTTTTTAGATATCGATCAGGGTCTGGCGCGCTTGAAGAGGACGGTATTTTCTTGGCCATATCCAACAGCCAGCATGATTGCCGATGATGCATCATGCAGTGCAATTTGTGGTGCAATTTTGACCAAATCGTCAATAAAAAAGGCGGCAAAGCCGCCTATTTTACTTTAATATCAGCTACTTACTGATTTAGCCAATGGTGCGGTCGAGAAGACTCGAACTTCCACGGGTTGCCCCACAGCGACCTCAACGCTGCGCGTCTACCAATTCCGCCACGACCGCACGTGGTAGGAGCCGGAACCGTCCGGCTCGGGGCCTGTAGCAAATCGTTTCCGGCGAAACAAGTGCGCCATGCGGAATAATCGTTAGCTGCTGCCGGCACAATGCCACAGGCTCGCGACGAGGAAGCGGAACTGGACGTTTTGGCCGATTGCCGCCATATAAGCGCAAGTTGAGAAACACTCCATGACAGAACGCAGCCAGATCGCCACGTCGTTCCTGCCGCTCCCCGGTTCGGCGCCGGTCGAATGGGTGATCGAACCCGGCCTCACCTCCTATCCGGACGCGCTGGCGTTCATGGAGGCGCGCGCCGAAGCGATCCGCAGCGGCGCCGCCGGCGAGATGGTCTGGCTGGTGGAGCATCCGCCGCTCTATACCGCCGGCACCAGCGCCCGCAGCGAGGATTTGATCGAGCCCGACCGGTTTCCGGTGTTCGCCGCGGGCAGAGGCGGCGAATACACCTATCATGGCCCGGGGCAGCGCGTGGCCTATGTCATGCTCGACCTGAAGCGCCGGCGCGAGGATGTGCGCGCCTTCGTCGCCGCGCTTGAGCAATGGATCATCGGCACGCTTGCCGCCTTCAACGTACGCGGCGAGCGGCGCGAGGACCGGGTTGGCGTCTGGGTGGTGCGGCCGGATCGCCCTGCCCTGCCGGACGGCTCAACCGCCGAGGACAAGATCGCGGCAATAGGCATCCGGCTGCGCCGCTGGGTGAGTTTTCACGGCATCGCCGTCAATGTCGAACCAGAGCTTGGCCATTTCAGCGGCATCGTGCCCTGCGGGGTCTCGGACCACGGCGTGACCAGCCTCGTCGACCTCGGCCTGCCCGTCACCATGGCCGACCTCGACCTCGCGCTGAAATCCGCGTTCGAAGACGTTTTTGGCCCTGCCGCGGTGCCGGTCGCCGAGCTGGCGCGAAAGGCGAGCTGAGCCCGCTACATCAACTGCGCGGAGGCCCACAGCATGCCGTAGCCGTGGATGGCAAAGACGGCGAGCAGCGCGCCGGCCATGGCCAGCCGGTCGAAGGGCTGGATCGGCTTCAGCTCGTGGCGCGGCTTCACGCCGCTGCCCATGGTGATCAGGCTGAGGATCGAGAACACCGCGCCCGCGATCAGCAGGAAGCTCGGCGAGAAACCGGCCCGCCAGCCGAGCGCAAGAAGCGCGGAGAGCAGGAAGAAGGACGCCAGCGCGAGTGCTGCCGGACCGGGGCAGATCTGGCGCAGCACCTGGCCGCCGTCGAATTTCCACACCGGCACCAGATTGGCGATGTTGAACAGCGATGCGCAGCCGGCAAGCGTGGCCAAAAGCATGGCGGCAAGGCGATGTCCCTCGCCATTGGCAAAGCTGCTGGCGGCGATCAGCACCGGCACCAGGAAAGCGGAAAAGCCCGCGCCCATCAGCGCCACGAACGCCACTTCGAAGCGGCTGTCATAGGGCCTGCCGCCGATCGCGATGCCCCCGAGCAGCGGAATGAAGATCATCCGCGCCCGGCGATGCCCCGTCAGCCGGAAGGCCGCCATGTGGCCGAGTTCGTGCAGGGCGACCACCGAAGTCAGGATCGTGGCCAGCGCGAAGCCGCCGAGGCTGAGGCCGAAGAATGGCCATAGGATCAGGGCCGAAAGCACGGCAAAGCCGACCTGGCTCGCCGGATGCTCGAACCAGCCACCCTTGCGATACGTGCCGGTTGCCGCCCAGACGTCCAGCTTGCGCAGTTCGCGGCGCATGGCAAAGTAGCGGAAGATCAGAAACGCGACGCCGCGATAGCGGTCGGTCTGGGTAAGCGTGACCCGCGTGGCATCGCCCTCGGATGCGAGCTCGACGGTCTCGCGATAATTCGCCCAGAACGATGGATCGAGCGCCGTATCCTCGATGACCGCCATCGAGAAGTGGCTTCCTTCTCTCACATCCTCGAACCGCGCCTTGCGCTCGATCGACCCACCGTCCCGGCCTTCCCGGGACAATTTGATCAGCGCCGTCCCCTCGCCGTCCAGGGGCTCGGCGGAAAGGATTTCGCCGGACCAGCCGGCATCGCCGCCGAACGGCCACAGCGCCTGCCAGAGACGATTGCGGCTGGCCTTGATCACACGGCTGGCCGTCACCGTGCGCAATCCGAGCGGCACGGTCATCAAAAGAAAGATCAGTCCGAGATTGCCGGCCACGAGGGTGACCGTGACGATGACCGACACTGCCTGGCTCCCCTGTCTTGGGCTCCCTGTCTTGAAGGAGCAGCCTAGCGGCGGCGCGGCCAAGAAAGACTTAACAACGGGCGGGGTCTTCCCCGTCCCGACAAGGGCGGGCTCTTGCCCGTCCCAGGGCGGGCTCTTGCCCGTCCCCGGGCGGGCTCTTGCCCGTCCCAGGGCGGGCTCTTGCCGTCCCAACAACAGGGCGGGCTCTTGCCCGCTCGAACAACGGGCGGGCATTTGCCCGTCCCGTACAGCGGCCAAGCCGCCTGATCACATGGCGCCGATCCAGATCGCCATGGAAACAAGGAAGGTGCTCATGCAAACCAGCGAGACGACATCCTGAACCAGATCAGACATAACTCTCTCCGTTTTTGGTATGTTCGTAATTTGTTCTAATTTTGTTCGAATGTCAACGGCCATCGGCGGCGCGCCGGAGCGATTCCGGCGATCCGTTAGGGCAGGGTTAAGGAAAGGTTGACGGGGGATTGGATCGTGTTACGCGGGCCGATCGCATGCCGAGGATGACGACGTTGGGAGACACACGCTACAGCGGGACGACCTTCCCCTCGGCCAGCGTCACCCGCCGGTCCATGCGCCCGGCAAGCTCGTGGTTGTGGGTGGCGATCAGCGCCGCCAGTCCCGACTGCCGGACCAGCGCTTCCAGCGCATCGAACACGTAGGAAGCGGTGACCGGATCGAGATTGCCGGTCGGCTCGTCGGCCAGCAGCACCAGCGGCGCATTGGCGACCGCGCGCGCGATCGCCACGCGCTGCTGCTCGCCGCCGGAAAGCTCGGCCGGCCGGTGCTGCGCGCGCTTGCCGATCTGCATATAGTCGAGAAGCTGTGCCGCCCGTTCCGAAGCGTCCTTGGAGGAAAGCCCCTTGATCAGCTGCGGCATCATGATGTTCTCGAGCGCTGAGAACTCCGGCAACAGGTGATGGAACTGGTAGACGAAGCCGACATCGTTGCGGCGGATCGCGGTTCGCTCCTCGTCCGACAAGCGGCCGCAGGCACGGCCTGCGAGCATCACGTCGCCGGCGTCGGGCCGCTCCAGCAGGCCGGCTGTGTGCAGCAGGGTAGACTTGCCTGAGCCCGACGGCGCCACCAGCGCCACCATCTCGCCGCGCCTGAGCGAAAAGTCGGCGCCGTTCAAAATGGTGAGCTTGCGCGGCCCCTGGACATAGTGCCGCTCGACGCCCTTCAACTCGATAATGGCCTCGGCCATCACTCGTACCTCAAGGCTTCGACGGGATCGAGCCGGGCGGCCCGCCACGCCGGGAACACCGTCGCGAGGAACGACAAGGCCAGCGCCATGATCACCACATAGGTCGTCTCGCGCGGATCCATCTTCGCCGGCAACTGGCTGAGGAAATAGAGCTCCGGATTGAACAGGATCCTGCCGGTCATCCACGAGAAGAACTGGCGGATCGATTCGATGTTGAGGCAGATGACGACGCCGAGCAGCACGCCGGCGATCGTGCCGGTGACGCCGATCGCCGCTCCTGTCATCAGGAAGATGCGCAGGATCGCGCCGCGCGAAGCGCCCATCGTGCGCAGGATGGCGATGTCATGTCCCTTGTCCTTCACCAGCATGATGAGGCCGGAAATGATGTTGAGCGCCGCCACCAGCACGATCAGCGTCAGGATCATGAACATGACGTTGCGCTCGACCTGCAGCGCCGAGAAGAAAGTCTCGTTGCGCTGGCGCCAGTCGACGAGATCGACCGGCCGTTGCGCCGCCTGCTCGACCAGAGGCTTCAGCGCGTCGACATTGTCTGGATTGTCGACATAGATCTCGATGGTCTGCGCCCGCCCATCCATGTTGAAATAGAGCTGCGCTTCCGAGAACGGCATGTAGACGATCGAGCTGTCATATTCCGACATACCGACCTCGAAGATCGCCGCGACCTTGTAGCCCTTCATGCGCGGCGTCGTGCCGAGCGGTGTCACGTCGCCGTCGGGAGAGATCAGGGTTATGGTATCGCCAAGCACCAGCCCGAGGCTTTCGGCCATGCGCTTGCCGATCGCCACGCCGTCGCCGGTGTCGAAACCGTCGAGCGTGCCCTGCTTGATGTTGCTGGAGACGATCGAAATCTTGCCGAGGTCCTCGCCGCGGATGCCGCGCACCAAGGCGCCCGCGCCGCCGCCGACATTGCCTTGCGCCAGCACCTGGCCGTCGATCAGCGGGATGGCGTATTTGACGCCGGAGACACCGTTGATGCGGCTCGCCACCTGGGCGTAATCCTCCAGCGGCGAATCGAGCGGCTGCACGATGAGATGGCCGTTGACGCCGAGGATGCGGGTCAGCAATTCGGCGCGGAAACCATTCATCACGGCCATGACGACGATCAGCGTCGCGACGCCCAGCATGATGCCGAGGAAGGAAATCGAGGCGATGACCGAGATCACCGTCTCCTTGCGGCGCGAGCGCAGGTAGCGCCACGCCACCATGCGCTCGAAGCCGGAAAAGGCGCCCGCCCCTGATCTGACCGCTGTCGCCGCCTCGCTCATGCGGCGATACCCAGGCGCTTCTTGGCCTCGGCGATCGGCAGCGTTTCGCGCTCGCCCGACTTGCGGTTCTTGATCTCGACCTCGCCGGCCGCCACGCCACGCGGGCCGACGATCACCTGCCACGGCAAGCCGATCAGGTCGGCGGTGGCGAACTTGCCGCCCGGCCGCTGGTCGGTGTCGTCATAGAGCACGTCCTTGCCGGCCGATATCAGCGCGGCATAAAGCTCGTCGCAGACCCGGTCGCATTCGGCGTCGCCGACCTTCATGTTGATCAGGCCGATATCGAAGGGCGCCACCGCTTCCGGCCAGATGATGCCGTTCTCGTCATGGCTTGCCTCGATGATCGCCGCGACCAGCCGCGACGGACCGATGCCGTAGGAGCCGCCCGAGGCGTAATGGTCCTTGCCGTCGGGGCCGGTCACCTTGGCGTTCATCGGCTTGGAATACTTCTCGCCGAAATGGAAGATATGGCCGACCTCGATGCCACGCGCCGAGAGCCGGTCGCCTTCAGCGACCTTCTCCCAGGCGGCTTCGTCGTGCATTTCATCGGTGGCGGCGTAAGGCGTCGTCCATTTCTTCACGATGCCGCCGATCTCGGCATCGTTGGAGAAGTCGGTGCCGGCGCCAGGAACGTCGAGCGCGAGATAAGCGCGGTCGCAGAACACCTGGCTCTCGCCGGTCTCCGCCAGGATGATGAATTCGTGGCTGAGGTCGCCACCGATCGGACCGGTGTCGGCGCGCATCGGAATGGCCTGCAGGCCCATGCGCGTGAACGTCCTGAGATAGGAGACGAACATGCGGTTGTAAGCGGCCTTGGCGCCCTCGAAATCAAGGTCGAAGGAATAGGCGTCCTTCATCAGGAACTCGCGCGAGCGCATGACGCCGAAGCGGGGACGCACCTCGTCGCGGAACTTCCACTGGATGTGGTAGAGATTGAGCGGCAGGTCCTTGTAGGACTTGACGTAGGCGCGAAAAATCTCGGTGACCATCTCTTCGTTGGTCGGACCGTAGAGCATGTCCCGGTCCTGGCGATCCTTGATGCGCAGCATCTCCTTGCCGTAGTCGTTGTAACGGCCGCTTTCGCGCCACAGGTCCGCCGACTGGATGGTCGGCATCAGGATTTCCAACGCGCCGGCGCGGTCCTGTTCCTCGCGGATGATCCGGCAGACCTTGTCCAGCACGCGCTTGCCCAATGGCAGCCACGAAAAGCTGCCCTGCCCCTGCTGGCGGATCATGCCGGCGCGCAGCATCAGCCGGTGCGAGACGATTTCGGCCTCACGGGGATTTTCTTTGAGAATGGGCAGGAAGTAGCGCGACAAACGCATGGACTGGTCCGTGAATGAAAATGGCGGCGCGGGGAATCGGCGCAACCGAGGCTGCTTGCCCGGGCTTCATAGCCATTTCATGGCCGAATGGAAACCCGAGTGCCCCAAAGTATCGGGGTCTTCTGCACCTTACGAAAAAGGCGATTTTGGCTGCAAAGTGCCGCAAATGGCTATTTGATCGATTCACAAGCAAGCCCTGCCGCACTATTGTGCAGTGCAGCACGATATTGCCTGTTTCGAGGCAAAATTCTTCGTGACATTTTCACCTGCCTTGGTCTAGTGTGCCCCGATAACCGAGAGGGCGGAGAAAAATCTGCTCTCCTACGCGGTCAAAGTCTTGGGAGGATGCGATCTAGGCGCGGTAACTCGCTGCCGCCGGACACCGGAAACGGATCGGACGCGTTTAAATTGCAAGGCCTCGTGCCTTGCATTTTTTTTGTGCAATCATCTGCTTAGCACGGACCATCTGCCAAACAGCATCAGCCATGATTAGCCGCCGAAATCGGAAGCCGGCTTCCGATTTCAACCTTGACGCGCGCTTACTGCTCAATACTTGCGAAAACTGCGTCTAACGCATGTCGCCCAGAAGTGTGCAGCGGTTCTGGGACAACGACATGCATCAAAACAAAGACCTAAAGCGCGTCGCCTGAATCCGGTTCAGCGCGACGCGCTTTAGAGCAATTCCAGGAAAAGTGTGAGCGGTTTTCCGCCCGGAATTGCGGCAAAACAAAGAGATAGAGCGGTTCGCCGTTTCCGTGAAACGGTGGACGCTCTAGCGGTATCAGGGACTGGCGTCCGGCGTGAAGTCCGGCATGACCCGCATGATGTCGTCGAAACTGAATCCCAACCCCATCGTAAGACCGTAGAGAATACCCATGACGATCACCGTCACGATCGTCGCGCGGACGAAGGCGCGCAGCATATGCGGCCCGCGCGGCGCGCTGGAAACGGTGCCAAGCGTGACATCCTGATCGTCGTCCTGGGTGCGCAGGCTGAACGGAAGAACGACGAACAGCACCAGCCACCAGGTGACGAAGAACAGCGCGGCGAA
This sequence comes from Mesorhizobium australafricanum, assembly GCF_033977265.1. Lineage (NCBI taxonomy): Bacteria > Pseudomonadati > Pseudomonadota > Alphaproteobacteria > Hyphomicrobiales > Phyllobacteriaceae > Mesorhizobium > Mesorhizobium australafricanum. The sequence goes on along the minus strand of NZ_JAVIIT010000006.1, from coordinate 347,090 downwards.
CAGAATCCAGTTCATACCTGCTCCAGTTCGACGAGCGTGCCGAAGAAATCCTTGGGGTGCAGGAACAGCACCGGCTTGCCATGCGCGCCGGTCTTCGGGTTGCCGTCGCCCAGCACGCGCGCGCCGCTCGCCTTCAAATGGTCGCGGGCGGCAAGGATATCGTCGACCTCGTAGCAGATATGATGCATGCCGCCGGAAGGATTCTTCTCGAGGAACGCCGCGATCGGCGAGGCGTCGCCCAGCGGCTCCAGCAACTCGATCTTGGTGTTGCCGACATCGACGAACGCGACGGTGACACCGTGTTCCGGCAGCGCCTGCGGCGCGCTCAATCGCGCGCCCAGTGTATCGCGATAGGCGGCCATTGCCGCGGCCAGATCCGGCACGGCAAGCGCGACATGGTTCAGGCGTCCAAGCATACAACGCTCCGCGTTAGGGGAGTAAGGGAATAGGGGAATAAGGGAGTAGGGGAAAAAACAAGACTGAGGAAAGTAACTGCTTATTCTTCCCTACTCCCCTACTCCCCTACTCCCCTACTCCCCTACTGCCTTACTCCCCTGTTCGTCACCGCGTGACGAACACAGTCACCAACGGCTTCTTGCCCCAGGCTTCGTTGGCGGCGCCGCGTACGGCACGGCGCACCGCTTCCTGCACCAGGTCGAGGTCTTTTCGGCGCTGGCGCGGGATCGAGTCCACCGCGCCGATTGCCGCATCGAGCATCAGGTCTTCCAGCGTCTCGCCCTTGGCATCGGCCTCGGCGACGCCGATCGCCACCAGGTCGGGGTCGCCGGCAAGCTCATATTTGTCGTCGAGCACGACATTGACCGCGACATGGCCGGCGAAGGACAGCTTGCGGCGGTCGCGTATGCCCATCGCCTGGTCGGTGCCGATCAGCAGGCCGTCCTTGTAGAGCCGGCCGAACGGCACCTGGTCGACGATCGTCGCCGGACCGGGCCAGAGCCTGAGCATGTCGCCGTCGCGCACCTGCGCCACCTGGCCGATGCCCGACATCGACATCAGCGAGCCCTGCGCCACGAGATGCGCTGCCTCGCCATGCACGGGAACGCCGATCTGCGGCCGCACCCATTCATACATCTTGCGCAATTCGCTGCGCCGTGGGTGGCCGGAGACGTGCACGAGCGCGTCGCCGTCCTCGATGATCTTCATGCCGAGGTCGATCAGCCGGTTCTTGATTTCGAGGATCGCCTTTTCATTGCCGGGAATGGTGCGCGAGGAAAACACCACCGTGTCGCCGGCCGTCAGCGCCACCGACTTCATTTCGTCACGCGAGAGCTTTGCAAGCGCGGCCAGCGGCTCGCCCTGGCTGCCGGTGCAGATGATCACCAAATTCTCGCGCGGGATAAAGCCGTAGTCTTCCTCGGCGATGAATTCCGGAAGGCCGTCCATGTAGCCGAGCTCGCCCGCCACATCGATGACGCGCTTGAGCGAGCGGCCGAGCACCAGGCATTGCCGGCCGGCATCGCGCGCCGCCCTGGCGATCGAGACGATACGCCCGACATTGGAGGAGAAGGTGGTGACCGCGACGCGGCCCTTGGCATTCTCGATGACGCCCTTGAGGCCCTCGCCGACCGCCACTTCCGACGGCGACTCCCCTTCCCTGAGCGCATTGGTGGAATCGCAGATCAGCGCCAGCACGCCTTTGTCGCCATAAGCGCGGAAACGCGCCTCGTCGGTCTTCGGGCCGATCGTCGGCGCCGGGTCGATCTTCCAGTCGCCGGTGTGGATCACGGTGCCGGCGGGCGTGGTGATCGCCAGCGACATCGGCTCGGGAATCGAATGCGCAACCGGGATCGCCTCGATCTCGAACGGCCCGATGGTGAACTTCTCGCCGGCGCGATAGATCGACGCCGGGATCTTCGGGGCGTTCCGCTCGCCCTGCCGCTTGGCTTCGAGCAGACCGGCGGCGAACGGCGTCATCCAGACCGGCGCCTTGAGCTTCGGCCAGATGTCGAGCAGCGCGCCGTAATGGTCCTCATGCGCATGGGTGATAACGATGCCGCGCAGGCCGTCGAGGTTCTCCTCGATGAAGCGCGTATCGGGCAAGATGAGATCGACGCCGGGATGTGCCGAGTCCGGAAAAGTGACACCGACATCGACGATGATCCATTCACGCGCGTCGGCGGGTCCATAGCCGTAGAGGGCGAAGTTCATGCCGATCTCGCCGACGCCGCCCAGCGGCGCGAAAACGAGCTCAGCGTTTTCCTTATTCGCCATGCATTCTTTCCTTCCTGGCCGCTTTGGCCAAGCCGTTAGAGCAATTCCAGAAAAACTGTGTCACTGTTTTCCGTCCGGAATTGCGCAAAAACAAAAAACTATAACCGCGCCGAGGCGACAGCGCCGAAATGCACGTCGCCGGCCGAGATCGTCAGAACCGATCCCTCATCGTCGCGGATCACGAAACGGCAGTCCTCGTCAATGGTTTCGAAGACGCCGCGCACCACATTGCCGTCAATTCTGACAGCAACCTCGCCGCCAAGGCCTGCTGCGCGGGCAAGCCACCGCTTTCTGATGGCAGAGAGCCCGCGCCCGTCATCCCACAGCCTGGCATTCTCGCTCCAGGCATCCGAAAGCGCCAGGAACAGCGTTTCGGCGTCGCACGCGGCGCCCAATGCCTGCAGCGATGTCGCCGGATAGGGCAAATCCTGCGGATAGGCCACGACATTGACCCCGATACCGATGGCAACCGCGAAACGGCCGCCCTCCAGCATCGCCGATTCCAGCAGGATGCCGGCAAGCTTGGCGCCCGACGTCAGCACGTCGTTCGGCCATTTCAGTTCGAAGCGGTTGCGGCCCTGGCTCGCGCCGTCGACGGCGACCGCGATCCGGCCTTTCGGCACGACGGCCTCGAGCGCATCGGCCAGCGCAAGGCCCGCGACAAAGCCGAGGGTCGCGGCAAGCCGAAGCTCTCCACCGGGGAGCAGGAGCAGCGTCGCCGCCAGGTTGCCTTCTGGGGTTGCCCACGAACGGCCACGCCGGCCGCGGCCGCTTTCCTGCTTTTTGGTGACGACCCAGAGCTTGCCGGGGTCGCCGGCGCGTGCATGGTCCAGCGCCACGGTGTTGGTGGAGCCGACACTGTCATGCGCCTCGAGCCGGAACCCCTCCGACGCCGCGGTTGGAGCCAGTCGAAACGCCATCCCGTCAGAAGAAGGTCTTCGCGGCGGCTTCGGCATAGCTGCCGATCGGCCCGCCGATCAGCACATAGAACAGCACGAAGGCGCCGCTGACGCCGAGCACGAGGCGCAGTTCGCTGGCCATCGGCACGAAGCCGCCGACCGGTTCGTCGAACCACATGATCTTGATGATGCGCAGGTAATAGTAGGCGCCCACCACCGAGGCCAGCACGCCGATGATCGCCAGCGCGTAGAGATGCGCGTTGATGGCGGCGAGGAACACGTACCACTTCCCCCAGAAGCCGGCGAGCGGCGGAATGCCGGCGAGCGAGAACATCAGGATGGTGAGGATGGTCGCCATGATCGGGTTGGTCGAGGCGAGACCGGACAGATCGCTGATCTGCTCGACATTGCCTTCCTTGCGGCGCATGGCGAGGATGAAGGCGAAGGTGCCGAGCGTCATCACCAGATAGATCAGCATGTAGATGGCGACGCCGCGCACGCCGGCCTGGCTGTTGGCGGCGAGACCGACCAGCGCATAGCCCATATGGCCGATCGAGGAATAGGCCATCAGGCGCTTGATGTTGGTCTGGCCGATGGCCGCGAAAGCGCCGAGCGCCATCGAGGCGATCGAAATGAAGACGACGATCTGTTGCCAGTCTGCAGCGATCGGCTTGAAGGCACTCATGGTGACGCGCACGATCAGCGCCATCGCCGCCATCTTCGGCGCCGCTGCCAGGAAAGCGGTGATCGGCGTCGGCGCGCCTTCATAGACGTCCGGCGTCCACATGTGGAACGGCACCGCCGAGATCTTGAAGGCCAGGCCGGCGAGCACGAACACCAGGCCGAAGACGAGGCCGAGCTGGCGCTCGCCGCTGCCCAGCGCCGTCGCGATCTCCTGGAAGCCGGTGTTGCCGGTATAGCCGTAGACGAGGCTGATGCCGTAGAGCAGCATGCCCGACGACAGCGCGCCGAGGACGAAATACTTCAGACCCGCCTCGGTCGAGCGGAGATTGTCGCGGTTGATCGCCGCCAGCACATAGATCGCCAGCGACTGCAGCTCGAGTCCGAGATAGAGCCCGATCATGCCGTTGGCCGAGATCATCAGAAGCATGCCGAGCGTGCAGATCAGCACCAGAACCGGGAATTCGAACTTGTCGAAATGTTCCTGACGCGCAAAGCGCATCGACATGACCAGCGTCACCGCCGAGCCGATCAGCGCCAGCATCTTCATGAAGTTGCCGAAGGAATCCTGGACGAAGGCGCCGCCATAGGCAGCGCCCCGCCCGCCGGAGAAGGCAAGCCAGAGGCCGGACACCACCAGCACGATGACGGCCAGTCCGGTCACGGTCATGGTGTTGTTGCTGCGTGAATAGGCTCCGATCATCAGGAGCACCAGCGCGCCGACGGCAAGGATCAGTTCCGGCGTCGAGAGCGAAAGGCTGGAGAGAAGGTCCGGCGTCATGGTTTATCCCCAGTCAGTTCGCCGCCGCGGTCTGCGCGGAATTGATGGATGCGGTGACGTTGGTGACGAGCGTCTTGACCGATTGGGCCGTCGCGTCGAATACCGGCGCCGGGTAGACGCCGAAGAAGATGACCAGCACCACCAGCGGGTAGATGATCGCCTTCTCGCGTGGCGAAAGGTCGAGCAGGTTCTTCAGGCTATCCTTGGTCAGCGCGCCGAAGATCACCCGGCGGTAGAGCCAAAGGGCGTAAGCCGCCGACAGGATGACGCCGGTGGCGGCGAAGAACGCCACCCAGGTGTTGACCTTGAATACGCCGAGCATGGTCAGGAATTCGCCGATGAAGCCGCTGGTGCCCGGCAGGCCGACATTGGCCATGGTGAAGATCATGAACACGGTGGCGTATTTCGGCATGTTGTTGACCAGACCGCCATAGGCGTCGATCTCGCGCGTGTGCATGCGGTCATAGATGACGCCGACGCACAGGAACAGCGCGCCCGAGACGAGGCCGTGGCTGAGCATCTGGAAGATCGCGCCCTGCACGCCCTCCTGGTTCATGGCGAAGATGCCCATGGTGACGAAGCCCATATGGGCGACCGACGAATAGGCGATCAGCTTCTTCATGTCGTCCTGCATCAGCGCCACCAGCGAGGTGTAGATGATGGCGACGACGGAGAGCGTGAACACCAGCGGCGCGAACATCGCCGATGCCTCCGGGAACATCGGCAGCGAGAAGCGCAGGAAGCCGTATCCGCCCATCTTCAGCAGGATGGCGGCCAGAATGACCGAGCCCGCCGTCGGTGCCTCGACATGGGCATCAGGCAGCCAGGTGTGCACTGGCCACATCGGCATCTTCACCGCGAAGGAGGCAAAGAAGGCAAGCCACAGCCAGGTCTGCATGTTGGCCGGGAAGTTATGCGTCAAAAGCGTCGGGATATCGGTGGTGCCTGACTGGAAGAACATCGCCATGATGGCGAGCAGCATCAGCACCGAGCCGGCAAGCGTATAGAGGAAGAACTTGAACGACGCATAGACGCGCCGCTTGCCGCCCCACACGCCGATGATGATGAACATCGGGATCAGGCCGGCCTCGAAGAAGACGTAGAACAGCACGATGTCGAGCGCGCAGAACACGCCGATCATCAGCGTCTCGAGGATGAGGAAGGCGATCATATAGGCCTTGACCCGCTTCTCGATCGCTTCCCAGGAAGCGAGGATGGAAAGTGGCATCAGGAATGTCGTCAGGATGACGAACAGCATCGAGATGCCGTCGACGCCCATGTGATAGGAAATGCCCGAATCCAGCCAGGCGTGCTTCTCGACGAACTGGAAGCCGGCCTGCGAATTGTCGAAGCCCGTCCAGATGAACAGCGAGATGACGAATGTGAACGCCGTCGTGATGAAGGCGATCGCGCGGATGTTGCGGCGCGCATTTTCGCTGTCGTCGCTGATCGGCAGAATGAGCAGAACACCAACCAGCGGCAGGAAGGTGACCAGCGAGAGGATTGGCCAGTCGGTCATCAGAGCATCATCCAGGTGACGAGAGCGGCCACGCCGATCAGCATGGCGAAAGCATAGTGGTAGAGATAGCCGGTCTGCAGCTTGACGACCCGGTTGGTGACGTCGACGACACGCGCCGAGATGCCGTCGGGTCCGAGCCCGTCGATGATCGTGCCGTCGCCGGTCTTCCAAAGGAACCTGCCGAGGCGCTTGGCCGGCTGCACGAACAGGAAGTCGTAGAGCTCGTCGAAGTACCACTTGTTGAGCAGGAAGCCGTAGAGCAGGCGGTGGTTGGCGGCGACGCTTCGGGGCAGTTCCGGCGAGCGGATGTAGAACTTCCAGGCGATCGCAAAGCCGATGACCATGGCGATGAACGGCGCCAGTTCCACCCACAGCGGCAGCTCGTGGATTTCGTGCAGGATGTGGTTCTCCGGCAGCGTGAACAGCGATGCCTTCCAGAACTCGGCATAACCCTCGCCGATGAAGGCGCCGTGGAAGATGATGCCGGCAAACAGCGCGCCGGCGGCGAGCACATAAAGCGGCACCAGCATTACGGGTGGCGATTCATGCACGTGATGCATGACCTCATGGCTGGCGCGCGGCTCGCCGTGGAAGGTCATGAAGATCAGCCGCCATGAATAGAAGCTGGTGAAGCAGGCGGCGATGACCAGCAGCACGAAGGCAGTGCCCGCGACCGCGCTGTGGCTGGCAAAGGACGTCTCGATGATGGCGTCCTTGGAGAAGAAGCCGGCGGTGCCGATCACCGTTGCCGGGATGCCGACGCCGGTCAGCGCCAGCGTGCCGATTACCATCATCCAGTAGGTCTTGGGGATGAGCGTCCTCAACCCACCCATCTTGCGCATGTCCTGCTCGTCGGACACGGCGTGGATGACCGAGCCCGAACCCAGGAACAGCAGCGCCTTGAAGAAGGCGTGCGTGAACAAATGGAAGATCGCCGCACCATAAGCGCCGACGCCGAGCGCCACGAACATGTAGCCGAGCTGCGAGCAGGTCGAATAGGCGATGACGCGCTTGATGTCGTTCTGGACGAGACCGACGGTCGCCGCGAAGAAGGCGGTGAAGGCGCCGATGAAGGTGACGACGGTCAGCGCCGTGTGCGACAGCTCGAACAGCGGCGAAAGCCTCGCCAGCATGAACACGCCGGCGGTCACCATGGTCGCGGCATGAATGAGCGCGGAGACCGGCGTCGGGCCTTCCATGGCGTCCGGCAGCCAGGTGTGCAGGGGCACCTGCGCGGACTTGCCCATGGCGCCCATGAAGAGCAGCAGGCACACGATGGTCATCGCTGACTGCTTGTCGAGCGCCTGGCCGAGAAAGGTCAGCACGGCTGCGCCTGGCGCAGCACCCTCGGCCGGAATGAACGTCGCGGCATTGGCAAAGATGGTGCCCAGATTGACCGAGCCGAACAGCACGAACACGCCGAAGATGCCGAGCGCGAAGCCGAAATCGCCGACGCGGTTGACGACGAAAGCCTTGATGGCCGCCGCATTGGCCGACGGCTTCTTGTACCAGAAGCCGATGAGCAGGTAGGAGGCGAGACCGACGCCTTCCCAGCCGAAGAACATCTGGATGAGGTTGTCGGCCGTCACCAGCATCAGCATCGCGAAGGTGAACAGCGACAGATAGGCGAAGAAACGCGGCCGGTTCGGATCGTGATGCATGTAGCCGATCGAATAGATGTGAACCAAGGCCGACACCGTGTTGACGACGACCAGCATCACCACCGTCAGCGTGTCGATCCTCAGCGCCCACGACGCGTCGATGCCGCCCGACTGGATCCAGCGCAGCACCGGCACGGTGAACACCTCACCATGACCGAAGCCGACGGTGAAGAAAGCGATCCACGACAGCACCGCCGCGATCACCAGGAAGCCGGAGGTGATGTATTCGGAAGCCTTGGCGCCGAGCGAATTGCCGAACAGGCCGACAATCAGGAAGCCAAGCAGCGGAAGGAAGACGATAGCCTGATACATGGTGGTTCCCGTCAACCCTTCATCGCGCTCACGTCTTCGACCGCGATCGAGCCGCGGTTGCGGAAGAAGACGACAAGAATGGCAAGACCGATCGCGGCTTCAGCGGCTGCGACCGTCAGCACGAACAGGGCGAAGACCTGTCCGACGAGATCATGCAGCGCCGCCGAGAAGGCGACGAAGTTGATGTTGACCGCAAGCAGGATAAGCTCGATCGACATCAGGATGACGATGATGTTGCGGCGGTTCAGGAAGATGCCGAACACGCCGAGCGTGAACAGGATCGCCGATACGGTCAGGTAATGTGCAATGCCGACGACCATCTCAGATGCCCTCGCCCGATTTGACCTTGCGGATTTCCATGCCCGTCGCCGGCGTGCGGCCGACCTGGGCGGCGATCGACTGCCGCTTGATGCCTTCCTTGTGGCGCAGCGTCAGCACGATGGCGCCGATCATGGCGACCAGCAGCACCAGCCCGGAAATCTGGAAATAATAGAGGTAGTCCGTATAGAGGATGTCGCCGAGCGCGGCCGTGTTGGAGCGCGTGGCGAGATCCGGTGTCGCCTTCGCGACCGTCGAGGCTAGCTGCGGCGCTAACGTGTAGCCGCCGAGCACGACGATCAGTTCCGCCGCCAGGATCAACCCGACCATCGCGCCGATCGGCGCATATTGCAGCGCGCCCTGCTTCATCTCGGCGAAGTCGACGTCGAGCATCATGACGACGAACAGGAACAGCACCATCACCGCGCCGACATAGACGACGAGCAGGATCATCGCCAGGAACTCGGCGCCGGTCAGCATGAACAGGCCGGCGGCATTGAAGAAGGTGAGGATCAGGAACAGCACGGAATGCACGGGATTGCGCGACGAAATGACCATGAAGGCCGACGCCACGGCGATAAAGGCGAAGAGGTAGAAAAAGGCCGCCTCTAGTCCACTCAGCATGGGTTCCCCCGGGTTCCTTGTCGGATCGGACGTTCGCCCTCTCCGTTGTCTGTGGCCTGGTACCGCTTCCGGTGCCGAAGCCGCGTGTTCCTAGCGCATGTTCCGATCGGGTTGAAAGGCCCGATCGAAAGAAACATGCGCCACTCTCTTTACTCCGGAGGATGATCTGGTCCGAAAAGTCTGCAACGTTTCGGGATCATCCTATGGACGAGGCCCCTCGCCCCGTCCATGCGTCAAATGTCAGCGATAAGGCGAGTCCAGCGCGATGTTGCGCGCCAGCTCCCGCTCCCAGCGATCGCCGTTGGCGAGCAGCTTTTCCTTGTTGTAGTAAAGCTCCTCGCGCGTTTCGGTCGCGAACTCGAAATTCGGCCCCTCGACGATGGCGTCGACCGGGCAGGCTTCCTGGCAGAAGCCGCAATAGATGCACTTCACCATGTCGATGTCGTAGCGCACGGTGCGGCGCGTGCCGTCATTGCGGCGCGGACCGGCCTCGATGGTGATTGCCTGCGCCGGGCAGATCGCCTCACAGAGCTTGCAGGCGATGCAGCGTTCCTCGCCATTCGGATAACGGCGCAGCGCATGCTCGCCACGGAAGCGCGGGCTGATCGGCCCCTTCTCGTGCGGATAGTTGATCGTCTCCTTTGGCGCGAAGAACTGGCGCATCGACAGGAAGAAGGCGCCGACGAAATCCTTCAGCAGCAGCGACTTTGCGGCTTGGGTCAGAGCACTCATTCAGCACCCCCAAATACTTGAATTGCGGCGACAGCGCCCACAAACCCGAACAGGATTGGCATCAGAAAGCGATACGCAACTCGCGTGAGCGACGCCACTTTCTGCTTGTCCCAACCAAACACGGGAGCTTGATAATTTGCGGAGATCCTCCGTCCCTGCTGTCGCAACACGTAAGGCAGCACAACAACATTGCCGAAAAGGGCAACAAGCAAGCCGGCAACAGCTCCCAGAAAACCTGCGGAGATATCGCTCATCACGCAAACCCCGTGATCTTGAGGAACGCCGCGGTGGCTACGACCATGAACAGCGAGATCGGCAGGAAGACTTTCCAGCCCAGCCGCATCAGCTGGTCGTAGCGGTAGCGCGGCACGAAGGCCTTCACCATGGAGAACATGAAGAAGACCAGGCAGACCTTGAGCACGAACCAGATCAGCCCCGGCACCCAGGTGAAGGGCGCGAAGTTGAACGGTGGCAGCCAGCCGCCGAGGAAGAGGATGGTCGCCAGCGCGCACATCAAGACAACGGCGACATACTCGCCGAGGAAGAAGAGCAGGAACGGCGTCGACGAATATTCAACCATGTGGCCGGCGACGAGTTCCGATTCCGCCTCCACCAGATCGAACGGCGGACGGTTCGTCTCGGCCAGCGCCGAGATGAAGAACACGATGAACATCGGGAACAGCGACAGCCAGTGCCAGTCGAGGAAGGTGTTGGGCAGGCCGAGCCGCGTGCCCAGACCATCCTGCTGCGACAGCACGATGTCGGAGAGGTTGAGCGAGCCGACGCAGAGCAGCACGGTGACGATGACGAAGCCGATCGAAACTTCGTAGGACACCATCTGCGCGGCCGAACGCAGCGCGCCGAGGAACGGGTATTTCGAGTTTGATGCCCAGCCGCCCATGATCACGCCATAGACCTCGAGCGAGGAGATGGCGAAGACATAAAGGATGCCGACATTGATGTTGGCGATCGCCCAGCCCTCGTTGACCGGAATGACGGCCCAGGCCGAGATCGCCAGCACCGCCGACACCAGCGGCGCGAGCAGGAAGACGCCCTTGTTGGCGCCGGCCGGGATCACCGGCTCCTTGAAGACGAACTTCAACAGGTCGGCGAAGGCCTGCAGCGTTCCCCACGGGCCAACGACGTTCGGGCCACGGCGCAATTGCACCGCCGCCCAGATCTTGCGGTCGGCATAGAGCACGTAAGCGACGAAGATCAAAAGAACGACGATCAGCACGACCGACTTCAGGAGAATCAGCAGCGCCGGCAGCACGTAGAAGGAGAAGAAGGTGTCCATGCTTATTCCGCCGCCTGCTTGAAGCCGCTCTTGGCCAGCGCCGAGCATTCAGCCATCACGGCCGATGCCCGCGCGATCGGGTTGGTCAGATAGAAGTCCTTCACCGGAGAGGTGAAAGTGCCCTTGTTCAGCCGGCCGCCGAGCTTCGCCACCTTGGCGATATCGTCGCCGCTGCCGGCCTGCACCTGGTCGATGCGGGCGAGATACGGGAATTCGCCATAGAGCTTGGCGCGCAGCTGCGCCAGCGAATCGAAGGGCAGCTTCTTGCCGAGAACGTCGGAGAGCGCCCGCAGGATTGCCCAGTCCTCGCGCGCTTCGCCTGGAGCGAAACCTGCGCGATTGGTCTGCTGCACTCGGCCTTCCGTGTTGACATAGGTGCCGGACTTTTCCGTGTAGGCAGCCGCAGGCAGGATGACATTGGCGCGATGCGCGCCGGCATCGCCATGCGTGCCGATATAGACGACGAAGGCGCCGCCGGTCTTGGCCATGTCGATCTCGTCGGCGCCGAGCAGGAACAGCACATCCGTATCGCCCAGCATGCCGGCAACATTCTTGCCGCCCTGGCCGGGCACGAAGCCGACATCGAGGCCACCGACTCTGGCCGCGGCGTTGTGCAGCACCGCAAAACCGTTCCAGTCGGCGGTGACCGCGTTGACGGCGGCCGCGAGCCTGGCTGCCTGGCCGAGCACGGCGGCGCCATCCGGGCGCGCCAACGCGCCCTGGCCGACGATGATCAACGGATGCGTGGCCTTGCTCAGCACCTCGAAGAACCTGCCGTTGCCGTCGGCAAGGTCCTTCAGCGATTCCGGGCCGGCGCCGATGAGATCGTAATCGTAGCGGGTGTCGCCGATCTCGCCGATCACGCCGACCGGCAGATTGCCGACGCGCCAGCGCTTGCGGATGCGGGCGTTGAGCACCGAGGCCTCGAAGCGCGGATTGGCGCCGATGATCAGCACCGCGTCGGCCTGCTCGATGCCCTCGATGGTCGGGTTGAAGATGTAGCTGGCGCGGCCGAGCGACGGATCGAGCGCGGCACCATCCTGGCGGCAGTCGATGTTTTTCGAACCGAGAGCGGCCATCAGAAGCTTAAGCGCGTAGATTTCCTCGACGGCCGCGAGATCGCCGGCGATCGCGCCGATCCGCTCGGGCGCCGCCTTGCCCACCTCGTCCTTGATGGCCGCAAAGGCTTCCGCCCAGCTTGCTGCTGCCAGCTTGCCGTTCTTGCGCACATACGGCCGATCGAGGCGCTGCGTGCGCAGACCGTCCCAGATGAAGCGGGTCTTGTCGGAGATCCACTCCTCATTCACCGCCTCGTTGACGCGCGGCAGGATGCGCATCACTTCACGACCGCGGCTGTCGACGCGGATCGCCGAGCCGACGGCGTCCATGACGTCGATCGATTCCGTCTTGGTCAACTCCCACGGCCGCGCCTGGAAAGCGAACGGCTTGGAGGTCAGCGCGCCGACCGGGCAAAGGTCGATGACATTGCCCTGCAGCTCCGACGTCATCGCCTGTTCGAGATAGGTGGTGATCTCGGCATCCTCGCCGCGGCCGATCAGGCCGAGCTCGGAGATGCCGGCGACCTCGGTGGTGAAGCGGACGCAGCGCGTGCAGTGGATGCAGCGGTTCATCACCGTCTTGACCAGCGGGCCGATATACTTGTCTTCGACCGCGCGCTTGTTCTCGTGGTAGCGCGAGGAATCGACGCCGAAGGCCATCGCCTGGTCCTGCAGGTCGCACTCGCCGCCCTGGTCGCAGATCGGGCAATCGAGCGGATGGTTGATCAGCAGGAATTCCATCACGCCTTCGCGGGCCTTCTTGACCATCGGCGTGTTGGTGAAGATTTCCGGCGGCTCGCCATTCGGGCCGGGGCGCAGGTCGCGCACGCCCATGGCACAGGACGCCTGCGGCTTGGGCGGGCCGCCCTTCACCTCGATCAGGCACATGCGGCAATTGCCGGCGATGGACAGCCGCTCGTGGAAGCAGAAGCGCGGCACTTCCGCGCCGGCATCCTCGGCCGCCTGCAGCAGCGTGTAGTGGTCGGGTACCGTGATCTCTTTCCCGTCGACCTTGAGCTTTGCCATTCGCCTCAAACCCTCGCGGATGTCCCGCAATCTCTATTTCCGGGCGCGACTTAAGCCGCGCCCGGCACTTCAATTCACTTAGCCGCGGCGAGCGCCGCTGCTTGGGCGGTCCAGTCGTCGCGGCCGATACGGCCGGCGAGCGACAAATAATCTTCCACCCAGGCAATCTCTTGCGACGTCCAGGCGGCGATCTGGCCATAGGTCCAGATGCCGAGGCCGTTGAGCACCTTCTCCAGCTTCGGTCCGATACCCGAAATCGCCTTCAGATCCGACGGCTTCGCCGGCCTGTCGACGGCTTTCGGTTGCCTGAAATCCTCGGGCATCAGCCCGGGCGCGGCCGGCTCATCGACAGCGTCGGCGCCGAGCGCCTTCTCGGTAGCGGTCGCCGCAATGTCGGTCACATCCTTGGCGAAGGTCTGCGCCTTGGCGATCAGCGTCTCGGCTGCCTTGCGTGCCTTGGACGAATTGGCTGCCGCTTCGCTCTGCGCCTCGAGGTCGTCGAGGAAAGGCTGGAACATGCGTTGCGACGCTTCCAGCGCGCCGGTGAACGCGCCCATCCACATGCCGACGGCATGGTTGGCAAGACCGATGCTGATCGCCGACATCGCGGCAGCACCCGCGACCGGATGCGCCAGAAGGTTGACAGCGCTGGCCATCTCCTTCGGCATCATCTTGGTCAGGTCCTGGTTCATCTTCTCGAGCTGGTCCAAATCAGGCATGAACGGATAGGGTATCGAATACGGCGCCATAGAGATCTCCTGGTCGTTTCTTCGTATGCCCCGCCCCTGCTTTCAGTCGTCGGGCCAAGCCCGTATTTCAAAGTCCTATTCCGCCGCAACCATCACCGGCTCGACCCGGTGCGCGTTGCGCGAAAACTCGTCGATGCGGCGTTCCACCTCGCCGCGGAAATGCCGCATCAGGCCCTGGATCGGCCAGGCCGCCGCATCGCCCAGCGCGCAGATCGTGTGACCCTCGACCTGCTTGGTGACGTCGAGCAGCATGTCGATCTCGCGCTTCTGCGCCTCGCCGCGTACCAGCCGCTCCATCACCCGCCACATCCAGCCTGTGCCTTCGCGGCACGGCGTGCACTGGCCGCAGCTCTCATGCTTGTAGAAGTAGGAGAGCCTGGCGATCGCCTTCACGATATCCGTCGACTTGTCCATGACGATGACAGCCGCGGTGCCGAGGCCGGATTTGAGATCGCGCAGCGCGTCGAAATCCATCAGCGCGTCCATGATCTGCTCGGCCGGGACCAGCGGCACCGACGCGCCGCCCGGGATGACCGCCAGCAGATTGTCCCAACCGCCGCGAATGCCGCCGCAATGCGTCTCGATGAGTTCGCGGAACGGGATCGACATCGCTTCTTCGAAGGTGCACGGGTTGTTGACGTGGCCGGACACGCAGAACAGCTTGGTGCCGGCGTTGTTCGGCCGGCCGAACGACGAGAACCAGGCCGCCCCTCGGCGCAGGATGGTAGGCGCCACGGCGATCGACTCGACATTGTTGACCGTCGTCGGGCAGCCATAGAGGCCGACATTGGCCGGGAACGGCGGCTTGAGCCGTGGTTGGCCCTTCTTGCCCTCGAGGCTTTCGAGCAGCGCGGTCTCCTCGCCGCAGATATAGGCGCCGGCGCCGTGATGCATATAGACGTCGAAGTCGTAGCCGGATGTGTTGTTCTTGCCGATGAGCTTGGCCGCGTAGGCCTCGTCGATCGCGCGCTGCAGCGCCTCGCGCTCGCGGATGAACTCGCCGCGCACATAGATGTAGGCAGCGACCGCGCCCATGGCGAAGCCGGCAACCAGGCAGCCCTCGACCAGCGTGTGCGGGTCGTTGCGCAGGATGTCGCGGTCCTTGCAGGTGCCTGGCTCGGATTCGTCGGCGTTGACGACGAGGTAGCTCGGCCGGCCGTCGCTCTGCTTGGGCATGAACGACCATTTCAGACCGGTCGGGAACCCGGCGCCGCCACGGCCGCGCAAGCCGGACGCCTTCATTTCGTTGACGATCCAGTCGCGCCCCTTGGCGACGAGGCCCGGCGTGTCGTCCCAAATGCCGCGCGACTGCGCGCCGGCCAGCGACTTGTCGAACAGGCCGTAGATGTTGGTGAAGATGCGGTCTTTGTCCTGAAGCATTGTTCGTCCCTCAGACCGGCTTCTTGCCGAAGACGCGGATGTATTCGGCGACGCCGCCCTTGGCGAGCGCCTTGGCCTGCTTCACCCAGTCGTCGCGCTCGATGCGGCCGCGGAAGTTGAGATAGCCGTCGACCCATTCGCGCTCGGCCGTCTTCCAGGCTGCTACCTGGGCGAAAGTGTAAATGCCAAGCGTATGCAGGATGGCTTCTATCTTCGGCCCGACGCCGGAGATCAGCTTGAGGTCATCGACCGTTACCGGACGCTCGATACCGGCCGGGCGGTTCTTGTCCTCGAGCGAAGGTTTCGTCGGTTTGGCGACAGGCTGCTTTGTTTCCGGTGCCTTGAAGGCGGTGGCCGGTTCGGTTTTCGTTTTTGGCCCGCTGCGCGGCTTTGAAACAGCCTCGACTTCCGGATCGGCCTGGTTGGCATTCGCAGCCGAATGGCGCGGCGCCCTGACGCTGGCGCCGTTCTCGGTGGCCGAGGCGACTTTGACCGGCGACGGCGTGTTAAGCGCCGGGCTGGTTTCAGCCGCATGGGTCTTCGGCTTGGCGGATTTGGACGGCGCAACCGGGCCGGAGGCCGGCGGCGCGGCGGGTGCCGGAGCCGCGGGCGCGGCCGGAGCAGGTGCCGCCTGCGAGACGACGCTGGCAGCAGCCGCAGCTGGTGCCGCCGCGGCGGCATCCTTGGCCGCCTTCGCTGCAGCCTTGGCTTCCTTGTCGCGCGTCGACTTCAGGATCGCCTTTTCACTGGTCAGCGTCTTCAGGCCACCGGCCGGCTCGGAGCCGATACGGCCGTTCTGCGGGCCGGGCTTAACCTCGGCGCCCTTGCCGGCATCATAGAGATCGATGATCTCGGCCAGCCGCTCAGGCGTCAAATCCTCGAAGGTGTCCTTGAAGATCATAACCATCGGCGCGTTGACGCAGGCGCCGAGGCATTCGACCTCCTCCCACGACAGCGTGCCCTTGTCGTTGGTGTGGAACTGGTCGTGATGGATTTTTGACCGGCAGACGTCCATCAGCGCTTCCGAGCCGCGCAGCATGCAGGGCGTTGTGCCGCAGACCTGGATATGCGCGCGGGTGCCGACCGGGTTGAGCTGGTATTGCGTGTAGAAGGTCGCGACTTCGAGGCCGCGGATGCGCGGCATGCCGAGCATGTCGCAGATCGTCTCGATCGCCGCCTTGGTGACCCAGCCTTCCTGCTCCTGCGCAATCATCAACAGCGGGATGATGGCCGACTGTTCGCGCCCCTTCGGATATTTGGCGATCCACTGCTGCGCCGCCGCCGCATTCGCCTTGTTGAAGGCGAAGGAGGCTGGCTGGACGCTGGCATCTGCGAGACGGCGGACTGACATTTAGCGATCGACCTCACCAAACACGATGTCGAGAGAGCCAAGCACGGCGGTGACGTCGGCCAGCATGTGGCCGCGGCACAGGAAATCCATGGCTTGCAGATGTGCGAAGCCGGGCGCGCGCAGCTTGCAGCGGTAGGGCTTGTTGGTGCCGTCGGAGACGAGATAGACGCCGAACTCGCCCTTCGGCGCCTCGACGGCCGCATAGACCTCGCCGGCCGGCACGCGATAGCCTTCGGTGTAGAGCTTGAAATGATGGATCAGCGCTTCCATCGAACGCTTCATCGCCTGGCGCTTGGGCGGAACCACCTTGCCGTCGAGGTTCGACACCGGACCGGTGCTTTCCTTGCCGAGCAGGAGATCGACGCACTGGCGCATGATCTTGGCCGACTGGCGCATCTCTTCCATGCGCACCAGGTAACGGTCGTAGCAGTCGCCGTTCTTGCCGATCGGGATGTCGAAATCCATCTCGGAATAGCATTCATAAGGCTGCGACTTGCGCAGGTCCCAGGCAGCGCCCGAGCCGCGCACCATCACGCCCGAAAAGCCCCAGGCCCAGGCGTCGGCCAGCGACACCGTGCCGATATCGACATTGCGCTGCTTGAAGATGCGGTTGCCAGTGAGCAACGCGTCGAGATCGTCGATCGACTTCAGGAACGGATCGATCCACTTGCCGATGTCCTCGACCAGCTTCTGCGGCAGGTCCTGGTGCACGCCGCCGGGCCGGAAATAGGCCGCATGCATGCGCGAGCCGCTGGCCCGCTCATAGAACACCATCAGCTTTTCGCGCTCGACGAAGCCCCACAGCGGCGGCGTCAGCGCGCCGACGTCCATCGCCTGCGTCGTCACATTGAGGATGTGCGACATGATGCGGCCCATCTCGGAATAAAGCACGCGGATCAACTGGCCGCGCTTCGGCACCTCGATGCCGAGCAGGCGCTCGGCCGCGAGAGCGAAGGCATGCTCCTGGTTCATCGGCGCGCAATAGTCGAGCCGGTCGAGATAAGGCACGGCCTGCAGGTAGGTCTTGGCCTCGATCAGCTTCTCGGTGCCGCGATGCAGAAGGCCGATATGCGGATCGACTCTGTCGACGACTTCGCCGTCCAGCTCGAGAACCAACCTCAAAACACCGTGCGCTGCAGGGTGTTGAGGCCCAAAGTTAATGTTGAAATTACGAACGGAGGTTTCAGCCATGGTGGCGCCTCAATTTGCCTTCGCCTTCTCATCGCCCGGCAGAACGTAGTCCGTTCCCTCCCACGGGCTCAAAAAGTCGAAGTTTCTGAATTCCTGCTTCAATTCCACCGGCTCGTAGATGACCCGCTTGGCCTCGTCGTCGTAACGAACCTCGACAAAGCCGGTCAGCGGGAAGTCCTTGCGCAGCGGATGGCCCTCGAAACCATAGTCGGTGAGAATGCGACGCAGGTCCGGATGACCCGAAAACAGCACGCCATAAAGGTCGTAGGTCTCGCGCTCGAACCAGTCGGCACCGGGATAGACGCCGGTCAGCGACGGCACTAGCGTCTCCTCGTCGGCCTGGACCTTGAGGCGGATACGGACATTCTGCTTCGGTGACAGAAGGTGATAGACGACGTCGAAGCGCTTGGCGCGCGACGGGTAGTCGGCGCCGCAGATGTCGATGATCGAGATGAACTGGCAGCGCGGATCGTCGCGCAGGAAGGTCGCCACCTCGACCAGATTGCCGGGGTCGACGGAGACCGTCAGCTCGCCATACGCAAGCACGACTTCGCCGATGCGGCCAGAGAGCTTCTCGCCGAGATAGGTGGAGAGTTCGTTCAACGCTTGGGTCATCGGCTCACCGCTCGATCGTGCCGGTGCGGCGGATCTTCTTCTGCAGAAGGAGAATGCCGTAGAGCAGCGCTTCCGCGCTCGGTGGGCAGCCGGGCACATAGATGTCGACCGGCACGATGCGGTCGCAGCCGCGCACCACCGAGTAGGAATAGTGGTAGTAGCCGCCGCCATTGGCGCAGGAGCCCATCGAGATGACGTAGCGCGGCTCCGGCATCTGGTCGTAGACCTTGCGCAGCGCCGGCGCCATCTTGTTGGTCAGCGTGCCGGCGACGATCATGATGTCGGACTGGCGCGGGGACGCGCGCGGCGCAACGCCGAAACGCTCCGAGTCATAGCGCGGCATCGAGGTGTGAATCATCTCGACCGCGCAGCAGGCGAGGCCGAAGGTCATGAACATCAGCGAGCCGCTGCGCGCCCAGGTGATCAGCGCTTCGGTCGAGGTGACAAGGAAGCCCTTGTCGGCCAGTTCATTGTTGATTTCGAGGAAGAAGGGATCGTCCTCCCCCACCGGCCTGCCGGTGTTGGGATCGATGATGCCCTTGGGCTTCGGCGCGACGAGGGTGCCTGAACTGTCGTTCAATCCCATTCCAGCGCTCCTTTTTTCCATTCATAGGCAAAGCCGATGGTCAGCACCGCCAAAAACACCATCATCGACCAGAAGCCGAGCATGCCGAGCTTGGAGAAGGACACCGCCCACGGAAACAGGAAGGCGACCTCGAGGTCGAAGATGATGAACAGGATCGACACCAGGTAGAAGCGAATGTCGAATTTCATGCGGGCGTCGTCGAACGAGTTGAATCCGCATTCATAGGCGGAAAGCTTTTCCGGATCGGGACTGCGGTAGGCCACCAGGAAGGGGGCGACGAGAAGCGCCAGACCGACGACCGTCGCCACGGCGATGAACAGGACGATGGGCAGATACGAACTCAGGAGTGCGCTCATGCGGCGGCTTTCCTTCGGGGGCAGTTCACTTTGATTACAGCAACGAACTCTAATGCGGAAGCGTGACAGTTTAACCGCTGAACCGTTTTAAGGGGCCCATGCTGCAACGCGGCGAGGGTTAGCGCAGCGGTTTCGGTGACGCAAGTCAAACCTTGTTCAATTCGCGGCCCTGGACGCCATATCGGAAGAAACTGGTCCGATCCGCTCCTGTTTGATTTCCTTCACTTTTTACTCCACTTTTCTCTCCTGACATATCTCCCGCCATTTGCCTGCTAGCATGGCCGGAATCACCGGCTAAAAATCCGACGGACGATCGCGGCAAGGGTACCTTGATGAAGGAGAAAATCTCGCTCGCCATGGCCAGGCGCATCGCGCTGGGTGCGCAAGGGTTCAACGACCCTCGGCCCGGTGGCGTTCCGGATCGCCGGCACCTTGCGCGTGTGCTTTCGCGAACCGGCCTGTTGCAGATCGATTCCGTAAGCGCCGTGGTGCGCGCTCATTATATGCCGCTCTATTCGCGTCTCGGTCCCTACCCGCTTGCGCTGCTCGACAACGCCGCGGTCACCCGCAAGCGCGCGGTCTTTGAATATTGGGCGCATGAGGCGTCGTTTCTGCCCGTCGAGACCTATCCTTTGATGCGCTGGCGCATGCAGCGCGCCGAGCAGGGCGACGAGATGTATCTCGGCCTGGCGAAATGGGGCCGTGAACGCAAAACGACGATCGACGAGATCTACGCGCAAGTCGCCGAACGCGGGCCGATCGCCGCATCCGACATCGAGGGCCACAAGGGTAATGGCGGCTGGTGGGGCTGGAGCGAGGCCAAGCACGCTTTTGAGTGGCTGTTCTGGGCCGGCCGTATCACCACCGCCTACCGGCGCGGCTTCGAACGCTATTACGACCTGCCCGAGCGCGTTTTGCCGCAGGCCGTGCTCGACCTGCCCGTCCCCTCGGTCGAGGACGCGCATCGCGAATTGCTGCGCATTTCCGCCCGCGCCCATGGCATTGCCACCTATGGCGACCTGCGCGACTATTTTCGCCTGGCGCCGGGCGACACGAAAGACCGCATCGGGGAACTGGTCGAGACGGGCGAATTGCTGCCGGTGAAGGTCGAAGGCTGGGACAAGACCGCCTATCTTCACAAGGACGCACGCTTTCCGCGCCGAATCGAAGCGCGCGCCCTGCTCGCGCCTTTCGATCCAGTCGTCTTCGAGCGCACGCGGACGGAAAAGCTGTTCGACTTCCGCTACCGCATCGAGATCTACACGCCGGCCGAAAAACGCCAATACGGCTATTACGTGCTGCCCTTCCTGCTCGGCGACCGGATCGTCGCCCGTGTCGATCTGAGGGCCGACCGCCCGGCCAGCGTGCTGCGCGTCCACGCCACCTATGCCGAGCCCGGCGCTCCGCCCGACACGGCCGCCCAGTTGTTCGAAGAACTGAAGCAGATGCAAGGCTGGCTCGGCCTGGAACGCATCGAGGTAACGCCCGCCGGCGATCTGGGGCAGCCGCTGGCCGACATCGCGGTGTCGTAGCCGTGCGTTGACACTGTCGCCTGCAAAAGCCTAAATCCGGCCCAGACGGTCCCTTGCCCGCAACGGCAAGGGCCAAGAGGGAATGCGGTGCGGGCCGAAAACCCAAATCCGCGGCTGTCCCCGCAACTGTAAGCGACGAGCCCCGGCCGAAAACCACTGGGATGTTCCCGGGAAGGCGGCATTCAGGGTGACGACCCGCGAGCCAGGAGACCTGCCGTCTGAGACTTTTTGAATCCGATCGCCCGGCGGGTTTCCGGGCAAGGAGCATGGTTTTTTGGACCACAACGGCAGTTTTTCGGCTGGCACAGCGGACAATGCGTCCAGCGATCCCGACGCGTTGGCTGGCGTGACCGTCATCGTCTGCTCATCCTGCCGCGACGAAACCGGTTCGGACGCGCAGCAGCGCGCCGGCGCGCTGCTGGCCGAAGATGCGCGCTGCGCGGCATCGGGCGAGAAAATCCGCATCCGCACTGTCGAATGCCTCGGCAATTGCAAGCGCCGCCTAAGCGCCGCGCTGCTGCGCGACGGCTGCTGGAGCTACGTCTTCGGCGACTTGAATACGACCAGCGGCGCCGATCTCGTCGCCGGCGCAAAGCTCTTCGCCACCTCGACCGATGGCCTGATCCCGTGGCGTGGCCGTCCCGAATCCCTCAAGCGCGGCCTCGTTGCCCGCATCCCTCCCCTCGACATGCTGAAGGACTGACCATGAACGCTTCCGTTTCCCGTGTTCCTTGCACGGTCGTCACCGGCTTTCTCGGCGCCGGCAAGACGACGCTGGTCCGCCATCTTCTGGAAAACGCTGGCGGCAAGCGTATTGCGATCATCGTCAACGAATTCGGCGACATCGGCATCGACGGCGAAATCCTGAAGGGCTGCGGCATCGATACCTGTCCTGAGGAAAACATTGTCGAACTGGCCAACGGCTGCATCTGCTGCACCGTCGCCGATGATTTCGTCCCGGCGCTCGACCAGATCCTGTCGCGCACGCCGAAGGTCGATCACATCCTGATCGAAACCTCGGGCCTGGCTTTGCCGAAGCCGCTGGTCCAGGCCTTTCAGTGGCCAAGTGTGAAGAGCCGCGTGACGGTCGACGGCGTCATCGCCGTGGTCGATGGTCCGGCGCTGGCCGACGGCCGCGTCTCCGCCGACATGGACGCCCTGCAGGCGCAGCGCGCGGCGGACGTGACGCTCGACCATGACGATCCGGTCGAGGAGGTGTTCGAGGACCAGATCGCCTGCGCCGACCTGATCATCCTGTCAAAGAGCGATCTGATGGACACCGCCGGCTCTGCCCGCGCCAACGCCGTCATCAACGAGCACTCCGCCCGCGCCGTGAAAATCGTGCCGACATCGCACGGCAAGGTCGACCCGTCCGTGCTGCTCGGCCTCGGTCTCGCCGTCGAGGACGACATCGAGAACCGCAAGTCGCATCATGACGGCGCCTTCGACCACGAGCATGACGACTTCGACACCTTCATTGTCGACATTCCCTCGATCGCCAACCCGGACGAATTGGCAAAACGCGTCGCCCTTGCCGCCGAGCAGGAAAACGTGCTGCGCGTCAAAGGTTTCGTCGAGGTCGGCGGCAAGCCGATGCGCCTCCTGCTCCAGGCGGTCGGCCCACGCGTCAACCACTACTACGACCGCCCCTGGACGGCCGAGGACGACCGCCGCTCGCGGCTCGTCGTCATCGGCCTCAAGGGGCTGAACCGTCCGGCGATCGAGCGTATCCTCGCCGGCTGAGGCCAACACGATAAGCGATGCATATCCTCACCACCACATCCGCTTCGCTCGACGACCTCGCCGAGCCGATCGACCTCAGGCAGACGCCTGCGGATGTCGCGGCGCTGTCCTTCACCGACAGCGATCTCGCCGGCCTCGCCGCCGCCTGGAAGGCGGGCGCCGCGCGGTTGCCGTCAATGCGGCTTGCCGCCCTTCGCGACCTTCGCCACCCGATGTCGGTCGATCTGTGGATTGACAGCGTCGCACGCCACGCCAAGGTCGTCCTTGTCCGCATCCTCGGCGGCTATGACTGGTGGCGCTACGGCTGCGACCAGCTCGCCGCGGTCGCGCGCGAGCGTGGCATAAAGCTGGCGCTGCTGCCCGGCGAAAGCCATGACGAGGACCAGCGGCTGATCGAAAGCTCGACCCTGCCGCGCGAGGAGCTGGACGCCTTGCTCGGCTATTTCCGCGAAGGCGGCCCGGCGAACATGGTGGCGCTGGTGCACAGGCTGGCGCGGCTTGCTGGGGCTGAGGCGGCCGTGGCCGAGCCGGTCAGCGTGCCGAAAGCGGGGTATTATCAGTCTGGGCTGGGGGTTGTGGAGAAGCCGGACCTTTCAAACGCCGGCGTTCCTTCGCACCCCCCTCTGTCCTGCCGGACAGAGGGGAGTGTGACGAAACTCGACGCCAACAATGTCGGCGTCGTCCCCATCCTCTTCTACCGCTCGATGCTGCTAGCCGCCGACGTGGCACCGATCGACGCGCTGGCCGAAGCGCTGCGCTCGCATGGCATGACGCCCGTCCCGATCTTCGTTTCCAGCCTCAAGGACCCGGCGTCGCTCGCCTTCGTCGAAACCGCCCTCGCCTCGCTAAGCCCCGCCGCGATCGTCACCGCCACGGCCTTTGCCTCCGGCGCGGAACCCGGTGCCGAAACCCTGTTCGACCGCGCCGGCGTGCCCGTCTTCCAGGTCATCGTCGCCACGACGAGGCGCGAGGTCTGGGAAAAGAACCAGCGCGGTCTCGCCCCCGCCGATCTCGCCATGCATGTCGTGTTGCCCGAGCTCGACGGCCGTATCCTCGCCGGCGCGATCTCGTTCAAGGGTGAAATCGAAACCGACCCGGCGCTTGGCCACCGCGCTTTCGCCAACCGGCCGGAGGCGGATCGCGTAACGCAGGTCGCCAGGCGCGTTGCGGCATTCGTTCGCCTGCAGCGGACAGAGCGGGCCGAGCGCAGATTGGCGATCCTGATTCCGGATTACCCGAGCGCGCCAGGGCGTACGGGCTACGCCGTTGGGCTGGATGTGCCGTCGAGCGTGCTTGCCATGCTGCACGACCTGAAGGAACAGGGCTATGCGGTTGAGGGGATTCCGCAAACGCCGCGTGGGTTGCTTGATGCGCTGGGGGCTTCCGGCCATTCGATAAGGCTTGACGACTATCTCTCCTTTTCAACTGAATTGCCGACGGCCGCTACAGTTGCGGTTGAGGCCGCATGGGGCCAAGCAGAAGACGAGATAAGGTTGCGCGAGGCACCCCCCTCTGTCCTGCCGGACATCT
The DNA here is from genome assembly GCF_033977265.1 of Mesorhizobium australafricanum. Lineage (NCBI taxonomy): Bacteria > Pseudomonadati > Pseudomonadota > Alphaproteobacteria > Hyphomicrobiales > Phyllobacteriaceae > Mesorhizobium > Mesorhizobium australafricanum. The sequence goes on along the minus strand of NZ_JAVIIT010000006.1, from coordinate 322,917 downwards.
CCCCCGCAGAGGGGGAGATCGGCAGTTTTGCCGACGGCGCCAGCCTTGCGACGCTGGAGATTGGCGAAGGCAGTGATGAGAGCTCAATCTCCCCCCTTGCGGGGGAGATGTCCGGCAGGACAGAGGGGGGTGTTCACGCGCCAACGTCCACCAAATTCCCCTTCCGCGCCGCCACCTTCGGCAACATCACAGTGGCGCTCGCCCCCGATCGCGGCGGCTCGGCCGATCGCCGCGCCGACTACCACGATCCGACCCTCCCCCCGCGTCACGGTCTCATCGCTTTCGGCCTGTGGCTGCGCAAATCCCTTGGCGTGCACGCCATCGTCCACATCGGCGCGCACGGCACGCTGGAGTGGCTGCCGGGCAAGACGGTCGCGCTCTCCGAGAGCTGCTTCCCCGAGATCGTCACCGGCTCGCTGCCGGTCATCTATCCCTTCATCGTTTCCAACCCGGGCGAAGCGGCGCAGGCCAAGCGCCGCATCTCGGCCGTGACGCTCGGCCATCTGCCGCCGCCGCTGGCCGGCGCCGGTCTCGACGAGGCTCAGCAGCGGCTCGAGCGGCTGGTCGATGAATATGCCCAGGCCGACGGCCTCGACCGCCGTCGCCGCGACCGGCTGGCCAGGCTCATCGTCGAGACGGCACAGAAGACTGGCCTCGCTTCTGAAGCCGGCGTGGCCCGAACCGACGCGCCGGACGAAGCGCTGCGCCGCATCGACGCCTGGCTCTGCGACCTCAAGGATTTCGCCGTCAAGGACGGGCTGCATGTCTACGGCCGCGCGCCGGAAGACGAAGCCGATCCGCAGCGCCGGCAAAGTGCTGCGGCCGAAAAGGCTGCCCTGCTCGATGCGCTCGACGGCCGCCACATCAAGGCAGGCCCGGCCGGCGCGCCGGCGCGTGGCCGGGCCGACGTGCTGCCCACCGGCCGCAACCTCTTCACCTCCGACCCGCGCACCATGCCGACGCCGACGGCCTATGACCTCGGCCAGGCGGCGGCGGAAGAAGTCGTGCGCAGCTATATGCAAAGCCATGGCGACTGGCCGCGCTCGCTGGTGATCGACCTCTGGGGCTCGGCCTCGCTGCGCACCGGCGGCGAGGAGATCGCGCAAGGCCTGGCGCTGATGGGCTGCCGGCCGCAATGGGATGCGGCGACCGGCCGCGTCACCGGCATCGAGGTGCTGCCGCCGGCAGCACTCGGCCGCCCGCGCGTCGACGTCACCTGGCGCATTTCCGGCCTGTTCCGCGACATGTTCCCGACCCAGATCGCGCTGATCGATGCTGCCGCCAACGCGGTCGCCGGCCGTGACGAGGACGATGCGGAAAACCCGCTCGCTGCCGCGACCCGCGTTCAAGGCAAGGTCGGCCCGCGCATTTTCGGCACTTCGCCCGGCACTTACGGCGCTGGCGTCGAGGATCTGCTGTCGCGCGGCGAATGGGGTGCGCGCGAAGAGATCGGCCGCGCCTATCTCGACGCCACCTCGCACGCCTATGGCGGCGCCGACGGCGAAGCGATTGCCGCGCCCGGCGCCTTCGAGGGCCGGATCGCCGAAGCCGATCTTCTCGTCCATACGGGAGACGACCCCGGCCGCGACATCCTCGAAGGTTCGGCCGATGTCGCTTTTATCGGCGGGTTTTCAGCCGCGCTTGCAGCTCTTGGGAGGAATGCCGACGTCATCGTGCTCGACACGACCGACCCCAAGAAGCCGAAGCCGCGTTCGGTGAGCGAAGCGGTATCGCGCGTGGTGCGGGCCCGCGCCGTCAATCAGCGCTTCATCGCCGGCCAGATGCGCCACGGCCCGCGCGGCGCCTCGGAATTCGCCGAAACGGTCGACCGTCTGGTCGGCTTCGCCGAGACAACGCATGCCATATCGGGCGCGTTGATCGAGGCGGTGCACGACGCCTATGTCGGCGACCCGGACGTCCGCGCCTTCCTTTTGCGCGAGAACCCGGCGGCGGCAAAGATTATCGCCGAGCGCTTCTTGTCGGCGCGGCGGCGAGGCCTCTGGCATCCGCTGCGCAATTCCATCGACGACGATCTCGCCGCCTTGATCGCCGAGGCCCAGGCAAGCGGGGTGGCGTCATGAACGCGTTTTCGCGCCGCGGCGCCTGCCCTGCCCTCAGCGCGCCGATGCAGACCGGTGACGGGCTGCTGGTGCGGCTCAATCCGGTTGATCGAGGGCTTTCGCCCAAGTCGCTGATCGGACTCGGCGAATCCGCTCTGCGCCACGGCAACGGCATTATGGAAGTGACCGCGCGCGGCAGCCTGCAGATCCGCGGCCTGACGGCGGAAAGCGCGCGGTTGCTGGCGGCGGAGGTGGATGCGCTGGGCATTGCAGTGCGCAGCGGCGTTCCGGTCGAGACAGGGCCGCTGGCAGGGATCGATCCGCAGGAGATCGCTGATCCTAGACCGCTGGCGGGGTGGATCAGGGCGGCGATTGAAGAGGTTGGGCTGGCGGCACGGCTGGGGCCGAAAGTGTCGGTGGTTGTCGATGGCGGCGGGCAATTGAGCATGGACGCGCTGACGGCCGATATGAGGCTTAAAGCGGTTCGGGCCGGCGCAAGCGTCCTTTGGAGCGTTTCGGTTAGCGGTGACGCGCGCAGTGCAAGGCCGCTCGTGACCGTCGATGCGGACGCTGCGCGCGATATCGCTGTGGCGGCGTTGAGGATGGTCGCGGAAAAGGGCCGCGAGACGCATACGCGGGATTTGTCGGATCGGCAGCTCACTTCACTCGCAAGTTGGCACTCCGTCACACCCCCCTCTGTCCTGCCGGACATCTCCCCCGCAAGGGGGGAGATTAGCAGCTCCGCCGTCGGCACTCCTCCTTTGTTCGAAACTGACGCAGCGTTTGCGATTGGCGAAGTCGGCCGCGACAAGTCAATCTCCCCCCCTGCGGGGGAGATGTCCGGCAGGACAGAGGGGGGTGCGCAGGAACGCCAGCCTCTAAGAAGTCCCGTAGGCACCTTCGACCTAGGCGACACCCAAGCCCTCGGCATCGCCCTGCCCTACGGCAGCATATCGGCCCAAAACCTTATCGAACTCGCCGCACAAGCCTCGAACCTCGGCTCCCCCGAGATCCGCCTCGCCCCAGGCCGCGCCCTGCTCTTCCTCAGCCTCTCCCCCACAGCGTGCTCCTCCTTGCAATCGGCCGCCGCGACCTTCGGCTTTGTCACCGACGCATCCGACCCGCGCACCCGCATCGCCGCCTGTCCCGGCACGCCGGCCTGCGCTTCCGGCCGCATCGCCACCCGCGCCATCGCCGAGACGATCGCAACCGAATGCGCCGACCTCCTCGACACCTCCCTCACCCTGCACGTCTCCGGCTGTGCCAAGGGCTGCGCGCATCCGGGCAAGGCGGCGCTGACCCTGGTCGGCGACGAAAACGGAGCCGGACTTGTCGTGGACGGGACGGCAAAGGCCCTTCCTGCCGGATACAGGCCGGGCTATGACGCCGCGCGCGGGGTCGCCGGCATTGCGGCGGCGATCCGCGACGCACGACATCCTGGCGAAACCGCCGCTGCCTGCCTGGCAAGGCTCAGCGCGGCCGGCATCGCCGAACTCTATCGACGGAACCAGTGAATGGCGGCCTACGACTATATCCACGACGGCAACGCGATCTATGAGCGCTCTTTCGCCATCATCCGCGCCGAGGCGGACCTCTCGCGCTTTTCCGAATCCGAGGCCGATGTCGCGATCCGCATGATCCATGCCTGCGGCCAGGTCGAGGCCGCCAGCCATTTTGTTTTCTCCAACGGCTTTGTCGATGCGGCCCGCGCGGCGCTCACCGCCGGCGCGCCCATCTTCTGCGACGCCGAGATGGTCGCCCACGGCGTCACCCGCGCCCGCCTGCCGGCCGGCAACGAGGTGATCTGCACGTTGCGCGACCCGCGCACGCACGAGATCGCCAGGGAAATCGGCAACACCCGTTCGGCTGCGGCGATCGACCTCTGGGGCGAGCGTATCGCCGGATCGGTCGTCGCCATCGGCAACGCGCCGACCGCTCTTTTCTACCTGCTGGAAAAGCTGCGCGACGGCGCGCCGAAGCCTGCAGCGATCATCGGCATGCCTGTCGGCTTCGTCGGTGCCGCCGAATCCAAGGATGCGCTGGCCGAGAATTCCTATGGCGTGCCCTATGCCATCGTGCGCGGCAGGCTCGGCGGCAGCGCCATGACCGCCGCCGCGCTCAATTCATTGGCGAGGCCAGGTCTGTGAACGCGCCTGTTAAAGAAGGTTTGGCAAAAGGCCGTCTTATTGGCGTCGGCACCGGCCCGGGCGATCCAGAGCTTCTGACGCTGAAAGCGGCGCGCGCGCTGGCCGAGGCCGACGTCGTCGCCTATTTCGCCAAGCGCGGCAACAACAGCAATGCGCGCGCCATCGTCGAGGCGCGCTTCCGGCCGGACATGATCGAAGTGCCGCTGCTCTACCCGGTGACGACCGAGATCGACAAGGATCACGACGACTACCGCTCGCAGATCACCGATTTCTACGAGCAGTCCGCCGAACAGGTCGCCGAACATCTCGGCGCCGGCAGGATGGTGGCCGTGCTGTCGGAAGGCGATCCACTCTTCTACGGCTCCTACATGCATCTGCATGTGCGCCTGGCGCATCGCTTCCCGACCGAAGTCATCCCCGGCATCACAGCCATGTCCGGCTGCTGGTCGACGACAGGCCTGCCGATCGTGCAGGGCGACGACGTGCTGACCGTGCTGCCGGGCACGATGAGCGAGTTCGAGCTGACGCGTCGGCTGGCCGACACCGATGCCGCTGTCATCATGAAGGTCGGCCGCAACCTGCCAAAGATCCGGCGCGCTTTGGAAGCGACCGGCAAGCTGGCAAAGGCCGTCTATGTCGAGCGCGGTACCATGCCGGGCAGCGCCTCGATGGGGCTTGCCGAAAAGCTGGACGACAAGGCGCCCTACTTCGCCATCGTGCTGGTCGCCGGCTGGTCGGCCCGCCCCGGAGCCCACGGGGCAAAGCCATGAGCGGTCGCCTTACAGTCATCGGCCTCGGTCCCGGCAATGCCGACCAGGTCACGCCGCAGGCCAGCCAAGCGGTGGCCGAGGCTTCGATCTTCTATGGCTACAAACCCTATCTCGACCGGCTTGAGCTGCGGCCGGACCAGATGCGCATCGCTTCCGATAACCGCGAAGAGCTCGCCCGTTCGAACGAGGCGTTGGCCAAGGCGGCCGAGGGCCATAGCGTCGCAGTCGTTTCCGGCGGCGATCCCGGCGTCTTTGCCATGGCCGCGGCCGTTTGCGAGGCGATCGAAGCCGGTCCCGCCGAATGGCGAGGAATCGACCTTGCCGTGGTTCCCGGCGTCACCGCCATGCTCGCGGTTGCCGCCCGCATCGGCGCGCCACTCGGCCATGATTTCTGCGCCATCTCGCTCTCCGACAATCTGAAGCCGTGGGACCTGATCGAGCTGCGCCTGCTGGCGGCGGCCGGAGCCGGCTTCGTCATCGCGCTCTACAACCCGATCAGCAAAGCCCGCCCCTGGCAGCTCGGCCGCGCCTTCGAATGCCTGAAAGCGATCCTGCCCGGCACCACACCGGTGATCTTCGGCCGCGCCGCCGGCCGGCCCGACGAGCGCATCGAGGTGTTTTTGTTGGCGGATGCCGATGCGGAAAAGGCCGACATGTCGACCTGCATCATCATCGGCTCACCTGAGACCCGCATCATCAAGCGCGGCGAAAAGCCCGCGCTGGTCTATACGCCGCGTTCGGCAACGGGGTCGAAAAGATGATCGACTTTTCGCGCCAGCGCATCGACGGTTGGGGCCGAAGCGACGTCCGGCAAGGCCGGTCGGCGGATCATGACCACCTCGATGCCGAGCGCCCGCGCCGCGGCGATCTTGCCGTAAGTTGCATCGCCACCGCTGTTTTTGGAAACGACAGCATCGATCCCGTATTTTTCGAGCAGCGCCCGTTCATCCGCTTCGGAAAACGGCCCGCGCGCCAGGAGGTACAGCGCATCGGGCACCGCGAGCTTCGGCTCGACGGGATCGACGCTGCGGATCAGATAGCGGTGCTGCGGGGCAGCCTCGAAGGCGGCGGCCTCCTGCCGGCCGATCGCGAGGAAAGCGCGGCGCGGCGGCGTGCCAAGCGCGCTTGCCGCCTCAGTGACATTGTCGACCAGCGTCCAGCGATCACCCGCGACAGGCTCCCAGCCGGGACGCCGCAGCGCAAGGATCGGTACGCCGGATTGCCGCGCCGCATCAGCGGCGTTGGCCGAGATACGCGCGGCGTATGGATGCGTGGCGTCGATCAGCAGATCCACGCGCTCCTCGCGAAGATGGGCGGCCAACCCGTCCGCGCCGCCAAAGCCGCCGACACGCACCGGCACGCCTTGCGCGACCGGGCTTTCGGTGCGCCCAGCCAGCGAAAGCACGACCGAGAAATCCTCGCGGCCAGCGAGCTTTCCCGCCAGTTGCCGGGCTTCCGTCGTTCCGCCGAGGATCAGGATACGGTGGGTCATCATGCCTGCTAAGGGTCCGCGCGCCGCCGGCTCAAGGTGGCTCACCATCGTCGGCATCGGCGAGGACGGTGTAGCGGGTCTCGGCGACGAGGCCAAGCAGCGCATTGCGCAGGCCGAAGTCGTCTTCGGCGGCAAGCGGCATCTTGCTCTCGTCGCAAACTTGGCCAAGGGCGAGGCGCGCACTTGGCCGACGCCATTCGATGCCGAAATGCGCGACGTGCTGGCGCTCAAAGGCAAAAAAATCTGCGTGCTCGCGTCCGGCGACCCGTTCTTCCATGGCGTCGGCGTGACGCTGGCGCGCAAGGTCAAGCCGGAACACATGCTCGTCCTGCCGGCGCCCTCCTCGCTGTCGCTGGCTGCATCGCGCCTCGGCTGGGCGCTGCAGGACATCGAGACCATCTCGCTGCACGGCCATTCGATCGATCTGATCCGTCCGCTGCTTCATCCGGGCGCTCGTATCCTTGCCCTGACATCGGACGGCGACGCACCGGCGGCCATCGCTGGGCTGCTTGACGAACTCGGCTTCGGCCCTTCGCGGCTGACGGTTCTCGAAGCACTCGGTGGTGCGGATGAAGCGCATCGAACCTCCCGCGCCGATGCCTTCGGTCTCAAAAACATCAATCCCCTCAACGTGCTGGCGCTTGAAATTGAACCGACGCCGGATGCGCGCATCCTGCCCTTGACCGTCGGCCTTGCCGATCATCTGTTCGAGCATGACGGCCAGATCACCAAGCGCGAGATCCGCGCCATCACCCTGTCCGTGCTGGCGCCACGGCGCGGTGAGTTGCTGTGGGACATCGGCGCCGGTTCCGGCTCGATCGGAATCGAATGGATGATGGCCCACCCTTCGCTGCGCGCCATCGCCGTCGAGGCCAACAGCGAACGCGCCGCCCGCATCGCCCGCAACGCCGCGCATTGCGGCGTGCCCGGCCTTGTCGTGGTCGAAGGCGCCGCGCCCAAGGCATTTGCCAAACTGGCGACGCCGGATGCGATCTTCATCGGCGGCGGTGGCAGCGATGCCGGCGTTCTGGAGAAGGCAATCAAGGCGCTTCGTGCCGGGGGCCGGCTGGTCGCCAACGCGGTGACGCTGGAGATGGAGGCGCTGCTGCTTGATCAATACAACAGGCGCGGCGGCGACCTTACCCGCATCGCGCTGTCGCGGGCTGCACCGGTGGGGTCCATGCAGGCCTGGCGTCCGGCCATGCCGGTCACGCAGTGGAGCTGGGTAAAACCATGATGGTCGCGGGCATCGGCAGCCGTAGAGGCGTGACGGCAAGCGACGTGCGCGCTGCTGTCGAGACCGCGCTTGAAGCGCATGGGCTGGCGATGGCCGCGCTGTCGGCGCTGGCGACCGGCGAAATCAAGCGCGACGAGCAGGCAATCTTCCTTGCCGGTCGCGACCTCGACCTCCCCGTGCTGGTCATGTCCGAGGCCGCGCTGCAGGCGGTCTCGTCCGACACGATCAGCCGATCCGAAGCGTCGCAGGCGCAAGCCGGCACGCCGTCGGTTTCCGAGGCCTCGGCACTGGCTGCGGCCGGAAAAGGTGCAAAACTGCTCGGACCGCGCACCGTGGTCGGGCCTGTGACCTGCGCCATCGCTCTCGGCGGAGGGGCCGCATGACCGTCCATTTCATCGGCGCCGGCCCCGGTGCTGCCGACCTCATCACCTTGCGCGGCAGCCGCTTGCTGGCGAACTGCCCGGTCTGCCTCTATGCCGGCTCGATCGTCGCGCCGGAGCTTCTGGAGCACTGCGCGCCCGGCACGAAGCTGATCGACACCGCGCCGATGTCGCTGGACGAGATCGAGGCCGAATACGTCGCCGCACACAAGGCCGGCCAGGATGTCGCGCGCCTGCATTCGGGCGACCTCTCCGTTTGGAGCGCCGTCGCCGAACAGATCAGGCGCCTGGAAAAGCACGGCATCCCCTACACGCTGACGCCCGGCGTGCCCTCTTTCGCGGCGGCGGCGGCAGCACTTCGTCGCGAGCTCACCATCCCAGAACTCGCGCAAAGCCTGGTGCTGACCCGCGTCTCCGGCCGCGCCTCGAAAATGCCGCCCGGCGAGACGCTGGCCGGCTTCGGCCGTACCGGCGCCACGCTCGCCATTCATCTTGCCATCCATGCCATCGACCGCGTCGTTGCCGATTTGACGCCGCTCTACGGCGCCGAATGCCCGGTCGCGGTCGTCTTCCGAGCCTCCTGGCCGGACGAGCGCATCCTGACCGGCACTCTGGGTACCATCGAAGCGCAACTGGCGGAAAATCCGATGGAGCGCACGGCGATCATCTTCGTCGGCAGCGCCTTGGCCGCGCAGGATTTCGGCGAAAGCTCACTCTACGACGCCCACTACCAGCGGCGTTTTCGCGGACGGGACGGATTGTGAACGGCAGCGCCAATACAAACGGACGGGCAACGGTGGAGCAGGCGCTGGCGCGGCTGAACTTCAAGCCGCGCGAGCTGGAACCCGGCCATGTCTGGCTGGCCGGCGCCGGCCCCGGCGATCCCGGCTGCCTGACGCTTGAGGTGCTGGCCGCGCTCGGGCAGTGCGACGCGCTGGTCTATGACGCCCTTGTCTCGCCCGATGTCGTGGCGGTCGCCCAAGGCGCCGAGCTCTTCTACGCTGGAAAACGCGGCGGCCAGCCCTCGATGAAGCAGGATGACATCAATGCCCTTCTGGTGCGGCTGGCGCGCGAAGGCCGCCGCGTCGTGCGGCTGAAGGGCGGCGATCCCTATATTTTCGGCCGCGGCGGCGAAGAGGCTCTGGCGCTCGCAGGCGACAACATTCCGTTCCGGGTGCTTTCCGGCCTGACCTCCGGTCTCAGTGCATTGGCCGCCACCGGCATTCCCGCCACCATGCGCGGCATCAACAAGGCGGTCATCCTCGCCACCGGCCATGCCGCTGGCACCGATGACGACATCGACTGGGCGGCGATCGCCGGCACCGGCCAGCCGGTCGTCGTCTATATGGGCATGGCCAATCTGCCGGTGATCGCGGCAAAACTGCTCGAGGGCGGCCTAGCACCGTCGACACCCGCCGCGGTGATCGTCGCGGCGACCACGCCGCGGGAGCGCATCGTCGTCGCCACGCTGGCGACCATCGCCGAGGAGGCCGCGGCCGCCGGGCTCGCCTCGCCGGCATTGATCGTGGTCGGCGGCATCGTCGCCATGCGCGCGGCACTGGTGGGCGGCACATGACGGCGCGCGCGATCATCATCGGCGCGCCGCGTTCGGGCTCGGGCAAGACCAGCGTCACCATCGGCCTGTTGCGCGCGCTCGCCCGGCGTGGACTGAAGGTGCGCGGCGCAAAGTCGGGACCCGACTATATCGACCCGGGCTTCCACACCGCTGCCACCGGCCTCTCCGGCGTCAATCTGGACAGTTGGGCGATGTCGCCTTCCCTGCTCAATGCGCTGGCCATGCAGGCAACGGATGATGCCGAATACGTGATCCTCGAAAGCGCCATGGGCCTGTTCGATGGCATCCCCGCGCCGGAAGGCCGCTCCGGCTCGGCCGCCGATCTCGCCCGGCTCTATGGCTTGCCTGTCCTTCTGGTGCTCGACGTTTCCGGGCAGTCGACCACGGCCGCCGCCGTCGCCAAGGGCTTTGCCACCTACGATCCGGACGTGCGCATGGCAGGCGTCGTGCTCAACCGCCTTGGCAGCGAACGCCACCGGCGCCTGTCGGGCGACGCAATCGAAGCGATCGGCCTGCCGGTGGTCGGCGCCATCCTGCGCGATCCGACGCTCAACCTGCCGGAACGGCATCTCGGCCTCGTCCAGGCCGGCGAGTACGAGAACCTGATGACGCATCTCGACCGGCTGGCCGACATGGTCGAGAAGTCGCTCGACATCGACGCCATCCTGGCGCTGGCGACCCCGCTGGAGCCGGCGGCCGGCGACTTCGGCGATGCCTTGCAGCCGCCTGGACAGCGCATCGCGCTGGCGGAAGACGCCGCCTTCACCTTCCTCTATCCGCATGTCGCCACGCATTGGCGCAAGGCCGGCGCCGAGATTTTGCCCTTCTCGCCGCTTGCCGACGAGGCCCCATCGCAGGACTGCGATGTCTGCTGGCTTCCCGGCGGCTATCCCGAACTCCACGCCGGCAAGCTCGCGGCCGCGACGAATTTCCAGACAGGAATGGCGCGCTTTGCGGCGGCGAAGCCGGTTCATGGCGAGTGCGGCGGCTTCATGGTGCTGGGCGAAGTGCTGGAGGACGCGGACGGTGAGAGTCACAAGATGCTTGGCCTGCTCGGACATTCGACCAGCTTCGCCAGGCGCAAGATGAACCTTGGCTATCGCGAGGCGCGGTTGCGCGCCGCCTGCCCGTTGGGGCCGGAGGGCACGGTAATCCGTGGCCATGAATTCCACTATGCGCAGATGCTTGCTGCCGGCAATGACGAGCCCCTGGCCGACCTCGCCGATGGCCAGGGCAACCCGCTCGGCGCCTCGGGCTACCGGCGCGGCCATGTCAGCGGCACCTTCTTCCATGCCATAGCGAGGGGCGCATGAGCGGCCCTTCCGCACCCCGGCAAGTGCTCGACGATATCGGCCTCAGCCTCGTCTTCTTCACCAGGCTGAGGTTGCCATCGAGCGATTTCGGCGGCCGCAACCTTGCCGACGCGATCTGGGCAGCACCCTTCGCCGGTCTCGCGGTGGCGATCATCAGCGCGCTCGTCTACGCCATCGCCGCTGTCCTCGGCCTCGCCACCGGACAGGCCGCAGCACTCGCGCTCGCCGCGACGATGCTCGTCACCGGCTGCCTGCACGAGGATGGATTTTCCGACATCGCCGACGGCTTCGGCGGCGGCAGGACACGCGACAGGAAACTGGAGATCATGCGCGACAGCCGCATCGGCGCCTATGGCGCCGCGGCTCTCGGCATCTCGCTGCTCATCCGCTGGAGCGCGCTTTCGCAACTGGCCGGCCCCGGCCACGTCTTCCTGGCGCTGCTTGCCGCACATGCCGCCTCGCGCGGCCTGTTTGGCGCCTTCATGTATCTTTTGCCGCCGGCCCGCAGCGACGGACTGTCGGCGGGCGCCGGCACCGTCACCCGCGAAACCGCAATCGTCGGTGCGGCGCTCGGCGCGGCGGCGCTGCTGGCGCTCGGTCTCGGCGGCGCGATCGCCGCGCTCATTCTGCTCGGCCTGCTCTTCGCCGCCTTTCGCGCGCTTTGCCTCAGCCAGATCGGCGGCCAGACCGGCGACACGATCGGCGCGCTGCAGCAACTCGGCGAGATCGCGGTGCTGCTCGTTGCTTCCGTTTGCCTTTCCTGACTCTCTTTCGGAGACTTTGCCCCCATGTCCCCCCAAAAAACGTCCTTCAAATCCCTCGAAGACCTTCGCGCCGCCTGCCTCGACCTCCCCGCCGGCAGCGATGCGTCGGCTGGTGCCGTCGCCCGCCGCCAGGACACGCTGACCAAGCCGCCAGGCAGCCTCGGCCGTCTCGAATCGATCGCCGCCTGGCTGGGGCGCTGGCAGGGCCGCGACATGCCGAAGCTCGACGCGGTCAAAGTCTTCGTCTTCGCCGGCAATCACGGCGTCACGGCGCAGGGCGTCTCGGCCTATCCGTCCGAAGTCACCGTCCAGATGGTTGCGAATTTCGCCGGCGGCGGTGCGGCCATCAACCAGCTCGCGCGTATTGCCGGCGCCAGGCTCGATGTCATCCCGCTCGATCTCGATCATCCGACCGGCGATTTCACGATAACGCCGGCGATGGACGAGAAGGCTTTCCTCGCCGCCGTCTCGGCCGGCTACGACGCGGTGACCAACGACCTCGACCTCGTCTGCTTTGGCGAGATGGGTATCGGCAACACCACGCCGGCGGCCGCTATCTCGACGGCGCTGTTCGGCGGCGGCGCTGAAAAATGGACCGGGCGCGGCACCGGCGTCGACGATGCCGGGCTGCAGCGCAAGGTCGTTGCCATCGAGGCAGGCCTCAAGCGCCACGCCGATTCGCTGTCCGACCCCCTGAAGATCGCCGCCGCATTGGGCGGACGGGAACTCGCCGCCATCTTTGGCGCCACGCTTGCCGCGCGTAAAAACAACGTGCCGGTGCTGCTCGACGGCTTCGTCTGCACCGCCGCCGTGGCGCCGCTGGCCAGGCTCCACCCGACCGGCCTAGCCCACACCATCGCCGCCCATGTCTCGGCCGAAGCCGGTCACCGCCGCCTGCTCGAAGCGCTCGGCCTGCCGCCGCTGCTCGACCTCGGCATGCGCCTCGGCGAAGGCTCCGGCGCCTGCCTTGCCGTCAACATCGTCCGCTCGGCGCTCGAATGCCATGCCAGGATGGCAAGCTTCGCCGAGGCCGGCGTTTCGGAGAAGTAGAATAGAGAGGGGGCGTTTCGCCGTTTGCGCGAAACGGTGAAACGCCCAGTCAATCTTCGAAGGGTCTAATGCATGTCGCCCAGAAGTGTGCGCGGTTCTGGGACAACGACATGCATCAAAACAAGGACTTAAAGCGCGTCGCCTGAATCCGGTTCAGCGCGACGCGCTTTAAGGGGCAATGTCGCTCGGTTGGGACGCGAGCGATCGCGCGGGCGGGTTCATTGCGAGGCGGCGAACCCGCATTGTTTCTGTTCCATCTCGATCTGCTTCGTGATGCGGATGGCGTTCTGCGCATAGGCCTCCGTCACGGAGCCGCTATTCACGGTCTTATCCTTCAGCGGACTCACGGCGGCGCAGAGGTGGAAAACATGCGGTTCGGAGGACTTCGCGGCACCGTTTTCCGGCGCGATCCAGTACACGACATCCTGACCGGCAGGGTGACTCGCGTCCTTCGTCGCCGCGGTCACCGCAGAAGTATCTGTGGCGATCTCCTGAGCCTGGGCGGCGACATCGGGCGAACAGGCCGTGGTCGGCTGCCCGGCCCTGATCTGGGCCGCGCACGTGTTCATGTCCTGGGTGTACTGCTCGACCGACGGGGGCTTGAAGCTGACCCCCATTACCGTCGCGAGCACGGCCAGCGCAGCACCGACGCCCCCGGCAACCTTCTTGGTCTGCGGATCCATGTTCTTGTCGGTGAGGATAAGGAAGATCAGCGGGAGAAAGGCAATCAGCGTGATGATCGCGCCGAGCTGGTTTTGGAAGAAGAACCTGGCCGTGTCGGATGCTCGGGCCGGGTCGTGACGGTTTGCTGCCTTCCACAGCAAGTTACCGGCGATTGCGAAAATCGCGATTCCGACCAGAATGCCGATCAGCAGCGGCAGGTTCCCTTGGTCGAACTTGTGCTGGTAAAACAAGACGATCCCGGCAATCTCGCCGCCAATGGCGACGATCCACGAGAGCGCGGCGAAAAGGCGGAGGCGCGTGGCGGCGGACTTCTGGCCCTGCGTTGCTTGCCAATCCTTGGTGACGTCTGCGGCCGGCTTGTTGTCGGTCATGACCAGTTCCCCTTAAATCGACACTTTTGCAGGGCGGCGTCAATCGAAAGGCCAACTCGCCCGGCGCAGCATCATTGAACGAACGTCTCGTCGTCTGCCTTCGCGACGCAGCGAAAATGTGAGCGCCACGACAGGCCACATCCCCATCCATATTGCGCACGAGCGAAAGCGTCCATACCCTCGGGGCAGACTCCAATGTGGCGGTAGCTTTTCTCTTCTGCCTTCGCTGGCGATTCCGCAGGAGCCGCCGTGATCGCAGGACGGGTCGAAAGCAACCCCACGCCCATACTTCGGAGCAGCGACCTGTTGGGATCCGAAAAAGACAAAGTCTTTTCCGGAGGCGTAAAACACTAGGAAAACAAGGAACTAGATGGTGGGTGTGCACAGGATCGAACTGTGGACCCGCTGATTAAGAGTCAGCTGCTCTACCAACTGAGCTACACACCCACACCGCCGGGAAAACCCAGCGTCGGCGGCGCATATAGCCGCCGCTTTCGGTGATGTCTAGCCCTGCCGGATCATTTCCCGACAAATCGACATGGCATGATCCCGAAAAGTGGATTCCGGTTTTCGGAAAAGATCATGCTCGCTCAAAAAAGCCCGCAGGCGTCAGACAAACAACCTGCCTTCAGCCACCTTGATGGCGTGGCCGCCGATGCGCGCGGAGGCCAGTTTTCCGCCATCGACGTTGAGCTCGAGCCGGATGCGCGACGGCCGGCCCATTTCCAGCCCCTGCTCGAGCCAGAGCTGCGCGGTGCCGTCGGTCGGGGCGTCGAAATGCATGATGGCGCCGGCGAAGGCCGCGGCGGCCGAACCGGTTGCGGGATCTTCGTAGGACGGACTGCCGGGCACGATCATGCGCACATGAAAGGCGCTGTCGTGGTGGACCCGCTCGCGGCAATAGACATACGGGCTGGCCATGGCCCATTCGCTCTTGCGGGGTGCCAATTCCGACCACGCCTGGTTGTCGAGCCTGATCTTGGCCGCCGCTTCAAGGTCCGCAACCGGAATGGTGACGTAGGGCACGCCGGCCGACCAGAAGGCGACGCGGTGATTCTCGAAGCCGATCTCGTGCGGGGCAAGGCCGAGCGCCGCGCCGATCGCTTCCGGGTCGGCCTTGAGCTCCAGCTGTTCCGGCAATTTCGCCAGATCGAACTCGGCGAAGGTCGAGCCGTCATGCTTGCTCACTGCGCAACGCACCGGTCCGATATTCTCCTCCAGCACGAAGATGCCGGTCGCTTCGCCGGCGAGCTCGGCCAGCGCGATCGCCGAGCCCACCGTCGGATGCCCCGCGAAAGGCATTTCATAGTCGGGCGTGAAGATGCGGATACGGTTGCGGTGCTTAGGATTGTCGGCAGGCAGCACGAACACCGTCTCGGAAAGATTGAACTCGCGCGCGATCGCCTGCATGCCGGTAGTGTCAAGCCCATCGCAGTCGAGCACCACCGCAAGCGGATTTCCGGCCAGCCGTTCGGTGGTAAACACATCGTAAAGCAAGTAATTGCGCGCCATGGAGAAGACCTTTCGCCTCGCCTCGAATTTCTGCCTGAATCCCAACATGAGGGAAATTTAATTTGAAATTCGAACCTTAAGGCCTGATTTGTGCAGGGATAGGGACATCGATTTTCAGCATAGGGGTCCGGCGTGGACCAGCTTGTCAATCCGCCAAACGCGGAATCGGATACTTCCATAGAGGCCGCGCTCGGGCTCGACCGCAAGGGCGTAAGCCGCAAGCGTCGCCGCTTCTGGGTCTACGCGCTGCTGGCGATAGCGATCGTCGCGGCCGCCATTGCCTCCTATCAATGGTTTGCCGCCGCGCCGCCCAGGATCGACTATTCCACCGTCCCGGCCGCGACGGCCGACCTCACCGTCGAAGTGTCGGCAACGGGCACGCTGCAGCCGCTGACCCAGGTCGACATCTCCAGCGAGCTTTCCGGCATCGTCCGCTCGGTCGCTGCCAGTGAAAACCAGCAGGTCAAGAAGGGCGACGTGCTGGCGACGCTCGACACCGCCAAGCTGGAGGTCCAGATCGAGCGCGCCACTGCCTCCGCCAAGGCGGCCGCGGCGGCCGTCGAGGATGCCAAGGTGACCTTGCAGGAAAACGAGAACGCCGTGGTGCGCGCCAACGCGCTGACCAAGCGCGGCATGGCGACGGACCAGTCGCTCGAAGCGGCGACCGCGACGCGCGATCGTTCGAAGGCGGCACTCGACAGCGCCGAGGCCAATCTGGCCATCGCCCAGGCCGACCTCAAGGCGCAGCAGACCGATCTCGCGAAAAGCACCATCTATGCGCCGATCGACGGCATCGTGCTGACGCGCACGGTCGATCCCGGCCAGACGGTCGCGTCCTCGCTGCAGGCGCCTGTGCTCTTCGTCATCGCTGCCGACCTGAGGAACATGGAATTGCAGGCCGCGGTCGACGAGGCCGATATCGGCGCGGTGAAGCCCGGCCAGCATGCCCGCTTTACCGTCGACGCTTTCCCGGACCGGCCCTTCGACGCCGAGATCCGCGACATCTCCTACGCCTCGGTCACCACCGACGGCGTCGTCACCTACAAAGCGCGCCTCGAAGTCGACAATGGCGAGCTTCTCTTGAGGCCCGGAATGACGGCAACGGTTTCAGTCGTCACCCGGCAGGCCAAGGGCGTGCTTACCGTTCCCGCCACTGCCTTCCGTTATCGCCCGATGCAACGGGCGGACCGCGGCTGGAGCCTGAGTGACCTCTTCACCGGCCGCATGGGGCGCCCCAACCGGCAGCGCGAGGCGACGAAGGCGCCGACCGACGGCTCGCGCACGCTTTACGTGCTGGAGAACGGAAGGCCGCATCCCGTCAACGTCAAAATCGGCTCGACCGACGGCGAGTTGACCGAGATCACGTCCGGCCTCGACGAGGGCGCGCAAGTCATCACCGGCGCCCAGCAGCGGAGCTGACCGGTGTCGGCTCCCCTGCTCATCACATTCGACAAGGTCTGGAAAAGCTACGGCGAAGGCGAAGCCCGCGTCAATGCGCTTGCCGGCGTGGATCTCGCCATCCGGCGCGGTGAATTCGTCGCCATCATGGGCCCCTCCGGCTCGGGCAAGTCGACCGCGATGAACATCATCGGCTGCCTCGATACCCCGACGGCCGGAACCTACAGCTTCATGGGTGTCGACGCGGGCCGGCTCGACCGCAACCGCCGCGCCCTGCTGCGCAACCTCTATGTCGGCTTCGTCTTCCAGGGCTACAATCTCCTGCCGCGCACGACCGCCGCGGAAAATGTCGAGCTGCCGCTGATCTATCGCGGCGTTGCCGCGCGCGAGCGCCGCGATCTCGCCATGCAGGCGCTGGCCGAGGTCGGCCTTGTCGGGCGCGAGCACCACACGCCTGCCGAGCTTTCGGGCGGCCAGCAGCAGCGCGTGGCGATCGCCCGCGCCATCGTCACCAGGCCGATGCTGCTTGTCGCTGACGAACCGACCGGTAATCTCGACACGGCGCGCACGCACGAGATCATGGAGTTGCTGACCAGGCTCAACGCCGATCTCGGGCTCTCCATCGTCATGGTCACGCATGAGGCCGATGTCGCGGACTATGCCGGCCGCACCATCCGCTTCCTCGACGGCCATGTCGCCTCCGATACGTTGAGGGCGGAGGCAGCGGCATGATCTGGGAAACCGTCCGCCTCTCGCTGCGCTCGATCCGCCGCAACGTATTGCGCTCGTTCCTGACGCTGCTTGGCATCGTCATCGGCGTCGCGGCCGTTATCGCCATGCTCACCATCGGCTCCGGCACCACGGAGAAGGTCAAGGCCGATATTTCCAAGCTCGGCAGCAACCTGCTCGTCGTTCGCGCCGGCCGCCCGGCGGGGCCAGGCGGACCGGGAGGTCTCGACCAGGCGGTGCGGCCGCTGGCCGAAAAAGATGTCACCGCGCTCGTTGCGCATCTGAGCGGCGCGCGCGCGATTTCGCCCGCTTCGCAAAAACAGGTCCGCGTCATCTTCGGCACCGAAAGCCTGACCTCGGGCGTGACCGGTACCGACAGCGCCTATCTCGATGCCCGCGACTGGAAACTGGTGTCGGGACGGTCGTTCAGCGATTCCGAAACGCGCGCCGGCACCGGTGTGTGCCTGATCGGCGAAACGGTGCGCCAGCAATTCTTCGGCGCCGGCGATCCGGAGGGCGAGATCATCCGCGTCAACCGCACCTCCTGCAAGATCATCGGCCTGCTCGAGCCCAAGGGCTATACCGGCTTCGGCCAGGACCAGGACAATGTCGTGCTGATGCCGCTGCATGCCTATCAACGGCGGATCGCCGGCAACCGCGACATCGACAACATCTACATCGCCGCCGACGACCGCACGCCGACCACAGAGCTGCAGCCGCGCGTCGAGGACATTTTGCGCGACACGCGCCGCATCACGCCGGACCGCGATGCCGATTTCGCCATCCGCGACATGACCCAGATCGCCGATGCGATGACGAGCGCCACCACCACCATGACCGGCATGCTGGGCGCAGTCGCCGGCGTCAGCCTCCTGGTCGGCGGCATCGGCATCATGAACATCATGCTGGTCTCGGTCACCGAGCGCACGCGCGAGATCGGCATCAGGCTGGCCATCGGCGCGCATGAAAGACACATCCTCATCCAGTTCCTGGTCGAGGCGACGGTGCTGTCGCTGCTTGGCGGCATCATCGGCATCCTGATCGGGCTCTCGCTGGCCGGCCTCGCCGCGATGGCGCTGACGATACCCTTCGCGCCAAGTCCCGCCGTCGTGCTGCTTGCCGTCGGCTTTTCGGCGCTGATCGGCATGGTGTTCGGCTTCTTCCCGGCGCTGCGCGGCGCCCGCCTCGATCCGATCGACGCGCTCAGGCATGAATAAAGCGTGCACGGCCTTTGCCGCGCCTTCGGAATTGCGGGACTGTCAAAACGGCAGCCTCGCATTCTCCTTGACCTCTTTCATGACAAAGAAAGTCCTGGTTTGCCGAACGCCGGGCAGCGCGATCAGCTTCTGGCCGTGCAGCTTGTTGAAATCCGCCATGTCGCGCACGCGTATCTTCAACAGATAGTCGAAGTCGCCGGCCACGAGATTGCAATCCAGGACCTCCTTGAGCTTGAGGGCAGCCTCCTCGAAAGCGGCGAAGCTTTCAGGTGTCGAGCGGTCGAGTACGACGCCGACCATGACCAGCGCGCCGAGCCCGACCGCGGCTGGCGCGATCTCCGCCCTGACCCCGGTGATGTAGCCCTCTTCGAACAGGCGTTGCGTGCGCCGATGGCATGTGGCGGCGCTGACATTCACGCGGGCTGCCAGCTCGGCATTGGTCAGCCGCCCCTCGGCCTGAAGAGCCCGTAGGATCTTGATGTCGATCCGGTCGAAAATCTGGTTGGAAGATTCTTCCATTTGTGCCGACTTTGCTGAACGATCAAGCTAAATGTAGTCCATTCCTTTGCGAGGATGCAAGAAAACCGAGACCCCTTCGAGAGCACCTTTCGCTCCAATTCGTCTATTCTTCGCGTATCGAAAAACGAACACGGCGGAGACAGGTTGATGTCACTTCTCGACAAGTTTGAACGATATCCGCTGACCTTTGGCCCGACGCCGATCGAGCATCTGCCGCGCCTCAGCGCGGCGCTCGGCGGAAAAGTGCAGGTCTACGCAAAGCGTGACGATTGCAATTCCGGGCTGGCAATGGGCGGCAACAAATTGCGCAAGCTCGAATATATCGTGCCCGATGCGATTGCGTCCGGCGCCGACACGCTGGTGTCGATCGGCGGCGTGCAGTCGAACCACACGCGCATGGTCGCCGCGACGGCGGCCAAGATCGGCATGAAATGCGTGGTGATCCAAGAGAAATGGGTGCCGCACTATGATGCGGTCTACGACCGGGTCGGCAACATCCTGCTGACGCGCCTGATGGGCGCCGACAGCCGGCTTGTCGACGACGGCTTCGACATCGGCATTCGCAAAAGCTGGCAGGATGCGATCCAGTCGGTGAAGGATGCCGGCGGCAGGCCCTACCCTATTCCTGCAGGCGCCTCGGTGCACAAGTTCGGCGGTCTGGGCTATGTCGGCTTTGCCGAAGAGGTCGCAAGGCAGGAGAGCGAGCTCGGCTTTGCCTTCGACTATATCATCGTCTGCGTCGTGACCGGCTCGACCCAGGCCGGCATGATCGTCGGCTTCGCCGCGCAAAACCGCGCCGACCGGGTGATCGGCATCGATGCCTCCGGCACACTCGACCAGACCCGCGCGCAGGTCCGCCGCATCGTCGACGACACCGCCGCTCTCGTCGGGCTGGGGCGCGCCGTACGGGAGGACGAAATCGTGATCAATCCCGACTATGCCTATCCGGCCTATGGCGTTCCGTCGGACGCCACGAATGAGGCGATCCGGCTGGCGGCCCGTACCGAGGCGATGATCACCGATCCGGTCTACGAGGGAAAGTCGATGCAGGGCCTGATCGACTTGACCAGGAAGGGCTTCTTCCCCGAAGGCTCGAGAATTCTCTATGCGCATCTCGGCGGCGCGCCGGCCATCAACGGTTACAGCTACTATTACAAGGATGACGGCGCCCCCCGGAGAAGCGCGCCGCATGACGACGCGCTGCCACCGCTTTTTCCATAGGGCGCCCGCGGTGGCACCGATGCCGCAGGTCAGGAAACCTTGTCGGTGCCCGCGAAATGCCACTCGATCAGCGACTTCATGTGCGGCATCAAGCCGTCGGGCAGATCGGTGGCATCGCGGATGATGACCGGCCCCTCAATCTCCGGCTCCGCCTCGGTGGTGACGAAGGCACTGATGCGGCGCGCCAACTCGTCGGCCGGCTCGGCAACCCGGTAGCGGCGGAAGATCACCGTGCCGGTTTCCCTCGATAGCGCGTACCAGCGGCGCCCGCGTTCGGCCGTCGACAGGTCGAGCCCGGTCTCCTCGCTGACCTCGCGCATCATGTTGAAGTCGGCATCGACCAGGCCGTCACGGAAGTCGATCGGTTCGAACGAGCCGGCGGCGAAATAGACGCGGCCGGCATTGACCGTGTGCGGTCCCATGCGGATCGCCACCAGCGCGTTGTCCCCGGCGACGAGCATGGCATGCGCGTAGGCGTGCTCGGCTCCGGAATTCTCGCGCCGCTTGCGCCACAGCATGAAGGTCGAAAACTTCACCGCGTGGCAGCGGCCGAACAGGCGGTTGTCCCGGTAAGCAAGCTCGGAAAGCAGCACCACGGTGCCGTCGAACAACGCCGGATTGGCCGCAGTTTCCTGTCGCCAGTTCTCGGCGATCGCTTCTGCGTTGCTCAACGCGAATGGATGCGGGGCGGGATCGAGCCGCACGTCGATCGCGTCGACCGGCAGGATGACGTTGCGTGGCAGATCGAAACTCAAGCCGGTCACGCCATGTCCAGTGTGATCGCCACCGGGCAATGGTCCGACGCTTTCGGCCTGTCCCAGCCGGCGCGCGGAAACCGCTCGACGTCCTGCCCCGGCGGAAAGATGGTGCGCCAGGGTTGGCCGTTGCGAATGATCTCTGGAACGGCGGTGGCGTTCTTCGCGGCCAGCGCCTTCGACAGGAGGATATAGTCGAGCTGGCAGAGATGCCGCTCCTCCGGGCCTCGTGTGTGGTAAAAGGTCCAGCGGTCCATCTCCGGGCGCCGCTCTACGACGTTCTCGCAAAAGCCGCCGGCGGTCAGGGTATTGATCGAGGACCGGGCTTCGTCGACGACCTCGAACCGGTAGCCATCGATGGCCTCGCTATCGATCTTCACGCGCTGCCGGTAGTCGTTCATGTCGCCGCAGATCGCCCAGCGCTTGTCGGCGGCATGGTCCTTGCCGAACCTTTCCTCGATGATGCGGCGCACCGCCTGCGCCTCGGCAATGCGCAACGGCATTGACGCCTCGCGGCCGTCCAGCCCGTTGCGCGGCGGACCCATCGATTTGAAATGCACGAGATAGAGCGTGAGCGGCGCGTTGCCGACCTTCAGGTCGATCTCCAGGCAGTCGCGGCGAAAAATACGTTCGCTCGCAAGATATCCGAGCGCGGCAAGCTCCGGCGTGAACAGGCCGAATTGTTCGAAGGTGACATAGGCATGGCTGGTCATGCGCCCGAACTCGATCGGCTGCCCTTGCGCGGTCTCGTTGCGCATCATCAGGGCGACATCGATACCGCGCGTGTCATTGCCGGCGGTGGTGTATTTCTGCCGGTAGCCCCGCCCGACCATCTTGAACAGGTAGCCATATTCGAACGCCTTCAGCGCCTCGATATTGTCGACCTCCTGCATGCAGATGATGTCGGCGCGGGTGGCTGCGATGGCGAGTGCAGTCAACTGGCGGGTGTCGTCGGACTGGGCGATCGCGCGGGCCTGTTCAAGCATCCGGTACTCGGCCTCGCTCTGGATGTCGAACAGCGCCAGCGTGCGGTCTTCATTGAGCTGGTTGCGA
Organism: Mesorhizobium australafricanum; assembly: GCF_033977265.1. Lineage (NCBI taxonomy): Bacteria > Pseudomonadati > Pseudomonadota > Alphaproteobacteria > Hyphomicrobiales > Phyllobacteriaceae > Mesorhizobium > Mesorhizobium australafricanum. Next base: position 300,669 of record NZ_JAVIIT010000006.1, on the reverse strand, counting down.
TAGCCCGAGAAATCGAACCTGTTCATCAGGTTCTCGACATTGAAGGTGGCGAGACGCAGCGACATGGCGGTGACCTTTGCCCGCAAGCGAGAGTGAAAACAAGAGCCGGCGCATGCTCGGCATGGTTGACGGAACCTTTCTGTTCATCTTCCGTTCAGATGGAAAGTCCCATCAATAGGCCCATTCCGAAGTGTTCTGGGCGTGGGGCCCTACTTTGTGGAGTGTGAAATGAAACCGCTCTTGTCTTCCCTCGGATCCGGCCTTGTGGCCTTGGGTCTCGTTGCTGGGCTGACGGTGCCTTCGATTGCCGGCCCGATCCTGCAGCCCGACCTCTCGGCGGCGACCGCTACGGCCGCGCCCAATATCATTCCCGTCCGCGACAGCTGGGCCGGCGGCAACGACCGGCAGACTATGTATGACTGGCGCTGGCGGCGCGGCGGCGATTGGCGCGGCCGCGATTTAAGATGGCGCAACGACAATTTCCGCGAGCGCAGTTTCTCCCGTAACTGGAATGGCGGCGATGGCAATTGGCGCTGGCGGCACCATCGCCATCATCGCGATTTCGATGGCGGCGAGGCGGCCATCCTTGGGCTGGGGCTCGGCCTGGGCTTGGGCAGCCTGGCCTACAACAACAACTACTACGATCCTTATTATTACGATCCCTATCCGCGCTACTACCAGCCGCGGCGTATTTACCGGACCGAGCGGCTGTCCAGGTCGCATGTTCGGTGGTGCTACGACCGCTACCGGTCGTATCGGGCTTGGGACAACACCTTCCAGCCCAATTACGGCCCGCGCAGGCAGTGCATTTCGCCCTATATCTGAGCCGGCCGGCAGGAATAACGAAACGGCGCCCATCGCGGCGCCGTTTTGTTTTGCCGCAACCCTGTGCCCGCGATCGCGATAACCCTAAATTTATGAACGGCGCCTATTCATCCATGCCGGGGCTCCACATGCCGATTCGCGGCGAAAAATTCGCCAGGACGTACCCTGCAATGACCGAAAACGAACTCAGAATCCAGCATCGGCAGCGCGTGCTGAAGGGCGCGGCAATCCTGACCGGCATCAACAATTCCGAGGTGAGATGCACGGTGCGCAACATGCATTCCAAGGGCGCGGAGTTGAAAGTGCCGATCGACGCACGCGTGCCGGACGAATTCCTGCTCTATGTGCCGATCGACGGCATTGGCTACAGGGCCGTGGTGCGCTGGCGCCGCGAGGATCGCATTGGCGTCGAGTTCACCGGCACCGAGCCCAAGCCGCACTGGCACTACGGCTAAACCCGCACCCGATCAGACTGCCTGGCAAAGCAAGGCCGGCGGATCGCTCCGCCGGCCCCGTCAAGCTTGTTCTTGGCGATCACCCGCGCGACCGCAGGGCGAAGCCCGAGGACGCGCAAGCAAGAAAAACGTGGATCGCCTTAGTTCTTCGCCTTGTCGACAAGCTTGTTCTTGGCGATCACCTGCGCGACCGCAGGGCATAGCCCGAGGACGCGCAACGCAAGAAAAACGTGGATCGCCTTAGTTCTTCGCCTTGTCGACCAGCTTGTTCTTGGCGATCCATGGCATCATGGCGCGCAGCTTGGCACCCACGTCCTCGATCTGGTGGCTGTCGTTGTTGCGGCGGATGCCCTTGAAGCGCGACAGGCCGGCGCGATATTCCTGCATCCATTCCGAGGTGAACTTGCCGGTCTGGATGTCCTTCAGGATGCGCTTCATCTCGGCCTTGGTCTCGGCGGTGATGATGCGCGGACCCGAGACGTACTCGCCCCATTCGGCGGTGTTCGAGATCGAGTAGTTCATGTTGGCGATACCGCCCTCATAGATCAGGTCGACGATCAGCTTCACCTCGTGCAGGCACTCGAAATAGGCCATTTCCGGCGCGTAGCCGGCTTCCACCAGTGTCTCGAAGCCGGCGCGGATCAGCTCGACTAGGCCGCCGCACAGAACGACCTGCTCGCCGAACAGGTCAGTCTCGCATTCCTCGCGGAAGTTGGTCTCGATGATGCCCGAACGGCCGCCGCCGACGCCGCAGGCATAGGACAGAGCTAGGTCGAGCGCATTGCCCGAAGCGTCCTGGTTGACGGCGACCAGGCACGGCACGCCGCCGCCCTTCTGATATTCGCCGCGCACCGTGTGGCCCGGACCCTTCGGCGCGATCATCACGACGTCGACCGAAGCCTTCGGCTCGATCAAGCCGAAATGCACGTTGAGGCCATGCGCGAAGGCGATCGCGGCACCGTCACGGATGTTCGGCGCGATTTCGTTCCTGTAGATGTCGGCCTGCAATTCGTCGGGCGTGGCCATCATCATCAGGTCGGCCCATTTGGCGGCATCCGCCACGCTCATCACCTTGAGCCCGTCGGCCTCGACCTTGTTGGCAGTGGCGGAACCGGGCTTGAGACCGATGGCGATTTCCTTGACGCCGGACTCCTTGAGGTTGAGCGCATGCGCGCGGCCCTGGCTGCCATAGCCGATAATGGCAACCTTCTTGCCCTTGATCAGATTGAGATCGGCATCACGATCGTAATAGACACGCATTTGGTGTTCCTTCCCGTTTGAAGCTAGAGCAGGATGCCGAAAAGTGTGAAGCGGCTTTCGGACGACATCATGCTCTATCTCTTTGATTTAGAACCGGATTCAGATTTCAGATCCACTTGACCTGAAACCATCCGGCTCTAAGGGCCTCGCGGCCCGGTTTTTGCTCCGAAAAGAGCGAGAAACTGTTGCGTCGCGCGGCGGGCATCGCCGCCGATCGTCGCCCCAGTCAATTCCACCCGGTCGCCGAGCAGCAGACGGATCTGCACGTCGCGGCCGACCAGGCCGAAAAAGGTCCGGAACGCCGTCTCGGCGTCCTCGAAGTCGAGCAGCCCGGCCTCCCGTCCGGCTTCGAGCACCGGCTTCAGGCGCTTCGCCAAGGCAAAGCGGCCGTTCTGCAGCACGACGGCGCCGAGATCGTCCTTGCCCGAACCGGCATGACTGACCGCGACGCGGTTGAGCGCGATCGAGGTGTCGCTGGAAATCACCTTGAGCCAGTCGGATGCGAAGCGTTCGAGGCTCGCTGTCAACGAAGCAAGGTCGAGCCCTTTGCGATCGACCGGCGCCACGCGCACCTTGGAGGCCTGCCACTGCACCGTCGCCGTCAGCAGCCCGTCGCGGTCGCCGAACCATTTGTAGAGCGTTTCCTTGGAGCAGCTTGCCCGCCGCGCCACCGCGGTCATGGTCAGGTTGTCGCCCTCCTCGACCAGCAGGCGAAGTGCCGCATCCAGAACGGCCTGCTGGCGCTCCGTCAGCGCTTCGCTTGTGTCGATATCCTGCACGCTGTGCAACACGTTTTCCCTCGGGCACGTCAACAAGACGGAAGCGTACCGTACGTTACGGTTCGGCCTCTATGCCGTATTGCCCGGTGCCTTGCAAGCCCTATTTTCCATTTCCTTGCCGGAGGGATGAGATGCTAGTCGGTCTGCTTGCCCTGGCTGTAGCCGCCGCCTTCACCGGTGCCGCTACCTAAGTCAGCGTCGCGGAGCAGCCGGCGCGGCTTGGCCTCGATGACCAGGCGTTGCTGCGCGAATGACAGCCCTCCTATAAGCGCGGCGCTGCCATACAGGCCTCGATTGCCATGATCGCCTGCGTTCTCGGCCTGATCGCCTGGTGGCTGACCGGCGCGTCGGCCTATCTTGCCGGTGCGCTGTTCATCATTCTGCCTTGGCCATGGACGCTGCTGGTGATGATGCCGACGAACCGGATGCTGGAGGCGATGGATGCCGAGGCCGCCAATTCTCAGGCGAGGTCCTTGATCGTCAGGTGGGGAAGGATGCATCTGGTTCGTGTCGCGCTCGGCGCGCTGGCGACGATCGCATTTCTATGGGCCTTGCATCTGCCGTGAAAGCTCGTCGGCTCATGGATTTCAGTCCGTGACTGGCGGATCGCGCAACCGCCCGAGCAACCCCGCAAGCATCTCCAGATCCTCGGCTGAAAGCCTGTCGCCCATCAGTTCCGCGATCGAGGCGCCATAGACAGCCCAGATACGGCGGCGCATGTCCCGACCGCTTGACGTGATGCGCACCGTCTGACCCCGGCCGTCATCCGAGACCGGCAGCTTTTCCACAAGGCCATCCTCTTCCAGCCGCGCCAGCAGCCTTGAGACGCCATACTGTGCCAAGAGAACGCGATCGATCAGCTCGAACGGCCGCAGTCCTCCCTCGCCCGCCTCCGCAAGCTCGTGCAGCACGTCGTACCAGGCGAGCGGCGGCAGCCCGCCGGCTTTCAGCGCACCCTCGGTCCTTTCGACCAATTGGCGTGAGACGCGCATGAGGCGCGCCCAGGCGGTGACGGCTTCTGGTGATGGCGATGTTTTCGTCATCGCGACAGCTTAAGCAATAGATGCAATTGCATCAAGCTTGACGATCGATGCATTTGCATCCATATAGATGCAGATGCATTGATAGGGAGCAACCCGATGAAACATGAAATCTGCAAGATCGCCGATATCCCGCAAACCGGCAGCCTGATCGCGCCCTTCTTCGGGCGTGAGGTCCATGTCTGGCGCAGTGGCGAGCGCATCCGCGCCGCGGCCAATGTCTGCCTGCATTTCGGCGGACCGCTGGACTGCAAGGACGGCGCTTTCGTCTGCCAGTGGCACGGGGCGAAGTTCGACATGGAAAGCGGCGAGCGCCTCGAAGGCCCGGCGCCAAAGGGCTCATGCCTGATGTTCCTGTCGACCCGGGTCGAGAACGACGCGCTCAACTATGTCTGGGGAGAATGAGATGCCCGCCAGGCTCACCCTCGTCAGCCATCACTTGTGCCCCTACGTCCAGCGCGCGGCGATCTCGCTTGCGGAGAAAGGCGTCCCGTTCGAACGGGTCGATGTCGACCTCTCCAACAAGCCGGATTGGTTCAAGGCCATCTCGCCGCTCGGCAAGGTGCCGTTGCTGCGCGTCCGGCACCGCAATGCGGAAGAAATCATTTTCGAATCCGCCGTCATCCTCGAATTCCTCGAGGAGACAGAGGCCAATCCCTTGCACCCGGCCGATCCGCTGACGCGGGCCAGGCACCGCGCCTGGATCGAATTCGGCTCGGCCATCCTCAATGCCATAGGTCGCTTTTATTCCGCTGCCGCTGAACCCACTTTCCTCCATGAAAGCAGAGGCTTGTCCGGAATGTTCGCGCGTGTGGAGGCGGAATTGTCGGCAAGGCAAAGCGGTCCGTGGTTCGCCGGAGATCGATTCTCGCTGGTCGATGCCGTTTACGGGCCGGTCTTCCGCTATTTCGACACCTTCGACCGCATCGGCGATTTCAGCATTCTCGACGGCAAGCCGCTCGTCCAGGCCTGGCGCGAGGCCTTGAGCGAACGGCGATCGGTCAAAGAAGCCGTCGGCCCGGACTATCCGCAGCGGCTGCACGCCTTTCTTCGGGCAAAGCAATCTTATCTGTCCGGGATCATCCGGCTGCAGGCCATTGCAACTCCGCAAGCCCGATCCGCCTGAACGGATCGATCACCGTTCCGGCGACCATGGCGGCGAGGAATTGCGGTCCCGGCGGGATCCTCGCCGCGATCGCCACCAATCGGTCGCGGATGAAGGGCAAGGTGGTGGAGTCCGACTGGTAGAACGGCGTCAGCGACAGCGACAGTGCCTGGAAGAGGCGCACATGCCAACGGCGTGCGCCCGCATAGGTCTGCAGCGCTTCATCGATGCTGTTCGTCCGCGCCAGCGCATGGCTGAGCGCGGCCGCGTCGAGCAGCGCCATGTTCGCGCCTTGCCCGAGTTGCGGGCTGGTCGAATGCGCGGCGTCGCCAATGACGGCAAGCCGCCGGCCGGCCGGCAGCGTCATTGTGTGGTGGCCATAGCGGGCGAGAGAGAGCTGCTCGAAACTGTCGATCTGGCCGGTGAAAGCCTCACACTCAGGCCACACCGAAACCACCCTCGCTTTCCATGCATCGAGCCCCTTGGACTTTATCTGTTCGGCATCGGCCGGCTTGAGGCTCCAGAAGAAGGCCGCCATGTCTTGCGCGCCAGGCTCCGGCCGGCCGATCGGCAGCACGCCGATCATGATGCTTGCCTTGTCGTAGCGCTGCAGCAGCGCGCTTTTGTCGAAGCCGTCCCGCCAGCCGAGCGACGCCCAGAATGCCCCATAAGTGAGCGGCCGCGGCATGGCGGGATCGCCGAGATATTGCCGCAGCTTTGAGCGCGCGCCGCTGGCATCGACAATGAGGTCGAATGGTCCCAGCCGCCTGCCGTTGCCGCAAACGAGCGTCGCCCGCTCAGCCGTCTCCAGCGCCTCGACCTCGACATTGGTTTCGATGGCGATCGCTTGGCGCGAGGCAGCGCGGTAGAGCACCCCGAACAACGCCGCCCGGTGTACCGCGAGGCCGAAGCGGCGGCCACGGCGCGCATCGTAGCGGACTTCGAGCACCGTTCGTCCGCTCTTGGCATCGGTGCCGTGCAGCCGCTCGATGCGGCTGCCAAGCGAAAGCATCTCATCGAGCAGGCCGAGATCGGCAAGCACGGCCAGTCCGGTCGGCTGCAGGATGAGGCCGGAGCCGACAGGCTTCGGCTCGTCGAAGCGCTCGAAAATGGTGACGCGGTGCCCTGCCCGCTTGAGATAGAGCGCTGCCGCCAGCCCGGCCGGACCGGCGCCGGCAATCGCGATATCGAGATTCTTGCTCATTGCCCGCCCACACCCGACCGGCGGGCACAATCCCTGATTGACGGCGCCAAATCAACTTGGCGCCCGATCGACTTGGCGCCCAATCAACTTGGCGCTTTGACGCTTACCGCCGGCAAGAGACCAGGCTCAGATCCGGGCGTCGAACGCGGCCCGAGCGTCGCGCACCGCGTCATGATTGAGCTCGGCCCATTGGACGAGATGATAGAGCGGAACGAACATCGATCGTCCGAGATCGGTCAGGCTGTATTCGACACTCGGCGGCTTGGTCGGGAACACTTCGCGATGCACATAGCCGTCGCGTTGCAGCTCATGCAGCGTCTGAGTGAGCATACGCTGCGAGATGTCGGGAACCAGCCGCCGCAACTCGCCAAAGCGGTAGGGCTTCTCCGCAAGCGCCATGACCAGCAGCGGGCTCCATTTGCCGTTGATGCCATGCATGACATCGCGAACCGGGCAATCGGCGAAATTGGCGCCGTCCGTCATGGCTTTGTAGATCTCGATCTTCGATTTCAGATTGACGATCTTGCCGTCCATCATGGTTCCCTGCCTGTGCCTACCTCCCGAAAAACTGCCTTCTTTACGGCCGGGGGTCAATTCCTAATTTAGTGCTGGTCTCTTTTCGAGACCACCAACAGCACCCGCCAATCGGCGCAATTCAGGAACCTCCCATGACCGAAACCCTCCTCGTCACCGGTGCCTCCGGCCAGCTTGGCCGCGCCGTCATCAACCACTTGCTGGATGCGCAAAAAATTGCGCCGGCGAGCATCATCGCCGCCACCCGCAATCCTGAAAACCTCGCGGATCTCGCGGCGCGCGGCGTCGTCGTCAGGGCCGCCGATTTCAACGACAGGGCCTCGCTGGAGAAGGCATTCGAAGGCGCCGACCGGGTGCTGATCATCTCGACCGGCGACCTCGACCTCAAGACGGGCCGGCGCCTGAAGCAGCATGAGACTGCGGTGGCCGCGGCCAAGGCGGCAGGCGTTTCGCACCTGCTCTACACCTCGATGCCGAATCCGGAGCCCGGCTCGCCGGTGCTGTTTGCCGGCGACCACTACGGCACCGAGCAGGCGATCAAGGCGAGCGGGATTGCCTACACCATCTTCCGCAACGGCTGGTATCAGGAGAACCTGTTCATGGCGCTGCCGCACGCCATTGCGGCGGGCAAGTGGTACACCTCGGCCGCCGACGGACGCATCGCCCACGGTGCGCGCGACGACATGGCGGCCGCCATTGCCGCCGGCCTTGCGTCCGGCACGAAAGAGAGCAGGATCTACACGCTGACCGGCCCTCAGGCCTATACCGTCGGCGAGATCGCCGCTTTGGTGAGCGAAGTCACCGGCAAGCCGCTGGAAGTCATCCAACTGCCAGACGAGGCGCTGACCGAAGGGGTGAAAGCGGCCGGCGTTCCCGAAGATTTCGCCCGCATCATCGTCTCCTTCGACGCAAACACGCGCGCCGGCCGGATAAGCGAGGTTACCGATGCCGTCGAACGACTTTCGGGCCGCAAATCGCGGACGTTGAAGCAGTTCCTCGAAGCGAACAAGGCTGCCCTGCTCGGCTGAAACAGACGCGCCTGAGAGAGCCGCTCAGGCGCGCTTCACTTCGACCGTTTGACCAGCCCAAGCCGGATCAGGCTTTCGCCCGTCGCGACCAGCGCCTCTTCGCGCGATCGCGGCGTCCAGCCGAGCAAGCGCATGGCCTTGGCGCTCGTTGCGTTCCTCGGCTTGCCCAGTTCCGTCACGATCTGGGCGGCCTGCCCGTCGAACAGCCCGACGATCCGGACCAGCCAGTCCGGCAGCACTCTCGTCGTAATGCGCGACCCTGCGTTGCCCAGCCGCGCCTTCAGCGTCCGCGCGATCTCCAGCATCGTCATGAAATCGCCGCTGATGGCCAGGAACCGCTCGCCCCTGGCGGCGGGATTGGTCATGGCGCGCAGATGCAGGTCCGCCACGTCGCGCACATCGACCACGCCGAACACCATGCGCGGCAGGCCCGGCATCTCGCCATCCATCAGACGCCTGATGAAATCCGTCGACGTCGAATGATCCTGTCCCAGGACCGGTCCGAAGATGCCGACCGGATTGACGACCGCCAGTTCGAACGCGCCGCCTTGGGCGGCAATGAAATCCCAAGCCGCCCGCTCGGCAAGCGTCTTCGATTTCACATAGGCGCTTACCTTCTGCGATAGATTGGTCCAGTTCTCTTCCGTGAACGGGTGGCCGGCGACCGGCACCTGGCCGTAGCCAATGGCGGCAAAGGACGAGGTGAGCACGACACGTTCGACGCCGGCATCGCGCGCGGCCCGCAGCACCCGCAACGCCCCTTCCCTGGCCGGGACGATCAGGTCGTCCTCATGCTTCGGCACGCCGGGCGGAAAAGGCAAAGCGACGTGGAGAACGTATCGGCACCCGCCGACTGCTTCCGCCCAGCCTTTGTCGCTCATGAGATCGGCATAGGCGAAGGAAAGCGCATCGCCGGGCTCGGCGCCGCCGACCTTCAACATGGCAAGAACATCGGCTTCGCGCTTGGCCGAGCGGACGGTCGTGCGCACGCGGTAGCCCGCGTTCAAAAGCGCGAGGATGCAATGAGCGCCGAGGAAGCCGGACCCGCCGGTCACAAGCACCAACTCGCCGCTCATGCCCGCCTCCCGACCCTTACGCGTTGCAGCCCCTCAGATGGCGACCTGCGTGCCGATTTCGACGACGCGCCCCGTGGGGATCTGGAAGTACTCTGTCGCATCCGCCGCCGTTTTCGCAAGGCCGATGAACAATCTGTCTTGCCAGATTGGCATGCCGGAATTGGGTGAGGCCTTCAGCGAGCGCCGCGACAGGAAGAAGGACGTCGTCATGATGTCGAACTTCCAGCCCTGCTTGCGGCAGATGGCCAAGGCACGCGGAATGTTCGGCTGCTCCATATAGCCGAAAGTCAGCGTCACGCGCATGAACAGCTCGTTGACCGTCTCCATCCTGACGCGCTCGCTGTCGGGCACCACGGGCTGCGGCGCCGTCACCACCGACAGGATGACGTTCTTTTCGTGCAGCACCTTGTAGTGCTTGAGGCTGTGCATCAGCGCCGTCGGCGCGCTGAGCGGGTCGCTGGTCAGGAACACGGCCGTGCCGGATACGAGTTGCGGCTTCTTCTTCAGGAGGTTCGCCGCGAGGAAGTCGAGCGGGATCTCGTTGCGGCGCGTCTTGTCGAAAAGGTACCGGCTGCCGCGCACCCAGGTCCACATGCCCAGGATGATGGCGAAGGCCACGGCCAGCGAAGCCCAGCCCCCTTCGAACACCTTGACGATGTTGGAGGCGAAGAAGCCAACGTCGATGAGCGCGAACAATGCCGTCAGCGCGACTGCCGGCCAGATGTTCCATTTCCAGATGCGCGTCATGACGACGAAGAGCAGCGTCGTCGTCACCAGCATGTTGCCGGTAACCGAGATGCCGTAGGCCGAAGCCAGCTTGCTGGACTCACCGAAACCGACCACCAGCAGCATCACCACAAGCGCCAAGAGCATGTTGACGCGCGGCATGTAAACCTGCCCGGACTGCTTTTCCGACGTATGCAGGATTTCGAGCCGAGGCAGCATGTTGAGCTGCACCGCCTGCCTCGTCAGCGAATAGGCGCCGGAGATGACAGCCTGGCTGGCAATGACGGTCGCCGCCGTAGCCAGCACCACCATCGGGATGAGCGCCCAGCCCTCGTTCATTTCGAAAAACGGGTGGCCGACCACGCCGCCCTTGGCGAGCACAAAGGCGCCCTGCCCCGCATAGTTCAAAAGCAGGCACGGAAACACGATCGCCAGCCATGCCAGCACGATCGGCTTGCGGCCGAAATGACCAAGATCGGCATAGAGCGCCTCGGCTCCGGTGACGGCCAGGAAGACGGCGCCGATGGTGACAAAGGACACGTCGGGTGAATTGATCAGGAAAGCCACGATATAATGCGGGCTGATGGCCCACAGGATTTCCGGATCGTCGATGATGTGATTGAGGCCGGACAGGCCGATGGCCAGAAACCAGACCGCCGTCACCGGGCCGAATACCAGACCGACGCCACCAGTACCGAACCTCTGCACGGCAAACACCATGGCGAGAATGAGCAGCGTCAGCGGAACGACGTAAGGCTGGAAGGCCGGCGTGACGACATTCATGCCTTCGACCGCCGATAGCACCGAGATGGCTGGCGTGATGACCGCATCGCCGAAGAAGAGCGAGGCGCCGACGATACCGATGGCCAGGATAATCGCGGAACGTGTCGCGAAACTGCTGCGCGCCAGCGCCATCAGCGACAGCACGCCGCCCTCGCCGCGGTTGTCGGCGCGCAGCACGAACATGATGTATTTTATGGTGACCGTGATGGTGAGCGACCAGATGATCAGCGAGAGAACGCCGAGAATGTCGGCCCGATTGGCGACATCGCCACCCGACGAAGCATGCAATGCCTCGCGGAACGCGTAGATCGGGCTGGTGCCGATATCGCCATAGACGACACCGAGCGCCCCCAGCATAAGCACCTTGGTGCTGTGCTGTTCAACTTCCGCGTGGCTCGATTGGTCGGCGGATTCTGCCTCAGCACCATTGGCAAGGGCCATGGACGACACTCCGATAAAACGCGCGGTGCTCTACGCTTGCTGCAGTGCAATATCAAGTGCCCTAGCGTTAGGGCTCCCATGCCGCCACCGCAGGGCTAGGCCTGCCCGGTCCATTCGATCTATCGCGCCAAGTGCCGGCTTGAAGGTCAGATAGCGACCTGCGTGCCGATCTCGACCACGCGTCCGGTCGGAATCTGGAAATACTCCGTCGCGTCCGCCGCCGAGCGAGCCAGGCCGATGAACAGCCGGTCCTGCCAGACCGGCATGCCGGAATTGGGCGAAGCCTTCAGCGAGCGCCTCGACAGGAAGAACGACGTCGTCATGATGTCGAACTTCCAGCCCTGCTTGCGACAGATGGCCAAAGCACGCGGAATGTTGGGCTGCTCCATATAGCCGAAAGTCAGCGTCACGCGCATGAACAGCTCGTTGACCGTCTCCATCTTGACGCGTTCGCTGTCGGGCACCACTGGCTGCGGCGCCGTCACCACCGACAGGATGACGTTCTTTTCGTGCAGCACCTTGTAGTGTTTGAGGCTGTGCATCAGCGCCGTCGGCGCGCTCGACGGATCGCTCGTCAGGAACACGGCGGTGCCCGACACCAGCTGAGGCTTCTTCTTCAACAGATTGACCGCAAGGAAGTCGAGCGGGATCTCGTTGCGTCGCGTCTTGTCGAACAGATAGCGGGTGCCGCGGATCCAGGTCCACATGATCAGCCCCATCAGAGAGGCGACCGTGATCGAAACCCAGCCGCCTTCGACGATCTTGACGACATTGGCCGAGAAGAAGCCGAGATCGATGACGCCGAAAGGCACCACCAGCGCCAAAGCGAGCGCCAACTGCCATTTCCAGAGCCAGCGCATGACGACGAACAAGAGCACCGTCGTCATCAGCATCTCGCCGGTCACCGAAATGCCGTAGGCCGACGCCAGCGCGCTCGAGCTGCCGAAACCGACAACCAAAAGCATCACGCCGAGCGCGACCAGTAGATTGACCCTCGGCATATAGATCTGGCCGCTCTGCATCTCGGAGGTATGCTGCACCTCGATGCGGGGCAACAGGTTGAGCTGCACGGCCTGCCTGGTCAGCGAGAAGGCGCCGGAAATGACGGCTTGGCTGGCGATGACGGTGGCTGCCGTCGCCAGGCCGACCATCGGCATCAGCGCCCATTCGGGCAGCATCTGGAAGAACGGGTTGGTGGGCTTGCCGCCATGCGAGAGCACGAAGGCGCCTTGCCCGAAATAATTGAGCAGCAGGCACGGGAAAACGATTGCGAACCAGGCAATCACGATCGGCTTGCGACCGAAATGTCCAAGGTCGACATAGAGCGCCTCGGCGCCGGTAACCGCCAGGAAAACGGCGCCTACGGTGACGAAGGCGCCTGTCGGCGTTGTGGCCAGATAATAGACCGCGTAATACGGATTGATCGCCAGGAAAACCGATGGATCATCGACAATGTGGTAGAGGCCGGCCGCGCCGATCGCCACGAACCATGTCGCGGTCACCGGCCCGAACACCGCCGCCACCTTGCCCGTGCCGAAGCGCTGCACGGCGAAAAGCACCGCCAGGATGACCAGCGTGATCGGAACCACATAGGCATCGAGCGCCGGCGTGATGACCTCCAGGCCTTCGACCGCCGACAGCACGGAGATCGCCGGCGTGATGATCGAATCCCCGAAGAACAATGCTGCGCCGCACAGACCGATCACCAGGATGAGCCTTGCGCCCGGGGGATAGGCGCTGCGGGCCAGCGACATCAGCGACAGCGTGCCGCCCTCGCCCTTGTTGTCGGCCCTGAGCACGAAGGCGACATATTTGATCGTGACGATGATCGTCAGCGCCCAGACGATCAGCGACAGCACGCCAAGCACATCATGGCGGGCAACCGAACTCGACGAGGCATGCAACGCCTCGCGGAAGGCATAGATCGGGCTCGTGCCGATATCGCCATAGACGACGCCCAGCGCGCCAAGCATGAGAACCTTGGTGCTGTGCTGCCGCTCGCTTTCGGCATGGCTCGAACGTTCGAGGGATTCCGTTTCGCTGGCGTTGGCTAGCACCATGAGCACCACTTCACCCGATTCGCCACGCTCCGAGTTCGGCGCAACGCGCGGGACGCACCAAAAGTGCAGAAACTACGCAAGGCGCCCTACCATCCGCAGGCCTTCAAGAACCGCCCGACCGTGCCAGCCATGCCATACTCCAGCGCATCCGCTGTCAACCCATGTCCGATCGATACTTCGGCCAATGCCGGGATGCGTCTGGCCAATGCCGGCAGGTTCTTCACCGTGAGATCGTGGCCGGCATTGACGCCAAGCCCGGCCGCGAATGCGGCGTCCGCGGTTTTTCCCAATCTTTCCAGTTCTTTCGCCGCCTTTTCGGAATCGGAATGGAAGCCGCCATAGGGGCCGGTATAGAGCTCGATGCGGTCGGCGCCGGTATCGCGAGCCGCATTCACGCCCGCAGGGTCGGCATCGGAAAACAGCGACACGCGAAACCCCTCCTTCTTCAACCGCTTGACGATCGGTGTCAGGAACGCCGCCTGGGCGACGAAGTTCCAGCCATGGTCCGAGGTTGCCTGCGCCGGGTCGTCCGGCACCAGCGTCACCTGCTCGGGCTGGCTCTTCTCGACAAGCGCCAGGAAATCCTCGGTCGGATAGCCCTCGATGTTGAACTCCGCCTTGGGAAACTCATCGTCGATCAGCGCCCTGATCTCGGGCAGGTCGGAGTGCCTGGTATGCCGCTCGTCGGGCCTGGGATGCACTGTCAGCCCGTGCGCACCGGCGGCAAGCGCGATGCGGCCAAGTCCGGCAACGCTCGGCCATGGCAGGTCGCGACGGTTGCGCAGCATGGCGACGGCATTGAGATTGACCGAAAGCTTCGCAGGCATGAACGGAGGTCCAGTGGGTCGGCGGGCATCTATACCGCCTTTAAAGGGAACAGATAGAGGGTTTCGAGTGTTCCAAGGGATGGATCGTGGCTAAGGCTCTCTGTTTTAACGCAATTCCGGACGGAAAACCGCTTCGCACTTTTCCTGGAATTGCTCTAACACAAGGATTTGCCAGTGAATTTCCTCGAAGCCGTGCCGGCGATCCGTCGCATCGAAACCAACCGCGACGCGCTTTTCGCCATCGATGTCGTCGGTGATGTCTCACCGGCCGACGCGGAAAATCTGTTCGGCCTGCTGGAGGCCGCCTATGCGCTCCATCCGAGGATCGACGTATTGGTGCGGTTGACGGACCATGAGAGCGTGGATTGGGCAAACATTTCGCAAGATACGCTCAAGCAGGGCATGGCCGACGCGATGGAACACGTCGTGCGCTGCGCGGTCATCGGCAAGCCGAAATGGGCTTCTCTCGTCACCGGCGTCTTCCCGAAGGCGCTGCCTTTCGAATTCAAACGCTTTGACGCCGACGACGAAGATGCAGCCTGGCAATGGCTTGGCGCAAGGCCGACGGATTAGGGTTGTTGAGATTAAGGTCAGGCCGGCCTCACCTGAATTCCAACAACCCTAGCGCACGACCGTCAGCCGCTCGGCGGCGCGCGTGATGGCGGTATAGAGCCAGCGCTGCCGGGTCTCCTTGAACGCCCAGCTCTCGTCAAACAGCACGACGTCGTTCCACTGCGAGCCCTGCGCCTTGTGCACGGTCAGCGCATAACCATAGTCGAAATCGTCGAAACGCTTCTTCTGCTGCCAGGGAATCTCGGCATCCGGATCCTCGAAAGCCGCCTTGAGCAGCTTGATCTTGGCGACGCCGCGGTCTGGATCATCCTCTTCCGGCGAAACCAGAAGGTTGATGCCGGGCTTCACGGTCTCGCGCGACGAGGTCATCACCTTCCACAGCGAGCCGTTGAGCAGCCCCTTGGCCGGATCGTTGCGCAGGCAGACCAGCTTGTCGCCCGCCTGCGGGAAGTCGGCGTTGAACCCCTTCAGCTCGCGTAGCCTTTGATTATAGCGCCGGCGCGTGCGGTTGGTGCCGACCAGCACCTGGTCGGCCTTGAGCACCAGATCCTGGTTGACGCCTTCCCTGCCGATCACCTGCGCCGTGCCGTAATCGCCATGCATGAATTCGCGGCCTTCGCGCACGTCGAGCGCCAGCCGGATGATCGGATTGTCGCGCGCCTGCCGGTGGATCTCGGTCAACAGCACATCCGGCTCGTGCTCGGTGAAGAAGCCGCCGCCCGAGATCGGCGGCAGCTGCGCCGGATCGCCCAGCACCAGGATCGGCGTGCCAAAACTCTGCAGGTCGCGGCCGAGCTGCTCGTCGACCATCGAGCATTCGTCGATGACGACGAGCTTGGCGCGCGAGATCGGGCTTTGCCGGTTGAGCGAAAAGGTCGGTGACATCGAGGTCTTGCCGGTCACCTCGTCGGCAACCGATTCCTCGCCCTTCGGCCTATAGATCAGCGAATGGATGGTGCGGGCGTTGGTCGCGCCCTTCGAGCGCAGCACTTGCGCCGCCTTGCCGGTGAAGGCGGCGAACTGCACCTGCCCGTCGACATGCTCGGCGAAATAGCGCGCCAGCGTCGTCTTGCCGGTGCCGGCATAGCCGAACAGCCGGAAGACCTGCGGCCGGCCCTCCTTGAGCCAGCGCCCGACCGCTTTCAGAGCCTCGTCCTGTTGGGGAGAGAATTCCATCAGCGCGAGAGACCGGATTCGCAAGGGAAAGACAAGACTGCCGCCATCATCTCAACGTCATCGGCCGCGCATTAAGCGCCGCCGACAGCTCAGGCTATCATCCACAAACGAGAACGTAAAGAGAACAAACCTGGTGACTATCTATGTGCCTGCGGCTGGATCGTTTTCCAGCAGGATCGGCTTGCCGTGCGGAGTGGCATGCGCGGCGCGTTCCCAGGCGGCGGCGAGCGCATCGACATCATTCTTGCCGGCAACCCCTTTTTGCGAGAGCAGTGTCTCCAGCGCCGCCAGCCAATGCTCGTAATAGTCATGGCCGTCGCTGGCAGCGCCCGGCTTCTTCACCTCGACGGACAGAGCCTCCGCCCATTCGCTCCACGAAAACAAGCCCTTGTCATGCAACGCCACGGTCATGGCAAAGGCTTCCGCCTGCCACGGCTCGGCGAAGACCGGCTCGTCGAAGCCGGCCGGCAACGCGCCGTCAGGCCGGCTCAAGATAGCTCTCCCAGGCGTCGATCGAGACGGTCAGCGTCGGGTCGGCGCCCTCGCCCCAGATCTCGCTCCCGTCGAAGACCACGGTGTAGACCCATTGCGGGTTCTCGCCCTTGCCATGCGCGTTGCTGTCGGGAAAGACGAAGCCGTCGCGCACGGCCTCGATCGTCCCGGTCTTGCCGCGCGCATAGCGCGGCAGCCGCGTATGTCCGGTCGGGTTGAAATTCTTCGTCCGTACGCGATCGCCCGCCCGGAAACGCGCCGGTGTGGCGACCGGCCGGTCGCATGGCCCGCCCTTGGCGAGCACGGCCGGCACATCCGCCGCCTTCAGCACCCTTTTCGGCGTCGCGGCCGCGTCGACCGCCTTGCCGGCGGCAAGATCGCGCTCGGTGACGAAGCCGTGGCGCTTCAGCAGCGTTTCCAGCGCCTTGATCCAGATCTGGTAGTAGCTCGATGAATAATAGTCTGCGGGATGCAGCGATTCCCGCGCATGGCGGCTTTCGTCGATGTTCCAGGCGCCCATGCCGCCGGCCGTCAGCGTGACGCCGAGCGCCCGCCTTTCCCAGGCGGCATGGAAATAGGGCTCATCCTTCTCGGGCGCGACCGGCCCGAAACCCATCTGCCCGCCGAGATCCTGCGGCCCGTTCATGTCGGCTGCCTCGCCAATGCCGTGCCGATCATCGCATCGCGGCTGACCAGTTCGGCGAGTTGCTCCTCGCTCCAGCCTTCGGTCCCCTTCGGCCGCATCGGCACCACGAGGTAGCGAAGCTCGGCGGTGGAATCCCAGACGCGGATCTTCTTGGTCCTCGGCAGCGTCAGTCCGAACTCCTCGAGCACGCCGCGCGGATCGATCACTGCCCGCGAGCGGTAAGGCGGCGCCTTGTACCAGACCGGCGGCAGGCCGAGCACCGACCACGGATAGCAGGAGCAGAGCGTGCAGACGACGAGGTTGTGCGTCTCCTCGGTGTTGAACACGGCCTGCATGTGCTCGCCCTGGCGGCCGGAATAGGAGAGCTTCTCGATCGCCGCCGTCGCATCACGCTTGAGCCAGTCGGCATAAGCCGAATCGTTCCAGGCCTTCGCCACCACCCTGGCGCCGTTGCGTGGACCGATCTTCGTCTCATAGGTGTCGACGATGACGTCGATGGCTGCCGGATCGATCAGGCCTTTCTGGGTCAGGATCGTTTCTAGCGCGCGCACGCGCGCCGCGAACGGATCGAGCTCGTTGTCGTGGTCATGGTCGCGGGACATGGCCACAGACTAGGATTGCCGGCGCACCGTCGCAAGTACGACGCCTTGGGCCAGAAAACAGCGGCCTATTCGGCGGCCACCTTTTTCGGTTCGGCCTCTTCCTCGGCGTCGAACAGCGAGGGCTGCTCGCTGCTTTCGACCGCATGCAGTGTCGGCCGGCTATTCTTGGACGAGAAGCTGAGCAGCCAGCCGGAGAAGTTTTCGAAATAGACGTAGATGACCGGCGTGACGAACAGCGTCAGCGCTTGCGAGGCGAGCAGGCCGCCGACCACCGCGACGCCGAGCGGCTGCCGCAATTCGGCGCTGGCGCCGGTGCCGAGCGCGATCGGGAACGTGCCCATCAACGCGGCAAGTGTCGTCATCATGATCGGCCGGAAACGCATCAGGCAGGCCTTGTGGATGGACTCCTTCGCCGACATGCCCTGTCGCCTGAGCTCCAGCGCGACGTCGACCATCATGATGCCGTTCTTCTTGACGATGCCGATCAGCATCAGGATGCCGATCACCGCGATCACCGAAAGGTCCATCCCGGCGAAGCGCAGCGCCACCACCGCGCCCAGCACCGCCGAAGGCAGGCCGGTGAGGATGGTGAGCGGGTGGATGAAGCTCTCATAGAGCATGCCGAGCACGATATAGATCGTCAGGATGGCCCCGCCGATCAGCAGGCCCTGGTTGGCCAGCGAATCCTGGAAGGTCTTGGCGGTGCCGGCAAAGCTGGTCGAGATCGCCGTCGGCATGCCGATCTGTTCCTTGAGCCGATCGATGCGGGTCACCGTATCACCGAGCGAAACACCCTGCGGCAGATTGTAGGAGATCGTCACCGCGGGCAGCTGTCCAAGCTGGTTGACCGTCAAGGCGCCGGCGGTGCGGTCGACACGGGCGAAGGCGCCAAGCGGCACCAGACTGCCGCTCGCCGTCCTCACCTGGATGGCGAGCATCCGCTCGGGCGACCATTCGATCTTGGGATCGAGCTCGGTGATGACCTGATAGCTGTCGGCCGAACCGAAGATCGTCGAGACCTGGTCGGTGCCGAAGCCACCATAGAGGGCGGAGCGCAGCGTGTCGGTGTCGATGCCGAGCTGGGCGGCCTTGTCGCGGTCGACCACAAGCGACGCCTGCAGGGAATTGTTCTGCAGATCGCTGGTGACATCCGTGAAGTTGGTATGGTCCGCCGCCATCGCGTCATTGAGCTTCTGCGCCCAGATATCGGTCTGGCCGGTATCGAGCCCCTGAACCACGAGCTGGTAGGCGCTGGCCGACGACCGCGACCCGAGCCGCAGGTTCTGCACCGGTTGCATATAGGTCTCGATGCCCGCCACGCCCGCCAGCTGGCGCCTCAGATCCGACAGCACCTTCTCGATGTTGGGACGCTGATCCTTGCCCTTGAGCTGAACGAAGAGTTGCCCCTGGTTCAGCGCATTGCCGCCGCTGCCTGCCGACCAGGCCACATGGTCGACATAGGGCGACTTCGAGAACACGCTGGCCACCTGCCCTTGCAGCTTCGCCATGGCGTCGAACGAGATGTCCTGGCGCGCGATCGTCGTCACCGATATCTGGCCGATATCTTCCTGCGGGAAGAAGCCCTTCGGCGAGACCTGGATCACCCACACCGACGCCGCGGCGGTGGCGATGAAGACCAGGAAGATCAGAAAGGTGTGGCGCAGGCAGAAGCTCAGCAGCCAGTCATAGCTACGGGTGACGATGTCGTGCCTGTGGCCGGCGCCATGCGCCTCGCGATCGGCCTTGCTCACCGACAGCAGCCGCGAACAGAGCATCGGCGTCAGCGTCAGCGACACGAACATGGAGGCCAGGATGGCGACGGTCACAACGACGGCGAATTCGTTGAAGATGCGGCCGATGACGCCGCCCATCAGAAGCACCGGGATGAACACCGCCACCAGCGAGATCGAGATCGAGATGATGGTGAAGCCGATCTCGCGCGCGCCCTTCAGCGAAGCGTCGAAGGCCGACAGCCCATCCTCCTCCATGTGGCGGAAGATGTTTTCGAGCATGACGATGGCATCGTCGACGACCAGGCCGACCGCGAGCGTCAATCCCATCAGCGAGATGTTGTCGATGGAAAAGCCGAACAGGAACATCGCGCCGAGGGTGGCGATCAGCGAGATCGGCACCGCCACCGCCGGGATGATCGTCGCCGTCACCCTGCGCAGGAACACGAAGATCACCATCACCACCAGCGCGATAGTCAACAGCAGCGTGAACTGAACGTCGTCGACGGCCTGGCGGATCGAAGTCGAGCGGTCGTTGAGCAGCTTGATCGAGGCCGCCGCCGGCATCTGGTCCTGGAAGGACGGCAGCATTGCCTTGACCTTGTCGACGACGTCGACCGTATTGGCGTCGGGCTGGCGCTGCACGGCCATGATGATCGCGCGGGTGCCGTCGTACCAGCTCGCCGTCGTCGTGGTCTGCACGGAATCGACCACGCGGGTCACCTCCCCCAGCCGCACCGGATGGCCGTTCTTGGTAGCGATGATGAGGTTGGAGAAGCCGGCCGCATCCGTAAGCTGCGTGTTGGCGGTGATGGTCAGTTGCTGCTTGTTGTTCTGCAGCACGCCGAGCGGGGTGTTGCTGTTGGCGGAAGCGACGGCCGCCTGCAACTGGTCGATCGAGATGCCGCGCGCGGCAAGCGCTGTCGGATCGATCTGGATGCGCACCGCGTATTTCTGCTGGCCGAAGATCGAGACCTGCGCCACGCCGTCGATGGTCGAGAGCGACGGCGAGATCACGTTTTCAGCGAAAGCGTCGAGATCGGTCAGCGGAACCGTGTCGCTGACCAGCGACATCAACAGGATCGGCGCGTCGGCCGGGTTCACCTTGCGATAGCTTGGCGGCGCCGTCATCTGCGACGGCAGCGATCTCTGCGTGCGCGCGATCGCCGCCTGCACGTCGGCGGCCGCCGCGTCGATATCGCGGTTGAGCACGAACTGGATAGCGATCGAGGTCTGGCCGAGCGAGTTGGTGGTCGAGATCGAATCGATGCCGGCGATCGTCGCGAACTGTTTGATCAGCGGCGTCGCCACGGAAGTCGCCATCGTCTCCGGCGACGCGCCGGGCAACGACGCGGAGACGTTGACCACCGGAAATTCGGCGCTGGGCAGAGCCGCCACCGGCAGGAACTTGTAGGCAAAGATACCGCCCAGCACCAGGGCGAACGACATCAGAAGGGTGGCGACAGGCTTGCGGATGCAGAATTCGGAGATCATTGTCTCGCCCCGCCGGCCTTGTCGGCCTCCGCAACCTTGGGCGGTGCCTGGTCACCGGATCCGGCTGCCTTGCCTTCATGCACCGCCGCGCCATTCTTCAATCGTGTCTGGCCTTCGACGACCACCTTCTCGCCGCTCTTCAGACCGTCGCTGATGGCGCTGTTCGCGCCCTCCGTCAGCGCCACCTGCACCGGACGCATCTCCACGGTGTTGTCCGGCTTTACGACATAGACGAACGGGCCCTTCTGGCTGGGCTGCACCGCGACCGTCGGAACCGAGGTCATATGCGGCATCGTGCCGGCCTCGAGCACGACATTCACATACTGTCCGGGCCACAGCGAAAGATCCGGGTTCGGTATGCTCGCCCGCGTGGCGATGGTCCCGGAGGCCGTATCGACGCTGGAATCGACGAAATCGAGCGTGCCCTTGCCGATCGGCGTGGGATCGCCGTCCTTGGTCAGCGCCACGCCGCCTTGCTGTGGGTCGGCGAGCGCCTTATGCAACAGGGCAAGGTTGCTTTCCGGCAGCGTGAAATTCACCTGCAGCGGATCCATCTGCGTGATGGTGACCAGCGGCGTCGTGCTGCTTGAGTTGCCGTTGCTGGCGGTGACGAGGTCACCGACCGAGACGTTGACGGCGCCCAACCGGCCCGCGATCGGCGCCGAGATGGTCGCGTAGCTCAATTGCACGGTATCGGCGTCGATGGTCGCCTTGTCGGCGTCGATGGTCGCGGCCGCGGCTTTCTGCGCCGCCAGCGTCTGATCGTAGGTCTGCTGCGTGCCGGCCTGCTTGGCGACAAGATCCTTGGCGCGCTGCAGATCGGCCTGGGCGCTCACCAGCATCGCCTGGTCCTTGACGAGCGTCGCCTGATCCTTGGCCAGTTGCGCCTTCAGCGCGCGATCGTCGAGCGAGAACAGGACATCGCCTGCCCTCACCATCTGACCGTCCTTGACATCGATGGACACGATCTGGCTGGAAATCCGGGCATTGATGTTCACCACCGACGGGGAGGAAACGAAGCCGATGGCATAGCGGCGGATCGGGAAATCGGCGGTTGTCGCGGCGACGGAAACGATCGAGGCGGAACGCGGACCGCCGCCTTTCGCATTGTCCGAAGCGTTGGCCGTCTTGTCGCTGTTCGCCGTCTTGTCCGTGGCTGCCGCGTCAGCCTGCTTGCCCGAAATCAACTGCTGGACCTTGGCTAACGTCGTGGGCGAAAAATAGAGCCCGGCGCCCGCCAGGCAGGCGAGCGCCACAACCGCAAAGGCAATTTTCGCGCGCATCGACAAGCCCTCTACCCGACACGCCGATCCCGGTGGTCCATTTTAGCTCGATTCACGGCCTCGTGCCGCGATTTTCGTGAAGTAGATAGAACAAGCCTTTGGCGGAAAAGGGCCAATACGCGGCATTACGAAGATTTAATGTGCAGCGCACAATAGTTGGGCAGCCGGCTAACCTGGCCGCGCACGTCTTTCCAGCCGATCCGAAAAGCTGCTAGCGGAGCATCGGCCACAGCGTTGCCACAAGCAGCACACCCATGGCGATGTTGAACCATTTCAGCCGCACCGGATCCGACAGGAAACCGCGCAACGCCGTGCCGAAGCCGGCCCAGACGGACACGCTGGGCAGGTTGACGATGGTGAAGGCGATCGAGATCAGCCCCACCGAGACGAACGGGTGATCGGGGTTGGTGTAGACGGCCATGGCAGTGATGGCCATCACCCATGCCTTGGGGTTGACCCACTGGAACGCAGCGGCGTCGATGAAGCGCATCGGCCGCCCCTCCGCCCCTTTTCCGTCGCTCATCGACCGCGACATGGCGATCTTCCAGGCGAGGTAGAGCAGATAGGCGGCGCCCGCAATTTTCAGCGCCGTATGCAGCGCCGGGAACGCCGTCAGCACGGCGCCAAGCCCGAACCCGACGGCCAGCAGCAGGACCAGAAACCCGATGCTGATGCCCAGCATGTGCGGAACCGTCCTGGCGATGCCGAAATTGACGCCGGAAGCGAGCAGCATGAGGTTGTTCGGCCCGGGGGTGATCGAGGTCACTAAGGCATAGACCAAAAGGGCAAGGAACGCGTCAACCGACATGATATCCTCCCAGATATGTCAGCCTTACTGTCCTTTTGGCAAACGCGCAAAAGCCAGAAGCAGGCAACTGCCGGGCCAAAAGCTGAAAACGGGATAACGCCGATCGTCCTGGTCACATTCCCTGCGGGCCGCGGTTCATCGCGGCTACGCCGGTGCGGCAGATCTCGACCAGCCCGAGCGGCTTCATGATGGCGATGAACTGGTCGAGCTTGGAGCCCTTGCCGGTTATCTCGAAGATGAAATGCTCGGTGTTGGCGTCTATGACCGAGGCGCGGAATGCATCCGCAAGCCGAAGCGCCTCGACGCGGGCATCGCCGGTGCCGGCTACCTTGACCAGCGCGAGCTCACGCTCCAGTGGTCGCTCCTGCCCAAGCTCATGCGAGCGCACGGTCAGGTCGACCACCCGGTGCACCGGCACGATGCGCTCGAGCTGGTTCTTGATCTGCTCCATCACATGCGGCGTGCCGCGCGTCACGATGGTGATGCGCGATAGGTGCTTCTCATGCTCGGTCTCGGAAACGGTCAGGCTTTCGATGTTGTAGCCGCGCCCGGAGAACAGTCCGATGACGCGGGCAAGCACACCCGGTTCGTTGTCGACCAGCACCGAAAGCGTGTGCGTTTCCGGCTTCTCGGTTTCCTTGGCGATGAAATAGGCGGAGCCGGTCGGTTGAAGGTGCTGTGCGTTCATGACGTGAATCTCGATTTCAAATTCTTGAGCTAGTTCTCTGTTTGCGCACGGCTTCTTGCGACAAGCCCTGCCTGGTCCGTCAGACCAGTTCCCTGCCCTTGGCGTCGATGGCGTTGGCGACTGCCTCGTCGGTGGCCTCGTCGGGCAACAGCATTTCATTATGCGCCTTGCCGGACGGGATCATCGGGAAGCAGTTGGCCAAAGTCGCCACACGGCAATCGAACAGCACCGGCTTCTTGACCGAGATCATCTCCTTGATCGCGTCGTCCAGCTCATCCGGCTTGTCGCAGCGGATGCCGTGCCCGCCATAGGCCTCCGCCAGCTTGACGAAATCGGGCATTGCTTCGGTATAGGAATGCGACAGCCGGTTGCCGTGCAGCAGCTGCTGCCACTGGCGCACCATGCCCATATACTGGTTGTTCAGGATGAAGATCTTGATCGGCGCCTCATACTGCACTGCCGAGCTCATTTCCTGCATTGTCATCTGCACGGAAGCGTCGCCGGCGATGTCGATGACCAGTGCGTCCGGATGCGCGATCTGCACGCCGAGCGCCGCCGGCAGGCCGTAACCCATCGTGCCCAGCCCACCGGAGGTCATCCAGCGGTTCGGCTTGTCGAAATGGTAGTGCTGCGCCGCCCACATCTGGTGCTGGCCGACCTCGGTGGTGATGTAGGTGTCCATGTCCTTGGTCAGCGCGTAGAGCCGCTGGATCGCATATTGCGGCATGATGACGT
Organism: Mesorhizobium australafricanum; assembly: GCF_033977265.1. Classification (NCBI taxonomy): domain Bacteria; kingdom Pseudomonadati; phylum Pseudomonadota; class Alphaproteobacteria; order Hyphomicrobiales; family Phyllobacteriaceae; genus Mesorhizobium; species Mesorhizobium australafricanum. Next base: position 276,299 of record NZ_JAVIIT010000006.1, on the reverse strand, counting down.
CGTTGTTCATCTTGTAGGCGAGCGAGTCCCTGGCGCGCCATTTCGCGATCTGCTCCCACCACGGATAGAGCGCCTTCTTGTCGGTCTTGGCGGTCGCCCGCCATAGCCGCACCAGATCCTCCAGCACCCGTCCGACATCGCCGATGATGGGCACGTCGGTGTGGACGTTCTTGTTGATCGACGACGGGTCGATGTCGATGTGGATCTTCTTCGAGTTCGGCGAGAACGCGGTGAGCCTGCCGGTGATGCGGTCGTCGAAGCGGGCGCCGATGCAGATCATCACATCGCAATCATGCATGGCCATGTTGGCTTCGTAGGTGCCGTGCATGCCGAGCATGCCGAGCCAGTTCTTGCCCGATGCCGGATAGGCGCCAAGCCCCATCAATGTCGAGGTGATCGGGAAGCCGGTGAGGTCGACCAGCTCGCGCAGCAGGTGGCTGGCTTCCGGGCCCGAATTGATGACGCCGCCGCCCGAGTAGATGATCGGCTTCTTGGCGCCGGCCATCAGTTCGACCGCGGCCTTGACCTTCTCCAGGTCGCCCTGGACCTTGGGCTGGTAGCTGGTGCGCGGCGCCGTCTGCGGCGGCACGTAGATGCCCTTGGCGAACTGAACGTCCTTCGGAATATCGACCACGACCGGGCCGGGGCGGCCGGTCGTCGCGACATGGAAGGCTTCATGGATGGTGGCCGCGAGGTCGTTGACGTCCTTCACCAGCCAGTTGTGCTTGGTGCAGGGCCGCGTGATGCCGACAGTGTCGCATTCCTGGAAGGCGTCGGAGCCGATCAGCGAGGTCGGCACCTGGCCGGTGAGGCAGACCAGCGGGATCGAATCCATCAGCGCATCCTGCAGCGGCGTCACCGCATTGGTGGCGCCGGGGCCGGACGTGACCAGGAGCACGCCGGCCTTGCCGGTCGAGCGCGCATAGCCTTCGGCCGCGTGGCCGGCGCCCTGCTCGTGCCGGACCAGAATGTGCTCGACCTCGTCTTGTTGAAAAATTTCATCATAAATTGGAAGAACGGCGCCGCCCGGATAGCCGAAGACGTGCTTGACGCCGTTGTCCTTCAGCGCCTGCACCACCATTTCGGCGCCCGTCATCTCGCGCCGCTCGTTCTGTCCATTGCTCATCGGTTTGGTCCCGTATTGTCCGCCGTCTGGCGATTGCTGGTCGTTTAGTTGGATTTCAGGCAATAAAAAAGGCCCCCGAGGGAGCCTGTGTGATGCGCATGGGAGGTTTTCGCCCGGCGGTTACACCGCCTTGCCCACGCGCAAGCCTACGAGAATGAGTGCCGTTTTCATGGGCGCGGACAATAAGGGCGAAAACGCGGGCTCGTCAATGGGGTGCCGCGTGAATTCCCTCGCCTACGCGAACGGCACGTTCGCGCTACCATAGTACAGTTGAGCGCACCTCCCCGAGGAACCACTATGCGCTGGCACATGCGGAGGAGAACAAATGCTCGAGAGAACACCCACCACCAAGGCGCAAGCGCTGCTCGACAAATTTGGCAAGGCGTTGGAAGCCGGCGACATCGACAGCGCCGTCAACTGCTTCCAGGCCGACTGCTACTGGCGCGACCTCGTCACCTTCACATGGAATTTGAAGACGATGGAGGGCCGCGACCAGGTTCGCGACATGCTGCAGGCGACGCTGGCCAACACCAAGCCGACCGGCTGGGCGGTAGCCAAAGGCGAGGAAGCAAGCGAGGACGGCGGCATCATCACCGCCTGGATCACCTTCGAGACGAGTGTTGCGCGCGGCTTTGGCCTTGTGCGGTTCAAGGGCGACCTGATCTGGACCCTGCTGACCTCGATGGCGGAGCTGAAAGACCATGAGGAGAAGGCAGGCTTCACCCGCCCCCTCGGCGCCAAGCACGGCCACGGCAAGGGCCGCAAAACGTGGCGCGAGGAGCGCGATGACGAAATCGCCGAGCTCGGCCATTCCCGGCAGCCCTATGTCGTCATCATCGGCGGCGGCCAGGGCGGAATTGCTCTTGGAGCTAGGCTGAAGCAACTCGGCGTGCCTGCCATCATCGTGGAGAAGAACGAGCGTCCAGGCGATTCCTGGCGCCGGCGCTACAAGTCGCTCTGTCTGCACGACCCGGTCTGGTACGATCACCTGCCCTATATCGACTTTCCGAAGAACTGGCCGGTCTTCGCGCCGAAGGACAAGATCGGCGACTGGCTGGAGATGTATACCAAGGTGATGGAGCTGAACTACTGGTCCTCCACCACCGCGAAATCCGCCAAGTATGACGAGAAGGCCAGGGAATGGACAATCGTCGTCGAGCGCGACGGCAAGGAGATCGTGCTCAAGCCCAAGCAGCTGGTGCTGGCGACCGGCATGTCGGGCAAGGCGAACTGGCCGAAATTCAAGGGCCAGGACATATTCAAGGGCGAGCAGCAGCACTCCTCAACCCATCCCGGCCCGGACAAGTACCGTGGCAAGAAGGTGGTGGTCATCGGCTCCAACAACTCGGCGCACGACATCTGCGCAGCACTATGGGAAGGCGGCGCGGACGTGACCATGGTGCAGCGCTCGTCCACCCACATCGTCAAATCCGACACGCTGATGGATATCGGCCTCGGCGCCCTCTATTCGGAGCAGGCGGTCGAGAACGGCATGACGACGCGCAAGGCGGACATGATCTTCGCTTCGCTCCCCTACCGCATCCTGCACGAGTTCCAGATTCCGCTTTACGAGCAGATGAAGGAACGCGATGCGAAATTCTACGAGGACCTGGAAAAGGCCGGCTTCATGCTCGACTGGGGCGATGACGATTCAGGCCTTTTCATGAAGTATCTACGCCGCGGCTCCGGCTATTACATCGACGTCGGCGCCTGCGACCTCGTCATCGACGGCTCGATCAAGCTGAAAAGCGGACCCGGCGCGGCAGTGCAGGAGCTCACGGAGACCGGCGTGAAATTCGTCGACGGCACCGAATTGCCGGCCGACCTGGTGATCTATGCGACCGGCTACGGCTCGATGAACGGATGGGCCGCGGACCTTATCTCGCAGGAGGTGGCCGACAAGGTCGGCAAGGTCTGGGGTCTGGGTTCCAGCACCACAAAAGATCCCGGCCCATGGGAAGGCGAGCAACGCAACATGTGGAAGCCGACGCAGCAGGAAGCGCTGTGGTTCCATGGCGGCAACCTCCACCAGTCGCGCCACTACTCGCAGTATCTGTCGCTGCAGCTGAAGGCGCGCCAGGTTGGTCTGCCGACTCCCGTCTACGGGCTGCAGGAGGTCCATCACAAGGGATAGATCCCTCCCGAACCTATACCAGCAAAGGCGTGGCTCTCGCCGCGCCTTTGCTGGACGGCCGACGAAGCTTTTCCTTCAGCCGAGCGCGACGCGCTGGTGCTCTCAGCCGGCTGGGATTCACTGCATTCGTCCGGCTGATATGCCACCAGCGCGCCTTCACCGTCGAAGCAGAGACACATCGGCCTTCTCCTCCCGGGCTTCGCGGCCGGCTAAGCTGCCTTTTCAGCCGCGAACCTCTCCACCACCCGCTCCAGCAACGGCACGTAATCGCGAAAGGCTCGTGTCTTCATGTCGGCGATCTTGCCGCCCTCGTCCCAGATGCGCACGCGCACCGCTTCCTCGTGAAACGGATTGCTGCGGAACTCCTCTACTTCCTCGGCACTCATCGGCCCGCCTTGCAGCGACAGCGTATGGACCGAGGCCGGCGACAGCTTGCTGAAATAGGTCGGATCGGTGGCGCACAGGTAACGCTTGGCTGAGACATGCAGCCTGACGCATTCGACGATGATCGGCGGAAAGAACGGCGCAAGCACCTCGCCGCCTGCCTCGTCATGGTGCTTGTCCTCGACGTCGTCCGGCGAATAGGTGCCGAACTCGCTGGTATAGTGACCGATGTCGTGCAGCAGCGCCGCTGCCACCAGTTCGTCCGGCGCGCCGTCCTGCTCGGCAAGCCAGGCGCCCTGCAGCATATGCTCGGACATCGTGACGGGCTCGCCGAGATAGGACTCAGCCCCGCGGCGCTCGAAGATGTCGGCGATGAATTCGACGATGTTGCCTGTGTTCAATTCGCTCGGGTTCATTCGGCCGCCTCCTTGAAATCGTGCTCGATCGCCGCCAGCGTCGACAGCAGGCCGTCCTTGTCGGCGTAGCAGCCCTGCAGCCAACGCTTGCCGCTGCCGGAAAACGCCTTGCGCGCATGCATGACGCGGGTGTTGTCGACGATGAAGGACTGCCCCGCTTCGAGCTTGAACGTCACCTCGAAGGCAGGATCCTCGATCAGTTCGGCGAACCGGCGATAGGCCGCGTAGTATTTGTCCATGTCGGCGAACGGCACGTCGACGGCCGGCGCCAGCGAACGATTGTTGAAGCGGATGCAGATGAGCTCGCCGTCGGGTCCGAGCTCGATCATCGGCCGCTTGGACTGCAGCCGCACGCCTGATGAGCCGGCATATTCGAAGCGTGCCGGATAGGAAGAGAGCAGCCGGAAGCCCGCGGGGTTTTCCGCCTGAAGTGCTGCCGCCACCGCAAACCCGTCGACGACGCTGGATTCGCCGCCTTCGACCGTGTTCTCGATACAAGCCAGGATCTGCAGCGTCGGCACCGGGTCGCGATAAGGATTGTCGGTGTGCGCCTGCAGGCCGAGATTGGTGTAGGCGAGATTGTTCGGGTTGACCTCGGCACGCACCTCGAACCAGCGCCCGTAATTGGTCTCCCGGATATAGCCGAAAAGATCGGCCACCTTGCACAGCGCGCCGGATTCGGCAGGCAGGCCGTCCATGACGGCAAAGCCATGGCTGCGTACCGCGGCCAACCATTGCCGCAGCACATCGCTGTCGCGACTGGCGTCGGCATAGGCCGCGCGCGGCACGGAATTCTGCATCGTGGCTTTCGTCCAGCGCCGTATGTCGCCTCCCGTCCAGCCGGGCTCGCGAGCCCCCTGGCGATCGTAAGCATGGCTGCGAAGCCAGCCTGCGGGAAAACCGACGGTCTTGCCTTCGGGAGCGAACGTGACTTCGAGCACCTCGCCCTTGATCGAGGCCGCGCCGATCCGCGTCTCGGCCGGAATGTCGAGGATGGTGATCAGCCTCTGGCCGTTGCCGGCGCTGCGTGTCTTGTCGTCCAGCGCATTGTCGCGCAGCCACATGGCGTGGAAACGGCTGCGCTCTCCATCCTTCCAGCCAAGCTCGATCGTTCGTCCCTCGTCGCTTAGCGTCGCTCTCGTCAGCATGTCCGGAAGCTCCCATCTCTACCCGCCACTGCGAGCACGGATTGCATGCTGACTTCGTCAAAGGCATAATTCAAATTATCGTTTTTCAGGTAATGGCACTAAATTCATGATGGCTGGAAGAACGTTCGATCCGATGCCTCCTCTCGACTGGCTGCGCAGTTTCGAGGCAGCCGCCCGCCTGTCGAATTTCACCGCCGCGGCTGCTGAACTCGGGCTCACCCAAGCCGCCGTCAGCCAGCACATCCGTTTCCTGGAAGAGCGGCTTAGGACGCGATTGTTCGCGCGCCTGGCGCGCGGCGTGGCCCTGTCGCCGGAGGGCGCGGCCTACCTTCCCCACATCCAGTCGGCATTCGCGACTATCGGCTACAGCACGAACGAGTTGTTCGAGCCGCGCGCGGTGCAGACCGTCAGCATCCGCGTCCCCATCTCCTTCGCCCTGCTGGTGCTGGTCCCGGCTCTTCCCGACCTGGCAAAGGCGCTGCCGCGGGTGAGGCTCGATCTGGTGACCATCCATCGGCCGACCGATTACGACCAGCCGGGCTCAACACTCGACATACGCTTCGGCAACGGATCCTTTCCCGGGCGCGAGGCCGACCGGCTGACCGTCGAGCGGCTTGTCCCGGTCGCCGCTCCGACACTCGCCCGTGATGACGACTGGACATCGTTGCCGCTGCTCTTGGTGGCCGGCGCGCGCGAGATGTGGGCGGAATGGTTTGCGGCCTCCGGGCTTGCCGGCCATTCCCGGCGCTCACATCGCTTCGACAGTTTCGTCGCCGCCATGGAAGCGGCGAAGGCCGGGGCCGGAGCCCTGCTGGGCTCTCGACCGCTGGTCGACACCGCGCTCAAGGATAATGTTCTCGTCAAGCTTTCGGATTTCGAGCTTTCGAGCCCATCGGGTCATTTCCTGACAAGGCCGTCATCGTCGCGGCTATCCGGTGCCGAGCAGGATTTTCGCCGCTGGCTTCTGTCGCACATTGCCGGACCTTCAGGATAGGGCCGCTGCTCCTATCCGTTTCCAGTAGATAAGGGTGCCGGTCAGCCCGCCATGCGGCTTCAGCGCATAGTCCGGTATCTCGCCGGTCAAGGTGAAACCAAGTTTCTCATAGAGCCCGGCCGCGCCCTCTTCGCTCGCCGTGTCCAGTACCAGCAGCGTGCGGTCTTTCTCAACGGCCAGTTCTTCGGCGGCTCGCATCAGGCGGGTCGCGACGCCCTTGCCGCGATGGTCCCGGCCAGTCATCAGCTTGGCGATCTCGGCGCGGTGCGGCTGGTTGGCCGGGAAGTCGAGGAGCAGCGTGACGGTGCCGGCAAGGGCCTCGCCCTGCCATGCGCCCAGCACCGCCCTTTCGCCGCGCGCGGCCGCCGCAAGCGACTTGCGCCAGAAGTCCCGGGCTGCTTCCGGCGACAATGGATGCATGAAGCTCACCGACCCGCCGGCGGCGATGGTCTCGATCAAAAGATCGGCCAGCATTGCGGTGGTTGCCGCGTCGCCGGTCAACGCCCGGATTTCAAGGGAGTTCATGCTGGTGCTCTCCAGGTAACGAGGCGTCGGGGGCAAGGTCATTCGAAATGGCTGATCCGCCCGCGCCGTCGCGACCGTCTAATTTCAGCGATACGCTCGGCGTCGTCCTCGCTGAGATAGCGGCCGCGCTCCAGTATTTCGAGCGTATATTCCTCATAGGTCAGCCCGAGCCGCTCGGCCCTTGCCAGCCGCATCAGCATGACGGCATGGCTCGGCGCCTTCCAGGCCTTGTCGCGGGCGGCTCGCCAAGCCAGGAAAATGTAGGCGTCCCCCTTGCCCCAGGGCGGGCCGTCATAGTCGTCGAGCGGCGGCCCGCCATTGTGCGAGCGTTTTGGCCGGCGAGACATCGGGATCAGTCCCTGACCAGCGCCACGAGATACTCCGCCGCATCCGGTCCGTGAGCATGAAAGACGCAGTCCGCGGGGGCACCCAGTGCAAGGCAGTCACCGGGCTCAAGCCTGTGCACCACATCGCCCTCGGTAAAATCCAGCCTTCCGTACATCAGCCATATCTGCTGCTTGATGAAGGCGTAGGATGCGGCCGGAAGACTTACCTTGGCGCCTGCCGGCAAGCTGACCCTGATCAGCTCGAGCGGCATCTGCGATGCCGGCGACAGATGCCGCCTGATGTAACCGGTTGCCGGATCCTGCCAGACCGGCTGCTCGTCCTTGCGCGAAACGCCGCCGCCTTGCATCTCGGCCCGTGCGATCAGCGTCGACAGCGTCATGCCGAAGGCCGCCGCGATGCGCACCAGGAGCGCCGCGGTCGGACTGGTCGTACCGCGTTCGATGGCGCTCAGCATCGCCTTCGACACGTCCGAGCGCTCGGCAAGCCCGGCCAGCGACCAGCCCCTCACCGTCCTTTCGGAGCGTATCCGTCTACCGATCGTCGCCGTGATGTCATTCGATATATCATCCATTCGTCCAATATATAGGAATTGCGCAGTCTGAGAAGAGGCTATTCGATCGAATTGTCACGGCTGGCTTAACACCGCCTACACCATTCGACCTCACCTGACTTTAACCCGGGTTGGGTAGGGTCGACGCTCCAGGGAATGGGACCAGGTCAGCCATGTTTGTCGAACGCGAAGCCTCCGTTGGCGAACCGATTTCGCAGGAGCGCCGCAATGCCCTGCAAAGCGACAAGCGCATTCTCGGCAATGTCGTGCAATGCGACGGCGCGCGCGCCACAATCAGCGCCTATGCCGAGGATGCCGACGGCACGGTCACCGGCCAGTGGACGGTCGGCAAGATGATCTCCATCAATCTCGGCGCCACGCGCACGGTCGGCCTTGTCTATGAGATCGGCAAATCGGATCGCGCCTGGAGCAACGAGGGCCAGAACCCGATCGAGGTCAGCATCGAATTGATCGGTGAAGTGCGCGACGGCGTCGAACCCGGCGCCAAGCCGGTCTTCGACCGCGGCATCACCGCCTATCCGCATATCGGCGCTGTCGCCCATCGCATCCGCACGCGCGACCTGCAGGCGGTCTACGATCTCGCCGGGCGCCATTCGGTCACCATCGGCACGTTGTCGCAGGATGAGTCGATCGATGCCAACATCGCCATCGACGACACGCTGGCGCGCCATTTCGCCATCGTCGGCACAACCGGTGTCGGCAAATCCACGGCGGTCTCGCTGCTGCTGCGCAAGTCCATCGAGGCGCGGCCGGATCTGCGGGTGCTTATCCTCGATCCGCACAACGAGTTCGCCGCCTCGCTGCCGGAATATTGCGTCAAGGTCGATTCCAAGACGCTCGACCTGCCGTTCTGGATGTTCAGGCTGGAGGAATTCGCCGAAGTGCTGTTTCGCGGCCGCGAGACGGTGCCCGAGGAAGTGGATGTGCTGCGCGACCTGATCCCGGCCGCCAAGAACCTCTACCGCAACCCGAGTTCCGGAACCTATGTCAGGCGCGGCAGCGACGCGCTGACGGCGGACACGCCGGTGCCCTACCGCATCGCCGATCTCATCAAGCAGATCGACGAGCGCATGGGCATGCTCGAAAGCAAGAACGACCGCCCGACGCTGAAGTCGCTGAAGACGCGTATCGAATCGGCGGCCGCCGACCCGCGTTACCGCTTCATGTTCAATTCGCGCCTGATCGAGGACACGATCCACGAAACGATCGGCAATATTTTCCGGGTCCCCAGCCACGGCCGCCCGGTGACCTGCTTCGAGATGGCGGGCATGCCTTCGGAAGTTGTCAATTCGGTCTGCTCGGTGCTGGCGCGCCTGGCCTTCGACCTGGCCTTGTGGAGCGAGGGCCGGCTGAGGCTGCTCGTGCTTTGCGAGGAAGCGCACCGCTACATGCCGGCCGATCCCCGCCTCGGCTTCGCACCGACCAGGCACGCGCTGTCGCGTATCGCCAAGGAAGGCCGCAAATATGGCTGCTATCTGGGCGTCGTCACCCAGCGCCCCGGCGAGCTTGACCCGACCATCCTGTCGCAGTGCTCGACGTTCTTCGCCATGCGGCTTGCCAACGAGCAGGACCAGGCGATCATCCGCTCGGCGATCGCCGACTCCTCGGCCTCGACGCTGGCGTTCCTGTCCTCGATGGGGCAGCGGGAAGCCATCGCCTTCGGCGAAGGCGTGGCGACGACCATGCGGTTGAAATTCGAGAAGCTGTCGCAGGAGTTCATCCCCGGCACTGCCAAAGGCGAGCAGATCGAGCCCTCCGTGGACGGCAACGACGTCGATCTGGCCATGATCGTCGAGCGGCTTCGCAACGTGCCGAAGCCGCAGCAGGCCATGGCCTTCGCCGAGGCGGTGGACTCCTCCCGCCAGGCCGGCGACCCGGACTATAAGAAGCCTGCTAGCGCCTCGCGCGTGCAGCCGGACGACGACTTCGACACACGCTACGGCCTGAAGCCCTCAACCTTCGGCATGCGCCAGCTGAACGACTGAACCTGCAGCGTCGCAAGGTAGGTAAATTCCGACAGGGAATTCGTCAGGCCGAGTCGGATGGTGCCGTTTGCGAGAACCGGCCTACGCCGGCCGTAGCCTTCATGGACGGAGACACTTGTGAGGGCTTCGGCCGGCGAAGGCCGGAGCGGAGCGGACATCAAGTCCGTGAGCACCGGAAGCCCAGCAAACGGCGGCATACGGCAGGCCTCACGAATTCATCTTCGGAATTTTATGCGCAGACGCGGTTGCGGCCTTGCTTCTTCGCCTCATAGAGCTGTCGGTCGGCGCGGCGGTAGAAATCCTCCGCGCTCTCCTTGTGGTCCCAGACGGCAAGGCCGACGCTGGTGGTGACCTTCAGCCGCACATTGCCCGACAGGATCGACATGCTGGCGATCGCCTTGCGGATGCGCTCGGCGAATCTGGCAAGCAGTTCGACATCCATGTTGGGCGTGACGACGGCAAACTCCTCGCCGCCCAGCCGCGCCACGACATCGTGATAGCGCGTCATGCCTCTCAGGCAGGTGGCGACAGCCCTCAGCACTTCGTCGCCGACATCGTGACCATGCGTGTCGTTGACCTGTTTGAAATGATCGAGGTCGAGGATCATCAGCCCGACCGGCCTGTCGATGCGGCGAAACTCCTGGAGATATTCACGCAGCGCATCGTCGAAATAGCGGCGGTTCTGCATGCCGGTCAGGCCGTCGGTGAGGGCTGCCTGCTCGAGCGTTTGCGAACGGGCGCTGAGCGAAACCGTCATGGCCCTGAGCTTGCCCTCTTCCCGCACCTGGCCGCGGATCAGCGGGTAGATGAAGAAGGTCCCGAAGAACAGCGCGGTTGCCAGCAGCGCACCGGTGACGAACAGCAATTTGTTGAGATAGACGATCTTGTCGACGCGCGACGCGGCATCGAGGTCGGAGGCGATGTCCTGCAATTGGCCATAGGCATGGAAGGTCACCAGGCCGGCGGCCAGGATCACGAAAATAAAGACGAAAAATGCGGATTCCGCCTTATGGAAACGCATCAACTCCCCGCGGCTCTGTAACCGCTGAGGTTATGGCATGGCGGGCCTTACGGACCGTTAACCCGGACAACCTTGGCGAGAATTAGAGCTAAGGATATTAAGGTACTGATTGAAAAAGCTTTTAGTCAGCCCAGGACCGCCGGTTCGTCGCCCGGCCGCAGCCTACGCCACTCCGCGCCCAGCTGGTGCCTGAACCAGGTCGACTGACGCTTGGCGTACTGCCGGGTCGCGATCTTGGCGCGTTCGATCGCTTGAGGAAAGCCCGATTGTCCGGCCATCGCCGCCTGCAGCTCGCGCACCCCGATCGCTTTCATCGCCGGCAGGTCCGGGTCGAGGCCGAGCGCCGTAAGCTGACGCACTTCCTCCAGCGCGCCCTTGTCGAGCATCTGGTCGAAACGCGCCTCTATGCGCCGGATCAGTTGCTCACGGTCCGGCTCGATGACCAGGAAGCGTGCGCTGTCCCGATCGATCAGCGGGCGGCCGCGCGCCGCCTGCCATTCCAGGATCGAGCGTCCCGAAGCGTCGAGCACTTCGAGTGCCCGCACGATACGCTGGCCGTCGGTCGGCCTGAGCTGCTTGGCCACAGCAGAATCCTCATGCATCAGCAGGCGATGCAGCCTTTCGGCCCCTTGTTCCTTGAGCTCGTAGCGCCAGCGCTCGCGGACGGACGCCGGAATGTCCGGCATATCCGAGATGCCTTCGGCCAGCGCGCGGAAATAGAGCCCGGTGCCGCCGACGAAAACGACCGGACGGCCCGACAGGACGCCGTCTTCTATCAGCCTCGTCACATCGCGCAGCCAGGCGCCGGTGGAATAGGCCGTCGAGGGATGCACATGGCCGTAGAGGAAATGCGGAACGCGGGCCATCTCGGAGGCCGTCGGCCGCGCCGTCAAGACATCGAGCACCGAATAGCCCTGCATGGAATCGGTGTTGACGATGACGCCGCCGCCACGTTCGGCAAGATCGAGCGCCAGCGCCGACTTGCCGCTGGCTGTCGGCCCGGCTATCAGGATCGCGTTCTTGACGCGGCCTTCGCCCGCCTGCCTGCCGGAATTCTCGATGCCGCTGATCGCCACGCTAGTGTCCCGCCCAGAAGCCCGCGCCGTGCCGGCCTCGCTTGCGAATATGGCCTTGCGGGCCGCCGGCGCAAGCGCCGTTCATTGGCTGGCTGAAGACGTTGCCTGCGATCTCGATTTGCCGCAGACACCGGATATCGGCGAAATGACCGCCAATCTGCGCGCCGCACTGGCTTCCGAGCCGGTCGACGTTATCGTCCAACCGGCCGAAGGCAGGCGAAAGAAGATCCTGCTTGCCGATATGGATTCGACCATGATCGACCAGGAGTGCATCGACGAGCTCGCCGACGAAATCGGCGTCAAGGACCATGTCGCGGCGATCACCGCGCGCTCGATGAATGGCGAGATCGCCTTCGAGCCCGCCTTGCGCGAGCGCGTCGCCTTGCTGAAAGGCCTCGACACCGCCGTGGTCGATCGCATCATCGTCAACCGGCTGACGCTCGCCGCCGGCGGCCGCGCCTTGGTGCGGACGATGCGCGCCAACGGCGCCTGGACGGCACTGGTCTCGGGCGGCTTCGACGTCTTCACCAGCCGCATCGCCGATATGCTGGGCTTTCAGGAAAACCGGGCCAACCGCCTGGTCGAGAAAGGCGGCAAGTTCACCGGCATGGTGGCGGAGCCCATCCTCGGCCGCGCCGCCAAGGCCGAAGCGCTGCTCGACATTGCGGCGAGGGTCGGACTGACGACCGCGGATGCCATCGCCGTTGGCGACGGCGCCAACGATCTCGACATGATCCGCCTTGCCGGCACCGGCGTCGCCCTGCACGCCAAGCCGACGGTGGCGGAGCAGGCGCGGATCCGCATCGATCACGGCGACCTGACCGCACTGCTCTATCTCCAGGGCTACCGCCGGGATGAGTTCGTCGAATGACGCCGATCCGCACCGAGCGCCTGATCCTGCGCAATTGGGAGGAGCGCGACCGCGCGCTGTTCCACCGCATCAACTCCGACGAGCGCGTGATGGAATTCTTTCCGTTCCGCCGCGACCGCGCTACCGCCGACGCCATGATGGATAAGTTCCGATCCTGGATCGCCGAGGACGGCTATGGTTTTGCCGCCGCCGAGATCGCGGCCACCGGCGAGTGCATCGGCTTCGTCGGCCTCCTCGAAACCGATCATGTGCCCTCCCTGCCGACCAGCACGATCGAGATCGGCTGGCGGCTGGCACCGGAATACTGGGGCAAGGGCTATGTCACCGAGGCGGCGGAGGCCTGGCTCGCCTACGGCTTCGACACGCTGGGCGTCAACGAGATCGTCTCCTTCGCCGTGGCCGACAATCATCGCTCCACCGCCGTCATGAAACGCCTCGGCATGAGCGCCGACCCGGCCAGCGACTTCGACCATCCCGACATTCCGGACAGCCACCCCGCGCTCAAGCGGCATGTGCTCTACAGGCTTTCGGCCGAGGATTGGCGGGCAAGAAAAAAGGCGGCTGGTTAGCCGCCTTTTTGATTTCGCCGGATTGAAAGCTCAATCCATCCGGATCGTCACGAAGCGCAACTCGCCGGTCTTGGAAGCCAGCATCAAGAGCGCATTCTTGCGGCCCTGCTCCTTCAGCGCGCCGATCCGGTCCATCACATCCTTCGGCGTGCCGACCGATTCCTGCGCGATCTCGGTGATCACCTCGCCGGGCTGGATGCCGCGCTCGGCCGCGGCCGAATCCTTGGCGACATCGGTGATGACCACGCCGGACACATCCGCCGCGATGCCGAACTTCTGCCGCGTCTGGTCGTTCAGCTCGCCGACCGTCATGCCAAGCACCGAGGCCGTCGACACCGGAGGGGTTGCCTTGTCGGTATTGCCCTGGTCGGTGTTGCCGTTCTCGCCGCTGGCCAGCTTCTCGCCGTCCTCGAGGCGGCCGAGCGTCACCTTGACGGTCTGCTCGACGCCTTTGCGCACGATGACGACGTCGACCGCCTTGCCGACCGGGCTTTCGGCGACGACGCGCGGCAAGTCGCGCATTTCATGGATATCCTTGCCGTCGAACTTGATGATGACGTCTCCGGCCTGCACGGAACCGTTGTCCACCGGCCCGCCCTTGATGACACCGGCCACCAGCGCGCCCTTGGCGGTTGCCATGCCGAGGCTTTCGGCGATGTCGTCCGTCACGGGCTGGATGCGAACGCCAAGCCAGCCGCGCCGAGTCTCGCCATATTGGCGGAGCTGGTCGACCACACCGGCGGCAAGCTGCGAGGGGATGGAGAAACCGATACCGATCGAGCCGCCCGACGGTGAGATGATCGCCGTGTTGATGCCGATGACTTCACCATTGGCGTCGAACAGCGGGCCGCCGGAATTGCCGCGATTGATGGCAGCGTCGGTCTGGATGAAGTCGTCATAGGGTCCGGAATTGATGTCGCGATTGCGCGCCGAGACGATGCCGACAGTGACGGTGCCGCCCAGGCCGAAGGGGTTGCCGATCGCCATCACCCAGTCGCCGACGCGCATCTTGGTGGAATCGCCGAACTTCACCGCCGTCAGCTTGTGGCCTTTGGGATCGACCTTCAGCACCGCGACATCGGTCTTGGTGTCGGTGCCGACGAGCTTCGCCTTCAGCGTGATACCGTCGGAGAAATTGACCTCGATATCGTCGGCATCGGCAATGACGTGGTTGTTGGTCACCACGATGCCCTGGTCGGCGTCGACAACGAAGCCGGAGCCGAGCGACTGCACTTTCTGACCGCCGCCACCGCCCTTGTCGCCACCACGGTTCTTGAAGAAATCGTCGAAAAAGTCCTGGAACGGCGAGCCCTCGGGCAGTTGCGGCATCGGCACCGCGCCCGGCCCCTCCGTGCCTTTCACCGTCTGCGAGGTCGAGATGTTGACCACTGCGCCGAGCAGGCGCTCGGCGAGATCGGCGACCGAAGGCGGTCCGTCGGAGGCGATCGTCGGGGTCACGAAGGACGGAACGGCAACAATGCCGACCACGAACGCCGTGGCGCCGGCGAAGAACGTACGCCGCGCCGCGCGCAACAGGGTGTCGGATATCATCGTGGCCTCCCGGTGTTTCTAAGAAAAGGAAAGGCGCGTTCCGCAACGACGCCCGTCCGGTTCATGTTGGCAAGAAATACGGCACGTTTGCGGCTATGGCTGTCGGCGAAGGATAAATCGTCAATTGCCGCGGCACTAGGACATGATGCCGGCTCTTAGGAATTTTCATCAGCCGCGGACCAGCCACACAATGGCGACGCCGACGGCGATCGCGACCAGTCCTCCGATCCGCAGTGCGTTCTCGGGCATTGACAGCACTTCCGTCGCCAGTTTCCGGGCCAGGCCCGGAAACCCGCCATAGACCAGGCCCTCTATCACCAGGACCAGGCCGATCGCCGCGACAAAATCCTGCACCGCCGCTACTGGGCGGTGCTGGGTTGCGCGGCCGGTGCCGCGGGGGCCGCCGGTTGCCCCGATCCAAGTTGCGATGCCGCCGGCTGCCCGGGCTGAGGCTTGCTATGCGGATCGCGGAAGTAGCGGAAGAACTCGGACTCGGGCGAGAGCACCATCGTCGTTCCGGTATTGTCCAGCGCCGTGCCATAGGCGTTCATCGAGCGATAGAAGTCGAAGAAGGCCGGATCGCGCTTATAGGCGTCCGCGAAGGTGGCGCTGCGCTGCGCCTCGCCCTCACCGCGCAGAATCTCCGATTCTTTCTGCGCCTCGGCGACGATCTCGACGACTTCGCGGTCGGCCCGCGCCCTGATGCGCTGCGCCGCCTCGTTACCGCGCGCCCTCAGACGCTCAGCCTCAGCCAGGCGCTCGGCCTTCATGCGGTCATAGGTCTGCTGCGAGACCTCCGCCGTCAGATCCGTCCGGCGGATGCGCACATCCTCGATGTCGAGGCCGAGCGACGTCGCATCGGGGCGAAGCTGATCGCGTACCTCGCGCATCATGACGCCGCGCTCCTCGGAGAGCGCGGCCTCGAAGTCGCGCAGACCGTAGACCCGGCGCAGCGCCGCATCGAGACGCGTCCTCAACCGCGCTTCGGCCAGTTCCACCTGTCCGGACACCGCCGCGCGGAAAGTGCGCGGATCCGAGATACGGTAGGCGATGAAGGCATCGACCTCGTAGAACTTGCCGCCCGAGACCTGGACGCGGATGTTGTCGAGGTCGAAGCGCATCACCCGCTTCTCGACCATTTGCACGCTGTCGGCATCGAAGAAGGCGAACGGCGCCTTGAAATAGACGCCAGGCTCGCTCTTGACGTCGATGATTTCGCCGAACCTGAGCACGATCGCCTGCTGGCCGGCATTGACCACGAAGATTGACGAGTAAAGCAGGAACAACAGGACAACCGCGATGACGGCGATGATGGGAAGGCGGTTTGCCATCACTGGTTACCTCCCGTCGTCGCGCCCATGGGGGCCGGCTGCGCTTTCGGCTGCAATGCCGGCAGCGGCAGGTAAGGCAACACGCCCTGACCGCTGCCCTGCTCGACGACGACCTTGTTCGAGTCCTTCAGGATCTTCTCCATGGTTTCGAGATAGAGGCGCTTGCGCGTGACGTCGGGCGCCTTGGCGTATTCGTTGTAGACGGAGATGAAACGCTGCGCCTCGCCTTCCGCCTCCTGCACGACGCGGTTCTTGTAGGCCGCCGCGTCCTCGCGCACCTGTGCCGCCTGGCCGCGTGCCTGGCCGAGCTTCTGGTTGGAGTACTGATTGGCCTGCTCGACGAACTTGTCCTCGTCCTGTTCGGCGCGCTGCACCTCGTCGAATGCGTCGGCCACCTCACGCGGCGGCGCTGCGTCCTCGATCGAGACCGCGTTGACCTGCAGACCCGTCTTGTAGCCGTCGAGGGTGCCCTGGATGATCTCGCGCACCGCGGTTGCGATGCCCTGGCGATCGTCGCGGAAGATGTCCTGCGCCGGTCGCCGGCCGACGACTTCGCGCATGGCGCTCTCGGCGACCTGGGCCAGCATGCCGTCCGGATCGGAAACGGCGAACAGATAGGCCTTGGGATCGGAGACCTGGTAGGCGACGGAGAACTGCACGTTGACGATGTTCTGGTCGCCGGAGAGCATCAACCCGGAGCCGCTGGTCGCGCCGCCGCCGACGCTGACGAGTTGCTCGGAGATCTTGGCCGTCTCGACCGTTTCGATCGGCCACCAATGGAAATGCAGGCCCGGCTGCGAAAGCTCGGCCTTCGGCTTGCCGAAGCGCAGTTCGACCGCAACCTCGTCAGGCTGGACGGTGTAGATCGCCTTGAAGGCCCACAGCACTATGAGGGCGAGTGCTACCAGCCCGAGCACGGCCGGGCTGCTGCCCCCGCCGCCCGGAAGCGCGCGCCGCAGCCTGTCCTGGCCACGACGGATGATATCCTCAAGATCGGGAGGCGAACCCTGCGGGCCGCTCGGCCCTTTCGGTCCCTGCCCCCAGGGCCCCTGATTGCCGCCGCCGCCCCATGGGCCGCCGCCACCGCTTTTGTCGTTCCAGGGCATGAATGTCCTTTCGCTTCGGTTCCCTCAGGCCTTACGGCGCAATCCTAGCGCATGACCCCGAAAACCCATATCGGATTTCGGAAAGGAAACATGCGCCAAAATCAAAGTTTTACAGCGACCTCTTGCGCGTCCGGTTGGACGCGCGCCGCTGTAGCATCGTTCTTCTATAGGGACGCCTCGACCCGCTTTCAACGCGGTCCGCCGCCGGCGCCATCCGATTTGGGCTTGCAGCGACCCTTTGTCGTCGTCAATGACCGTCGCGTCGGCGCTCGTACACCGTATAGCGCGTGGCGTGGCTATCCTTCTCGCCGGCGGGAAAATCCTCGGCGCTGACGACTTGCCAGGTGTTTGGGTCGATCGGCGGGAAATGTGCGTCGCCATCGACGCTGGCCAGCACATGCGTCACATGCAGCCGGTCGGCAAGCGGCAAAGCCTGCGCATAGATCTCGCCGCCGCCGACAACGCAGATCTCCTCGGCGCCCGCCATGCAGCGGCCGCGCACCTTGGCCAGCGCGATCGCGTCATCCAGCGAGTGGACCACCTCGATGCCTTCGGCGCGCCAGGCCTTGTCGCGCGTCACCACGATGTTGAGCCGGCCGGGCAGCGGCCGGCCTATGCCTTCATAGGTCTTGCGGCCCATGATGATCGGCTTGCCCATCGTATCGGCCTTGAAGCGCTTGAGATCGGTGGAAAGCCGCCACGGCAGGC
The DNA here is from genome assembly GCF_033977265.1 of Mesorhizobium australafricanum. NCBI lineage: Bacteria > Pseudomonadati > Pseudomonadota > Alphaproteobacteria > Hyphomicrobiales > Phyllobacteriaceae > Mesorhizobium > Mesorhizobium australafricanum. The sequence continues at coordinate 258,435 of NZ_JAVIIT010000006.1, read as the reverse complement.
CGCCTTGGCGTCCGATCACGCCGTTTTCGGCGATGGCGACATAGATTGCGATGTCCATCAGCCGCCGTTCCCGCCCTTGTCCGAAGGCTCGAGCAGCAGGATGTCGATGTCGTGCTCGGGATAGAAGTCCCTCGCCGTCATCTCGAACGTCGTCGGGCCGACCTTGCGGACATTGTCGCCGCAGAAGGATACCAGATTGTCGGCGCCGCCCTTGTCGATGGTCAGCTTGAAGTCGCCTATGGTCCCAGTCGCCCAGTTGCCGCCGGTGGTCAGGATATAGGCGATGCGGTTCTCGTAATATTTCGGATAACCGTCCGGATTTGCCTTGGCCGCCTTGCGCACCGCGTTGTCGAATGTCTGATCCATGCAATAGCGGGTCTTGTAGGTGTCGTATTGCGGGCTCTGGAACTGGCCGTCGGAGAAGAAGCTGACCGAGGACGTGCCGCCGACGCTCGGCTTGTAGCGGTGCGAAACGTGGACCTCCTTGTTGGCCGGGAAGGTCGAGCGCCACCAATAGGTCGAGCGCAGCTGCCAGAACGGCACATAGGCGGTCTGCATGCCCGAGCCGTCATCGGCGGTATCCTCGATGATGATGCCGCGATCTTCCCAATCCTCGGTGACGTCCTTGGGCAGCTTCGCAAGCGCCGCTTTAGCGGCATCGCCGAACGGATAGAGCGGCACGTTCTGCGCCTTGAGATCCGCGGTGATGTCGATGCCGAGTGCCAGGGCCTTTTGCTCCAGTTGCGGCTTCGCATCGACGCCATCGATCGTCACCTCGAAGCCGAGGAAATTGTCGCTCTGCGCTTCCGGGATCGCCGGCATCTCGTTCGGATCGCCCGAAATGTCGGGCATCGGGAACGCTACGATAGAGCTGACGTCCTTGTCGGTGTTGTTGCGGAACACATAGTCGACCGTCACCTTTTCCGGCGAGATGAAAAGGTCCTCGCTTTGCATGGCGACGGCGTCGCTGCGCGACAGGATCAGGCCGCCGGTGCCGAGCTCGGCGACGGAATCATTGGCGAAGGCCGGAGCGGCCATGACTGCCAGCGCTGCGGTCAGTACGGTGCGTAACATGGACTCCCCTCTCTGCGGCGATACCGGGACCGGCCGGATGCGCTCTTCCATCTATCCGTTTCAAGACGGCGTTTCAAAGCTCTTCGTCACCGGATGGCGGGACTTCTGGACACCGCGCCGCCGATCGGGCAGGAGATCGCCATGCGCAAGCTTCTCGTCATCGGCATCGGTGCCGGCAATCCCGACCACATGACGGTCCAGGCCATCAACGGCCTGAACCGCGCCGACGTGCTGTTCATTCCCGACAAGGGAGCCAAGAAGAACGATCTCGCTGATTTACGCCGGCAGATCTGCGACCGCTTCGTGACCAATCCGAAATCGCGTCGGGTCGAGTTCGATGTGCCGGTTCGCGCCGAGCCGACATCGTCCTACCGCGTGACCGTCGACGACTGGCACGAAGCGATCGCCGAAATCTATGAGACCCTGATCCGCGACGAGCTTGCCGAAGACGGCTGCGGCGCCTTCCTGATCTGGGGCGACCCGTCACTCTATGACAGCGCGCTGCGTATCCTCGAACGCGTTCGCCTGAGAGGCAATGTCGGTTTCGAGCTCGAAGTCATCCCCGGCATCACCGCGATCCAGGCGCTCGCCGCGAGCCATGCGACCGCGCTCAACCGCATCGGCGATTCGATCCTGGTCACCACCGGCCGGCGGCTGACGGAAGAAGGTCTGCCGGCCAATGCCGGGTCGGCGGCGGTCATGCTCGACGGCAAATGCGCCTTCAACACGCTGGCCGACAAGGATGTCTTCATCCAGTGGGGCGCCTATCTCGGCACGCCGGACGAAATCATCATTTCCGGCCGGCTGGGCGATGTCGGCGCAGAGATCGAGAAAGTCCGCGAAGAAGCCCGGCGAAAGAAGGGCTGGATCATGGACACCTACCTGCTGAGGAAATCAGGGGAGTAAGGGAGTAAGGGAGTAAGGGAGTAAGGGAGTAAGGGAGTAAGGGAGTAAGGGAGTAAGGGAGTAAGGCAATAGGGAGAAGCGAATCGCGTGCGCAAGCACTCTAGGAGATCACATCCTACTCCCCTACTCCCCTACTCCCCTACTCCCCTACTCCCCTACTCCCTTACTCCCCTACTCCCTCATCCCGCATCGATCTCCGCCTGCAAGGCCTGCATATGGACGGCGGCGGCCGATGACGCGGCTCTCTCTATGGCCCGAAACCGGCTGACGACCGCCAAACCCACCGATGTCAGTTGCGCGCCGCCGCCTTTCCGGCCGCCGGTCTGCGCCGCGACCAGCGGCTTGCCGAACACGCGGTTCATGTCTTCGACCAGGTCCCAGGCATGCTTGTAGGACATCTCCATGCCGCGCGCCGCAGCCGAGATCGACCCGAAAGCGGCGATCTGCTCCAGAAGCTCGATCTTGCCCGGGCCGATCCGGCCGTCGGGGTCGAGATTTATCCGCAGGCTGAGCGACGGCATTTCATCTCCTCGGATTTCACGGTACGACAATAGCCCCTGCGCGAAGACAGCGCTATTCCAAACACACATAGCGACATGGTTGAACTCGTCAAACGTCGGCTTCGGCCGGCAGGCCGCCGCCGGTGTTTGCGCGATCGAAACTCACGCTCTTGACGACCGCATAGACCTGGCTTCCCAGCTTGAGACCAAGCGTCTGCCGCGATTGTTCGGTGATCCGCGCGACCACAACCGCGCCGTGGCAGTCGATGCCGACCTCGACCTCGGGCCCCTTGCCCGGCTTCATGCTGACGATTGTTCCCGGCAGGATATTGAGCGCACTGAGGCCCACGGGTTTCTCGATGGCGACCATCACGTCACGGGCGCGGATGCGTATGCGAACCGGAGCGCCGGCCGCCCTGGCCAGTTTCGGCACCCGGATTTCGCCGGCCTGCGAGACAAGCACCGTCATGCCGAAGGCCTCGTCGTGGCGCAGAACTTTGGCATCGAGCACCGCCCCGCCCTCGCCGCGCTCTTCCGCCGGCAGCAGGTCCAGTCGCCGCATGATCGCCTCGGTCGGGCCTGAGGCCATAACCTTGCCCTGCGAAAGCACCACGACGTCGCTTGCCAGCCGCGCCACCTCGGCGATGGAATGGCTGACATAGACCATCGGGATTTTCGTCTCGTCGCGCAGCCGTTCGATATAGGGCAGGATCTCGGCCTTGCGCGCGTCGTCGAGCGAGGCGAGCGGCTCGTCCATCAAAAGCAGTTTCGGGCTGGCAAGCAAGGCACGGCCGATGGCGACGCGCTGCTTTTCGCCGCCCGACAGTTTCGCCGGCCGCCGGTCGAGGAGGTTGCTAATGCCGAGCAGCTCGACCACCGCATCCAACTTGGCGTAGCGCTCGGAAGACGGCGTGAACCAGCGGCCGTAGCGCAGATTGCCGGCCACGCTCATATGCGGAAACAGCCGGGCATCCTGGAACACCATGCCGATCCGCCGCTTGTGCATCGGCACGAAGGCGCGCGCGGCAGCGTCGACCAGCACACGCCCATCGACTGCGATGCGGCCCTTGTCCGGGCGGATCAGGCCCGCGATCAGGTTGATCAGCGTCGATTTGCCCGAGCCCGATGGCCCGAACAGCGCCGTCAGCCGGCCGACGCTCTCGAAACGCGCCTCTAAGGCGAATTCCCCAAGCCGATGATGGATGTCGACGGAGAGCATCATTCGATGTCCATCCGCCGGCCGACGCGCCGCGCCAGCACTTCCGACGCGACCAGCGCGACCATCGAGATGGCAATCGAGATCAGCGTCAGCCTGAGCGCGCCTTCATCGCCGCCAGGCACCTGCGTGAAAGTGTAGATCGCCGTGGGCAGCGTCTGCGTTTCGTTGGGGATGTTGGAAACGAAGGTGATGGTGGCGCCGAACTCGCCCATCGCCTTGGCAAAGGAAAGGATCGCGCCGGCGATAAGGCCAGGCAGGATCAGCGGCAGCGTGATGGTGGCAAACACCCAGAGCGGATTGGCGCCGAGCGTGCCGGCAGCCGCCTCGATTCTGCGGTCGACAGCCTCGATCGAGAGCCGGATGGCCCGCACCATCAGCGGAAAGCCCATCACGCCGCAGGCAAGTGCCGCACCCGTCCAGCGGAACGAAAAGACGATGCCGAAATGCTCGGCAAGGAAGGCGCCGGCCGGTCCACGCCGCCCGAAGGTGAGCAGAAGCAGATAGCCTGTCACCACCGGCGGCAGGATCAGCGGCAGATGCACCAGCCCGTTGAGCAGGGTCTTGCCCCAAAAGCGCCCCCGCGCGAGCAGGAGCGCGAGCAAGATGCCGGGCGGCAGGCTGGCGATCATCGCAACCGTTGCCACCTTGATGGACAGCCGGACCGCATTCCATTCGTCGGGAGTGAGGTCCAGCAGCCAGTTCATATGTGGTGTAAGGTCTTTCTCAGTTGCTCGGCGCGAGCACCGTAAAACCCTGTTCCTTGAAGAGCGCGGCGGCCTTGGCCGACTCGACGCACTTCAGGAAGGCAGCCGCATCCTTGTCCTTCGAATCCGCGGTCTGGGCAATCGGGTAGATGATCGGCGGATGCGAATCTTCCGGGAAAGTGCCGACGACCTTGACACCCTTTTCGGCATGCGCGTCGGTGGCGTAGACGATGCCAAGCGGGGCTTCGCCCGTCGACACCAGCTTCAGCGCGGCGCGCACATTCTCGGCCTGTGCGACTTTGCCCTCGACCGACGACCAGACGCCCAGCGATTCCAGCGCCGCCTTGCCGTATTTGCCGGCAGGCACGGCCTTGAAATGGCCCATGGCAAGCTTGCCGTCGCCGATCAGCTTGGCAAGGTCGAAGCCCTTTTCGACCTTGGTCTCGACCTTGGAGTCCTTCGGCGCCACCAGCACGATCTGGTTGCCGAGCAGCTTCACTTCGGTGTCCGGCTTGGTCAGCTTCTTGTCCGAGAGATACTTCATCCAGTCTAGGTCGGCCGAGACGAAGATGTCGGCCGGCGCGCCGCCTTCGATCTGCTTGGCCAGTGCCGAGCTTGCCGCGTAGGAAATGGTCGCCGCTTCGCCGACCTCCGGCTCGCAAGCCTTGTTGACCGCGTCGAGCGCGTCCTTGAGGCTCGCCGCGGCAAATACGACCACCTTGTCGTCGGCATGGGCCGCCGGCACCGCGGCCATCAGCATTGCCGCCAGACCGCCAACGGCGATCGCCTTCAATCCAAAACCCTTGCCCGTCATGAAGTCTCTCCCGTGGTTTCAAAAATCCGTACGGCCCAAAGCCTTGGACCGATATATCCGGATGAACATAACAAGGAAAGGCTTTTCACCTGTCGTGGCATTGTGCGCCAGCATGGTCTCAGCCTACGATGAACGCGAAACAGCGAAGCTGAAGGAGAGACGGATGAAGATCAGCGCGCGCAATATCCTCAAGGGCAAGGTCACCGAGATCGTCAAGGGAGCGACCACCTCGCATGTCAGGATCGACATCGGCGGCGGCGTCGTCGTCACCGCATCGATCACCAACGATGCTGTCGCCGACCTCGCGCTCGAAAAAGGCAAGCAGGCCTATGCGGTGATTAAGGCATCGGACGTGATGGTCGGCATCGACTGAGCCGGCGGTGCTGGCTCACACCGCGATCGGCGCCTTGATATTCGCGTCGGCGAAATAGTTTTCGAGGCGGAAATCCTCGAAACGGAAGGCGAAAAGGTCCTTCACCTCCGGATTGATCCACATCGTCGGCAAGGCCTTGGGCGTGCGCCGCATCTGCTCGCGCGCCTGCTCGAAATGGTTCGAATAAAGATGCGCGTCGCCCAGCGTGTGGACGAAGTCGCCGGCCTTCAGTCCGGTCACCTGCGCCACCATCATGGTGAGCAAGGCATAGGAAGCGATGTTGAAGGGCACGCCGAGGAAAATATCGCCCGAGCGCTGGTAAAGCTGGCAGGAGAGCCGGCCCTCCGAGACGTAGAATTGGAACAAGCAGTGGCAGGGCGGCAGCGCCATGGCTTCCACCTCGGCCGGGTTCCAGGCCGAGACGATCAGCCGGCGCGAATTAGGATTCTTGCGTATCTCCTTCAAAAGATTCGCAATCTGGTCGATCGCGCCGCCATGCCCGTCCGGCCATGAGCGCCACTGCTTGCCATAGACCGGGCCAAGATCGCCGTTCTCGTCGGCCCATTCGTCCCAGATGCTGACGCCGTTGTCGTTGAGATACTTGATGTTGGTGTCGCCGGCCAGGAACCACAGAAGCTCGTGGATGATCGACTTCAGATGCAGCTTCTTGGTGGTCGTGACCGGAAAGCCGCGCGAAAGGTCGAAGCGCATCTGGTAGCCGAACACCGAGCGCGTGCCGGTCCCGGTACGGTCGCCGCGGTCGGCGCCGTTCTCCAGTACATGCTTCAACAGGTCGATATATTGGCGCATCGGCTTTGCCTCGATTCGGGCTTACAGGCAATCATACCCGACTGACGGCAGGTCGAACACCGCAAAGCGAACCACTGATGTGGATCGCGCCAGAAAGTCCACGGCGCCGGCACTGTTTTCGTGCCGGCCGCCGGGGTGGCTGTGCCTTAGAGCGAGGCCAGTTTGCCGAGATCCTTGGCAACAAGGTAGTAGAACGTGACGCGGCTCTTGGTGTTGTCCGCATGCATCGCCTTGCAAGTCTTCTCGATCGAGGCGTTGGCCTTTGCGGCATCCGCGATGCCGAGCTTCTTGCCGATCCAGTTCTCCCGCACGCGATCGAGTTCCTTCGGGTCCGTGCAGGACACCAGCGAGGAATCACGGTTCCGCAGCGCAATGCCCAGATGCTTGACTATTTTATCGACCACATCGGCGCTGGCGCCGGCATCGTATTTCTTCACATCCGCAAGATAGTCGGCCATCAAACTTCCCCTCGTCAGCGCCACGGATCCGGTCGATGAGGGTTGCGGCGCGTTGCGCAACCTGTGCGCTAGGTCAGAGTCTCCTCACCGTGAGCGAGATTTGATTGTGTCAGCGCGCAAGTCAACCCTTGGCTGCGCAGTTTGGCATAACCGGATAAGCGCCCGTTTGGCCTTTCTTTTTCCGTCATCGCTCCCTATATTCGCTTCGTCGGCTTGACCGACTATGGCGATAAACAGGCGATGAAATAAGCCGTTCGGACCCGGGGGCGGTACCCGGCGCCTCCACCAAAAACCGCTCTCCCAAATGGGAGCGGCTTTTGCTGGGGGCGAAATAGGATCGACGAAGGTGTAAAGATCGTACTTTTGCCCGGCATTGTACCACCGTCATCGGGCTAAACTTATAGTTGCCAACGACAACTATGCGGAAGCTCGTCTCGCTGCTTAATGCGGCGCGAACGCTTCAAATCAAGTCCTAGCGGTTCGCACTTCTAGGCGGGGTTCGGAGGTACCTGGCAACAGAAACCTCCACTTCTCCCCTCTTTTGCTTCTTCCCAGACCAACCGAATGGCCCAGGCTCGCCCGGCGCTTGATGCGCGGCACTGCCTTGCCGCTCATTACCCATGGACAAGCGATGCAAAGCGATTTCGACCGATTCTTCGTGCTGACCGGCGGCCCCGGCTCCGGCAAGACCACGCTGATCGAGGCGTTGCGGGCCGAAGGCTTCGCGACTGCGCCTGAAGCTGGTCGCGGCATCATCCGTGACCAGATGGCGATCGGCGGCCCTGCCCTTCCCTGGCAGGATCGCGCGCTTTTTGCCGAGCTGATGCTATCGTGGGAGCTGCGTTCCTGGCACGCCGCGCGCGCCGAACCTGGTCCGGTTTTCTTCGATCGGGGCGCACCGGACACGATCGGCTATCTCAAGCTCTGCGGCCTGCCGGTGCCGGATCACGTCACAAGCGCGGCGCACAAGTTCCGCTACGCGCGCCACGTCTTCGTCGCGCCACCATGGCCGGAGATCTTCACCCAGGACGAAGAGCGCAAGCAGACGCTCGACGAAGCTGAGCGCACATTCCGCTCGGTGACCGGCGTCTATGCGGAGCTCGGCTACGAACTCGTGCCCCTGCCTCTCGCTTCAGTCGAAGAGCGGGTCCGCTTCGTCATCGATCAGGCAGGCTTGCGACGGACATGAAAAAGGCCGGGCAAGCCCGGCCTTTTCGTTGTTTTGAGGGGGCCTATTCCGCCGGCGCTTCGACCGCTTCGCGCGCGCGGCCGAGCGTCAGCTTGGCCAGTGTGAACGAGATCACCGCGCAGAGCGTGATGCCGGCCACCATCGGCAGCGGCGTGCCGTCGAAGAAGATGCCGGCAACACCCATCGCGAGCGCGCCGATGGCGAAGTGCAGCGTGCCCATCAGCGCCGAGGCCGTGCCGGCGATCTCGCCATGCTCTTCCATCGCCAGCACCGAGGTGGACGGGATGACCAGGCCAAGGAAGCCGTAGCCGACGAAGAGCAGCGCCGCCATCACATCCAGCCGGTCGACGCCTGAGGCCATTATCGCGAACAACGCCACCATCACCGTGGCATAGCCGGTGACCGCCACCCAGACGACGCGCTTCAGCCCAAAACGATCGGCCAGCAGCCCGGTCAGCTGCGACATGCCGATGAAGGCGACCGCGTTGATCGAGAAGAACACGCTGTAGACCGACGGCGACAGGCCGTAATGGTCGATCAGGATGAAGGACGAGCTCGACAGATAGACGAAGAAGCTCGCAATGCCGAAGCCTGCGATCGCCACCAGGCCGAGGAAATTGCGGTCACCCATCAGGTAGCGATAGCCGGCCAAAGCCGTGCCGAAGGACGAGTTGGCCCGCTCCTCCGCCGACCGGGTTTCCTTGAGCGAGGTGGCGAGCAGGATGGTGGCGAGTGCGGCGGCGCCAGTCACGGTCCAGAACACGGCACGCCAGCCGAAGCTCTCGATGATCTGGCTGCCGGTCAGCGGCGCGAGGATAGGCGACACCGAGAACACCAGCATCAGCAGCGACATCAGCTTGGCGGCCTCGTTGCCGGTGTGCAAGTCGCGCACGATCGCTCGCGGTATGGCCATGCCGGCGCTGGCGCCAAGGCCTTGCAGGAAGCGGAAGGCGATTAGCCACTCGATGGTCGGCGCCATCGCCGAGCCGACGCCGCCGACCATGAACAGTGCCAGGCCCGCGTAAAGCGGCACCTTGCGCCCGACCATGTCGGAGATTGGGCCGACGACGATCTGACCAAAACCCATCGACAGGAAGAAGATCAAAAGGCTCATCTGCACGGCGGCGGTGCCGGCATGCAGGTCCTGCCCGATCGAAGGCAGCGCGGGAAGATACATATCGATGGCGAACGGGCCGATTGCGGACAACAAGCCGAGCACGACCGCGATGCGGAGGAATTTGGGACTCATGATAAGGCTCTTTTCGGATCTGGTTGCCGCCGCGAAATACCGGCGTCTGAACCCAGGACGTTCCATCCCGCGGAAATCCGACATCCGAGAGCGACGTAGATCGCCGCGTCAGCGCGAATTTCCCTTTGTTGTGTCCACAAATTTAGACAGTCTTGTCCAATTCGTCAATCACCGCTATATAGATTTTCATGAAGCCCGGTGTTTCTCCTGACACTTTCCCGCCACGCAGCCATGAGGCCAAGCGCGTGTCGGTGGTCGATGCCGCCGCTAGCGTGTTCTGTCGGGAAGGCTATGCCGGCGCCAATATCGACCTGATCGCGGCCGAGGCCGGCGTTTCTCGGCAGACCGTCTACAACCATCACGGCGACAAGGAAAAGCTCTTCGTTGCCGTCGTGCGTGATCTGACGGAGCGCTGCAATGCCGGCATCTTCGCCACCATCGCCACGTTCCCCGACCAGCCTGCCGATCTCGAAGCCGACTTGGTTGCCTTCGCCGTGCGCATGAACCGCAATTGCATCTGCAACCGCGATGGCCGTTTCCTGCGCAAGTTGATCCAGGCCGAAGGCGAGCGTTATCCGGAACTGTTTGCCGAATGGCGCGAACAAGGCCCGGGCCGCACATGGTCGGCGCTTGCCGCCCGCTTCGCCCGGCTTGCCTTCGCCGGACATCTCTCGATCGGTGACCCCGACGTCGCGGCGCGTCAGTTCTTTGCCCTCGTCAATGCCGAGCTTCAGATCACCTTCATGCTGGGCGGCGTGCCCGCCGAGGAAGAGGTGCTGCGTTCCGCCTCCAACGGCGTGCGCACCTTTCTCAGCGCCTTCGCCAAAAAGAAATCGCCAGCCGGCAAACAGGCTATGCTCGTCCACGCCTGAGCGATCAAATCGCCGGCACCCCTCTTGGCCTCCGCGCTTTGCGCCTATATGCGGTTTACGCCGCGCCCAAGCTTGATTACAGCTATGCGGACGATTCAACGGAACCCGACCATCACATGGCCGACGACCACATCCGCTACGACATTCTGGCCCAGGAGGCCCTGCGCGGCGTCATGCGCAAGGTCCTGGCCGAGGTCGCGCGCACCGGCCTTCCGGGCAATCATCATTTCTTCATCACCTTCCTGACCGGCGCGCCGGGCGTGCGCATTTCGTCCCGGCTGCGCGAGCGCTATCCGGAGCAGATGACCATCGTCATCCAGTTCCAGTATTGGGACCTGAAGGTAACGGATGCCGGCTTCGAGGTCGGACTTTCCTTCTCCGACGTGCCGGAAAAGCTCGAAATCCCCTTCTCCGCCGTGCGCGGCTTCTACGATCCGTCGGTGAATTTCGAACTCGAGTTCGACGTCAAGACGGAGAGCGCGGAAGACGAGGCTCCGGCACCGGAACCTATCGCTGTCGTTCCGGAAAAGAAGCCGGAAACCAAGAAAAAGGCCGCCGATGCGGAAAAGAAGGCGGCCGTCGCCGAGACCGGAGGCAAGGGCGCCGACGTGGTTTCGCTCGACGCCTTCCGCAAGAAATAGCCCGGCACCATGGGCGAGGTCGTCAATCTCCGCCAGGCCCGCAAGCAGAAAGCGCGCAGCGAGAAGGAACGCCAGGCCGGCGAGAACCGGGCGCTGCATGGCCGGTCGAAGACAGAGCGCGAGCGTGACCGGCTGACATCCGAAAAGGCGGAAAAATTCGTGGCCGGCCATCGTCGTGAAAAGCCTGACGACCCTGGCGAGCGCTGAGTCCGGCAATGGCCGCGGTCGAAAAACGTTCGGTAACGATCCGCGGTCACCGCACCAGCTTTTCCCTGGAACAGCCCTTCTACGACGATCTCGTCACCATCGCCGCGGAGCGCTCGCTGTCGCTCGCGGCTTTGGTCGCGGAGATCGACGAGACGCGCACCCGGGATGCGAACCTGTCGTCCGCGCTGAGGCTCTACGTGCTGGCCTGGGCGAAGCGCGGCGGCGCCCCGCCCTGAGGATGATCTACTGCATATCGCCCAAAAGTGCGCAGCGGTTTTGGGAAAACGACATGCATGGAAATAACAGCTTAAAGCGCGTCGCCTGAATCCGTTTCAGCGCGACGCGCTCTAAGCCGGATCGCCGACGCTTTGCCCTGCCTTGCGCCTGGCGGCGAAACTGAGCAGCGCCGAACGGTCGCGCTCCTGCGCCAGCGTCTTCGAGCGCACACGCATCAGGTCCTTCCAGCCGACATAGCCGACCAGCCGCGCATCCTCGCGCGAGACGACCGGCAGATGCGAAACATTGGCGACCAGGAGCTTGTCCGAAAGCCCTTCCAGATATTCGTCGGGATAAGCCAGCGTCACCTTGCTGCCGGCAAGCAATTCCCCGAGCGTCGCCTTGCAGTGCATGCCGGCGCGCCGCCAGCGCAGGATCGCGGGCGGATCGATGACGCCGAGCACATGTCCCGCTTCATCGATCACCGGGAAGCTCGGGTGCCGCGTATCCGGAGCGGTCAGGAAGGTTGCGGCGCCGTGCAGCGTCATCGTCGCCGGCACGCTCTCGACCTTGGTCGTCATCACTTCATTGACCCTGGTCAAGGCAAAAGGATCGACGCGATATTCGCGAACGAGGTGATGTCCCCGCCGCGCCACCTTTTCGGTCAGGATCGAGCGCTTCATCGACAGCACGGTGACGGCATGCGCGGTGGCGCAGGCCGCGATCAACGGCACCAGAACATGCGTGTTGCCGGTAAGTTCGGTGGCGAAGAAGGTCGCGGTCAGCGGCGCGCGCATGGTGCCGCCCATCGTAGCGGCCATCGCCAGCAGCGGCCAGAAGCCGGGGCTCGCCTCGGGCAGGATGCCTGAGAGCACCGCTCCCATCGCTCCGCCCATGATCAGCAGCGGCGCCAGCACGCCGCCCGAGGTCCCGGACCCCAGCGCGACCGACCAGATGATGGCCTTCACCACCAGAAGCAGCAGCGCGGCGGTGGCGACGGTGCGGCCGTCGAGCATGTTGGCGATGTTGTCGTAACCGACGCCAAGCGCGTGCGGCTCGATCAGGCCGCCGATGCCGACCACCAGACCGCCGATCATCGGCCACCACATCCAGTGTGTCGGCAGCTTCAGAAAGGCGTCCTCGCAGGCATAGACCAATTGCGTCAGCAGGCCCGACAGAAGTCCGGAGGCGATGCCGATCAGCACCCAGCCGCCCAGTCCGGCGATCGATGCATCCATGCTCCCCGAGAACGGAAAGATCGGTCCCGGCAGATGCAGCAGACTGCGTTCGACTTCCGCAACGATCGCGGCGACGGCGACCGGAATGAAGCTTCGCGGCGTCCATTCGAACAGAAGCAGCTCGACGGCAAGCATGATCGCGGCGATCGGCGTGCCGAACACGGTCGTCATGCCGGCCGCGGCACCCGCCACCAGCAGCGTCTTACGCTCATTGTCGCTGACCGGCAGCATCTGCGCGATCAGCGAGCCGATGGCGCCGCCGGTCATGATGATCGGGCCTTCGGCGCCGAACGGTCCACCCGAGCCGATCGAGATCGCCGACGACAGCGGCTTCAGCACCGCGACCTTGGCGTCGAGCCGCGAACGTCCCAACAGGATCGCCTCGATAGCTTCGGGAATGCCGTGGCCGCGGATCTTCTCGCTGCCGAAGCGCACCATCAGTCCGATGATCAGCGCGCCGATCACCGGCACGATCACCGCGGCAAGCCCAAGCGGCGTGTCCTCGAGCCTCAGTTCGGCCAGCGTGAACTGGCCGAAATAGGCGATGTTGGTGGCAAGCCGGATCAGCTTCAAGAGGACGATACCGGTAAAGAGCCCGGCTGTCGCCACCACCACGGCTATGGCTGCGATAAGCAGCACGCGCGGATCGGTCGTGAAGTCGCGAAGATGGCCGTTGCCGGCGTGAGCGGATTTCATTTTGGGAGCCTGAACTTTCTGGCGGCGCAAAGACCGTCCGGTTTCAGGTGGGTTCATATCGTAATACGATATGAACCTTCAAGGCCGTTTTCGATCGCTGCCCCCGTCATTTTGGACAGGGATCGCGACAGCCAGTTGAGCTTTTGCAGGAAAGGACCATAAGTCGGCGAATGACGCCGCCGAAACCACGCCCCGCCATCAGCCAGGCCGACTACCAGCGGCTATCCGAGTTCCGTTATCTGATCCGCCGCTTTCTCGAATTCAGCCAGGTCCAGGCCAATGAGGCGGGCCTCACGCCGCGCCAGCATCAGGCGCTGCTGGCGATCAAGGGATTTCCCGGCGGCGGACCGGTGGCGGTGGGCGAGCTTGCCGAGCGGCTGCGCATCCGCCATCACAGCGCGGTGGAACTGGTGAACCGGCTTGCCGAGGCAGGTCTGGTCATACGTGATCAGGACAAGGGCGATCACCGGCGCGTGCTGCTGCAACTCACCCCTTTGGCCGACGATCACCTGGCCGACTTGTCGGCCGCGCATCTCGACGAGCTTTCGCGGATAGAGCCGATGCTGCGGCGTCTGCTCTCTCGCCAGGAAGAGTCGTAGGCGCAATTCCAGGAAAAGTGCCTAAAGCGCGTCGCGCTGAAACGGATTCAAGCGACGCGCTGTAAGTTTTTGTTTTGATGCATGTCGTTATCCCAGAACCGCTGCACACCTCTGGGCGACATGCATTAGCGGTTGGGCTCGGCGCCGGGACGGCTTGGGCGTGTCTTCGACTGATGACGCTCAACCGCCGTCGAGCGACTTCAACAGATTGTCGATTGTGAACGGATTGGCCTTCGGATTCGCCGGCGCTGAAGTCGAACCGTCATTGACGCCTGGAAGCGACCGGTCGACTTTCGGCGTCTGCTCGGCCGCCTTGCGCTCTGCTTCCAGCTTCGCCTTCTCCGCCTTCTTGCGATCGGCCTCGGCCTGCGCTTTGGCCGCCTCGTCGGCGGCCCGCTGCTCAGCCTCGGCCTTAGCCTGTGCATCCGCCTTGGCCTTGGCGTCCGCCTCGGCTTGAACAATGGCGTCGGCTTCCGCCTTGGCCCTGGCCTCTTCGTCCGCCTTGGCTTTCGCGTCGGCTTCAGCCTTTGCCTGCGCTTCCGCTTCGGCTTTCGCCTTGGCTTCGGCCTCGGCCTTCAGCCGCGCCTCTTCCTCTTGCCGGCGCAACTCTTCAGCCGCTTTGTCGCGCTCGGTCTGCAGCGACGCGTAGTAGCGCACCTCGCGCCGCAGCCGCTGCTTCTCCAGGAGCGCCGCCTGCATCGCCTCGACCCGCTGCTGTTCCTTCTCCAGCGCGCGCTGCGTCAGGAACTGCGCCAGCGGGCCGCTGTCGAACTGGGGCGCGGTCGCCCCAAGCGGACCGGCCAGGCTGAAATTGACGGCAGGCTCGGAGCCGACCAGCGCCTCGTCGCCGGGACGGTAGGTCAGCGTACCCTTTGCCGTGACGGTGCTTGTGTTGAGATCGGCCGTGACGTCGGCGGACAATGTCGCACCCGGATTGTCGAGGCTGATCGGCGGCGCCCGCAGCGTGCCGTTGGCGACGGCGAAAGCCACATCCGTATCGCCGGCGGCGAAGCTGCCCTGCCCGGCAATCTGCGGCGCGAAGCCCGCTGTCTTGGCCGTGTCGATATCGCGTCCGATCGCGTTGGCCTTGGCGATGATGGCGGCAAAGCCGTCCGGATTGACGCCGTCGACTTTCAATCCCTTCAGCGCCGCGGTGCCTGATCCGGACAGCGCTGCAATCATGGCATCGACCGATTTGCCGCTGGTCGACAGCGCCGCCGAAAGATCGCCGCCGCCGCCGATGCCGGCTCCCGGCAGGACAACGGAAAGATCGCTGCCGGCAAGCTTCATCTGGCCGGAGAACAGGCCGGTACCCTCCGTGTTCTTCAGGTCGAACAGACCAGTCAAATCGCCGCCGTAAAGCTTCGCCTTGAGGTCGGAGACGTGGATGCCTTCGCGATCGAGCTTCAGCGAGAAGGCCGCGTCATGCGCCGCGGCGAATGGCCTGACGGCAAGCGCCGAGGTGTTGAGATCGAGGTCTGCGTTGAACGGCAGGGTCGACTTCTGACTGAACGGCGTCGTCGGCCATCCGCCCTTGGCGGGAGCGAAGGACTGGTCGCCGAACAGCGAGACCGCCAGCGGATCGAGGTCGAGTTCGTCGAGCGCCAGCGCTCCGGCGAGATGCGGCAGCCCATCCTTGGCATCGATATTGACGTCGCCTGATACCGCGGCCTTGTTGATCGAACCGGTCAGACCGCTCAGCACCAGAAGCCCGTTGCCGAAATCGGCATCGGCCGTCAGCGACGTCGAGGTCCCGGTCCCCATGCCGGGCAGGCCCACGCCCGTCGTCATCAACCATGGCTCGATATCGGCGGCGTCGAGATTGACCTTGCCTTTGGCGGTGGCGCCTTGCGCCGTCTCAGCGACGGTTCCGTCAAAACTCGCCCTGAAGTCATCTGCCGTCAGGTTGAAGCTGGTCGCGAGACCGCCGGCAACCGAACCTTTCGCCGAGATGTCGGTGCTTGCGTGGCCGAGCATGCCAAGCGGCAGCGCAGGCAGGCCGTAGAGCGCGAGCAGCGTGGTGGCATTGTCGTTGCGGGCGTTGAAGGTGATCGATACAGGCGCCTCGGAGAGCTTATCCGCGGTTCCTTTGCCGGAAAGCGAAGCCGAGAAGGCCGAACCGCCGGCCTTGCCCTGGGCTGAGAGCGCGAGCCCGGTGCTGCCGTCGCCATTGTCGGCGGCGCTGGTCAGCAAGTCGATGCGCGCGTCCTGGAACAGTTCGGGATAGGCCGCCGCACGACTGGCCAAGCCTTTGAGCACGGCATTGTCGGGATAATGCTGGGCCGCGACATCGATCAGCGGCTTGAGATCCACCGCCACAACGGAAGCATTGAGCTTGCCGGTCGGGCTCTGCGGAAAATCCTTGACCCGCCCCGTGGCGCTGATCGAGGCGCCGGCGAGGCCGCCGATCGAAAGCCGGTCGATCTCGAGCAGGCCCTCACGCAGCCGCAGCGCCGTATCGACGGTGTCCGCGCTGAGCCCGACGGCGCTGACTGGCCCTGCCTTGATCTTGAAATCAAGATCGCGATCCGAAAAGCGGTTGGCGCCCTTGTCGCTGATGAAGATCGAGGCGAAAGCGGCCAGCCCATCGAGGTCCATCTCCCCGCCCGTCAGCCGCATCAGCACGGAAGGCCTGGCGCCATCCGGCTGGCTGGAATCGATGCTGCCCGAGAATTTCGCCTTGCCCAGAATGAGTTCGAGATTGCTGAAGGACTGCCGGTTCTCGCTGAGGTCGACCTTGGCCTTGAAGCCTGCCGCGGGTAGCCGGCGGATGGCCTCGTCGACATCCTTCGACAGCCAGGCCGCAAAGCCGGAAGGCTGTGCGACAGCCAACAGCAACGAACCGGTGAAGCCGAAATGGTCTTCCACGCTCAGCATACCGTCGGCTTCGAGCGTCGTGCGGCCCGGCAGCGTCGCGGCCAACGATTTGACGGACCAGCCGCCTTCGACAGGCTCGGCCGACAACCGCACGTCACGCACCGTCGTATCGCCCGCCACCACCGCCGGCAGCCTGACCTCGACCGTGCCTGGTATGGTCGGCTTCGGCATATGCTGCAGCGTCTGCTCGAATGCCGCGATGCGCTGGTCGAGCGTAAAGCCGGCTCCGGCGGCCCCGCCGACAGCCTCGTCGAACTGGACTTGCGCGCCGCTGGCCTCGACCGAGAAATGCGGCTTCAGGGCGAGATCGACCGAGGCCTTGCCGTCGGCGGTGTAGGGATTGTCGAGTGGCCCGGTCTCGAAGCGGAACGCGTCAACGTCGAGTTTCTGGTGATCGAGCGCGAACTTGCCGTTCAACCGGAAGCCCGGGTCGGGCTTGCCGGTGCTGATCTTGACCGGCTCGCCGTCGTTGCCGCGCAGCTCGGCCGAATTCCTGTCGGCCCCATTCTTGTCAGCGGCCGAAATTTTGAACTGGCCGGAATAGACCGCGGCGCCCTTGACGATGCCGGCATTGCCGTCGGCTTCGATGATCAGCGGATAGGCATCGGGATCGGCTTTCAGCCTGAGCCGCATCTGGCCGTCGGGCTCCACCTTGCCGGTCGAGGCCGAGATGTCCGTGCGCATGCCATCGAAGCGCAGTGTTCCGTCCATCCGCCAGGGGCCGATGAGCGCTTTGGCGGAAATCGTCGAGTTGATCTCGGAAACCAGGTGGCTGCGCCCGCCGGCGGCGTGGCGCAGTTCGATCTGCCCCTCCGTTATGGTCAGTTTCTCGATCGCGATTTGCCCGGGGTCGAGCCGCGTCGAGGGCCGGATCGCCCAGTCGACCGTACCGTCACTTGCGACATCGATGACGGCCTTGGGGTGCACCAGCCGCATGTCGAAGATCAGCACCTCGCCGCGCAGGAAAGGCGCCAGCTCCGCATCCATGGAGAAGGTCTCGACCGTCATTGCCGGCCGGCCTACCGGCCCGCCCGCGACCTCGACATTGGAGAAGGTCACCGACGGAAACGGCAACAGCCGCGCCGTCGCATCGCCCTTGACCGTCACCTTGCGGCCGAGGATAGCGCTTGCCTCGCGCTCGAAGTCGGCCCGGTAGCCCGTCCAGTCGATGAAATACGGCACCACCAGCGCCGCGCACAGCACCAGCACGAACAGGCCACCGAAGATCACGAACAGGCGGGCGAGCATCTGTTTCCCGGGTTGAAAGTCAGCCGCACTCTACCCGCATCCGCGTGTCGATAAAGAGGCAATTCCATTAGCAACGGCCAGCGGTCCGGGCAATGTCCGCTGTTGCGCGACTGCGCGCGGTCGCGATATCTTTTTCCCGACCATCCCTCCCCCCGCGGTCATGTCCCTGGCCGGCTCATCTCACCCCAGCATGGAGCATTCCGAATGTCAGGCAAGAACTGGGATAGAGTGCCCATCGACGCGCAGAGCGTCGACGCTCCGCTGTCGCTGGCCGCGATTTTCCTCGTCGTCACCGTCGGTAGCGACAAGGCGGCGCTTTCGAAGGTCGCATCGGTACTCGGCGAACTTGACGACCTCGTCAAGAATGTCGGTTTCCGCGACCTGTCGGGCCGGCTATCCTGCATCGCCGGCATCGGCGCCGAGCTCTGGAGCCGCCTGTCGCCCAACCGGCGGCCGCGCGAGTTGAAGCCGTTCGCGGCGATCGAGGGCTCCGCGCATTCGGCGCCCTCGACGCCGGGCGATCTGCTCTTCCACATCCGCGCCGAAAGGCCCGATATGTGCTTCGAGTTCGAGCGCATCCTGTTGAACGGCCTGGGCGACGGCGTGACTGTCGTCGACGAAGTCTCGGGCTTTCGCTATTTCGACGCACGCGATCTTCTGGGCTTCGTCGACGGCACCGCCAATCCGACCGGCCTAGACCTGCCTGCCTCCGCTTTGGTCGGCGACGAGGACGCCGACTTTGCAGGCGGCAGCTATGTCGTGGTGCAGAAATACCTGCACGACATGGCTGCGTGGGGCAAAACGCCGACGCATGTCCAGGAAGAGATCATCGGCCGCACCAAGATCGACAACATCGAGATCGATGACGAAGACAAGCCGCGCAAGTCGCACAAGTCGCTGGCCACGATCGAGGACGACGCCGGCAACGAATACGACATCCTGCGCGACAACATGCCGTTCGGCCGTCCGGGGCAGAATGAGTTCGGGACCTATTTCATCGGCTACACGCGCTATCTGTGGGTGATCGAGAAGATGCTGCAGCGCATGTATGTCGGCGAGCCGCCCGGCGCCTACGACCGACTGCTCGACTTCTCCACCCCGCATACCGGCACGACTTTCTTCGCGCCGACCCGGCCGATGCTGCAGAAGTTGGTCGAGGGGGTGCAGGAATAGTCTGCACTCAGCCGTAGAGGAATTGCTACCGCGCATCGCGCTTGGCCTGAGCCACCGCCGCCGCCTTTCGCTGGCGGCCACGCTCCGCCGGCCGAACAAGGTTCTGTGCCTTCTCGTTTGCTATCGCCCGCATCCCCCTGTGCGCAGTCCGCGTGTTGAAATCCGGCCCATTGGCGGCGGCCTGTTTGCTGGCCAGTGCCTTGCGCGCGTTCTCGACCAATGAAAGGCGCGCGGCAAGCTGGCGGCGTCGTTCGGCCTCACCGTTTAGCCGCCGCATGGCCATTGCGAGGACTTCCAGCTTCAGCTGCGAGCCGCCGTCGGCTTTCGACGCCACGGCACCTTTCGGCGCGCCCTTGCCGCGCATTTCGCGGCGCCGCCGATGCGCCTCGGTCTGCGCCTTGTCGCGCCGTTCCCGCAACAGCTTGACCAGATTGGTAAGTTCGGGGTCCGCGAGCTCCTGCACCACGGGATGGTGCGACTTCGCAACCAGATCCTGTTCGTCCGCGCTAAGCGCGCGAGCTTCTTCCTTGCGTGAAATCGCCATGGCTTCGTTCCTCCGTTGTGGAGCCTGCGTCTTCGCCGACCGAGTCTGCGATCAAGCGCGAGGATTATCTATGTCGACGGCAGGATCTTGCCAGGGTTCATGATGTTGAGCGGATCGAGCGCCTGCTTGATCGTGCGCATGACATCGACGCCATGGCCGAGCTCGTGGCGCAGGAAGCCGACCTTGCCCTGGCCGATGCCGTGCTCGCCCGTGCAGGTTCCCTCCATCGCGATGGCGCGCATGTTGAGCCTGGCGACGAATGTCTCGGCGAGCGCGATCTCATCCGGGTTGTCGACATCCATCAGCACCAGCACATGGAAATTGCCGTCGCCGGCATGGCCGACGATCGGGGCGATCAGCCCCATCTCGGCGATGTCAGCCTCGGTTTCGGTAACGCATTCGGCAAGCCGCGAGATCGGCACGCAGACGTCCGTCGATAGCCCCTTGGCGCCCGGGCGCAGCGTCAGCGACGACCAGTAGGCGTCGTGCCGCGCCTTCCAGAGCCTGGTCCGCTCTTCCGCGACGCTGGTCCACAGGAACGGCCCGCCGCCCTGCTCCTCGGCGATCATGCCGAACGTCTCGGCCTGCTCGGCGACGCCGGCGTCGCTGCCGTGGAATTCGACGAACAGGCACGGGCTCTCCGGATAGTCGAGCTTGGAATAGTTCTTCATCGCCCGCATCTGCAGCGCGTTGACCAGCTCGATACGCGCCACCGGTATGCCCATCTGGATGGTCGCGATCACCGTGTTGCAGGCCGCCTCCAGGCTGGGGAACGGGCAGACGCCGCCGGAGATCGCCTGCGGAATGCCCTGCAGCCTCAGCGTCAGCGAGGTGATGATGCCGAGCGTGCCCTCGGAGCCGACCAGAAGCCGCGTCAGGTCGTAGCCGGCGGAGCTTTTCTTCGCCCGCTTGCCGGTCGTCACTGTCTCGCCGTCGGCCATGACGGCGGTCAGCGACAGCACGTTCTCGCGCATGGTGCCATAGCGAACGGCGTTGGTGCCGGAGGCCCTGGTTGCCGCCATGCCGCCGAGCGACGCATTGGCGCCCGGATCGATCGGAAAGAACAGGCCGGTGTCGCGCAAATGCCGGTTGAGGTCCTCGCGCGTCACCCCGGGCTCGACCGTGCAGTCGAGGTCCTGCGGATTGACGGACAGAATACGGTTCATGCGCGAGGTGTCGATGGAAATGCCGCCGCCCGGCGCATTGGTGTGACCCTCGAGCGAGGAGCCGACGCCGAAGGCGATCACTGGCACGCGATGGGCGGCGCAGGCACGCACGATCTCCTGCACCTCCGCCGTCGTCTCGACGAACGCGACGCCGTCCGGCGCCTGGGTCGGGATATAGGTGGTGGTGTGGGCGTGCTGGCCGCGGATCGATTCGCCGGTCTGAAAACGCTCGCCGAACTGCTGCTTGAGGATGCCGAGCACCGCGGCAATGCCTTCCTCGTTGCGTTCGACGGAGTTGAGGTCGCTCAAAGCCATGAATTCCTCCGCGAATGGACCAGTGGCCACCTTGTTATGCAGCTATGGATGATGCCTAAAGCAATTCCGGGAAAAGTGCCAAGCGATTAGGCTCGGCGACTTCGCCGTAGCCTTCCGTCCGCCCTGTCCAGCGACCATCAAGGAAAACCAAGATGACGATCCCCGTACCGATCATTTCCGGCCCAATGGCGATCGAGAAGGAATGGATCGACTATAACGGCCATCTCAACATGGCCTACTACAACGTGCTGTTCGACCGCTGCTCGGACCAGGCGTTCGATCTGATGGGCATGGGGCCGAACTACGTCAAGGAGCGGCGCCTCACCATCTACACGGCCGAGGTTCATGTCTGCTACCTGCAGGAGCTGCACCTCGAGCACAAGGTGAACGTCTCGTTCCAGCTGATCGACCATGATGAGAAGCGCCTGCGCGCCTACCAGGAAATCCGTCATGTCGACGGCTGGCTGGCAGCAACGTCCGAAACGCTGTCGCTGCATGTCGACATGGACGGACCCAAGGTTGCTCCCTTCCCCGCCGATGTGCTTGGCAACATTGAAGCCATGCGCGCCGCCCATGCGGCGCTGCCGATGCCGGAGCGTGCCGGCCGTTCGATCGGCATCAAACGCAAGAGCGCTTGAAGCACCTCGGCGCCCGCGTTAACCTTACCAAGGTTTTAACGTGAACAAGCCATTTGAGCCGTTGAACGACTCAGAGGCGCGTTCGAAAACCGCCGCACCGGGTTTGCGCGGGCGGCAGGCGGAATGCGGCGCGAGGACAGTGCATGAAAACCGACATCAAGGTCGAAGTGGAGCGGTTGGCGGCCGATCCACGCATCACCGACTATGATTTCTGGCGATCGCTGAAGAACGTCAACAACGAGATCTTCCACATCGCCAACAACAACGAACCTATTCCGTTCGACATGATCCGCTGGCGCGCGATTCTCAAGCAGGCGCGCATGAAGCGCGGCCACGCTTGATCTGTTTTTTCTTACGCAATTCGGGACGGAAGGCTACGGCGAAGTCGCCGAGCCGGACCGCGAGGCCTTTTCCTGGAATTGCTCTGTCGCTGCCCCGTCACTTCTGCTTGAAACCGCGGAGCGGGGAACGCGGCTCGATCGGCGATGACTGGATGATCGCGGTGTTGGTCATCGCATAGGGAATGATCCGGTCGATCACGCGCTCGAGCTCGCTCACCGAGCCGACATGGGCGAGCGCGATGAAACAGTCCTCGCCGGTTACCCGGTCGCATTGCGCGATTTCCGGCAGCTCGCGAATGATTTCCGCCACCACCGACAGCTGTCCCGGCACCGGCCTGATTCTGAGCCATGCCGACAGCTTCATGCCGAGGGCGGCCGGATTGATCCTGACCGTGTAGGCCTCGATCACGCCGTTCTCCTGCAGCTTGCGGATGCGCTCCGCCACGCTCGGCGGCGACAGCCCGACCGCGCGCGCCAGTTCCGCCGTGCTGATGCGCGCATCCTTTTCCAGGAGCCGCAGGATCTTCAGGTCCACGACATCCACACCCGAAACTTCATTTCGAAGGTTTTTCAAGCTGATTTTCTTCCTTCAGAAAGCGAAATGGCTATCAGGCCGTTCATCGCGCATGTGGATCGCGGGTTTCACCTGCGATAATGCTCCCATGAAAGCTCAAACGCAAATTCCGGCTGCAAGCCAGGCCGCCGCCGATGTGCGCCCTGACCTCGCCGGCCCCGCCTCTGCTGGGTTGGCCAACGCGTTGCCGCCGCATGTCTGGTT
This sequence comes from Mesorhizobium australafricanum, assembly GCF_033977265.1. NCBI lineage: Bacteria > Pseudomonadati > Pseudomonadota > Alphaproteobacteria > Hyphomicrobiales > Phyllobacteriaceae > Mesorhizobium > Mesorhizobium australafricanum. The sequence continues at coordinate 235,590 of NZ_JAVIIT010000006.1, read as the reverse complement.
CTGCGTCAGCGCCGTGTTCCACTACCTCGGGCCAGCCTTCGCGGTGCTGCTTTTCGACCAGGTCGGCGTGCTCGGCATGGCTTGGCTGCGCATCGCCACCGCCGCCCTCATCTTCGCCCCCTTGACCAGGCCCTGGCGCGTTTTCGCCCGCGCCGATCGCGCTCAGCGACTGCTGCTGCTGGCCTTCGGCGCCTGCCTGGCGGTCATGAACTGCTCGTTCTATCTGGCGCTCGACCGCCTGCCGATGTCGCTGGTGGCGGCGATCGAATTCGTCGGCACCATCGCAGTGGCGCTGGTTGGTCTGCGCAGCCGGCGCAACGTCGCGGCGCTGGCTGTTGCGGTTATCGGCACCTTGCTGCTTATCGACGTGAAGTGGTCCAGCGATCCGGTCGGCCTGTCCTGGGCGTTCTTGAATGGCGCCCTGTTCGTCGGCTACATCGTGATCGGCCACCGCGTCGCCCAGGCTGGCATCGGCATTGCCGGCCTCGGAACCGCCATGGTGATTGCGTTTCTCATCGTGTTGCCCGTCGGCTTCAGCGAAGCGCTGCCGGCCTTCTCGTCACTGCGACTGCTCATTGCCGCGATCGGCGTCGGCGTCTGCTCTTCGGTCATCCCTTACATCTGCGACCAGCTCGCCATGGCGAGACTGCCGCGCGCGAGCTTCGCGCTGATGCTGTCGCTCCTGCCGCTCACGGCAACGCTCATCGGCGTCATCGTGCTGCGCCAGGTGCCGAGCATCCCAGACTGCCTCGGCATTGCGCTGGTGATCGCCGGCGTCGCCTTTCATAAACCGGCGGCAAACACCTAAACTGCCCGACTATCCCAGCTTCTCCTTCAGGAAAGCGACCGTCCGACCCCAGGCGAGATCGGCGGCCTTCTTGTCGTAGCGCGCGGCCGAGGTGTCGTTGTTGAAGGCGTGGTTGGCGCCGTCATAGACATAGACCGTGTATTCGACATGCGCGGCGTCGAGCGCCTTCTTGTAAGCATCGATACCGGCATTGGTCCGCTCGTCCAGCCCGGCATAGTGCAAAAGCAGCGCCGCCTTGATCTTTTGAACGTCCTCGGCCTTGGGTTGCATGCCGTAATAGGCGACGCCGGCGCTGAGGTCGGGCGCATGGACGGCAAGCTGGTTCACCGCGCCGCCGCCCCAGCAGAAGCCGACCGCTCCGACCTTGCCGTTGCCGTCCTTGAGGCTCTGGAGGTAGGCCACTGTCGCCACGCCGTCGGCCGCGACTTGGGCGGCATCGAGCTTGGTAAACATGTCGCGCGCCTTGTCCTCGTCGGGCGGCGTGCCGCCAAGCGGCGACAGGAAGTCCGGCGCCAAGGCGACGAACCCCTCCAGCGCCACGCGCCGGGCGACATCGCGGATATGCGGGTTGAGGCCCCTGTTCTCGTGGATGACGATGACGGCGCCGCGCTTGCCGGGCTGATCGGCCGGCCTGACCAGGTAGCCTTTCATCTCGCCGCTGCTGCCGGGATATGTGATGTCCTCGCCCTTCACCCGGCTGTCGTCCTCGGCGACGATCGCCGCCTGGGCGGAATTTGCCGCCAGCATCGGCGCGATCGCGGCCGCCGCCGCGCCCGAGCCCGCCAGCCTCGTCAGTTGCTCCATGAAGCGGCGCCTATCGAGCGTCAGATGCGTGTATTCGTCATAGGCATCGATCATCGCCTTAGTAATCAAGGGTCGAGTGACGATGGGCTGCGTGGTGACGGGCTTGGCAACGGGTTCGGTCATGGCTCTCCTCGACGGCAATTGGGACGATTGGCGGGTCGATCCGCAAGATAGGGTCGAGATCTATACGGTCCAGCCGCGCCCGGATGACGATCCGGAGGGCCGCGGCTCGCCCATCACATTTTGGTCATTTCCGAAAGCCTTGATGGTGCTGTCACATTAGGAAGCAAAGCTGCACATTAGGAAGAAAAGCTGCGGGTGCAGCTTTGCCTGATCGACGAAAAGGGGAATGCCATGAATGTCCAGGACATCGTCAACACCGTCTCGCAAAAGGCAGGACTTGATGAGCCCACCACCGAGAAGGTTGTCGGCACCATCTTTTCCGTGCTCGAGCACGAGGCCGAAGGCACCAGCGTTTCGTCCTTCTTCGCCCAAATCCCCGGCGCCGACGCGCTGGCGCAGAAATATGATGTGATGGCAGCCGGCGCGGCGGCCGGTTCGGGCGGCGGCCTTTTGTCGTCGCTGCAAGGCGCGCTTGGCGGCGTGCTCGGCGAAAAGGCCGGCGCGCTGATCAACGGCGTCGCCGCCCTCAAGGCGTCCGGTCTCGACATGGCGCAGATCCGGCAGGCCGGCGAGACCTTGATCAAGCAGGCCGAAGCCGCCGCTGGCCCTGACCTGACCAACCAGGTCCTGGAGCAGGTGCCGAGCCTGAGAGGCCATCTCGGGCTTTGAAGCGCCCGCACGGTCTTGAGCGGATCGGTCATTTCGACAGCGAGCTGATTCGCTCTTTTTGCCAGCCGAGCTCGACGGCGGCAGGGAAGGTCGCGCCCGGTCGGCACGGCCCCTACCCTTGAAATATCGATATTGTGTCTATTTTAGAATTATCATACACATTCCAGAAACCATGCCCTGCGCACGGATGCCGGTACCCAATACAATTAACCGCCTATTATAGGTTGTGCAGCAGGTTGTAGGTCGAATTATCGGTATCCGCATTGGGGGCGGCTGCCAACGCCTGTGTCACACCCTCGCCGCGACAAACAGGATGTCCGCCAACGGACACCGGGCGATGACTCGATAAGGCGGAAGGTCCGGCGCCTCCGAGATATAAGAGGGCTAGCCGGCCATGATGCGCATCGTTTCCTGCGTGGCAGTCGATCACAATTTGTGGCTCGTGCTGGTCGCGGCGCTGGTCTGCAGCGCGGGCTCCTGGGCAACCATCCGGCTTTTCCTGCGTGCGCATGAAGCCAAAGGCTTGCAACAGGTCGGCTGGCATTTCCTGACCGCGGTCTGCGCGGGGTCATCCATCTGGTGCACGCATTTCATCGCCATGCTGGCTTACGATCCCGGCGCTCCGATGGCCTTCGATCCGGTGCTGACGATCGCCTCGCTGTTTATCGCCATCACCGGCACCGCCGCCGGCTTCATCGCGGCGACGACCCACGCTCCGCGCATTGCCCCGATCGTCGGCGGAGTCATCGTCGGCCTGGCGATCTCCGGCATGCACTACACAGGCATGGCGGCCTATCATGTCGACGGCATCGTCGAATGGGACACGACCTATATTGCCGCCTCTGTCCTGCTCTCCGTGATCTTTGCCTGCCTCGCCTTGAGCGTCGCCCTGAGCGAACGGCTGTCCGGCCGCAACTATTGGGCCGCGGCCATTCTGGTGCTGGCCATCGTCAGCCTGCATTTCACCGCGATGGCGGCGGTGCAGGTGACGTCGCTGGTAACGCGCGGCGCCAACACCGATTCCCTGGCGGTGCATGCCATGGCGCTCGGCGTCGCCGTTGCCGGCCTGATCATCATCGGCACCGGCCTTGCCAGCTATCTGATCGATGACAAGACGCGCTCGGAAGCCTTTCAACGCCTGCATCACCTGGCGATGAACGACGCGCTGACCGGCCTGCCCAACCGGGCTAACTTCAACGATCATCTCGACCGTGAGATCGACCGCACCCGCGAACTCGGCGGCAAAGTGGCGGTCGTCGGCATCGATCTCGACCGGTTCAAGGAGATCAACGATATCTGGGGGCACGGCGCCGGCGACCAGACCTTGAAGAACCTGGCCGAACGCATGAGCGCGCTGCTGCAGGAAGGCGAATTCGTCGCCCGCCTCGGCGGCGACGAGTTCGCCGGCGTCAAGCGCATGAAGAGCCAGTCGGACCTTGTCGATTTCATTTCGCGCCTCGAAGCGGCGCTGTTCGCGCCGGTCAGGTTCGGCGACGTCGAAACCGCGACCGGCGCCAGCCTCGGTGTCGCCATTTACCCCAACGACGCGCACGACCGCGAAACGCTGGTCAACAATGCCGACCTGGCCATGTATCGCGCCAAGGCCAACATAACCCAGAACGTCTGCTTCTATGAGCAGGCCATGGACGAGGCCGTCCGCGCCAACCGGACACTGGCCAACGATCTGCGCGATGCCGTCGAGAACGGTCAGCTTGACCTGCACTATCAGGTGCAGACTTCCGTTCCGACCGGCGACATTCGCGGCTATGAGGCGCTGCTGCGCTGGAAGCATCCGACCAGGGGCAATATTCCTCCAGCCGAGTTCATTCCGCTGGCCGAGGAGAACGGCCTCATCCTGCCGCTCGGCGAGTGGGTGCTGCGCACCGCCTGCGCCAAGGCCGCCTCATGGGATCATCCGTACAAGGTCGCGGTCAATCTTTCTCCGGTCCAGTTCGCCCATACCGACCTGCCCAAGCTCGTCCACGAGATCCTGCTCGACACCGGGCTCAAGCCGAGCCGGCTGGAGCTCGAGATCACCGAAACCACCATCATCGCCGACAAGATCCGTACCTTCAATATCCTGCGGCGGATCAAGGCGCTGGGCGTCACCATCGCCATCGACGATTTCGGAACCGGCTATTCCTCGCTGGAGACGCTGCGCGCCTTCCCGTTCGACAAGATCAAGCTCGATCGCTCCTTCATGTCCGAGGTTGAAACCAGCCCGCAGGCCAAGGCCATCATCCGCGCCGTGCTGGCGCTCGGCCAGAGCCTGCATATCCCGGTCCTGGCCGAGGGCGTCGAGACGCACAGCCAATTGTCGATCCTGCGCGCCGAAGGCTGCAACGAGGCTCAAGGCTTCCTTCTCGGCCGCCCGGCGCCATTCGGCGAAATCTTCGCGCTGACGCAGCGCACTGAAGTGGCCGACACCCAAAGCCAGCTGCCGATCCGCCAGGCTGTTGCCTAGCGCAATAGGTGGTTGAGATTCAGGTCAGGCCGAGTCGAGAATGGTGAGGTCCGAGAACCGGAGCGGAGCGTACTAAAGTACGTGAGCACCGGAAGCGCAGGAACTCGCCATTCGCAGGCCGGCCTCACCTGAATATCAGCCGCCTATTTAGGTAGCGTGTAGGCCATCACGTAGTCACCCGGCTTGGTGCCGACCGAGCCGTGGCCGCCGGCGACGATGACGACGAACTGGCGGCCGTCGGCCACCGTGTAGGTCATCGGTGTCGACTGTCCGCCCGCGGGAAGCCTCGCCTGCCAGAGCTGCCTGCCGGTGGTGAGGTCATAGGCGCGCAGATAATCGTCGACCGCGGCGCCCAGGAAAGCGACGCCGCCGCCCGTGATCATCGGCCCGCCGATACCGGGCACGCCGACCTTGAGCGGCAAAGGCAGCGGCGTCATGTCGTAGACGGTGCCGTTGCGGTGCTTGTAGGCGATGTTTCCGGTCTTGAGGTCGACGCCGGCGACATAGCCCCAGGGCGGCGCCTGGCAGGGAATGCCGAGCGGCGACAGGAACGGTCCCATCACCACCGCGTAAGGCGCGCCCTCGTTGCGGTTCAGCCCCTGCTCGCTGCCCTTGGTGTTGTCGCTCGGCGCAGGCACGTCCGCGCGCGGGATGAGCTTCGAGGTGAAGGCGAGGTAGGTCGGCATGCCGAACATCACCTGCCGCACCGGATCGACCGCGACGCCGCCCCAGTTGAAGACGCCGAAATTGCCGGGATAGATCAGCGAGCCCTGCACAGAGGGCGGCGTGTAGCGTCCCTCATAGCGCAGCTTCTTCAGCTCGATCCGGCACGCCAGCTGGTCGAACATGGTGACGCCCCACATGTCGGCGCCGGTCAGCGGCTTGGGATTGAAGGACAGGTCGGAGGCAGGCTGTGTCGGCGAGGCATGATCGCCCTCGATAGCGCCGCCCGGCGCCGGCACCTCCTTCACCGGAATGATCGGCTCGCCGGTTCGCCGGTCGAGCACGTAGAGATCGCCCTGCTTGGTCGGCCCGACCAGCGCCGGCACCACGCCGCTCGCCGTGGTGATGTCGACCAGTGTCGGCTGCGCCGGCACATCCATGTCCCACAGATCGTGATGCACGGTCTGCCGCACCCAGCGCAGTTGCCCGGTGTTGAGGTCGAGCGCGGTGATCGAGGAGGAGAATTTCTCGACATTGGCGCTGCGGCCCATGCCGAGCTGGTCCGGCGTCTGGTTGCCGAGCGGCACGTAGAGCAGCCCGAGCTTTTCGTCGGCGCTCGCCGTCGACCACATGTTGGGCGAGTTGTTGGTGTAGTTCTGCCCGGCCGGCAGCGGCGCCGTCTGGTCGGGATTGCCCGAATCCCAATTCCACAACAGGGCGCCCGTGCCGGCGTCATAGGCGCGGATGACACCGGACGGCTCTTCGGTCGAATAATTGTCGTTGACCGCTCCACCGACGATGATCTTGCCGCCAACGATAAGCGGCGCCGAGGTCGAATAGTAATAGCCAGACTTCGGATAGGGCATATTGGCCATCAGGTTCAGCGTGCCGCCCTCGGCGAAGGACGGGCAGACTTGCCCGCTCGCGGCGTCGAGCGCGATCAGCCTGGCATCGGAGGTCGGCAGGTAGACGCGCGCGGCGCAGGGTTGGCCGCCGGCGATCTTGGCATCGGCGTAGTAGGACACGCCGCGGCAGGTCTGGTGCTGGCGGTTGGGATCCAGCTTGATCTTCGGGTCGTAGCGCCATTTCTCCTTGCCGCTCGCGGCATCGATGGCGATGGCGAAATTATGCGGCGTGCAGATGAACAGCGCGTCGCCGATCTTGAGTGGCGTCACCTGATAGGTCGTCTCGCCGATATCGTCGGGACCTTTCACGTCGCCGGTGCGATAGGTCCATGCCAGCTGCAATTTGGCGACATTGTCGGGCGTGATCTGGTCGAGCGGCGAATAGCGCTGGCCGAACGGCGTGCGGCCGTAGAAGTGCCACTCGCCGGCCGGCACGTCGCCGCCGAGATTGGCCGCCGTGGCCACCTTCTCGGTGCCCAGCGTGCCGCCGATATCCTTGGGATCGGCGGTCATCGAATAGCCGGCCACGGCAAGCGAGGCGAGCACGGCCAGGATCATCGGCGCGCGCCCGTCCGGACCGGTCAAGCCGCGCCTTGCCCATGGCGTCAACAGCCATAAGGCGATCAGCACTATGATGCCGCCGCGCGGCCCGAGCTGCCACCAGTCGAAGCCGATTTCCCAAACCGCCCAGCACAGCGTGGCGAGCACGAACAGCGCGTAGAGCCAAAGCGATGTCGACCTGCGCCTGAACAGCAGCCAGGCAGTGATCAGGAAAACCAGGCCGGCGATCAGGTAGTACCAACTGCCGCCCAGCATCGCGAGCCAGACGCCGCCGCCGCCGAGAACCAAACCGATGAGGAAGAGGACGAGGGAGGTGATGGTGACAGCCAAGACGGTGCTCCTTCGACTGTTGCGCGCATCAAGCAATTCCAGGAAAAGTGTGAAGCGGTTTTCCGTCCGAAATTGCGTCAAACAAAAATAGCGCCGCCCAGGCGACGGCATGCCGTCCCTGCCCTGCCGCCAGCTTTCCCTCACCCGCTCCGGCTGTCAAGTTGGAGCCAGACACGCGAAACTAGAACAAAACGTAGACAGTTCTGGTCTTTCGCCCCCGAATCACTACATTCGGGGGCGATGTCGGGCTTTTCCGAGGACATGCCTTTTTTCGATGAACCGAATGCGCGGCCCGCGGCCCCGTCCGGCATAGCCGCGCGCGCCATGGCGGCGCGCAGCGGCCAGAACAGCGCGCCCGATTATCTGAAGGGCCTCAACCCGGAACAGCGGCTCGCGGTCGAAACGACCGAAGGCCCGGTTCTGGTGCTGGCCGGCGCCGGCACCGGCAAGACGCGGGTGCTGACCACCCGCATCGCCCACATCCTCAACACCAGAAAGGCCTGGCCGTCAGAAATTCTTGCCGTCACCTTCACCAACAAGGCCGCGCGCGAGATGAAGCAGCGCATCGGTCTCCTGATCGGCGAGGAAAATGTCGAGGGCATGCCGTGGCTCGGCACCTTCCACTCCATCGGCGTCAAGCTCTTGCGTCGCCACGCCGAGCTTGCCGGGCTGAAATCGGGCTTCACCATCCTCGACACCGACGACGTGGTGCGGCTGATCAAGCAGTTGATCCAGGCAGAAGGGCTGGACGACAAGCGCTGGCCGGCCAAGACCTTCGCCCAGATGCTCGACAACTGGAAGAACAAGGGCCTCGGCCCCGACGAGATTGCGGAAGGCGATGCGCGCAGTTTCGGCAACGGCAAGGGCCGCCAGCTCTACAAGGCGTATCAGGAACGGTTGCAGACGCTGAATTCCTGCGACTTCGGCGACCTGCTCTACCATCCGATCCGCATCTTCCGCGCCTATCCGGACGTGCTGAAGGAATATCACCGCAAGTTCAAATACATACTGGTCGATGAGTACCAGGACACCAACACCGCCCAATACATGTGGCTGCGGCTTCTCGCGCAGCGTCCGGAGGGCAGGCCAATCTCCCCCCTTGAGGGGGAGATGTCCGGCAGGACAGAGGGGGGCGCCTCGCGCGGACAGGCCGGTGGGGCACCACCCCCCTCTGTCGGCTCCGCCGACATCTCCCCCTCAAGGGGGGAGATTGGTCGCTCTTCCTCCGAAGGCCGAGGCAGGTCCCCCGTCAACATTTGCTGCGTCGGCGATGACGACCAGTCGATCTACGGTTGGCGCGGCGCCGAGGTCGACAACATCCTGCGTTTCGACAAGGATTTCCCGGGCGCCACCATCATCCGGCTGGAGCGCAACTATCGCTCCACCGCGCATATACTGGGCGCGGCCTCGCATCTCATCGCCCACAATGAGGGCCGCTTCGGCAAGACGCTGTTCACAGACCGCAACGACCCCGAGGACGACAAGGTGCATGTCCATGCCGCCTGGGACTCGGAGGAAGAGGCCCGGGCCATCGGCGACGCCATCGAGGCCTATCAGCGCCCCGATAGACAAGGCAATCGGCACAAGCTCAACGACATGGCGATCCTGGTGCGCGCCTCCTTCCAGATGCGCGCCTTCGAAGACCGCTTCATCACGCTGGGCTTGAATTACCGCGTCATCGGCGGCCCGCGCTTCTATGAGCGCCTGGAAATCCGCGATGCGCTCGCCTTCTTCCGCGTCGTCGCCAACAGCGGCGACGACCTCGCCTTCGAGCGCATCGTCAACGTGCCGAAGCGTGGTCTGGGCGAAGCGACCATCCGCCAGATCCACGACACCGCGCGTGCCCTGCGCATCCCGATGCTGGAGGCCGCAGCCACGCTCTCCGAAAGCGACGAGCTGAAGCCGAAGCCACGCGCCGCGCTGCGCGAGGTGGCGGCCAATTTCGAGCGCTGGCGCAACGCGCTGGAAACCACCCCGCATACCGAGCTCGCCGAAACCATCCTGGAAGAGAGCGGCTACACCGACATGTGGAAGAACGACCGCTCGGCGGAAGCGCCCGGGCGGCTGGAGAACCTGAAAGAGCTGATCCGCTCCATGGAGGAGTATGAGTCGCTGCGCGCCTTCCTCGAGCATGTAGCGCTGGTCATGGATGCCGAGCAGGGCGAGTCGCAAGATGCGGTCTCGATCATGACGCTGCATTCGGCCAAGGGCCTAGAATTCGAAACGGTGTTCCTCCCCGGTTGGGAGGAAGGCCTGTTCCCGCATCAGCGCGCGCTGGACGAAGGCGGCCGCTCCGGTCTGGAGGAGGAACGGCGCCTCGCCTATGTCGGCCTGACGCGCGCCAAGAAGAACCTGCACATCTGGTTCGTCTCCAACCGCCAGATTCATGGATTGTGGCAATCGACGATCCCGTCGCGCTTCGTCAACGAGTTGCCGGAAACCCATGTCGATGTCGCTGAGGGTGGCAGCAGCTACGGCGGCTACGGCAATCCCTATGGTGGCGGCTCATTCGCCTCCGGCCGCGGCGGCGGTGGCCGGCAGAACCCCTATGGCGCCTCGCGCTTCGACAATGTCGGCGCCAAGGATCAGGGCAGCTTCTCCAACACCTATGCCACGCCCGGCTGGCAACGCGCGCGGGCCAACCGCACCGAGGCCACCGACCGCAACTGGGGCACCCGCTCCGGCCACCAGGTCGAGCGCATCGGCTATGGCGAGACCGACTCCGGCTACGGCGCCGGCCGCACCAGCGTGAAAGGCCGCACCATCGAGGGCGAGTTGGTCGCCAAATCCGTCGCCGACACGCCGTCCGCCTTCAGCGTCGGCGACCGCGTCTTCCACCAGAAATTCGGCAACGGCAACATCGCGGCGATTGAGGGCAACAAGCTCACCATCGACTTCGACAAGGCGGGGCAGAAGCGAGTGCTGGACGGATTTGTCACCGGGGTTTGACATTGTTAAGATTTTCACTGCTCGAGAATAGCTCTGAGACTTCCGTGAGAGCGCTTCAACCAATTGCAATAGGTGCGCGCAAACGGGGAAGCTAACTGCGACACAGATACATCTAACCAAGCTGAATATTCATCGGCAGGTAGACACATCGCTGCCATCAACGCAGCTGGTTTCTCCCACTCACTCAACCCCCCGAGCTGAGTCCTTTGAGCACGAAAATAAGGGCGATCATTGGCCAGTCCTTTCAAGAAAATGCGAGCTCGCTTCTCCATTATCGTCCGATTGAAGTCGTAGGTCGCCCAATCTGATGGTTCGTATGGCAAGGTTCCATTGACAAACAACGCGATGAGCCAAGATCGGACATATGGCAAATCAGCGTAGGGCGAGGCATGCAAAAGCTCGAGAACGCGAGTTTTTACATCTCCATGAGGAAATCCATCCTGCTTTGACCAAGCGGTCAGCACCATACAAAACTCTCTCGGAATATAATAAAGCAACTCAGCATGACGACCGAGCAGATAGACAGGATCGTGTACAGGAATAAAGCGTAAAACTCGAAGAATAGCTTTGAATATCGAAAGATCGACGCCTCTTTTGTCACCAAGACTATCCATCTTTTCAAACAAGACGGACGGCTTCATAAACGCAATAAATGGATTGCTCAGAGAATCATCTTCAGATTCATCGTCTCCTTCTCCGTAATTTAGCTGAATGAAGCTAGCCATGCTTTCCATTTCACTAGACGAAAAGACGTCTTGCAGACGATGCCTCGCGCCGGCTTCTAATTCGCTCCTCTGACCAATTTTTGTTTTGGATACATTCAGCGAAAGCCCTTCCGTAACCATAAGGTGTTCTGCAAGTTTACAAAGTATAGAATGAGCAGATTGTTCGTCAGAGGCTATTATTCGGAAATCGTCGACAAATCTGGTAAATGTGACTCCCAAATTTCTGAGGAAAGTGTCTGTGTCGTTCAATACGCATTCCGCAATCAGCCGAGACGCGGTCGTTCCAACTGGAAGGCCGTAGCTCTGCCGAGCCCTGGTAGTTTTAATAATCTTCTTAATTAATTCAGACGGACCCCGTGGGGCCCCCGCGTCATCAAGAATATTCTCGATTCTGTGAAAATATATGCGCTGATAAAAATCAGCAATGTCAGTTGTAATTACCGGCGGATCCAAAAAAGGACGATCAGATGCGCCAAATTCAACAAGGTAGGAGATCCATTGGTGAAAGCCCCTGCCCGCCTTGAAAACGCGTTTTGTTTCTTCTGTGTCAAACCTATATGCAAACGCCTCATTGCGCTCCTCAGGTGTCCGTGAAGCCTCTAGACGATCAGCACAGTCGAGTAATGCGGCAAGATAGATAAGATTGTCAGCGGCAGTCAGCTGATGGGCAATTCGAAATCCCAACCACGACTTAGGCGTTAGATTCTCAACGACACCCGTTGGGGTGTACTGCCCTAAATTAAGCTTCGCGCAATCTGCGACGATCGCGTCGGCCGACTCCGCAAAGCACTTCATTTCGGGCAGCATAGGGAAAAGGTCCGTGTCACCGAACGCAGTGAGATGATTTATCGCCCGCCGAACACTTCCTTCAGATATCATATTCGAAACTGCCCCAGATCGCTCCAGGCAAATTAAGGCCAGTCTTGAGGTTTTTGGCAAGCAAAATAGCGACTTCGGACTAAAGTTACCGCTTGCCGCCGAAACTTGCATTCACCGGTACCTTGCCTGGTTCCATTTGTGGCCGAGCAGCGACAGGATGATGATCAGCCCGTTGAAGAACTGGACGTAGAAGCCGCTCAGGCCCGCGGCCACCACGCCGGTCTGGATGAACGACACCGTGACGGCGCCGATCGCGCCGCCGACGACCGTGCCGATGCCGCCCCAGGTCGGCGTACCGCCGACGAACACCGATGCCAGCACCGGCAACAGATAGCCGTCGCCCGCCGTCGGCCACCAGGTGAAGTTGATCATCACAGAGAAGGTGCCGGCAATCGCCGCCCCTATGCCGGTGAAGACGAACACTTTCACCCGCACGAGCTTGACGTCGATGCCCATCTGCTTGGCGCTGTCGGGATTGTCGCCGACGACCTTGACCTGCGCGCCGAAGCGGTGCCGGTTGTAGAGCAACGCCGAGAAGACGACGAAGGCGATCGCCCAGAAGATCTGCACCGGGATGCCCCAGAGCTGGCTGGAAAAGATCTTGTAGGCGAAGCTGTCGGCAAGGCTGCTCAACGACGTCGACTTGCCCTCGTTGATGATCTGGATCAGGCCGCGCAGCAGGAAGTTCATGCCGAGCGTGGCGATCAGCGACGATAGCCCGCCATAGACGACCAGCGAGCCGACGAGGAAACCGAGCAGCGTGCCGGTGATGAGCGCCGCCGCGATGCCGAGGAACGGATCGTAGCCGGCCTGCACCACCAGCGCGAAGACCCAGGAGGCGAAGCCCATCGTCGCCGGGAACGACAGGTCGATCTCGCCGCAGGTGACGACGAAGACCAGCGGCACCACCACGAACAGCGCGACTGGAAGCGTGGTGAGCACTGAGCTGTAGAGATACCAGGTGGTGAAGACCGTCGGGTTGGCGATGATGAACACCGCCATCATGACGATGAACACGGCCAGCGTGCCGAGGGCCGCGCGGTTGTCGAGGACGAAGCCGCGCAGCCAGTGGTTCGACGGATGGCTCCATTCCTTGCCCGCCTGGCCGCTCGTTCTTCCCAGAGGGGTTTGCAGATCGGGTTCCATGGCCTTGCTCATCACGCTCTCTGCTCCGCGCCCTCGTGCAGCCCCGGCAAGCCGCCGGGATGCGCCACGTCTTCCATGAAGTTGATCAGGTCCTCGGCCGACTTCACCTCGCTGCGGTCGGCCGTCAGCGCCACCTTGCCGCGGTCGAGCACGACGAAACGGTCGGCGATGTCGAAGACGTGGTGGATGTTGTGGCCGATGAACAGGATCGATCGGCCGCTCGCCCGCACCTGGCGCACGAAATGGAAGACCTTGGCGGTCTCGGTCAGCGACAGCGCCGTCGTCGGCTCGTCGAGGATGATCAGCTCGGCCTGCTTGTAGATGGCGCGCGCGATCGCCACGCCCTGGCGCTCGCCGCCCGAGAGCTGGCCGACGATCGAGTGCGGCGTGAACACTTTCGAGGTGAAGCCGATCTCGCGCATCAGCCGGCTCGCCTCCTCGATCTCCTTGTTGACCTTCAGCCAGCCCATGAAGCCGGTCAGCTCGCGGCCCATGAAGATGTTGCGCACGATGGTCTGCTGCACGGCCAGAGCCCTGTCCTGGAACACCGTCTCGATGCCGGCGTCGCGCGAGCGCGCCGCGCTCCATCCGCTGACCGGCGTGCCGCGCACCAGGATGTCGCCACTGGTCGGCTTCACCACGCCGGATAGGATCTTGATCAGCGTCGACTTGCCGGCGCCGTTGTCGCCGATCAGGCCGACCACCTCGCCGCGATCGACGCTGAGGTTGACGCCGCCCAGCGCATAGACCTGGCCATAGGATTTCTTGATGTCGCGCAGTTCGATGATGCGTTCGCTCATGCGATCCTCGCTGGAATTGTCTCTGCGGTCATCTCGCCGGCCGGGCAATAATCCCGGCCGGCGGCTTGGGAGGTCAACGCAGCGCCTGCTTGGCCAGCTCGGAAACGATCTCGTAGTTCTGCGGCGTGACGAAACCGGCCCCGGTGTCGACATTCATCGGGGCCAGCCCCAGCACCACCTGCTGGCAAAGGCTGAGGATCGGCAGATAGCCTTGCAGGAAGGGCTGCTGGTCGGCGGTCAGCTGCACCCAGCCGCCCTTGAACCCCTCGACGATCTGCGGGCTGGTATCGAAGCCGAAATTGAAGATGTCGCCGGGCTTGCGTCCAGCCGCCTGCATATAGGTGGCGACGTTGCCGAGCATCTGGCCACCGGGATAGCCGACCGCCTTGACGTCCGGATGGTTGAGAAGCGCCGCGGTGATCACCGGAATGGCGAGGTTGGGATCCGACGCCCATTCGCCGCTCGGCGGCGAGGAGAGCTGGATGACTTCGACGCCCGCTTCCTTCAAGGCCGCCACCGTGCCGCGCTCGCGCGCGCCGCGGTTCTCGTTCTCGAACGGGCCGATCATGATCGCCTTGTCGCCGGCCTTGAGCTTGCCGAGCTTGAAGGCCTCGGCGCCGAGCGCGCGGCCCTGCTGCTCCTGCTGCGCGCCGACATAGCCGCCGCCGAACGCCGCCGTCACCTTTGGCACCGGGACGTTCTGGTACATCATCTTGATGCCGTCCTTATGCGCCTGTTCGGCGAGCGGCATGATCGCGGCGTCGCCCGGATGGCCCATCATGGCGATGCCCTGCGGCTTGACCGCGACCGCCTCGCGCAATTGCTGCACCATCTTCTCGACGTCCCACTGGGAGAAGATGTAGTCGACCTTTGGGCCGAGATCGGCGGCCGCCTGCTTGGCACCATTGTAGACGATGGTGCCGAAGGCATCGCCCTCAGCGCCGCCGACGAAGAAGCGGATGTGGACGTCCTTGCACCATTGCGCGTCGAGCGCCTGGGCCGGCAACGCAGAGATTGTGGCGCAGAGCGCCGTGGCGGCGGCCACGACGGTCGAGCGCAGAACAGTCCTTCTGGTCGTGATGCTCATGCACGTTCCTCCCTTTTTGATCCCTCCAAACGGAGGGTTTTCGACGATTGCTTCGGCATTTGGCGCCAAGTGCACGGCCCGGCTCCTCCCGCCTGTCAGCATTCAAGCCGGGTTCGGCAGATAGGCCCTACCTCCCCTGCATTGCTTCAGATAGTCGAGCGCGCGCACCTGGCCGGTGATCTCGAGGTCGCCGCGATAGACCGGGTCGTGCCAGCCTTCGATGTCGATGGCGCCCTTGTAGCCGGCCAGCCGCAACTCGCTGATCACGCGCGTCCAGTCGCTGTCGCCGAAGCCCGGCGTGCGCATCTGCACGAAGGGCAGGCGCCCGAACACTCCATGCTCGCGGATCACGTCCCAGCGCACCGTTGCGTCCTTGCCATGGACGTGGAAGATGCGCGGCGCCCATTTGCGGATCTGCGGGATCGGATCGATCAGGTAGACGAGTTGGTGGCAGGGCTCCCATTCGAGGCCGAGATTGTCGTCCGGCAATTCGTTGAACATCAGCTCCCAGGCATCGGGATTGTGGGCGATGTTCCAGTCGCCGCTTGCCCAGTTGCCATCCATGGCGCAGTTCTCGAAGGCGATGCGCACGCCCTTGTCCGCGGCACGTTTCGCCAGCGCCCCCCACACCTCGCGGAAGCGCGGCAGGCTGTCGGTCAGCTTCTTGCCGCGAACGCGGCCGGTGAAGCCGCAGACCATTGAGGTGCCGAACAGATGCGCGTTGTCGATCACCGTCTCCCAGGCCTTGAGCACGCCGCGATCTGTATCGCCGCTCTCCAGCGGGTTGCCGAACACCCCGATCGACGACACAGTGACGTCGGCGTCGCCGATCGCCTCTCGTATTTGGCCGGCGAGCCTCGGCAGATCCTTGCCGCCCAGCGTCTGCCAGAAGAAGGGCTGGATGCTTTCGAAGCCGAGCGGCAAGATCTGCTTGATGTAGGCGGCCGGGTCGTCGAGATTGGCCCGCACCATGGTGCCGATCCTGATGTCGAGCAGTGGATTTGCCATCACTGAGCATCCCTGGCGATCATGACCCGGCGTCCGGTCTCGGCGCTCTCGATCGCGCCGAAGACCATGGCCAGGCTGTTGATGTTGTCGGTGCCGCGCGTCTCCGGCTCGGTGCCGGTCTCGACCGCCTGCATGAAATCCTGGATGATGCCGAGATGGCCGTCGACCCGGTCGGCGGGATCGAGCGCCGGCACCTCGATGGCTTGCGTCTTGTCGATGATGCCGTCGCGGCCGGTCGCAACCACCTCCGCCTTCAGCCCGTCATGGCCGTCCCACATCAGGCTGCCGCGCTCGGCGACGATGCGCCAGCTGCCTTCCCAACTGGTGCGGAAACCGTCGGCGCACCAGGAGCCGGCATAGGTGAAGACCTTGCCGCCGCCGAGGTCGAAGACGGCGCTCGCCGACGAGCCCTGCCGGTACCAGGAACTGGCCGGCTCCCACTCCTGGCAATAGACGCTGGCCGGCTCGCCGGCGACCATGTAGCGCGCGGCGTCGAAGGTGTGGATCGCCATGTCGAGCAGCAGTACGTGGGCCATCTCCTCGCGAAAGCCGCCGAAATGCGGCGCGATGAAGAAGTCGGCGTGGATGCTGGTCGGCTTGCCGATGGCGCCGGAGTCCAGAAACCGCCGGATGCGCCTGACATTGGCGACATAGCGACGGTTCTGGACGACGGCGTGAACGCGTCCGGTGCGACGGGCGGCTTCGATTATGGCGCGCGCGTTCTCCGGGCTGTCGGCCAGCGGCTTTTCGGTGAGCAGGTGGCAGTGATGGGCAAAGGCTGAAAGCGCTACCTCGCGGCGGGCAGCCGGCACCACGACGTCGAACACGGCATCGGGCTTGGTCTTATCGAGGACGGCGTCGAGGCTGGTGCCGATGACGGCGTCGGAGAGTTCGTATTCGCGCGCCCTCGCCTGCGCCCGCTCGGCATCGAGATCGACAAGGCCGGCAATGGCAAGCCCGTCGATCCGCCTTGCGGCATCGAGCCAATGCTTGCTCATGGCTCCGCACCCGACCAGGACGACCTTCATCATCCAACGCTCCTCCCGTTCGGCCCCTCCAGGCCGAATGTCACGGCATCCACGGGATCACCGTAAACGTTTTTCCGTAAACGTTTACGAGAACACACCCGATGGCGTAGAATGTCAACCGGCTGTTCGCGAAAATCGTCCCGAAGCCTTGGCCTGAGGGGCAGCCGGTGCTAGCCAAGGCAGGGGGAGAACCGTCCTTGGCGTCCAGCATCCACGATCTTGCACGTCACCTGAACATTTCGATCGGCACCGTGTCGCGCGCGCTGAACGGCCGTGCCGACGTCAATGCCGATACGCGCCAGCGTGTGCTGGAAGCGGCGAGAGAGCTGAACTATTCGCCCAACCAGTCCGGCCGCAGCCTCAGGCAAGGCGCCACCCGCTCCATCGCCTTCATGCTGCAGCCGCATCCGGGCGACCAGCAATATGGCGAGCCTTTCTTCATCCCGTTCCTGACCGGGCTGCAGGCGCGGCTCGCCGAGCATGACCTGGATCTGATGGTCGTCATGGGTGAGCCCGGCCAATATCAGCCGGAGAGGCTGCGCCGCGTGGTCGAGACGCGCCGGGCCGACGCGGTCGTGTTGGCCAACACACGGCGGAAAGACGATCGGATCGACTATCTCAGCAAGGCCGGCTTTCCCTTCGCCACGCTTGGCCGAAGTCAGTCCGGCGGCGACACCTATCCTTCGCTCGATATCGATTTCGAGAGGGCGGGTGATGAAGCCGTCGACCGGCTGGTCGCACGCGGCCACCGCCGCATTGCCGCCATCCGCCCTTCGCTTGATCTCAACTTCGGCTACCTGTTCCTCGACGGCTACCGCAAGGCGCTGAAGCGGCACGGCATCGAAGTCGACCCCGGCCTGATCGCCGACGGCTTCATCAACGAGGCCGGCGGCTACCAGGTGACGCCGCGCGTCATGGTCTCCAGGGACAGGCCGACGGCAATCATCTTCAACAATGACGCCATGGCCCTCGGCGGTTGCAAGGCGCTGGCCGAGATGGGCATCAGGCCTGGCCACGACGTCGCGGTGATCGTCATCGTCGACACGCCGCTTTGCCGCTACTTCTCCCCGGCGCTGACCGCCTTCCGTCCGTCGCTGGGGCCGATGGGAAGGCGTCTGGCCGAGATGCTGCTCGCCTCCCTTCCCGCCTTCGCCGGGCCCGAAGGCACGAGGATCATACGCGAGGTCTGGCCGCTGGAACTGATCGCAAGGGAGAGCGATTGAGCATGCCTTTTCCCTTCTCCCCTTGTGGGAGAAGGTGGATCGGCGCGCAGCGCCGAGACGGATGAGGGGTGTTCCAGCGGAGTGAGACGTTGACGTTCCCTGGAACACCCTTCATCCGACCGAGCTTCGCTCGGCCACCTTCTCCCACAAGGGGAGAAGGAGAAGTGCGCGCCACCTGTCACGCAACCATCACGTTCAAGTCCTAGACCGCTCGACGGCAAGGGGCTGGCCGCATCGTCGATGCCGCGCCCTTTTCAGCCAACGGCCGCTCTGCTCGTCAAGAAGGGGATACCGATGAAACATCTCAACCGAACCGTCGTGCTCGGCGCGGCACTTGCCCTGTTCACCGCCCTGACGCCGGCGCTCGCCGACGGCGTCGCCTATGTCAACAAGGGGCTCGTCGGCGTCGGCCGTATTCCGGCCAGCCTGAAGGACAAGTTCGGCGAGACTTTCGGTTCGGGTTCCGGCATGGCGATCGACACAAAGGGCTGGACCCGCGACGGCGCAAGCTACAAAGGCTCTCTCTGGCTGCTGCCGGATCGCGGCTACAATGTCGTCGGCACCACCGATTATCGCGCCCGCCTCAACACGATCGCGATCGAGCTGACACCGACCGCGCCGGGCACCGCACCCGCCGCCGGTCAGGAGCAGACGGGCGTCAAGGCGACGCTCGCCGACACCATGCTTCTGACCGACGACAAGGGCGCCGATACCACCGGCCTCGACCCATTGAACGGAGTGCGGTCGGCCGCCGGCGACATGCCGATCCTGCCGCAGGCCGACAACGGCAAGCTGGCGCTGGACGACGAAGCGATCGTGCGGCTGTCCGACGGCACCATGTTCATCTCCGACGAGTATGGCCCCAACATCTACCGCTTCTCGGCCGACGGCCGCTTGATGTCGGCGACGCAGCCGCCCGCGGCGCTGGTGCCGATGCGCCATGGCAAGCCGAACTTCGCTTCCGACAATCCGGGCCTAGGTGCGGCCGAGCCCGATCCGAAGGACCCCGAGACCGGCCGCCAGAACAACCAGGGCCTCGAAGGCATGTCGATGACGCCGGACGGCAAGTTCCTGATCGCCGTGCTGCAGTCGGCGCCGCGCCAGGATGGCGGCGATTCCGGCTCGACTCGCCAGAATACGCGCGCGCTGGTCTATGACGCCTCCGATCTCGCCCACCTCAAGCTGGCGCACGAATATGTCGTGCCGCTGCCGGTGTTCAAGGACGCCAAGGGCAAGACCAAGGTCGCCGCGCAGAGCGAAATCGTGGCGCTCACCGACAAGAGCTTCCTGATGCTGGCGCGTGACTCAGGCAACGGCCAGGGCGTGAAGGGCGACGAGTCGCTCTACCGCAAGATCGAGATCGTCGACCTCTCCGCCGCCACCGATATCGCCAACGGCCCGTTCGACGCCGCCGACAAGCCCGTCGCGCCGAAGGGCGTGCTCGATCCGTCGGTGACCGCTGCCAAGCTGACGCCGTTCATCGACATCAACGACAAGGGCGAGCTCGGCCGATTCGGTCTCCACAATGGCGCCCCGAACGACAAGAACAACCTTTCGGAGAAGTGGGAGGCGATGTCGCTGGCTCCGGTGCTCGACCCCAAGCTGCCCGATGACTACTTCCTGTTCGTTGCCAACGACAACGATTTTCTCACTCAGGACGGCTTCCAGGTCGGCGCTTCGTACAAGGCCGAGGACGGCGCCGATGTCGACACCACCTTCCTAGTCTACCAGGTCACCTTGCCCGGCCTTTCCGGAAAGACCACCCAGTAATGGACGGCGACGGCCGCTGCGGCAGCCGCCTCAACCGTAATGGGATGCATCACCATCAGGCCTGCGATAGCATCGCGGGCCTGATTCATTTTTGGTACCCGCCCCACCATGGATAACAACATGGATGACAAAAAGCCCGCCCGCCAGCGCGTCGGCGACCTGACCAGCGGCCCGATCCCGCGCACGCTGCTGTTGTTCGCGCTGCCGGTTCTGGGCTCCAACGTGCTGCAGTCGCTCAACGGCTCGATCAATGCGGTCTGGGTCGGCCGCTTCCTCGGCGAGGCGGCGCTGACCGCCACCTCCAACGCCAATCTCGTGCTGTTCCTCATCCTCGGCACCGTCTTCGGCATCGGCATGGCCGCGACCATTCTGGTGGCGCAATCGGTCGGCGCCCGCGATCTGCCCGAGGCGAAGCGGATCGTCGGCACCAGCGCCACCTTCTTCTTCCTCGTCTCGGTGGTGTTCGCCGTCTGCGGCTGGATCTGGGTCGATGCCATCCTCACCGGGCTCGGCACGCCGGCGGATGCCTTGCCGCTGGCGCGGGCCTACCTGCGCATCATCTTCGTCGCCGTGCCGATGATGAACCTTTTGTCCTTCGTCATGACCGTGCTGCGCGGCGCCGGCGACTCACGAACCCCGTTTGTCTTCATGGCGCTGGCGGTCGTCCTTGACGTCGTGCTCAATCCGCTGCTGATCCGCGGCATCGGCCCCTTCCCCGAGCTCGGCATTGCCGGCTCGGCCACCTCGACGCTTGTCGGCCAGACGGTGAGCGTGATCGCCATCCTGATCGTGCTCTATACGCGCAAACATCCGCTGCGGCTGGCAGGCAGTGATCTGGTTTTGCTCAAGCCCGACCCGGCGCTGCTGCGCATCGTCGTCTTCAAGGGCATTCCGATGGGCCTGCAGATGATCGTCATCTCCGCCGCCGCGCTCACCGTGATGGGTATCGTCAATTCCTACGGCTCGCAGGTCGCGGCCGCCTACGGCATCGCCGCGCAGCTCTGGACCTATATCCAGATGCCGGCTCTCGCCATCGGCGCAGCCGTCTCCTCGATGGCGGCGCAGAATGTCGGCGCCGGCCGCTGGGACCGCATCGGCAAGGTCGCGGCCTCAGGTGTCGGCTTCAACCTGGTGCTGACCGGCGCGCTGGTGGCGCTGCTGTTCGTCTTCGACCGCGCGGTGCTGAGCCTCTTTCTCATCGGCGACGGCACCGCGATCGACATTGCCGCCCACATCAACAAGGTGGCGTCCTGGTCGTTCATCCTGTTCGGCATCACGATTGTGCTGTTCGCCACGGTGCGCGCCACCGGCGCCGTCATGCCGCCGCTCATCATTCTGGTCATCTCCGTGCTGATCGTGCGCACCGGCTTTGCCTATTATTTCCGGAGCGTGATCGGCCAGGAGGCGCTGTGGTGGAGCTTTCCGGCGGGTTCGATCACCTCGCTGGCGCTGGCCGCCGCCTACTACCGCTTCGGCCATTGGCGCACGATGCACATGATCGAGAACCGTCCGGCCGCGGGCGAACCGCCGGACACCGGCCTCGGCGTGCCGCGCCAGCGCGCGCAACTCCTGCCGGAAACGCCGAACGGCTGAAACAGGTCAGGAAGTTGCATCAGCGCGCGTATTTTGCGCCGAAGCCGGGCGCCACGAGCGAGAAGACGATGATCATGCCGGCAAAGGCCAGGCTCGCCATGGTTGCTTTCGCCAGGCTAGACAGGATGCCGATGCCGATCACCGGCAGCGCGTTGCCGCAGAAGAAGAACGCTGACACCACTTCGGCGCGGCGCTTCGCGGGCGCGATCTGGTTCCCCACCTGCAGGCCGCCACGATAGCCGAGCGCTGCCGCCGCGCCGCAGACCGCCGTGGCAGCGATCATGAGTGTCATCGAGGCACAGGCCTGCGCGGCGGTCGCAAGCCCAACGCGTTCCAACCGCCTAACCTCGGCCTGACAATTCCGGCAGGATGGTCAGCCGCTTCGTCCTCCCGTAACGTCCATCGAGAGCGAGGGAGAATCATGGGCAAGGGACGGGTCGAGGCATTCACCGATGGCGTCGTCGCCATCATCATCACCATCATGGTGCTGGAGCTGAAAGTGCCGCACGGCGAGGATTTCTCGGCGCTGGCGCCGCTGTGGCCGATCTTCTTCAGCTATGTGCTGTCTTTCATCAATGTCGGCATCTACTGGAACAATCTGCACAACATGTTCCATACCGTGCAGCGCGTCGACGGCCGCGTGCTGTGGGCCAACCTGAACCTGTTGTTCTGGCTGTCGCTGATGCCGGTGACCACGGCCTTCATGGGCGAAAATCACTTCGCCCCGGTGCCGGTCGCCGTCTATGGCGTCGATCTGGCGCTTTGCGCCGTTGCCTACAACATCCTGGTCATCAACCTGCGCCATCTGCACGGCGCCGAGACGACCTTTGCCAGGGCCGTGGGCCAGGATCGCAAGGGCAAGATTTCCCTGGCCCTCTATCTGGCCGCGATAGCGCTGACCTTCGTCAGCCAATGGATCGGCGTGGCCATCTATGTGCTGGTGGCGACCATCTGGTTCGCGCCTGACAAACGTTTCGAACGTCTGATCGAAAAATAGCCAGAGCAATTCCAGGAAAAGTGTTGGGCTCGGTGACTTCGCCACAGCCTTCCATCCGGAAATTGCGAAAAAATAGAACCGCCTTATTTTCGCATTGCTTTCAGCTTCTCCGCCGCCGAGGCGGCAAGCTCGGCATAGCGCTCCTCCAGCCGCTCGGCCGCCTTGATGACCGGAAAGTCGTGGCCGAATTTTTCCAGCGCGAGACGCAGCTTTTCGGCAAAGTCGGCCTGCTGTTCCAGCGCCGAAAACAGCGTCTTCACTTGTGCTTCGTCAATGTCGGGATTGGCGAGCATCTTCGGCACCTCGCGGCCCATCTGGTCGCCATTGGCGGTCTGCTCCTTCAGGATTCCGATCCAGTCGGTCAAATGTCGAACTCCTTTTTCAGGACAACATGCGCGGCGGGCGCAGCAGCGGTCAACCCGTTGCGGCTATCGCGGTCGACCATGCCGCTCTTGCGGTCAACTCCTTGGGACGAACCGGCCTTGCCCCGGCGGCGCCCGGCGTTAAGTTCGGCCCGACCCGAACAAGGATGGAAATCATGACCAACGACGCCCAAATCCAGACCGCTCTGCCCGCATTCGCCTCCGGCAATGTCGCCGTCATCACAGGCGGTGCCAGCGGCATCGGCCTTGCCGCCGCAAAACGGTTCGCGGCGATGGGCATGAAGACGGTGCTTGCCGATATCGGCGGCACGAGCCTCGACCAGGCCAAGCAGGCGGTGGCGGCGATCGCTGGCGAGGATGCCGTCCTCCCGATCCCGACCGACGTCTCCAAGGCGGACGAAGTCGACCGGCTGGCCGATCTTGCCTACGGTGCTTTCGGCGCGGTCTCGGTGCTGATGAACAATGCCGGCATCGGCAACAATCCTGGCAAGCCGTGGGAGAACCGCGACGCCTGGAAGCGGCTGCTGGACATCAATTTCTGGGGTGTCGTGCATGGCGTCGAGGCCTTTGCGCCGCGCATGCTCGCCACCGGAAAACCGGGCCTGATCGTCAACACCGGCTCCAAGCAGGGCATCACCACGCCGCCCGGCAATCTCGCCTACAACGTCTCCAAGGCCGGCGTGAAGACGTTTACCGAAGGGCTGGCGCATGCGCTGCGCAACGAGCCTGGAGCAAAGGTCTCGGCGCATTTGCTGATCCCCGGCTTCACCTATACCGGACTGACTGAAGGCGCGACGGAAAAACCCGCCGGCGCCTGGACCGGCGAGCAGGTGATCGACTTCATGCTGACATCGCTGATGGACGACGATTTCTACATTCTGTGCCCCGACAACGAGGTCGCGCGGCCGACGGATGAAAAGCGCATGGCCTGGGCGATCGGCGACATCATCGAGAACCGCCCTGCTCTGTCGCGCTGGCATCCCGATCACAAGGACGCGTTCGCGGCCTTCGTGAACCGCTGACGCGCGCTCAAGCGGCCGCCTTCTTCTTGGAGCCGTCCTTCGCCGCGACCGTCTTCTTTGCGGCTGTGTCAGCGATCTTGCGATCGTCCTTGGAAGTTTTCTTGGCCGACACTGCCTTCTTGGCGGCCATTTCGGCAATCTGCCGGTCATGCCGCTTGGCTGCTCGTTCGCATTTATCGCGGATCTCCTCGACCTCGGATTCCGTCAGGTGCTCGATACCGATGAAATGATTGTGGGCGCGGCTGACCCTGATCAATTCGTCCAGCTTGGCCTGGATCGCCGCGCCGTCGCGATTCTGCGTGTTCTGGATCAGGAACACCATCAGGAAGGTGATGATGGTGGTGCCGGTGTTGATGACCAGTTGCCAGGTGTCCGAGAACCCGAAGATCGGGCCGCTCAACCCCCAGACCACGATGATAAGAACGCAGACCGCGAAGGTCGGCGGCATGCCCGCCAGATGCGCCACCCAATTGGCTATCCTGGTAAAAACCTTCTCGATCATGCAAATCCCTCGAAAACCGTGGACGCGCAGGCATTTGCGAAGAAACAAGCTGCCGCCGCCTCGGGTTCCAAGGATTTGAATTTTCGTGCTTGCGCGCGGCTGCAATCAAACACACGCAAGAAGCGCAGCCCTGTGAAAAAGCACCTTATCGGTTTGTTTGCGATAGTGCCGGTGCAGGCCAGAAAACCTGTTCCTTCCGCTTCACGGCGGTTTACCTCCAGCCCCTTCCGCTGCGCCACCCCGCATGGCGGAAGGGGCACCGCAGCAATTGTCAGAGAGTGCTGTCTACCCAGCGGTCGAGGAAGGCCTCGATCGGCATGGCCTGCATGTCGGGAACAGCCCTGGCCAGCTTCTCGGGCGGCCAGCCCCACCAGGCGAGGTTTTCGATGCGCGCGGCGATTTCGGGTTCGAACCGCTGGCGCAGCGGCTTTGCCGGAACGCCGGCGACGATCGTATAGGGCGCGACGTCATGCGTCACCACGGCATTGGCGCCGATGACGGCACCGTTGCCGATCGCGACACCCGGCATGATGACCGCGCCATGGCCGATCCAGACATCGTGGCCGACACTGACCGCTTTTGCCTGCCGCCGCGCACGGAATGCGGTGTCGACGCCCAGCCAGCGGAAATACTCGTTCGGCCGGTAGCTGACCTTGTGCTGCGTCAGCCGCTCGATCGGGTGTTCGAGCGCGTTGATGCGGCTGTTGGCGGCAATCGAGCAGAACTTGCCGATCGTCGTGTAGATCGCCTCCGAATGGCGCTCGAAATAGGAGAAGTCGCCGACGGTCACCTCGCGCAGGATCACCCGCTCGCCGATCGAGACGTAGCGGCCGAGCTTGCAGGCCTTCAGCTCCGCGGTCGGATGGATGCGCGGTTCGGGGTCCTTGAGAACGAGGTTTTCAGGGCGGTTCATGGCGCGGCTTTACGCCCGAGCGATCGGTCCCGCAAGCGGCTCAATCCTATTGCGGCTTGCCCTTTGTCCACACCACGTTCTGGCCGTAGAGCGGCACGGTCGTGACCGACATCTTCGCCGAGCCGTTCTGCACCTGGCGCGAATGCGACAGATAGATCAGCGTCTCGTTCTTCTTGTCGTAGATGCGGTTCACCACCTGCTTCTTCCAGATCAGGCTGAGGCCCTGCTTGAACACTTCCTCACCGCCCTCGCTCATGTCGATGTCGCCGATGGTGATCGGCCCCGTCTGGCGGCAGGAGATCGAGGAATCGGAGGGATCCTCGAACCAGTTGCCCTTGTGCAGCCGGTCGATGATGCTGCGGTCGAAATAGGCGACATGGCAGGTGACGCCGTCGACCTTCGGGTCCTTGATCGCGTCGATCATGATGTCGTTGCCGACCCAGTCGACACCCACTTTGCCCACCTCGTCGGCAATGGCCGCGCCGGCGTTGAGGGCAAGACATGCGGCGAATAAGCCGATCAGTTTTCGCAAGGAAGCCTCCTCGGTTCGCGTTTGCCGGTGTCAGGTGGGACAGCACCGTGGCTTTTGCAAGCCGTCCGGCCTGTCCAGCCGATTGCGGCAACGCGACATCTTTGCGCGCCCGCCTCCGACCCGCTAAGACTGTCGCCAAACTTGGGCTTATAGCCAAGGCAATCGCGACGGACATTCACTGATGATGCGTTCAATCCTGGTCGGCATTCTCGTCCTGATGGCGGCGGGCATCGGCTGGCTGACATTCGACTGGTACCGGGGCCACTATGGCGGGGAGCCCTTCGGCGCGGCGTTCACGCTGGTCGACCAGAAAGGCGCGCCGATCACCGAAGCCGCCTTCAGGGGGCACCCCAGCGTCGTGTTCTTCGGCTTCACCCATTGCCCGGAAGTCTGCCCGACGACCCTGCTCGAGCTTGCCGGCTGGCTGAAGACGATGGGCGACAGCGGCAAGAACCTCAATGCCTATTTCGTCACCGTCGATCCTGAACGCGACACGCCGGAGACGATGAACACCTATGTCAGCAATTTTTCCGACCGCATCACCGGCATCACCGGCGATCCGGACAAGGTGCACGCCATGGCCAAGGCCTTCGGCATCTACTGGAAGAAAGTCGACACCGGCGACGGCGACTACACGATGGACCATACGGCTTCGGTGCTGCTGCTCAATGCCAAGGGCGATTTTGCCGGCACCATCGCCTATGGCGAGAGCGCCGACACCGCCGTCGCCAAGCTGAAGCGGTTGGCTGCCGGTGGCCAAACATGATCCCGAACCGAAGGTCGGCGAAGGCAAAAAGTGGGAACCGGTTTTTGCTTCTGTTCAAACAAGAGTCACTCTGATGGGGCAGACCAGGCTCCATTTCACCGCCAACAAGGTCGAGGCAGACCGCATCTTCGCGGCGCTCGACGCCGCCTTCGACGAAGACGGTCTGCCGCTGGCCGTGCTGGAGCTCGATGAGGACAACGATATCCACGAAGTGTCGCTCTATGCCGACGGCGACGTCGATCCTGTTGAAGCGCGGGTCAAGTCCATCCTCGCGGATCTAGGCCTGCGGAAGTCTGTCGAGCGCGAGACCATCCCCGACATCGACTGGGTGTCGCGCTCGCTGGAAGGCTTGAAGCCGGTACGCGCGGGTCGCTTCCTTGTCCACGGGTCGCACGACCGGGCCAAGCGCCACAGCGGCGACCTGGCCATTGAGATCGAGGCGGGCCTAGCCTTCGGCACCGGACATCACGGCACCACTGCCGGCTGCCTCGAAATGCTGGAACAGGTGGTGCTGCGCGAGCGGCCGCGCAACGCGCTCGATCTCGGCACCGGCAGCGCCGTGCTCGCGATCGCGCTTGCCAAGCTCGCGCATGTCCCGGTGCTGGCGACCGACATCGATCCGGTCGCCGTCCGCGTCGCCGCCGCCAATGCCCGTCTCAACCATGTCAAGGCGCTGGTCGAGACGGTGACGGCGCCCGGCTTCCATCATCCGATCTTCGCCAGGCGCGCGCCCTTCGACCTCATCGTCGCCAACATCCTGGCCCGGCCGCTGATGCGGCTCGCGCCGGAGATGGCCAGGTACATCAGGCTCGGCGGTTCGCTGGTGCTTTCCGGCATCCTCGACCGGCAGCGCGATGCGGTGATCTCGGCCTATGTCGGCCAGAGCTTCCGACACGTGCGCACGCTGCATCGCGAGGGCTGGGTTACCATCCATCTCAAGCGCTGAGACGGGCGAAATCCAGCCGATCTGGCCCTGCCGAAATCGATTCCGGTTTTCTGTGTCATGCGCTACGGTCCGAGCAAGCCACTCGAGGAGATGCCAGAAATGTTCCAGACCTTTGATTCCGCTGGTGATCCGGCCGTCGGCAAGCCGCGCGTGGCGCTTCTGCGGCAATGGCTGGCGGAGAACGGCTTGGACGGCTTCATGGTGCCCCGCGCGGACGAGCATCAGGGCGAATATGTCGCCGATCGCTCGGCGCGGCTGAAATGGCTGACCGGCTTTTCCGGTTCGGCCGGCGTCGCCATCGTCCTGCGTGACCGCGCCTTCATCTTCGTCGACGGCCGCTACACGCTGCAGGTGCGGGGCGAGGTCGACCTGTCGATCTTCACCGTCGAGAGCCTTATCGACAATCCGCCGGCCAGTTGGATCAAGGGCAATCTCGGCAAGGGAGCAAGGCTCGGCTTCGACCCCTGGCTGCATACGATCGGCGAGATCAAGACGCTGAGGGCGTCGGCCGAGCAGTCCGGCGCGACTTTGGTGCCGCTCGACAGGAATCCCATCGACATCATCTGGAAGGACCAGCCGGAACCGCCGCGCGCGCCTGTCGAGATCCATCCGCTCAATCTTGCCGGCGAGCTTGCCAAGGACAAGCTGGCGCGGTTGGCTGGCGCGATCGAAAAGGACGGTGCCACCCAGGCCGTGCTGACCGATCCCTCTTCGATAGCCTGGGTCTTCAACATCCGCGGCGGCGACGTGCCCCATACACCCCTTGCGCTCGGCTTCGCCATTCTCGCCGCCGACGGCAAGCATCAGCTGTTCATGGACCAGCGCAAATTCCCGCGCCAGGTCGCAGCCTATCTCACCCAGCTTGCCGATCTGCATGATCCGGACGAATTCGAAGCCGCCATCGTCGATCTGGCCAGGACCGGCGCCAAGATCGCGCTCGATCCGGTGCTGGCGGCGGAAAAGCTCCGCATGCTGGCCGAGGACAATGGCGGCACCGTCGTCTTAGCGGCTGACCCGGCGCGTATTCCCCGCGCCACCAAGAACCAGGCCGAGATCGCGGGCAGCCGCGCCGCGCATCGGCGCGACGGCGCCGCGATCGCCAGGCTGCTTTGCTGGCTCGACCGCCAGAAGCCCGGCACGCTGGACGAAATCGCCGTCGTCACCAAGCTCGAGGAGGTGCGCCGTCGGACCGGCGAGGAAACGCAGATGCCGCTGCGCGACGTCTCCTTCGACACGATTTCCGGCGCCGGCCCGAATGGCGCGATCATGCACTATCGCGTCTCGCGCGCCACCAGCCGCAAGCTTGAGAGCGGCGAGCTGTTCCTGCTCGATTCCGGCGGCCAGTACCAGGACGGCACCACCGACATTACCCGCACCGTGCCGATCGGTGAGCCGACGCAGGAAATGCGCGAACGCTTCACTTTGGTGCTGAAAGGCATGATCGGCATCTCGACGCTGCGCTTCCCCGCCGCCACCCGCGGCTCGGAAATCGACGCCGTCGCCCGCACGGCCCTGTGGAAGCATGGCTGCGACTTCGCCCATGGCACCGGCCACGGCGTCGGCTCCTATCTCGCCGTACATGAGGGACCGCAGCGCATTGCCCGCACCGGCACGGAAAAGCTGCTTGCCGGCATGATGCTGTCCAACGAGCCCGGCTACTACAAGGAAGGCGCCTACGGCATCCGCATCGAGAACCTGATCCTGGTCACGCCGGCGGAGCCGATCGAAGGCGGCGATATCGCCATGCATGGCTTCGAGACGCTGACGCTGGCGCCGATCGACAAGCGGCTCATCCGCAGCGACCTGTTGCATCGGGACGAACTGCAGTGGCTCGACCGCTATCACGCCCGGGTGCTGGCCGAGATCGGCCCGATGGTCGACGGCGAGACGCTGGCCTGGCTGGAGAAAGCCACCGCGCCGCTGCCCCACGACGCGAAGATTTGACTATCCGACGAACTGGCGCGCCAGGATCAGCACTGCCGCGCCGGCCAGAAACATCGCCATCAGGCCGCCGCGCAGCGATACCAGCACGGTGACGATGAGCGCTGCCCATTCCGCCGGTCCGGCATGCAGCAGCTCCGGCGCCACAAGCGTCGTCAGCACCGCGGCCGGCACGGCGTTCAGCCCTGCCTCCACCCGCGGATCAATGGTGTCGAAGCGCGAGATGACGAGGTGGCCACCGACGCGCGTCAGATAGGTGGCAACAGCGCCTGCGAGGATGATCCAGAAGGTCGTGCTCATGGCCGCTTGCCCACGCCGCTGTGATGCGGCGGCAGGATCACCGCCAGGAGAACGCCGGCGACCGCGCCGATCGAGACATGCCAGGGCGAGCCGACGGTTCTGTAGGCAATGATCGAGGCGACGGCGCTGGCGGCGACGACGGGCGCCCAAAGCGGCCGCTTGCGGAAGCCAAACACCAGGCCGAGGAAATAGATCGGCAGCAGGAAATCGATGCCGAGAGCATGCGTGTCCGGGATCATCTTGCCGAACACGGCACCCAAGCCGCTTTCGATCACCCAGAACACATAGACCGGCAGGCCGAGCCCCAGATACCAGACGAAGCCGACGGGACGGCCGGACGCCGCCCTTGCCTCGGCGATAGCATATTGCGGGTCGGTCAGGATGAAATAGCCGAGCGCCTGCTGTAGCAACGGCCAATGCGCGATGCGCCTGCCGATGCCGGCCGAATAGAGCACGTGTCGAAAATTCACCGCGAAGATCGACAGCACGATCAGCCATGGCGCGACATGCTGGCCGAACAGTTCGATGCCGACCATCTGGCTGGCGCCGCCATAGATCATGGCGCTCATCAGGAAAGCCTCGAGGACGGACAACCCGTTGTCGACCGCGATCGCGCCGAACAGCACCGCGAACGGCGCCGAGGCGACGACGACCGGCATCGACAGCCGCACGCCGTCCCAGAAATCACCACCGGTGCTGCCCTCAGAGATTGCTTCCACCGTCATCAGCCGCTCCTTGAGCGGCCTGATTTAGGGAGCGTCGCCTCGCTTGTCACACCAATTCGCTTGACCCAACGATCAGCGGAACTGATGGGCGGCTTGCCAAACACCGGTTGCCATCGATCTTTTTTATCCACCCCTATTGTCGCGCCATCGCGCCCTGGCGCAAAACGCGACTCTGGCGCCAACATGAGAGGGACAAATGGTCGTCTTTGATTTTACCGGTAGGCATGCGGTCGTCACCGGAGCCGGTGGCGGCATGGGCGAAGCGATCGCGCTGGCGCTGCTCGATGCCGGCGCCTCGGTCACCGCCATCGACGTGAAGCCCCGCCCGGCCTCGCTTGCCGCCTATGACGACAGGCTGACCTTCGCGCAGGGCGATTTGACTGACGCCGTTTTCGTCGAGCAAACCATCGGCGCCGCCGGCCGCGAACGCGGCGGCATCGACTACCTCGCCAATGTCGCCGGCGTGCTCTGGTTCGGCCGCGACAAGTCGGCCCTGGAGATGGATCTCGACGTCTGGGACCAGGTCTTCAACATCAATTTGAAATCCTTCGTGCATACTGCACGCGCGGTCGTCCCCCAAATGCGCACCGGCGGCCGCGGCGGCGCCATGGTGCATTTCTCGACCATCCAGTGCTATCGCGGCGACCCGAAACCGCAGGACGCCTACCAGGCGTCGAAGGCCGGCGTTTGCGCGCTGTCCAAGTCGCTGGCCATGCAGCTTGCCGGCGAGCGCATCCGCTCGAATGCCATCTGCCCCGGCATGGCGCTGACGCCGCTGCAGGCCCGCTGGGACACCGAAGAGAAGCGTGCCGCCGTGGCGGATTACACACCGCTCGGCCGCATCGGCACGCCCCAGGACATGGCCAATGCCGCGCTGTTCCTGCTCTCGGACGCCGCGAGCTACATCACCGGCATCGAACTCGCCGTCGATGGCGGCCTGCTGATGCGGATGTAGGCCGTTAGAGCAATTCCAGGAAAAGTGTGAGCGGTTTTCCGTCCGGAATTGCGTCAAAACAAAGAGATAGAGCGGTTCGCCGTTTCCGTGAAACGGTGAAACGCTCTAGCCTGACCCGCGACGACGGCGTCAGGCCGCCACGGCCGTGCCCTGGATCGCCCTGCCCCAGTCGAGCAGCGGCTTGGCGCCAAGCGTGAAGCCGACGAGATCGTCGACCAGCGCCGGCGAATGGATCGTCGCCGGATCGATGTCGTGGCGGACCACGAAATGCCGGTTGCGCACCGCCTGTGCAAGATCGTCTTCGCCGACGTCCTCGAAGCCGCGCGGCGCGCGCTTCAGGCAATCTTCAGGATCGAGATCCAGACCTGCCTTCTTGAGCGACGAGACCATGCCACGGAACGCGGCCGGCTTGGTCACGATCGCCTTGCGCATCGCCTGCAGCAGTTCCGGCGCCGGCTGCCACCAGGCGACGCCGGCGAAGCAGCGCTCGAGCCCGATATGCACGTAGAAAACGCCTTGCGACATCTTGCTGCCGTCCGGCGAGAGGATCGCCGACAGGTGCCGGTTGTAGGGCCGCTTGTCCTTTGAGAAGCGCACGTCGCGATTGATGCGAAACAGCGATTTCTTGCGGTCGCCGCGCAAGCCGAGCTTGGCCGCCTCGAAACGCTCGGTCAGCGTCTCGACCAGATCGCAGAACGGCTCGTGCAGCTCGCTGTCGAACAGGTCGCGGTTTTCCTGGAACCACTCGCGGCTCTGGTGGAAGTCGAGCGCCTTGAGGAACGGGATGGCCTTCTGCCCAAAGCCCTTGAACGCGCCTGCCATCAGCCGCCCCTGCCGATGCGCTGCAGCCAGGTGTCCTCGTCGATCACCTCGATGCCGAGATCGCTGGCGGTCTTGAGCTTGGAGCCAGCACCCGGACCCGCCACCACCAGGTCGGTCTTGGCCGAAACCGAGCCCGCCAC
This sequence comes from Mesorhizobium australafricanum, assembly GCF_033977265.1. Taxonomy (NCBI): domain Bacteria; kingdom Pseudomonadati; phylum Pseudomonadota; class Alphaproteobacteria; order Hyphomicrobiales; family Phyllobacteriaceae; genus Mesorhizobium; species Mesorhizobium australafricanum. The sequence goes on along the minus strand of NZ_JAVIIT010000006.1, from coordinate 203,111 downwards.
CTTGGCGCCGAGCCGCTCCGCCATCGCCTTGGCTTCCGAGCGCGTCATCTTTTCCAGCGAGCCTGTGAACACCACCGTCTTGCCGGAGACTTCGCTGCCGGCCGAGATTTCGACGACATAGGGCTTCGGATGGACCTGCGCCAGCAGCGCGTCGAGCACGTCGTCATTGCGCTCATTGCCGAAGAAGTCGCGCAGCGCGCCGATCACCGTGTCGCCGATGCCGTTGATCGACGGGAAGACGGTATGCGGATCTTCCGCCTTCGCCGTCTCCTTGCCGACGCGAATCAGTTCCTCGATGGTCGAGAACTGGCGGGCAAGCACGGCGGCCGTCGTCTCGCCGATATGGCGGATGCCGAGCGCGAAGATGAAGCGGTCGAGTTCAGGCTCACGCCGCGCGTCGATGGCCGAAAACAGCTTGTCGAGGCCTTCATAGTTGCGCTCCTCGACGCTGCGCACATTCTTGCGCGCCTTGCCCGAGGCCTCCTCGCGCAGCCTCGCCTGCTCCTCGCGCCGCTCGGCCAGCGCCTTGGTGACGGCCGGGCGGCGATCCTTCAGCGTGAAGATATCGGCGGCGGTCTTCACCAGCCCCGAATTGAAGAAGAGGTCGATGTTTTCCGCGCCGAGGCCCTCGATATCGAGCGCGCCGCGCGACACGAAGTGGCGCAGCCTTTCGATGGCCTGGGCGGCGCAGATCAGCTCCCCGGTGCAGCGGCGCCGGGAATCCTCCTTACCCGTCTTCTCGTTGATCTCGCGCGTCGCCGGCGAGCCGCAGACCGGGCAGGTATGCGGGAATTCGTAAGGCACCGCATTCGCCGGCCGCTTGTCGATGACGACGCTGACGATCTGCGGGATGACATCCCCTGCCCGCTGGATGACCACGCTGTCGCCGATGCGAACGTCGATGCCATCGCGGATCGGCAGGCCGTTGCTGTCGAAGCCTTTGATGTAGTCCTCGTTGTGCAGCGTGACGTTCTCGACCACCACGCCGCCGACCGTGACCGGCGCCAGCCGCGCCACCGGCGCCAGCGTGCCGGTGCGGCCGACCTGGATGTCGATCTTTTCGACCGTCGTCATCGCCTGCTCGGCCGGGAATTTATGGGCGACCGCCCAGCGCGGCTCGCCGGTGACAAAACCCCAGCGGCGCTGGAGCTCGAGCTGGTCGACCTTGTAGACGACGCCGTCGATATCGTAGCCGAGCGCGGAACGTTGCTCCTCGATCCTGTGGTAGTGCTCGATCAGGTCCTTGACCGATTTCGCCCGCACCATAAGCGGACTGATCTTGAATCCCCATTCGCCGAATTTCTGCACGGCTTCGAACTGCGTCGGCGCGGGATCCGCTGTCGTGTAGCCCCAGGCATAGGCGAAGAATTTGAGGTTGCGGCTGGCGGTGACCGACGGGTCCTTCTGCCGGAGCGACCCTGCCGCGGTGTTGCGCGGATTGACGTAATCCTGGCCCCCGACAGCCGCCGAACGCTGCTTCAGCGCCTCGAACTCGGCATAGGTCATGTAGACCTCGCCGCGGATTTCGATTGTCTGCGGCCAGCCCGAGCCCTGCAGCGTCTTCGGGATATCGGCAATGGTCTTCAGATTGGCGGTGATGTCCTCGCCGACAGCGCCGTCGCCGCGCGTCGCACCCTGCACGAACACGCCGTTCTCATAACGCAACGAGGCCGACAGCCCGTCGATCTTCGGCTCGGCGGTGAAGGCGATGTCGAGGTCTTTGTCGCGGTCGAAGAAGCGCCGTCCGCGCTCGATGAAATCGGTGACGTCCTGGTCGGTATAGGCCTTGGCGAGGCTGAGCATCGGCACCGCATGGCGAACCTTGGCAAAGCCTTCCGCAGGCGGCGCGCCGACCCGGCGCGACGGCGAATCGTCGCGCACGAGATCGGGGAATTGCTCTTCGATGGCAAGGTTGCGCCGGCGTAGCGCATCGTACTGCGCGTCGGTGATCGTCGGCGCGTCCTCGGCGTGATAGCGCCGGTCGTGCTCGGCAATCTCCGCCGCCAGTTGCTTCAGCTCATCCGCGGCTTCGCTCTCGCTCAACGAATCGACGGGTTTTTCCGACATGCAGCGCAGTCCTCGATTTATGGCGGGCCACTATAAATCAGGATTCACCGGCAGGGAGGTAGTTGGTGGAAAAATCATTGCTCGACAGCAGGATACAGCCACCTGCTGACTCTGCTTCCGAGAACAAAGGGAGCGCCTGAATCCGTTTCAGCGCGACGCGCTTTAGGCGGCGGCCGTGTTCTCGCGCAGCAACCGGTCCGCTGCGGCGCGGGCCTCGTCGGTGATGGTGGCGCCGGCCAGCATGCGCGCGATTTCTTCCTGGCGCGCCGCGCGGTCCATTTCGGCAATGCCGGTCGCGACACGGTCCTTGCCGCCGGATTTCGAGATCAGGAAATGCGTCGCCGCGCGTGCCGCGACCTGCGGCGCATGGGTGACCGAAAGCACCTGCACCCGCTTCGACAGCCGCGCCAGCCGCTGGCCGATGGCATCGGCCACCGCGCCGCCGACGCCGGTATCGATTTCGTCAAAGACCAAGGTCGGCGCCGAGCCGCGATCGGCGAGCGCCACCTTGAGCGCCAAGAGAAAGCGCGACAGTTCGCCGCCGGAGGCGACCTTCATCATCGGTCCAGGCCTGGTGCCCGGATTGGTCCGCACCCAGAATTCGACCTCATCGATGCCTTGTTCCATGCGGCTTTCGGCATCGCTTCTCATCTCGACGACGAATTCGGCCCGTTCGAGCTTGAGCGCCGGCAGTTCCGCCATCACCGCCTTGGTCAGGCCCGCCGCCGCCCCATGGCGCAGCGACGAAAGCTGCGCGGCGGAAATATCGTAGGCCTCGCCCCCGGCAGCGGCCTGCTTTTCCAGCGCATGCAGCCGCTCCTCGCCGGCATCGAGATCGGCAAGATCGGCCACCATCGTGTCGCGCAGCTGCGCCAGATCGTCGACCGCGACACTGTGCTTGCGAGAGGCGGCGCGCAGCGCAAACAGCCGCTCTTCCGCCTTCTCCAGACGCTGCGGATCATATTCGGTGGCGCGAAGCGCTGCCTCGACGCCGGACTGCGCAGCGTCGAGCGAGATCATCGCCTCGTCGAGCGATTTCACCACATCGTCGAGCAGGCCCGGCGCCTCGCTCGACTTGCGCTGCAGCCGGCGCAACAGGCTGGCGAGCTGCGGCAAGGGCGAGGACGGCCCCGACAGCACATCCTGCGCATCATGGATTTCGGCGGCGATCTTTTCGACGCGCATCATCTGCGCGCGCAGGTCCGCAAGCTCGGTTTCCTCGCCCGGCTGCGGGTCGAGCTTGGCAAGCTCGGCGACGGAAGCACGCAGATAATCTGCCTCGCGCGCCGCCGCCTCGACCTTGGCGCGATGCCGCGAAAGCTCCTGCTCGCAGTTTCGCCAATAGCGCCAGGCTTCGCCCGCGCCGCGCACGGCGCCCAGATGCCCGCCGAAACTGTCCAGCAATTCACGATGCGCGCCGGAATCGACCAGCGCGCGCTCGTCATGCTGACCATGAATCTCGACCAGCGCGCGGCCGACATCGCGCATCAGGGTGACGCTGGAGGGCTGATCGTTGACGAAGACGCGCGTACGGCCATCGGCCGTCTGCACGCGGCGCAGGATGATATCGCCATCGTCCTCGATGTCGTTTTCGGCAAGCATCGCGCGTGCAGGATGGTTGCGCGGCACGTCGAACACCGCGATGACCTGGCCTTGCGCCGCGCCGTGGCGGACGAGCGAAGCATCGCCGCGCGCGCCGAGCGCCAGCGACAAGGCATCGAGCAGGATGGATTTTCCGGCGCCGGTTTCGCCGGTCAGCACCGAAAGCCCAGGCAGGAAGTCGATGTCCAGCTTCTCGATCAGGACGATATCGCGGATCGACAGTCTGGACAGCATCGCAAGCTTCAGGCGCCGGTAATCAGCTTCCCGGCCTTGGATATCCACGACCCGGCATTTTCGCGCGGTTCAAGCCCGTTGCTCTGCAGGAGCTTGTAGGAATCCTTGTACCACGAGCTGTCCGGATAGTTGTGGCCGAGCACCGCCGCGGCGGTCTGGGCTTCCGAGGTCAGGCCCATGGCATAGTAGGACTCGGTCAAGCGCGCGAGCGCCTCCTCGACATGGCGGGTGTTGGAATAGCTTTCGACCACGGTGCGGAAGCGCTTCACGGCGGCGATGTATTCGCGGCGCTCGAGATAGTAGCGGCCTACCTGCATCTCCTTGCCGGCGAGTTGGTCGTTGGCGAAGCGGATCTTGTCCTTGGCGTCGCCGACATATTCGGAGTTCGGCCAGCGCGTCACCAGTTCCTGCATGGTCTGGATGGTCTGGCGCGCTTCCTTCTGGTCCTGGGTGACGTCCTTGATCTGCCGGTAGTAGCTCAAGCCGATGATGTACTGCGCATAGGCGGCGTCGTCGGTCGAGGGATAAAGCGTCAGATAGCGCTTCGCGGTGCCGATCGCTTCGTCATAATTGCCGGCGCGATAATCGGCGAAAGCCCCCATCACCATCGATTTGCGGGCGAATTCCGAATAGGGGTGCTGGCGGTCGACCGCGTCGAACTTCTTGCTCGCTTCGTCGAGGCGGCCGGCATTCATATTGGCCAGGCCCTGATTGTAGAGAACGTCGGCCGGTTCGGTCTGATCGACATAGGTCGCCAGGTTGACGTCCTTCTCGGAGGACATGCAGGCCGACAGCAAGAGCGCGGGAGCAACCACCGACAGCGCCAGCAAAACACGCCGACGCGGCGTTACCGATTGACCAACTCGCGAAAAAGACATGTTTGGATTCCGCCCCTTCGGCGTCGTTTCGGTCCGGCCGAAGCCATAAACCATTATCCCCTTGCCCGGCAACGCTATGTCCGGCCAATCGCACATTTTTGTGGCAGGCCGGCGCCGTGGCCAAGGCCGCGCAATTTGGCAGCCTTGTGATGCAGCTATGCAACACAAGCCCGCATTACAAAACCAGAAAACGGTTAAGAATCAGATCACCCAGGGCGCGTAGACCGGCCCGCTGACGGCGATCATCTCGGCGACGCGGCCGCGTTCGCGCCGCCGCGTCTCGACGATCTCGAAGGCCGTCCGGTCGGAAAGCAGCCGGCGCAATGCCGAGGCGTTCATCCGATGGCCGCCACGATAGGAACGGAAGCAGCCGATGAAGCGCGCGCCGGCCAGCGCCAGATCGCCCATGGCATCTAGCGTCTTGTGGCGGGCGAATTCATTGGGATAGCGCAGACCGCCGACATTGATGACACGGTTGTCGTCGCCGATGACCAGCGAGTTCTCCAGCGACGAACCGAGCGCGTAGCCGGCGGCCCACAGCCGTTCGACATCCTTCATGAAGCCGAAGGTGCGGGCACGACCGATGTCGCGGCGGAAGATATCGGGATTGATGTCGGAGGCGAATTGCTGACGGCCGATCGCCGGGCTTTCAAAATCGATCTCGACCTCGAACCGCGTGCCGTCATAGGGGCGGAACTCCGCCCAGGATGCGCCGGCTTCCACGCGCACCGGCTTGACGACACGGATATAGCGGCGCTTCACCGCCAGCGTCTCGATGCCGGCTTGGTCGAAGGCTTCGACGAAGGCCATGGCGCTGCCGTCGAGAATGGGGACTTCCGAACCGTCGATCTCGATGATGAGGTTGTCGATACCGAGACCGAACACCGTGGCCATCAGGTGCTCGACAGTGCCGATATGCTCGCCGGCCGGATCGCCGAGCATGGTGCAAAGGTCGGTAGCGCCGACTTCCGCGACCAGAGCATGGAACTCGCGGCTTTCGCCGCCGTCCGAAAGATGGAAGACAATACCCGTATCGGCGTCGGCCGGCAGGAACTGAACGGTGACGGTTTTGCCGCTATGGACGCCGACGCCAGCCAGCGTCGCGCGCGATTTCACAGTCGTCTGATAGTCGTGCAAGAGTAACCCCATACGCCCTAATGCCTGCGTCCGCTTGATCGGCCCTGGGTATCTTGCAGCCAGTTGGATGGTCTGGCGCTCGCACAAACGCGGCAAAATAAGCAAGAGCATGCGGCTCTGGTATGATCGGCAGGCAGGGCTACTCCCCGAATCCCGGCAAACCGACTTTAGTCCGTGGCGAAGATAATGGCCCGCCCTGGAGACTCCAAATCACGGTTTCTTACCCTGTGTAACCACGGGAAAATATGAGAAAGTTTCCATAACGCATTGTTCTGAATACATTTTAAAAAGCAACAGGCAGACGATTTCTCGTCTGCCTGTTAACAACCGTTATATATCGTTAACGATCAGCCTCTGCTGTATCGACGATCAGCGGTCTGCTGTATCGATCAATTGGCCTGGCGGCGCAGGAAGGCCGGGATTTCCAGCTGGTCGTCTTCCTGGACCGTGCGGGCCTGCGGCGTCAGCCGGCCCTGGTCGTCGAGCTGGCCGCGGCGCGGCGCGTAGAGCGCAGGATCCTGGCTGGCGAGGCGGCGCATCTCCGGCGCGGCCTGGCGCAGCTTCGGCTCGCGCGGCTGCGCCGGCTGGAGCCGGGCCGGCTCTTCCTCACGGCGGGTAAGGCCGTTGGTCAGCCGCTTGATCAGCCCCATCGGGCCGCTGTTTTCATGGTCCGCCGGGCGGGTCTTGGCTTCGACTTCAGCCCTTACCACCGGCGGAAAATCCTCCACGCGCGGCATGCGCTGCGGGGCCGCCGCCATCGGCTGCGGCATCTCGCGCTGTGGCGCGGGCTGCTGCATGACCTGCTGCGGCACCACCGGCTGCGGCTGCGGCTGGGCCGGCGGAGCCTGGAAGATCTTGCTCTGCGGCCGGAAGTCGTCGACCGGCACGGCGCGCGGCTGCGCCATGGCGGCGGCGTTTGCCTCGGCAAGCTGGATCGCCTCGGCGACCGGGTCAACCGCGCGCGGCTCATAGGCCTGCTGCTGAACCGGGGCGGGGCGAATTTCCGGAGCCGGAGCCGCCGGGCGGGCGGCAGGCTTCTGCGGCGCGCGGATCGAGATCGGCGCGGCCGCTATTTCGGCTGCCGACTTGTCGATGCCGGTGGCGACGACCGACACGCGGATCACCCCTTCCAGCTCCTCGTCGAAGGTAGCGCCCAAGATGATGTTGGCGTCCTGGTCGACCTCCTCGCGGATGCGGGTCGCGGCTTCGTCCACCTCGAACAGGGTGAGGTCGCGGCCGCCGGTGATCGAGATCAGCAGGCCCTTGGCGCCCTTCATCGAGGTTTCGTCGAGCAGCGGGTTGGCGATCGCGGCTTCGGCGGCGGCCATCGCGCGGCCCTCGCCCGAAGCTTCGCCGGTGCCCATCATCGCCTTGCCCATCTCGCGCATCACCGAGCGCACGTCGGCGAAGTCGAGATTGATCAGGCCTTCCTTGACCATCAGGTCGGTGATGCAGGCAACGCCCGAGTAGAGCACCTGGTCGGCCATGGCGAAGGCATCGGCGAAAGTGGTCTTGTCATTGGCCAGCCGGAACAGGTTCTGGTTGGGGATGACGATCAGGGTGTCGACGCATTTCTGCAGTTCCTCGATGCCCAAGTCGGCCGTCTTCATGCGGCGCTGGCCCTCGAAATGGAACGGCTTGGTGACGACGCCGACCGTGAGGATGCCCTTCTCGCGTGCCGCGCGGGCAACGACCGGAGCAGCGCCCGTGCCGGTGCCGCCGCCCATGCCGGCAGTGACAAAGCACATATGGGTGTTGGACAGGTGATCGATGATCTCGTCGATGCATTCTTCCGCCGCCGCGCGGCCGACTTCCGGCTGAGAGCCGGCGCCGAGGCCTTCGGTGACATGCGCGCCGAGCTGGATCAGCCGCTCGGCCTTCGACATCGTCAGCGCCTGGGCGTCAGTGTTGGCCACCACGAACTCGACGCCGCGCAGGCCGGCTGTGATCATGTTGTTGACCGCATTGCCGCCGCCGCCGCCGACACCGAAGACGGTGATGCGTGGCTTAAGCTCGGTGATGTCCGGCTTTTGCAGATTGATGGTCATTGTCTCCGTCCTTTGCCTTTCCCGCCGCTTCGCCGCTGCGGCCGCCTATGGGGCTGTCCCCGTCAAATTAAAAACTGTCTCTCAACCACTGACTCATGCGATGCAGTTTTCCGCCCGTCCCGGTCATCCTGAAACCGGAAAGTCCTTTCGCCGAATGGCTCTCGAAGCTCGCCATCTGCGGATAGATCATCAGTCCGACCGGGGTCGAGAACGCCGGTCCCTTGGCCGCTTCCGGCAGGCCTGCCACGCCGAGCGGACGGCCGATGCGCACATTGCGTCCGAGAATGCGGCGTGCAGCTTCCGGCAGGCCCGCGAGCTGGCTGGCGCCGCCTGTCAGCACGACGCGCTTGCCGACGGCATTGCCGTAGCCGGACTTGTTCAGCCGGTCGCGCAAAAGCTCCAGCGTCTCATCGATGCGCGCGCGGATGATCCGCGTCATCACCGAGCGCGGTATCTGCAACGGCACATCGCCTTCCTCGCCGATCGGCTGGATCGAGACGAGGTCGCGGTCGTCGCCGCTTCCAGGCAGCGCCGAGCCGTGCATCACCTTCAGCCGCTCCGCGGCATCGAGCGAAGTCGACAGGCCCTTGGCCATGTCGAGCGTCACATGGTTGCCGCCGATGGCGATGGCGTCGCCATGGACGAACTTGCCCTCCGAGAAGACCGAAATGGTCGTCGTGCCGCCGCCCATGTCGATGCAGGCGGCGCCCATTTCGAGCTCGTCGTCGACCAGCGAGGCTAGCCCGCTGGCGTAGGGCGTCGCCACCATGCGTTCGACCGACAGATGCGAGCGGTTGATGCAAAGCTCAAGATTGCGCATCGGCGCCGCGTCGCCCGTCAGCACATGCATGTCGACGCCAAGCGCATCGCCCACCATGCCGCGCGGGTCGCGCATGCCGCGCTCGCCATCGAGCGAGAAACCGACGGGCAGCGAATGGATCACCTCGCGCTCGGCTCTCAGCGCCTGCTTGGCGCCGGCGGCGAGCACGCGCTTGATGTCGACTTCCTCGACCTGATGGCCGCCGAGATTGATGGTCGCCGAGAAGGCTTCGCTTTTCAGCCGGCCCGCGGTCATGTTGACGATGAGGGAATCGACGGTCAGCCCGGCCATGCGCTCGGCCGCATCGACGGCTAGCCGAATGGCATGCTCGGCGCGATCGAGGTCGACCACCACGCCGGACTTCACGCCTTGCGACTTCTGGTGGCCGATACCGATCACCTGGATGCGGTGCGAGCGCCCGCGCAGGAGCTTGCCGTCGTCGTTCGGCTTCAGCTTCGCCACCACGCAGCAAACCTTGCTCGAGCCGACGTCGAGCACCGTGAGCGTGCCCGACCGGCGCGAAGAAGCATCACCGCTACCGCCAAGCCAGCTCATATCTTCCTCTCCGGCTTGCGCTTCGTCAGGCTCTTTGGCTTTTCGCTGAGCGCGGCCTCGCGCTGCGTTGCCGCTTCGGGCGAGAGCTCCACCACCAGCCGGTCGGAGAGCCGCATGTCGACGGCGGCGATGTCGCGCGTCAGCAGGCCGTTGTCGTGGTCGAGCTTGACGAGCTCCGCGATCGCCTGGTCCTCGCCGTCTTCCGGCAGCTTGACCGTGATGCCGTTTTCAAGCCTCAGGTCCCAGCGGCGTTCGCCGACACGGATATAACCTTTGACCCGAGCCGCGAGTTCGGGATAGCGCTTGACCTTGTCGAGAAAGGCCGGCGCCATGGCCGGCGCGCCCGTGCCGATGATCAGCGGGAGCAGCGCCTGCTTGCCGCCCGAGAACGGCGCGATCGCCTCGCCCGACCGCTCGATGACCGACACCGAGGCGCCCTGCTGCCAGAGCGCGAAGGGTTCGCGCTCCTCGATGCGTACTTCCAGCGTATGCGGGTAGATCTTGCGCACCGCCGCGCCCTCGACCCAGGGCAGCGTCGAGATACGCTCGCGCGCGGCCTCGGCATCGAAGCCGATCAGCGAGGTCCAGCCGTCGAGGCCGAGCCGGTCAAGCACATCGATCTCGGAAGTCTGACGGTTGCCGACCACCTTGATCTGGTCGACGGCAAAGCCGGTGCGCGCCGTCACGCCCTGCACGATGCTGTCGGCATAGCCGCCAAGATAAGCACCATAGGCGCTGCTGGATGCGATCAGCGCGGCGGAAAGGATCGCGGCCGAAAAGCGCGGCGCCTCATACTCGCCGCCGCACAGGCGCGCCAGCACACGCATCGGCCGGCGAAGCTGACGCGGCAAGACGAAACGGTCGAATGACAGCGGCATGCCGAACAGCGCGGAACCAGCCGCGCCGCCGCCTTTACCCTGTCCCCACCTCAACGCAGACACGAAGCGTCCTCCACCATCCAACTCAACAAATCGCCGAACGAGTGTCCCGCTTGCGCGGCGATTTCAGGCACCAGAGACGTCGGCGTCATGCCCGGCTGAGTGTTGACCTCAAGCCAGACAACCTCGCCGTTTTCAGAGTGGCGGTCGTCGTAACGGAAGTCCGATCGGGAGACGCCCCGGCAACCAATGGCAAGATGAGCCTTAAGGGCCAGTGTCTGTATTTTTTGGTAAATATTCGGTGAAATTTTTGCAGGGATTTCGTGTTTTGATCCGCCGGGAACGTATTTTGAATCGTAATCGTAGAAGGAATGCCCGGTCGGAATAATCTCGCAGACGCCGAGCGCCACGTCGCCCATCACCGCGCAAGTCAATTCACGCCCATGGATGTAGCGCTCGACCATGACGGTCTCGCCATATTGCCACTCAGTCGACCCGATCACCTGCGGCGGGTGCGACTGCCCCTCATGCACGATGACGACGCCGAAGCTCGACCCCTCATTGACCGGCTTGACCACGTAAGGCGGCTTCATAGGATGCTTGTTCTGGACGGCGAAGCGATTGACCACCTTGGATTCCGCGACCGGAATGCCGGACGCCTTGGCAACCTTCTTGGCCTGCTCCTTGTTCATGGCCAGCGCCGAAGCGAGCACGCCCGAATGGGTGTAGGGAATTCCGAGATATTCGAGAATTCCCTGGATGGTGCCGTCCTCGCCGAAGGGGCCGTGCAGCGCGTTGAAGGCGACGTCGGGCCTGAGCTCGGCAAGCACAGACCCGACATCACGCGAAACATCGACGCGGCTGACCTGATAGCCTTCATTCTCGAGCGCATCCGCACACGCCTTCCCCGAAGACAGAGACACGGGCCGCTCCGAGGAGAATCCACCCAGGAGAACAGCCACATGCTTCTTCTTCATTTCCCGTCATCCCTCTCACGCCGGGCCTGCAACCGATATTCCCGCACCGCATTCCTGAGCATTGAGTCCGAGTCTTCCGGCAGGTTGCCCCCCCAGACGGAAAACGCGACTGAACGCGTCGAACGACTCAAATCAGGAAACGCTTTAGGGCAGAGAATCAGAGAGTTGATTCGCTGGCAAGTGCCTATGATTCCGAGAGATTCACTTTCCGCGAAAACGCACGAGAAAAGTGTGTCGTTGAGTCTTTGCAGCAACTGTTGACACCGTTGCGAAGCACCGAAGTTCAAGCGTTACTTGAACTTCACGAGGCGCAGAGATGTGTTGAGATTGAGGTCAGGCCGAGCCTCCGTTCGCAGGCCGGCATCACCTGAACATCGACACGGCTGATGCATGTCGCCCAGAAGTGTACGCGGTTCTGGGCGACATGCATAAACCAAGGACTTAAAGCGCGTCGCCTGAGTCCGTTTCCAGCGCGACGCGCTTTAAAGGAGTTGCCCGAGAAACTCCTGCACCGCATGACCCGGCCGGAAATTGCCGAGGCGCCTGATCTCCCAGTGCAGCCGGATACCGGAATTCTCGAGCACCCGCGCCCGCACCGTCTCGCCAAGATATTCGAGGTCGTAGCCGGTCGCCGTGCCCGTGTTGATCATGAAGTTGCAATGCATCGGTGACATCTGCGCGCCGCCGATCATCAGTCCGCGGCAGCCGGCCTTGTCGATCTCCTTCCAGGCCGAAGTGCCTTCCGGATTCTTGAAGGTTGAGCCGCCGGTCTTTTCGCGGATCGGCTGCACAGTCTCGCGATGGTTCTGCACCGCATCCATTGCCGCCTTGATCGCCGCCTTGTCTTCGGAAACGCCGTCGAAGACTGCCGAGGTGAAGATCAGTCCGGCGGGTGCGGACGAATGGCGATACGCATAACCCATGTCGGCATTGCTGAGCGTGTGGAGATTACCCTTGCGGTCCAGCGCCCTCACCTCGACGACCCGCTCCCGGGTCTCGACGCCGTTGGCGCCCGCATTCATCCGCAGCGCGCCGCCAATGGCGCCGGGGATGCCGTGGTAGAAGTGGAAGCCGCCGATGCCGGCTTCATATGCCACCGCGGCGACACGCTTGTCCGGCGTCGCCGCGCCGGCTTTGATCATGGTCGGCCCAGTGGCCTCGGCCTCGCCGAAACCCTTGGCGGAGAGCCTGACGACAAAACCCGGAATGCCGCCGTCGCGTACCAGGAGGTTCGAGCCAACCCCGACCACCATGACCGGCACCTCTTCCGGCACCGCGCGCAGGAACGTCGCCAGGTCTTCCTCGTCTGCCGGCTGGAACAGCGCCTCTGCCAGGCCGCCGGCGCGGAACCAGGTGATCTTGTCCATCTCGGCATTGGGCATGATGCGGCCGCGCAAGCCGGAAAGCCGGCCACCAAGCTTGTCGATGAGATCCTGGCCGCGCATCATGAGGGCGTCCCACCAAGTTCCTTGGGCAGCGCGTAAGCCCATTGCGTGATGTTGCCGGCGCCGAGGAAGACGACGAAGTCGCCGGGCTTGGCCAGCTCGCGAATGGCTGGCGCGATCGCTGCCGCGCCGTCGATATAGCGTGCGTCGCGGTGGCCGCCGGAGCGTATGCGCGCAACCAGCGCATCCGACGAGACACCTTCGATCGGCTCTTCGCCGGCCGCATAGACGGGCGCCACCATCACGGTGTCGGCGTCGTTGAAGCAGACGGAGAATTCGTCGAAGAGATCATGTAGCCGGGTGAAGCGATGCGGCTGCGCGATGGCGATCACACGCCCCTCGGTAGCGCTGCGCGCGGCCTTCAGCACCGCCGCGATCTCGACCGGGTGGTGGCCGTAATCGTCGAACACCTCGACGCCGTTCCACGAGCCGGTATGGGTAAAGCGCCGCTTGACGCCGGCGAAGGATGACAGGCCCTTCTTGATCGCCTCGGCCGACAGGCCGAGCTCATGCGCGACCGCGATCGCCGCGGTAGCGTTGGACACATTGTGGCGGCCGGGCATGGGCAGCCGCAGGCCCGCGATCGTCGTTGTGCCCCGCCCCTTGCGGTCGCGGATCGTCACGTCGAACTCCGACACAGCCCCCGCCATGCGATGATTGGTGAACCGCACGTCGGCCTGCGCGTTCTCGCCATAGGTGATGACACGGCGATCCTCGATGCGGCTAACCAGCGCCTGGACCTCCGGATGATCGGTGCACATCACGCCGAAGCCGTAGAACGGCACGTTCTCGACGAACTGGCGGAAGGCTTCGCGCACCTTGTCGAAGCTGCCATAGTGGTCGAGATGCTCGGGATCGATGTTGGTGACGACGGCGATATCGGCCGGCAGTTTCAGGAACGTGCCGTCGCTCTCGTCCGCTTCGACCACCATCCACTCGCCATCGCCCATGCGCGCATTGGTGCCATAGGCGTTGATGATGCCGCCATTGATGACGGTCGGGTCGAGTCCGCCGGCCTCGAGCAAGGTAGCCACCATCGAGGTGGTCGTCGTCTTGCCGTGCGTGCCGCCGATAGCGACCGCCTGGCGAAAACGCATCAGCTCGGCCAGCATCTCGGCGCGACGCACGATCGGCAACAGCTTTTCGCGCGCGGCTTTCAGCTCGGGGTTTGACTTCTTGATTGCGGTCGAAACGACCACGACCTCGGCGTCGCCGAGATTCTCGGCCTTGTGGCCGACGAAGCATTCGATACCCTTGTCGCGCAGCCGCTGCACATTGGCGCCGTCGGCCTGGTCGGAACCCTGCACCTTGTAGCCGAGATTGTGCAGCACCTCGGCGATGCCGCTCATGCCGATGCCGCCGATGCCGATGAAATGCACGAGGCCGATCGTCTGCGGCATCTTCATGCGCGCGTCCTCCTATAGTCCGAAACCGTTTTGCCGGACGCAATAGCCTCTGTCAGATCGGCGAGCAACCGCGCCGCGTTCGGTTTCCCGGCCGAGCGGGCTGCGGCGGCCATGGTCGCCAGCCGGTTCGGGTCCTGCATCAGCCCGCCAACCAACTCGGCGATCCGTTCCGCCGACAGCGTCGACTGCGGATGAAGCTCGGCGCCGCCGGCGGCTGCAAGTGCCGCGGCATTCGCCGCCTGGTCGTGATCGAGTGCGTGCGGATAAGGCACCAGCAGCGCCGGCCGGCCGACGACCGCGATCTCCGAAACCGTCGAGGCGCCGGAGCGCGACATCACCAGATGCGCCGCCGCGATGCGCGCCGCCATGTCGGTGAAAAAGGGCGAGACCTGGACGTCGACGCCGAGGTCGGCATAAGCGGCCTTCACCCGCGCCACATCCTCGGCGCGCGCCTGTTGGGTGATCGCCAGTCGCTTGCGCAGGTCTTGCGGCAACAGCGCGATCGCCGCCGGAACGGCATCGGAAAAGAATTGCGCGCCCTGGCTGCCGCCGAACACCAGGAAGCGGAACGGCTCGCCCGCGTTCGATGCGACATAGGGCGTCTTCGCCGCTTCGAGGATCTGCGGTCTGACCGGATTGCCGGTGGTCACCGTCTTTGCGCCGGCAGCGCTCGCGCCCTCCGGCAGGAAGCCGCCGGCAATCGCGTCGACCCGGCTGGCAAGCGCCTTGTTGGCGCGACCCATGACGGCGTTCTGCTCATGGATCAGCGTCGGAACCTTGCGCCTTGTCGCCGCATAGAGCGGCGGCAGCGTCGGATAGCCACCGAAGCCGACGACCGCCTCCGGCTTGATCCTGGCTATGATCCTCCCCGCTTCGCGCACGCCCTGCCAGATTTTCCAGAAGGCCGACAGTATGGCGACCGGATTTTTCGAGCCCAAGGTGGCCGAAGGGATAGAGTGGATGTCTGCAGCCGGGAAATGGCGGGAATAGCGCTCGGCGCGATGGTCGGTGGCGAGATGCACCTTCCAGCCGCGCTCGATCAGCTCATGCGCAAGCGCCTCGGCCGGAAACAGATGTCCGCCCGTTCCGCCGGCCGCAAGCAGGATGACACCCTTCGCCATCCCGCCTCATTCCGCCGGCATTGCGCGCTGAGAAAGGACGAAGCCCATCTGCTTGCGCTTTTCCGGCCGCTTGCGCGTCAATGCGAGCACCATGCCCATCGAGACGGCTATGGCGATCTGCGAGGAGCCGCCATAGGAGATGAAGGGCAGCGTCATGCCCTTGGCGGGCATCAGCTGCAGGTTCACGCACATGTTGATGGCCGACTGCAGCCCGAAGACGGTGACGAGGCCGCCGACCGAGTAGCGGGTGAAATCGTCCTGCTCCTTGAGCGCGATGCTCAATCCGCGCAGCACGATGAAGGCGAAGATCGACATGATGAAGAAGCACATGATGAGGCCGAACTCCTCGCCCGCGACAGAGAAGACGAAGTCGGCATGGCTGTCCGGGATGACCCGCTTCACCGTGCCCTCGCCCGGACCGACGCCGAACCAGCCGCCATTGATCAGCGCCTCGCGGCCCATATCGACCTGGAAGGTATCGCCTTCGCCGGTCATGAACTTATCGATGCGCGCGGCGACATGCGGAAACACCGTATAGGCCGCGAACACGCCGCCGACGCCGGCCGCACCGAGTGCCACGATCCAGAACCAGGGCAAGCCGGCCATGAAGAACATCACGCCCCAGGTGCCGAGCACCAGCATGGTCTGGCCGAGATCGGGCTGCGCCACCAGCAGCGAGATGACCAGCGCGAGCAGGAGCATGGCGAACAGATTGCCGGGAATGTCGGGCTGGCGCTTATGCTCGGCAAACAGCCAGGCGCAGATGACGACGAAGGCCGGCTTCAAGAACTCGGACGGCTGGATGGACAGGCCGGCGAGCGACACCCAGCGCCGCGCGCCCTTCACCTCGACGCCGATATAAAGCACCGCCACCATCAGCACCAGCATGATGCAGATCATCACCAGCGACATGCGCCTTATCTGCCGCGCCTCCAGGAAGGAGACCGCCAGCATCACGATAAGCGCCGGGATGGTGAAGATGATCTGGCGCGTGGCGAAATGGAAGCTGTCGAGGCCGATGCGCTCAGCCACCGCCGGACTTGCGGCGAAGGACAACACGATGCCCAGTCCCATCAGCGACAGGAATGCCGCCAGGAACCAGCGATCGATCGTCCACCACCAGGTTGCGACCGGACTTTTGTCGAGACGGCTTTGCATCAACGTGGCCCTCCGATGGGTTTCATCCCATCAATAGCAGTCGCAGCTTGCCTGAAGGCTTCGCCGCGAACTTCGAAATTCTTGAACTGGTCGAAACTGGCGCAAGCCGGCGAAAGCAGCACCACCGCCTCGCCGCCGGTGTCGTTTGCCGCGTCGTTGGCGGCATGCTCGACCGCGGCCGCCAGCGTTCCGGATATTTCGTAAGGCACAGCCTCGCCCAGTGTTGCGGAAAAGGCGGGCGCCGCCTCGCCGATCAGATAGGCCTTGGCGATGCGCGGGAAGAAGCCGCGCAGCGGCTCGATGCCGCCTTCCTTGGGCAGGCCGCCGGCGATCCAGTAGATGCGGTTGAAGCTCGACAGCGCCGGTGCTGCCGCATCGGCATTTGTCGCCTTGGAATCGTTGACGAACAGCACATGGTCCTTGCGGCCGACCTGCTCCATGCGATGCACCAGCCCCGGGAAGGTTTCGAGCCCCGCCTGGATCTCGCCGAGGTCGAGCCCGATCCTCAGGCATGCCGCGACGGCTGCCAGCGCGTTCTGCGCATTGTGCTGGCCGCGCAGCGAGCCAATGCCCTCGAGGAAGGCGACACGGCTGTAGCGGCCATGCACGGCCTCCATCAGATTGGTACCGTCGGCGAAATAGCCATCGGTCAAGGGCAGGCGCTTGGAGATGCGGATGACCTGCCGGCCGGCGCGCTCGAGCCGGTCGGCGATCTGGGCGCACCAGGAATCGTCGACGCCGATGATCGCGGTGTCGCTACCGGCGACCAGCCGTTCCTTGATCGAGGCGTAATGCGCCATCGTGCCGTGCCGGTCGAGATGGTCGGGCGTCAGGTTGAGCAGGATGCCGGCGGTCGGATTGATCGAGGGCGCGAGATCGATCTGATAGGACGAGCACTCCACAACATAGTGCCGCGTCGGTTCGGGCGGGTCGAGCGTCATGATGGCGCGGCCGATATTGCCGCCCATCTGCATGTCGCGACCCGCCGACTTCAGGATATGCGCCGTCAGCGCCGTCGTCGTCGACTTGCCGTTGGTGCCGGTGATCGCAATGAACGGCGCCGCCGGCGCTTGGCTGATGCGTTCGCGGCAGAACAGCTCGATATCGCCGATCACCTCGACGCCGGCGCCGCGTGCGAGTTCCACCGTCCAATGCGGCTTCGGATGCGTCAGCGGCACCCCCGGCGACAGCACGAAGGCAGCGAAGCGCGGCCAGTCGGCGGCGCGCAGATCGCCGGTCGCAATGCCCGCGGCCGCTCCCTTGGCGACACTTTCAGGATTGTCGTCCCAGGCCAGCACCTCGGCGCCGCCTGCGATCAGCGCATGCGCGGTGGCAATCCCCGAGCCGCCAAGCCCGAAGAGCGAAACGCGTTTGCCTGAAAAGGAAGCGGCGGGAATCAAGCGGGCGTCCTATCTGAGCTTGAGGGTGGAGAGGCCGACCAGCGCCAGGATGACGGCAATGATCCAGAAGCGGATCACCACCTGGCTTTCGGTCCAGCCGAGCTTTTCGAAATGGTGATGGATTGGCGCCATCAGGAAGACGCGCTTGCCGGTCATCTTGAAGTAGCCGACCTGGATGATGACCGAGAAGATCTCGACCACGAACAGGCCGCCGACGATGACCAGCACGATCTCGTGCTTGGTGGCGACCGCGATGGTGCCGATCAGGCCGCCCATCGCCAGCGATCCGGTATCGCCCATGAAGATGGCGGCCGGTGGCGCGTTGAACCAGAGGAAGCCTAGCCCCGCGCCGATCACCGCGCCGAGCACGACGGCGAGTTCACCGGTGCCGGGAACGAAATGGATCTGCAGATATTCGGCGAACACCGCATTGCCCGAAAGATAGGCGATGACGCCGAAGGACGCCGCCGCGATCATGATCGGCACGATCGCCAGGCCGTCGAGACCGTCGGTCAGGTTCACCGCGTTGCCCGCGCCGACGATGACGAAGCAGGAGAACGGGATGAAGAACCAGCCGAGGTTGATCAGGAATTCTTTGGCGAAGGGGAAGGTCAGCGACGACGAGAACGGCGCCTGGCCATTATGCATGATCACCCACGCGGCGATGGCGGCGACGATGAACTCGATCGCCAGTCTCGCCTTGCCGGAAAAGCCCAGATGCGACTGCTTGGTGACCTTGAGATAGTCGTCGTAAAAGCCGATCGAGCCGAAGCCGACGGTGACCAGCAGCACCACCCAGACATAGATGCTGGAAAGATTTGCCCATAAAAGCGACGAACCGATGATTCCGGACAGGATCATCAGCCCGCCCATGGTCGGCGTTCCCGCTTTCTTGAAATGCGTCTGCGGACCATCGGCACGGATCGGCTGGCCCTTGCCTTGCCGCAGGCGCAGCGAATTGATGATCGTCGGCCCGAAGATGAAGACGATCAGCGCCGACGTGATCAGTGCGCCGCCGGTGCGAAAAGTGATGTAGCGGAAGACGTTGAAGAACGAGATCTTGTCCGCGAAATCGACGAGCAGTGTGAACATGGTCCTTCCGTCCCCCGGAGCCCGACCTCAAGTCGGTTCAATGTTTGCGGCTTCCGCCGGAAATTTGCCGAGCAACGCCTCGACCAGCTTTGAAAACCCGATGCCTTTCGACGACTTGACCATCACCACGTCGCCGGGCCTGAGCGCGGAGATCACGATCGGCTTCAGTTCCTCGGCGCCTGCCCGATACTCGGTCTCGACATCGGCCGGCAAAGCCTCGGCCAGCGCCTGCATTTCCGGCCCGCCGAGAAAGACGTTGCGCGTGCCCGTGCCGACGATCAGTTCAGCAAGCGCTGCGTGCAGCTTCGCCGAATGGCTGCCGAGCTCCAGCATGTCGCCGAGCACCGCGATGCGCCTGCCCTCGCCCGAGACGGGCGTGGCGTTGAGCAGTGCCATCGCCGCCGCCATCGACGCCGGATTGGCGTTGTAGCTTTCGTCGATCAGCATGATCGGCCCGTTGGGATGATGCAGGACATGGCGTCGGCCCCGCCCGCGCTCGGCCGAAAGGTCTGCCAGCGCAGCCGCAACCTTGTCGAGGTCGGCACCGACCAGTTGCGCGGCGCCGAGCACGGCCAGCACGTTCTGCACCATATGGCGGCCAGGCGCCCCGACACGGGCCGCTAGGTCTTTTTTGCCGATCTTGACGGTGATGTCGGAATGGTCGGCATAAAGTTCGCAGCTGGCAAGGCGGAAGGCAGCGCGGGCATTCTCACCGAAGCCGAAGACATGCTCGACGCCTGCCTCTTTCGCCATCTTCCCGAGCAGCTTCCAGCGTGAATCGTCGCGGTTGAGCAGCGCGGCGCCGCCGGGCTCGATCCCCTCGAAAATTTCGGCCTTGGCCATGGCGATCTCATCGAGATTCTTGAAGAAGCCGAGATGTGCGGCAGCAATCATCGTCACGATGGCGACATGCGGCCTGACCATCTTGACCAGCGGCCTGATCTCGTCGGGATGGTTCATGCCGATCTCAAAGACCGCGTAGTCGCAGTCCTGCGGCATGCGGGCGAGCGTCAGCGGCACACCCCAGTGGTTGTTGAACGATTGTGCCGAGGCGTGGACCTTGCCGACCGCCGACAGCACATGGCGCAGCGCTTCCTTGGTGGTCGTCTTGCCGGCCGAGCCCGTGACCGCGATGATCCTGGCCTTCGTGCGGGCACGGGACGCTACCCCGAGTTTCTCAAGGGCGGCAAGCACGTCCTGCACGACGATCATCGGCGCCGTCAGCCGTCCGAGCGACGGCAGCTTGCCCTCGGCGACGACCAGCACGGCCGCACCCGCTTTCACGGCGGCAGTCGCGAAATCGTGGCCGTCCATCGTCTCGCCCTTGATGGCGAAGAAGGCGTTTCCCGGCTCCAGGCTGCGGCTGTCGATCGAAATGCCGGTGATGCCTTCCGGCAGCGAGCCGATCGGCCTGCCGCCCATGGCTTCGACCAGCGCTTCCGACGTCCAGAGCAAACTCATGCAGCGCGCTCCGTAAGCGCCTCGCGCACTTCCTCATGGTCGGAGAAGTGGAAGGTTTCGCTGCCGATGGTCTGGCCTTCCTCATGCCCCTTGCCGGCGACGATGAGCGTATCGCCGACGCGAAGCATCGCCACCGCCTCATGGATTGCCTTGCGGCGGTCGCCGATCTCGATGGCGCCGGGCGCCGCGGCAAGTATCGCCGCGCGGATGGTTTCGGGCACTTCCGTGCGCGGATTGTCGTCGGTGACGATGACGACATCGGCGAGCCGCGTCGCGATCTCGCCCATGATCGGCCTTTTTCCGCGGTCGCGGTCGCCGCCGCAGCCGAACACCACGACGACGCGGCCCGTGGTGAAGGGCCGGACCGAAGTCAGCACGTTTTCCAGCGCATCGGGCTTGTGCGCGTAGTCGACGTAAACGGGAGCGCCGGCGGCAGTGGTGCCAACGAGGTCGAGCCGGCCCGGCGCGCCCTTTAGTTTTTCCAGCGCGGCCAAGGCTTTATCGACCGGCGTTCCAGTTGAGATGGCAAGCCCGGCCGAGACCAGCGCGTTGGCGATCTGGAAATCGCCGGCCAAAGGCAGGTCGACCTCGTGAAGCACGCCGTCGGCCGCGATCTCAGCGCGTTGGCGGTGGCGCTCGTGCTCGACCCGTTTCAGCGTCAGGAAATCGCCATGGCGGCCGACGGTCAGTACCTTCAGGCCCGCCGCCTTTGCGGCATGAACCGTCGGCTCCGACCACGGATCGTCGGCAAAGACGACCGCGGGCGCGCCCTTCGGCAGCAGCGTGTCGAACAGGCGCAGCTTGGCGCGGTGATAATCCTCGACGGTCGGATGGTAATCCATGTGGTCGCGGCCAAGATTGGTGAAGGCGCCAGCCGCGAGTTTCACGCCGTCGAGACGGCGCTGGTCGAGGCCGTGGCTCGAGGCTTCCATCGAGGCGTGCGTGACGCCGGCATCCGCCAGTTCCCTGAGCAACCGGTGCAGCGCCACCGGATCCGGTGTCGTCAGCGAGCCATATTCGTTGCGCCCGGGCGCCACCACGCCGGTCGTGCCTATCGAGGCGGCGGCAAAACCCGCCTGCTCCCAGATCTGGCGGGTGAAAGCGGCGACGGATGTCTTGCCGGCGGTGCCGGTGACGGCGACAATGGTCTGAGGTTGGCGTCCGAAGAAGCGTGCAGCGCTGAGCGCCAGCGCAAGGCGCGGGTCATCGACGGTGATAACCGGGATCGACAGGCCGGAAATGGCCGTGCCCTTGCTTGCAACAATCGCGGCGGCACCCCGGCTGGCGGCGTCGGCCGCATAGGTCGAGCCATCGGCCTTGCTGCCGGCGAGCGCGAAGAAAACCGCACCCGGTCTTACCTGACGGGAATCGGAGGAAAGCCCGGTAACCTCCAGATCGCGGGAAGCTGTTCCCTCGACAGGCAGGACACCGGCTAGATCTTTTAGATACATTGAGTCCCGTTCATCGCAACAAAATAGCGCGCAGTTGCCGGCGCGCCCTAAGAATCACTGATAGGAAACCAGCGTTGCACCATTTTCATGGCTGAAATCTGGCTTCACGCCAAGCATGGCCGCAGAACGCCTGATGATGTTGCCGGCTATAACCCCCGCATTGGCGGCGGCGACGTCCGTCATCCCCGGCTTTTCCGGATGCGGGGCGTCTGCAATCGTAAAGACGAGATATTGCGGATCGTCCATCGGGAAGGCGGCGACGAAGGTATTGAAGTTCAAGTCCTTCGAGTAGCGGCCGTTGATGACCTTCTCGGCTGTTCCGGTCTTGCCGCCAACCCGGTAGCCGGGGACCCTGGCGTTTCTGGCGGAGCCCTTCTCGGCGTTGAGCGAATAGAGGTAGCGCATGCCTTCGACCGTCTTTTCGCTGACCACTTTCTTGGCCACCGCCATTGCATCCTGCTCGCTGCGGACCAGGAATG
Organism: Mesorhizobium australafricanum; assembly: GCF_033977265.1. Taxonomy (NCBI): domain Bacteria; kingdom Pseudomonadati; phylum Pseudomonadota; class Alphaproteobacteria; order Hyphomicrobiales; family Phyllobacteriaceae; genus Mesorhizobium; species Mesorhizobium australafricanum. The sequence goes on along the minus strand of NZ_JAVIIT010000006.1, from coordinate 180,902 downwards.
TCGGCTGGATCAGATAGCCGCCATTCATCAGCGCCGCGCAGCCGACAGCCGCTTGCAGCGGCGTCGTCGACACGCCATGGCCGAAGGCGATGGTGAACGAATTGACCTGTTTCCAGACCTTCGGCTCAGTCGGGCGGGCGACTTCCGGCAGTTCGGTCTGCATCTTGTCCAGAATTCCAAGACGATGCAGGAATTCGCGGTGCCCCTCGATGCCGACCATTTCGGCCTCCCTGGCCGACCCGATGTTGGATGAATAGAGGAACACTTCCGGCAACGACAGCACACGGTTCTTGCCGTGGAAATCGTGAATGGCCTGATGGCCGACCCGGATCGGATGCGAAGCGTCGAAGCGGCTCGCCATCGTCGCCTTGCCGGAATCGAGCGCCATGGCCGAGGTGAAGCTCTTGAAGGTCGAGCCCATCTCGTAAAGGCCCGCCGACATACGGTTCAGCCGGTCCTTGTCCTGTGCATTGTAAGGATTGTTCGGATCGAAATCCGGCACCGAGGCCATGGCTATCACTTCGCCGGTCTTGACGTTCAGCACAACGGCGCCGGCGCCCATGGCGCGATAGCGTTCCAGGCCGGCGGCGATCTCATCGCGCACCACATGCTGGACGCGCAGATCGATCGAGAGCTTCACCGGCTTCAGATCCCTGGCCACCGCCAGGCCCGACGCCTGCAGGTCGCTCAGACCTTGCTCATCGATGTATTTCTCCATCCCGGAGATGCCCTGGTTGTCGATGTTGGTCAGGCCGACAACGTAGGATGAGGTTTCGCCGCTCGGATAGAAACGGCGCTTCTCCGTGCGAAAGCCCAGGCCCGGAATGCCGAGCGACATAATGTCGGCCTGCTGCTTCGGAGTGAGCTGTCGCTGCAGCCAGACGAAGCCGGCGCCGCTCTTCAGTTTACGATAGGTCTGCTCGTAATCGATCTCAGGCAGCACCGTCGACAGCCTCTCGATCGCCTCATCGGCATCGACGATACGGCGCGGCTCGGCAAACAGCGACGCCGTCTTGATATCGGTCGCCAGCACTTCGCCGTTGCGGTCGACGATATCGGGGCGCGATGCGGTGACCCGGCTCTGCGGACCGTCCGACAGGTCCGGATTCTGCAGGCCGAGATAGACAAGCCGGCCGGCAATCGTCGAATAGATGGTGAAGAACACCGCCATCGTCATGACGATGCGGGTCCTGGCCTTGCCGCCCGTCGCCTTGCGCGCCGCGTCGACGACGATCGAGCCGTCCTCGGCGGTCCTCTTCCGACGCTTCAGCAGGTCACCGATCTTTGGAAGCCCGCTGATCATTGCACCGTGCTCCCCGTGACCACCGGATCCTTGTCGTCCGTGGGTCCATCGCCGGAATTGTCGGCCATGCCGCCAAGCCGCTGCGAGGTGAGGTCCTCGATGGTCACCGGCTTCACGGGAATGTCGTCAAGGCCGCCGATCTGGTGGGCACCAACCGGTTCAAGCCCGAGCTGGCTCTTGTAGACGTCGGCAAGCTTCTGCAGCCGCGACGGCTGGGTAAGCAGGCTCCAGTCCGCCTTGAGGAGATCGATCGTGTCTTCCTCGTAGCGGATCTGCGCCTGTATCTTCTGCACGGCCGCCAGTTGCTCCTCGGCCTCGCGCTTGGTCTTGTAGGTCAGGGCCGCAGCCGAGACCATGACGGCGATCAGGACTATGTCGCTGGTACGAAACACGTGCTCACCTCTCTCCCGGCCGTTCGACGGCGGGAAGCTTTGGAAGGCCGAAAATCGAAAAATCGCCTGCGCGCGCCGGCGCCTCGGTGCGCATTGCCGCGCGCAGCCTGGCCGAGCGCGCCCGCGGATTGGCCGCTATCTCGGCCTCTCCCGGCGTCACCCCGCCGCCAGCCTTGCGGAAGGTCGCGACGCGCGCGGGTGCGTCGGGCATGTGGCGCGAGCCGCTGGCAGCCTCGGAACGGTCGGCGATGAAACGCTTGACGATGCGGTCTTCCAGCGAATGGAACGTCACCACGGCAAGCCGGCCGCCGGGTTTCAGCACCCGCTCGGCGGCCAGCAGCGCTCCTGCAAGCTCGCCAAGCTCGTCGTTGACGAAGATGCGCAGCGCCTGGAAAACACGCGTGGCCGGATGGATCTTGTCCTTCGGCCCTCGTCCGATATGCGTTTCGATGGCGTCGGCGAGATCGAGCGTGCGCTCGAAGGGCCGTTTTTCGCGCCGGCTCTCGATCATGCGCGCGATGCGGCCGGCATGACGCTCCTCGCCGAGAAAGCCGAAGATGCGGGCAAGGTCGCCGGCCTTGAAGGTGTTGACCACGTCGGCAGCGCTCAGGCCCGCTTGCGCCATGCGCATGTCGAGCGGCCCATCGGCGCGAAAGGAAAAGCCGCGCTCCGCCTGGTCGAGTTGCATGGACGAAACACCGATGTCGAGCACGACGCCGTCGGCGCCCTCGACATGTTCGTCCAACGTTGAGAACGGCGCCTGGACAAGCCTCAGCCGGCCGCCGGCCTGCTGTTCGAGCGCCCTGCCCGCCGCGATTGCGTCCGGGTCGCGGTCGATGGCAACGACCGAGGCGCCGCGATCGAGGATGGCGCTGGTGTAGCCGCCGGCGCCGAATGTCCCGTCGACGATCATCTCGCCGGTCTTCGGCTCAAGCGCGTCGAGCACCTCGGCAAGGAGGACCGGAACGTGACGGGCCAGTCCGCCAACGGCGTGAGGATCATCGCCGTGGCCAGCCATCATTCCGATCGCTCCCCGGGCTTCGTCCCCTGCCGAAGCTGCAACAGCCTGGCCCGCGCCTGCGCCCCATAGGCGGCAAGCCGTCCCGGCTCCCAGACCTGAAAGAAATTGCCGCGGCCGACAAAGGCCACCTCGTTCGAGATGCTCGTATGCTCGCGGATGAAATCGGTCATGGTGATGCGGCCGTCCTGGTCCAGCTTCAAAAACGTCCCGTCGCCATGGCAGAAGAACGACATGTCGTCCGCCGTCTGCAGGAATGGATCTTCCAGCGCGATCCGCTGCTCGTAGCGGTCGAGCAGGTCGAGCCCGCCGACATCCATGGCCGGCAGGTCCAGGCAGCGCAGCGCGTAGAGTTCGGAGTAACCGCGTTTCTGAACCGCCGCGCGGAAATGCGCCGGAACGGACACCCGCCCCTTTGCATCGATCCTGCTCACCGTGTTTGACAGAAATCGGTCCAATGAACGCTGCAGCCGCTTCCGCCGCCGCACCCCTTCCCATGTTGTTCTCCGCGCCCCCGCGCTCGCGGCAAATCGCTTCATTCACCGAGGCGACAGCCGACAAACGCACAGCCGCCGCGACTGCCCGATTGGCGCACGCTTCACCCTGACGCGGAACGAAAGCTTGATGATGCGAATGGGATATCATGGGGCACTATGGGCGTCAACGGGAACAGGCATCACAAACACGCGCGCCACAACCAGAAAGGGCAGGCCGAACGAACGTCTCGTTTTTATCCTCCATTAAGCCTAACGAAGCGTTTAGAGCCCTCTGGCCCAAAACGACGCAGCTTGCTGCGCACAGCCGGCGCGCATAGCGTCGCTTGACACCTTTCTGGCCATAACAAGGATCGAGCTGATGTCTGACAATGCGAAGTCACGCGCCGCGACACTTGCGCATCTGCGCAGCGCCGATTTCGCCAAGGGCGATCCTATTCCCTTGCCACTGACCATGGCCTCGATCTTCCACGCGCCGGGCGACGCGACGGGCTTCGATCAATATGGCCGCTTCAGCAACCCGACCTGGCATGCGGTCGAGCACGCGCTTGGCCATCTGGAAGATGCGCAATGCGTTGCCTTTCCATCGGGAATGGGCGCGATTTCAGCGGCTTTTTTCGCGCTTCTCAAATCGGGCGACCGCATCCTCTTGCCGTCGGACGGCTATCACACGACGCGCGCACTGGCCGAGCGTTTCCTGAAACCGCTCGGCGTCGCTTTTGACGTAAGGCCAACGGCGAGCATCCTTGACGGCGGTTTCGCCGGCTACCGGCTGGTATTTGTCGAAAGTCCGTCGAACCCGCGGTTGGACATCTGCGACATCACCGCCGTCGCCATGGCCGTCCATGCGCAAGGGGGGACATTGATCGTCGACAACACGACGATGACGCCCTTCGGCCAGCGCCCGCTCGATCTTGGCGCCGACATCGTGGTCTCGGCCGACACCAAGGCGATCAACGGTCATTCGGATGTGCTCTTTGGCCATGTCGCCAGCCGCAACCCGGACATTGTCACCAGGGTGAAGGATTGGCGCGAGACAGCCGGCGGCATCCCCGGCCCGTTCGAGGCCTGGCTTGTGCATCGCGGCCTCGAAACGCTGGAAGTGCGCTTCGATCGCATGTGCTCGTCGGCCGAAACGATCGCGCGGCGGCTCAAGGACCATCGCGCCGTCAGCGGCCTGCGCTTTCCCGGGCTCGAGGGCGATGCCTCGCACAATCTGGCGCGTGCCCAGATGGAGCGCTTCGGCTTCCTGATTTCATTCGAGCTCGCCTCCGAAGAACAGGCCGAGGCGTTCATCGACGGCTGTCCGCTTATTGAAGCGGCAACCTCCTTCGGCGGCGTGCACACATCGGCCGAGCGGCGCTCGAAACGCGGCGATGCCGTGCCGCCTGGCTTCGTTCGCCTGGCGATCGGCTGCGAGCCGGTCGAGGAGCTCTGGCAGGCGATCGAGACATCGCTGGACAAAGTCGCCAACTGAGTGGCACCTAGGATCCTAGATCCTCGGCCTCGATCCTGCGCCGGCCGTGTAATACGCGCAGAATTTCGATCGCGTTGTCGCCAATCCGATAAAACGTAAGATACTCCCCGACAACGAGGTGGCGAATGCCCGGCAAGATGTCGTCGCGCGGCGCGCTTGATTCGGGATGAAGGGTCAGCAAATCCCATCGCCGCTGAAGAGTTTCCACAAAACGGATTGCGGCATTTGGATTGTGGCCGGCGATGTAGTCGCCGATAGCTTCGAGGTCGATCAGTGCCTGTGGAAGCAGGCGGTACTTCACTCACTAGCGCCTTTGGCTTCCGCCATCTTCGCATATTTAGCGCGCAATCGCTCCATCAAAGGAGGCCCCTCCAGCGCCGGCCCGCTGTCGATCCCCTCCTGCACCAGCTCCCGCAACTCCTCGACGGTGTAGCCGAGCAGGTCGCGCCGCTCCTTCCATTGCCTGAGCGCATCGCGGATAACTTCACTGGCCGAGGCGTATTCGCCGGCGGCGACGACATCGTCGACCGCGGCTGCCAGCTCCGGTGAAAGCGTGATGCTGCGTTTATCGACCTGGCCCATGACGCGCGCTCCTTATGCCCCTCCAAGGTACGATTTGATCGCACCGGCTTCAAGGATACGTTTGATCACGTCGCCAAGGGTGTCTTGCAGAGCGTCTGAATCAGAACACTCGCATGTCGGCGTACCCCCTTGATCCCGCGCATCTATCGCAAATCAGAAAAATGCCAGCTGGCCTGTAAGCCGGGTTCTGTATGGCCCTCGCCTTGCAGCGAGAACGTGGCGGCCATTCATCTTGGACGCATGTTGCCATGCGCCTCACGCAACCTACCCGGGCGGTGGGCCGGAAACAGCCCTCGAAGGTTTCCCCTCGCACCGCCCCTATTCGGTTTTGCTCCCGGTGGGGTTTGCCCTGCCGCTTCTGTTGCCAGTCGCGCGGTGGGCTCTTACCCCACCCTTTCACCCTTGCCGCAGCAGATGCCGCGGCGGTTTGCTTTCTGTGGCACTTTCCCTGGGGTCGCCCCCGCCGGCCGTTAGCCGGCACCGTGTCTCCATGGAGCCCGGACTTTCCTCACCCGCAGCCTTTCGGCTCTCGCGGGTGCGGCCGCCCGGCCAGCTGGCAAGCGCGTATAAAGGGATTCCCGCCCGAAAAGGCAAACGAAAAAGCTGATCCATGTCGCCAAAGCTCGCGGGCTCAGCCGCAGGGTGCGCGGCGGTTTCGGGACAACGACATGCATGAGGAAACACGCGTTGCCCAAATCCGCCTCGACGGATGAGCCTTAGGCCGGTGAGCCCAGCGCCACCATCTGCACCTTCACCTTGCTGCAATAGGCGGCCGAAACCGGGTTCATCCGCGTCGCGCCATGACCCGCATTGTATTTGAGGATCGTGCCGCAGGTGGTGCCGCCGCCGAGATCCCGCGCCATGGCGAGGTACTTCATGCCGTATTTGATGTTGGTGTCGGGATCGAACAATCCCTTGGCCGAGCCGGTGTAGCCCATCATGCGGGCCGTCGCCGGCTTGATCTGCATCAGGCCGATCTCGCCGGCGCCGCCGACCAGGTTCGGCCGATAGTTGCTTTCGATCTTGATGACGGCCTTGGCCAGCGACATCGGAACGCCATAGCTCGCCGCATAGCGGGCAATGATCGTCGAATATTCGCCGTCGCCGGCAGCAGGGGGCGTCGCCAGGTCGATCTTGCCAGTATGGATCGAAGCTGTCGTGGTGAGATCAATTGTCTTTCTGCCGCGCCTGGCGCGCTTGGCCGTCGATTTCGCGGCCCTGGTCGCGGCAACCTTCTGCACCTTAGCCGGAGCTCTTTTGATCTTTGGCGCCGCCTTGCTGCCTGAGGCCGCCTTGGTCGTCGTGGGGGTGACGGCAAGGCCATTGTCTGCCCGAAGGCTCAAAGGGGCACTGCTTGCCGGATTGAAGGCAAAGCTTATTACTCCGGCAGCAACAGCTGCCGCTACAACGGTCAATTTTTGCATGTAGTCCTGTTCTGTTAAAACCGCGCGAAGAAATTCACGCAGTTACGCCAATTCAACGTCGGAGCATCCGGGGGGATAGACGTCCGACGACTTGCGGGAGAGGCATTTGGCGGTGGAATTGGCGGCAATGAAGGCGGCGCAATTCACTTTAAGTGACAGATTGTAATTTAAGGGGCCCAGCGCGATTATTTGGCGAGGGCTATCCTTACGGAAGCTAACAGCCTCTCCAGCGTGCGGGTCGTCGAACTGTCCGCCACGCCATCAACCAGACGCCGCCGGAAATGCCGCTGGAACGCCGCCACCACGATTTCCGTCTGCCGGTCGTAAATACCCGATATCTCAACGCCATAACCATAGAGCGCCAACATCGACTGCAGTGCCTCGACATCGGAGCCGGTGTCACCAGCCTTCAGCGCAGCGCCCGGTTTTATCGGAGCCGCCGTTACAAGGTGACCGACACCGGCCACGAACAGCGCCTTCCAGGGGAATTTCTCGCCCGGGTCGACCTTGCGGCCCGGAGCCACGTCCGAGTGCGCCAGCACCCTTGCGGAAGGAACGGAATAACGGTCCACGATACCCGCGCATAGGTCGATCACGGCGTCGATCTGCCGTCTGGGGAAGGCCTTGTAGCCCAGCGAATGCCCGGGGTTGGCGATCTCGATGCCAATCGAACAGGAGTTGATGTCGGTTCGCCCGAGCCAGGAGCTCTTGCCGGCATGCCACGCACGATCGCTCTCGCGCACCATCTGAATGATACGGCCGTCCTCATGAACAAGGTAATGCGAGGATACTTCGCTTGCCGGATCGCATAGCCACGCCTCGGCACCGGCGCCGCTTACCATCCCCGTATAATGCAGCACGATCATGTCGGGCCTCAACGTCCCGAGGCGCGGACCGAAATTCGGCGACACCCGGACCTCCGCACCTGGCTGGTCGGGCAGAAAACCGCTCATACCTGCCTGAGGCCCCGCTCGATCATCTCATAGGCGGCATTGATCGCCGCGACCCTGGTCGTGGCGATCTTGATGAATTCCTGCGGCAGACCGCGCGCGATCAATCTGTCGGGGTGATTGTCCGATATCAGCTTGCGATAGCGTTTCCTGATTTCCTCGAACGGCTTGCCGCGCTCGATGCCCAGCACGACATAGGGATCGGCGGCGCCTAGATTGACGTGCCGCGACAGGATCGCCTCGTAATGCGTCTCATCGATCCGGAAAATCTCGGCGATCCGGTGCAGAAACTGCCCTTCCCGCTCATGGACGAGGCCGTCTGCCTTGGCGATATGGAACAGACCGTCAAGGATGTCTTCCAGCATCATGCAGTTGGCATGGCCGGAACCGCAGAGTTGCGCCATCCGCCGGGCGTAGATCTCGAACCCGGCAACGTCCTGCTGAGCGATGTCGTAAAGCCGCGCCACATTGCGTGTCTCGCTTGGCGGCACTTCGAAGATTTCCTGGAAGGCGCGCACTTCGTCCTGCGTGACGATACCGTCGGCTTTAGCCATCTTCGCCGAGAGCGCGATCATCGCCACCGAGAAGGCAACGCGCCGGCGCAGGTCCGGATCGCCCGAATACACGGTACGCACGGCTTCGACGACGTCCGCGACGCCCGAGGACGCCGACGACGATACACGAGCGATGAAGTCGCCGAGGCGGTCCCAAATCGACATGCCGGCTTCATAGTGCGAACCGGGCGGTCCTATCAAGCCGGGACGATGCCGCAGGTGTGATCGGCGACATCCGGATCGACGCAAAAAGAAGGCCGGCAATACCGGCCTTCCTCGATATTATCGATCAGCTCCTACTTCGCAGGCGCGGCAGGAGCCGGATTTGTTGCCGGAGCCGGTTCGGCGGGCTTCGAAGCGTCAGGCGAAACCGGCTTCATCGGCTGCTCGTTGGCCGGGGGATTGGTGCTCTGCGTGGTGGTCTTGTCGGTACCACTGTCGCTACAAGCCGCGACCCCCAGCAGGGCGAGCGCCGAAACAGACGCCAGAATGAGCTTCTTCATGGTATCTCTCCTTCAACAAACGCTCACGTTTCGGTGAGCGGTCCCAAAGGAAATGCATCAGCAGGCGCGTCGGTTTCGTAACGTTGCGTTTCCATGTGTAACATCAACTTGCGATTGCTGGCGCCGGAATCCCGAACTAACAGAACATACGCTCGAAAACATAATGGATCAGCAGAATGCCGGCAGCCGAAAAGACAGGGAAATGGGATTTCTGGATCGACCGCGGCGGCACCTTCACCGACATTATCGGTCGTGATCCGCGAGGTCGGCTGCACCCTCGAAAGCTGCTGTCCGAGAATCCCGAGGCCTATGCGGACGCCGCTATCCAGGGCATCCGCGACCTGTTGGGTTTGAAAGCCGGCGCGGTCATTTCCGCCGACCCGATCGGCGACGTCAAAATGGGCACCACTGTTGCCACCAATGCGCTGCTCGAGCGCAAGGGCGATCGTGTGCTCCTGCTCATCAGCAAGGGTTTTCGCGACGCTTTGCGTATCGCTTACCAAGCGCGGCCGGATATCTTCGCCAAGGAGATCATCCTGCCCGAGCAGCTCTATGAGCGGGTGATCGAGGTCAATGAGCGCGTGCGCGCCGATGGCTGCATCGAGCGATTGCTCGACATCGCCGCGTGCCGCCCGGCGATCGAACAGGCCAAGGCCGACGGCATCGACGCGGTCGCCATCGTCTTCATGCATGCCTGGAAATACCCAGACCACGAAAAGGCCGTGGCAAAGGTCTGCCGCAAGATCGGCTTCAGCCAGATCTCGGTTTCTCACGAGGTCTCGCCGCTGATCAAGCTGGTCGGCCGCGGCGACACCACCGTGGTCGACGCCTATCTGTCACCGATCCTGTCGCGCTATGTGCAGCGGGTGGCCGGCGAACTGGGTGCCGGTCCGCGTCTGATGTTCATGATGTCGTCGGGCGGTCTCACCGCCGCCGACATGTTCCAGGGCAAGGATGCGCTGCTTTCGGGACCGGCGGGCGGGGTCGTCGGCATGGTCGAGACGGCGAAGCTCGCCGGCTTCGACAAGGTCATCGGCTTCGATATGGGCGGCACCTCGACCGACGTCGCCCATTATGACGGCGAATATGAGCGCGCCTTCGACACCGAGGTCGCCGGCGTGCGCATCCGGGCCCCGATGATGCGCATCCACACGGTCGCCGCCGGCGGCGGCTCGATCGTGCATTATGAAGCGGGCCGCTTCCGCGTCGGCCCGGATTCCGCCGGCGCCAATCCCGGCCCGGCCGCTTACCGGCGCGGCGGCCCGCTCGCCGTCACCGATGCCAACGTCATGCTCGGCAAATTGCAGCCCGATTTCTTCCCGGCGATTTTCGGCGCAGGCCAGGACCAGCCGCTCGACGTCGGGGTGGTTCGCGAAAAATTCACGGCACTTGCCGCCGCAATCGGCGATGGCCGGACGCCCGAGGCCGTCGCCGAGGGTTTCATCACCATCGCCGTCGAGAACATGGCCAACGCCATCAAGAAGATCTCGGTGCAGCGCGGCTACGACGTCACGGAATATCTCTTGAACTGTTTCGGCGGCGCCGGCGGCCAGCATGCCTGCCTGGTTGCCGACGCGCTCGGCATGGAAGCCGTGCTGATCCACCCCTTCTCCGGCCTGCTTTCAGCTTACGGCATCGGCCTCTCGTCGGTCTTCGCCTCGCGCCAGCAGGGTCTGCTGCAGCCGCTTGCCGAGGAATCGCGTGCGGCGATCGAGGCACTGATCGTGGCCTTGCGCAGCGAGGTTGTCGCCGAGCTTGGCGAGCAGGGCATTGCCGGGGACGCGGTTTCAACGAAGCCTGTCCTGCATATCCGCTATGACGGCACCGACACGGCGCTGCCGGTGAATTTCGAGCACGGTTCGATCTTCCGTGCCAGAAGCGATTTCGAGGCCGCGCATAAGGCACAGTTCGGATTCGTCTATGACGACAAGCCGATCGTCGTGGAGACCGTCGCCGTCGAAGGCATGGAAGCCGCTCGACAGGACAAGGCCGAAGGCTACGCGCCTGCCGGACCGGCGAGGACCGAGGCCAAGCCTTTGGAAAACCGGGGCTTCTATACCGAAGGCCGCTGGCACGAGGCTGGCGTCTACCGCCGCGAAGACCTGCGGCCATCCCACACGGTCGCCGGACCCTCGCTGATCATCGAACCGAACCAGACCATCGTCGTCGAGCCGGGCTGGCGTGCCGAGATCACCAATCTCAACCACGTCGTGATACGCCGCACGGAAAGAAAGGCGCGTGCCGCCGCACTTGGCACCGAAGCCGATCCGGTGATGCTGGAAGTCTTCAACAACCTCTTCATGTCCATCGCCGAGCAGATGGGCGTGACGCTGCAGAACACCGCCTATTCGGTCAACATCAAGGAACGGCTCGATTTTTCCTGCGCCGTCTTCGACCGCCACGGCGCGCTGGTCGCCAACGCGCCGCATATGCCGGTGCATCTGGGCTCCATGGACCGTTCGGTCGAAACCATCATCCGACTGAATTCCGGCGACATCCATCCCGGCGACGTCTTCGCGCTCAATGCCCCCTATAATGGCGGCACGCATCTGCCCGACATCACGGTGGTGACGCCTGTCTTCGACGATGCGCGCAAGGAAATCCTGTTCTGGGCGGCCTCGCGCGGCCATCATGCCGATGTCGGAGGCACCGCGCCCGGCTCGATGACGCCTTTGGCCACAACGGTCGACGAGGAAGGCGTGCTGTTCGACAATTTCCGCATCGTCGATCGCGGCCGCTTCCGCGAGAAGGAGTTGGAGACCCTGCTGACCGACCATCCTTATCCCGCGCGCAATCCCACCCAGAACATCGCCGACCTGAAGGCGCAGATCGCCGCCAACGAAAAGGGCGTGGCGGAATTGCGCAAGATGGTCGCGCATTTCGGCCTCGATGTCGTCGAAGCCTATATGGGCCATGTCCAGGACAACGCTGCCGAGAGCGTGCGCCGCGTCATCGAGCGGCTTCCCGACAGCGCGGCTTACGAATACCCCACCGACACCGGCCAGGTGATCAAGGTCAAGATCACCGTCGACCGTCAAAAACGCGAGGCGACCGTCGATTTCACCGGCACGTCGCCGGTGATGAAGAATAATTTCAACGCGCCGGAGCCCGTCGCCCGCGCCGCCGTGCTCTATGCCTTCCGCGTCATGGTTGAGGACATGATCCCGATGAATGCCGGGTGCCTGAGGCCGATCAACATCATCATCCCCGATGGTTCGATGCTGAAGCCCGCCTACCCTGCCGCCGTCGTCGCCGGCAATGTCGAGACCTCGCAGCATGTCACCAATGCGTTGTTTGGCGCGATGGGCGCCATGGCCAACGCGCAAGGTACGATGAACAACCTCACCTTCGGCAACAAGAAGTACCAGTATTACGAGACGATCTGCTCCGGCTCGCCGGCCGGTCGGGTGAATTCGGGACGCGGCTTCGCCGGCACCTCCGGCGTTCACACCCACATGACAAACTCGCGGCTCACCGACCCGGAGGTGCTGGAACTGCGCTTCCCCGTCGTGCTGGAAGACTTCCACATCCGCGAGGGCTCCGGCGGCAAGGGCAAGTGGAACGCCGGCGACGGCACCAGGCGCACCATCCGCTTCCTCGAAAGGATGGAGTGCGCGATCCTGTCCTCACACCGAAATCGCCCACCCCAGGGCCTTGACGGCGGCGGAGATGGCGAGGCGGGCTCGACCAGCATCAGGCGCAATGACGGGTCGACCGACGTCTTGAAAGCCTGCGACCAGACCACGCTCAACGCCGGCGAGGCCGTCATCGTCACCACGCCGACACCCGGAGCGTTCGGAAAAGCCTGATACCTGTCGCCCAAAAGTGCGCAGCGATTTTGGAACGACGACATGCATGGAAGCGAGGCTAAGGCGCGTCCATCGCGAAGCGCCTCGGCGTCAGCCTGCCGTCAACAGGCTGTCACCTGCCTGTCATGACGCTGCGGTACCCGCTTGCGCCAACGCAAACGGGGAATCACCTTGCGATGTCGGACGTATCCGGAGAACTCGTTTATCGCCGAGGCAAGGAAGTCGGAAAGGCCGTCTACCAGAACCGCGCATTGTCGAAGGACGGCATTTCCGAGCGGCTTTTCGCTTTCCTGTTCTCCGGCCTCGTCTATCCGCAGATCTGGGAAGATCCGGATGTCGACATGGAGGCCATGCAGCTCGGCGCCGGCCACCGGGTCGTCACAATCGCCTCGGGCGGCTGCAACATTCTGGCTTACCTGACCCGCTCGCCGGCCAGGATCGACGCCGTCGATCTCAATGCCGCGCATGTCGCGCTGAACCGCATGAAGCTGGAAGCGGTGCGCCACCTGCCGTCGCAGGGCGACCTGTTCCGCTTCTTCGGCGCCGCCGACACCAGCCACAATTCGGATGCCTATGACCGCTTCATCGCGCCGCATCTAGATCCGGTCAGCCGCCACTACTGGGAGCACCGCAGCTGGCGCGGCCGCCGCCGCATCTCGGTCTTCGACCGCAACTTCTACCAGACCGGCCTGCTCGGCCTCTTCATCGCCATGGGCCATCGCGTCGGCAAGCTGTTCGGTGTCGACCCGGCCGGCATCATGAAGGCGCAGAACATCGGCGAGCAACGCCGCTTCTTCAACGAGGAGCTGGCGCCGGTCTTCGACAGGAAGCTCCTGCGCTGGGCGACCTCACGCAAGGCTTCGCTGTTCGGCCTCGGCATCCCGCCGGCCCAGTACGACTCGCTGATCACCTCCGGCGACGGCTCGATGGCGAGCGTGCTCAAGGCACGGCTGGAAAAGCTCGCCTGCGACTTCCCGCTGAAGAACAATTACTTCGCCTGGCAGGCCTTTGCGCGCCGCTATCCGCAACCCGGCGAGGCCGCGTTGCCTGCCTATCTGGAACAGCGCAACTACAAGACGATCCGCGACAACATCGACCGCGTCGCCATTCACCACGCCAATCTGATCAAGTTCCTGGCCGCCAAGGATGCGGGTAGCGTCGACCGTTTCGTCCTGCTCGACGCCCAAGACTGGATGACCGACGACCTGCTCAACGATTTGTGGACCGAGATCACCCGCACCGCCTCGGTCGGCGCCCGCGTCATCTTCCGCACCGCGGCCGAGCCCAGCCTGCTGCCCGGCCGCCTCTCCAACTCGCTGCTCGACCAGTGGACTTATGAGAACGAGGCTTCGCGCGAATTCTCCGCCAGGGATCGCTCGGCCATCTATGGCGGCTTCCACCTCTATGTGAAGCGCGCCGCATGAGCACGACCGAGCTGCCGGCCAGCCATGCTGAGCTTATGGACGGCGTCTACCGCTGGCAGCGTCACATCTACGACCTGACCCGCAAATACTACCTGCTCGGCCGCGACCGTCTGATCGACGGGCTGGACGTGCCGCAAAATGGCACCGTGCTGGAGCTTGGCTGCGGCACCGGCCGCAACATCGCGCTTGCCGCCCGCCGTTACCCCAACGCCCGCTTCTTCGGCCTCGATATCTCCGCCGAGATGCTGGAGACGGCGAATGCCTCGATCGCTCGTGAAGGTCTCGCGGCACGAGTCAATCTGGCGCGCGGCGATGCCACGGATTTCGATGCCAAGGCGCTTTTCGACACCGCACAGTTCGATCGCGTCTTCGTGTCCTATTCGCTATCGATGATCCCCGGTTGGGAAAAAACGGTTGCAGCCGCTCTCGCCGCGCTCGCCCCCGGCGGCTCGCTCCACGTCGTCGACTTCGGCCAGCAGGAAGGCCTGCCGCGCTGGTTCAGGGCCTTGCTGCGTGGCTGGCTGCGGAAATTCCATGTCGAGCCGCGAGCCGCGCTGCGCGATGTGCTTGAATCGGAATCCGAGCGCGCCGGCGCAACCTTCCGGTTCAGAACGCTTTATCGCGGCTATGCCTGGTTGGCCGTGATCAGGATCGCCATCTGATTTTGCCAAGGCCCGCTGCTCTGGTCTGCAGCAAAGGCGACCCACGCGTTGCGCTATGCCCCAAGGAGTGGTACACTATCCCCATGTTGGAAGCATGTGATGATCGTCGGCTTTAGAGATGGGTGGCTGCGGGCCTTCTTCGTGGACGATACCCACTCCCGCAACATTCCGTCCGATCTCGAAAGCCGCCTGTTTTCGCAAGCTCCAGATGATCGACGACGCTGCTACCGATCGGGATTTGCGTGTACCGCCAAGCAATCACTTCGAGAAGTTGGGCGGCAATCTCGAAGGCTTTCATTCCATCCGCGTCAACAAGCAATGGCGGCTGGTTTTCCGCTGGGATGGTGGTCGGGGTGAGGCGTCGGACATCTACCTGGACGACCATAGCTATAAGTGAGGTGAGACATGTTGATGACCGCACGCAAGCCCGCAACGGTTGGCGAAATCCTCACGGAAGAGTTCATGCACCCGCTCGGCCTGACGCAAGCGGCTCTGGCCGAGGCCATGGGCGTCCAGCGCAAGCATGTGAACGAATTGTGCAACGACCGCCGCAATGTAACGGCGGCGACCGCGCTCATTTTGGCGCGGGTGTTCGGCAACAGCCCTGATTTCTGGCTGAACGTGCAACGCCGCAGCGATCTTTGGCAGGTCATGAACTCGCCTGACGAGCGCGCGCGTGTGGATCGCGCCAAGCCTTTGCCGACCGCCGCATAGGCAAGCTTGCGGCGACTGCCGATCACATGCCTCAGTGCAGCGCCTTCACCAGCGCTTCCACCATCGTCTGCGGCCGGTAGTTGAGCTTGGCCGGCGTCAGCCCAAGCCGCACCACCACCAGCTGCTCCGACGGAACGATCGCAACCGTCTGGCCGTCATGGCCCTCCATCCAATAGGTGTCCTTGGGCAGGCCGGCGGCAACGCCCGCGCCCGGACTTTCCTCGTCGCCCGGCCCCTCGATCCATAGCTGACCCTTGCCATAGACCTTCGAGGCCGGCGCCGGCTCGCGCATCCAGTCGACAAAGCCGGCCGGAAGCACCTGGTTTCCGTTCCAGACACCGCCCTGCAGCAGGAACTGGCCGAATCGCGCCCAGTCATGCGCGGTGGCGTAGAGATAGGACGAGCCTACGAACGTGCCCTGTTCGTCGGTTTCGAGCACCGCGCTGTGCATGCCGAGCGGCTCGAACAACGCCGTGCGCGGCAAGGTCAGCGCTTTCGCCTTGTCGCCGACCGCATCCTGCCACAGCCGCGACAGCATCACCGCCGTGCCACTCGAATAGGAAAATACCTTGCCGACCTCGCCGGTCAGCGGCTTGGCCTCGGCGAAACCCGCCATGTCGGGCTCGAGATAAAGCATGCGCGTCACGTCGGCGACGTCGCCATAATCCTCGTTGAACTCCAGTCCGCTCGACATCGCCATCATGTCGGCAAGGCTGATGGCGCCGCGCCCGTCGGCCTTCCACCGAGCAAACAGGCCCTTGTTGTCGACAGCCATCTTGCCGTCCTTAACCAGCGTGCCGACGATCGCGGCATTCACCGTCTTGGTCATCGACCAGCCGAGCAGCGGCGTCTTGGCCGAAAAGCCCTCGCCGTAGCGCTCCGCGACGACGCGGCCGTTCTTCACCACCACGATGGCGCGCATGCCTGTGCCGGCCATCGCGGCGTCTTCGACGATTTTCGCGACCTCGGGATTCTGCGAAGCATCCACCCGTTCGCCGTCGGGCCAGAGCGCGTCCGGCTGCGCCGGTGTAGAGGCCGCTGCACGCAGCGACGTCTGCCGCGCCTTACCGGTATCGCCGTCGGGAACCGATGCGCAGCCGACGCCGTCGCGCTCAACCGCGACACTCTTGCCGAGAACCCACAGCAGGCCGGCTGAAACCAGTCCCCGCTCCTTGTCGACGGAGACTTTCATCAGCCTGAGCAGCGGATGGCCGGGCGCCTGCACGTCGACGGCCAGAACCTCGTTGGCATCGCGGCCGGCGATGAAGACGTTCGAGCACACGATCTTGGCCGAATAGCCGGAGCCGACACGGATGAGCTCCGGTGGCGCGAAATAGAGCCAGGCGAAGAGCGCAACCACCGCCAATATCACAAGGCCAAGCAGCCATTTGATGAACTTCACGACAGCCCGCATCTTTTCCGCCCTTCGGATTCGCCGGCTCGACTTATGTCATCGATTTGCCGCCATTGCTTTCGCAAAATCGTCGGCGTCGTCGAGCGCCGTCAATGGATTATCAACCATGTTCGGCGATCAACTTGTCCATGTCGCCCAAAAGTGCGCAGCGATCTTGGGACAACGACATGGACGAAACAAAAGGTGTGGGCGATCCTGTGGGGCGATCGTCCGGAGGGGGCCTGCGCAAGCAACGGCCATCTGCAAAGACCCATCAGCGGCCGGCTGGACCCGGCCTGGGAAATGCCATGCGCCGTCTTGCGGCTATCCTGATGTCGACGCTGCTGGGCGCTTGCTCGACGGTGGACGATATTTCACCCCTGTCGCCGTCCTCGCAGGCGGTTGCAGTGCGCGCGCCCAAGTTCGAGGACTCCAAGCCGCATGAATGGGACAGCGGCGCACCATGGACCTACGCCATCCATGGCACGGACGTTTCCAAATACCAGACCTCGGTCGACTGGCCGGCGGCCAGGGCAAGCGGCATCTCCTTCGCCTTCATCAAGGCTACGGAAGGCGGCGACCGCTTCGACGACTATTTCAACGAGCATTGGGCGCGCACCAGGGCTGCCGGAATTCCGCGCGCGGCCTATCATTTCTTCTATTTCTGCACGCCGGCGCAAGCCCAGGCGCGCTGGTTCATCGCCAATGTCCCCAGGGACCCGTCGGCAATGCCGCCGGTGCTCGACATGGAATGGAACCCGAAGTCGCCGACCTGCAGGCTGCGCCCCGATCCGGCCACCGTGCGCAGCGAAATGACCGTCTTCCTCGAAATGGTCGAGCGTCACTACGGCAAGAAGCCGATCATCTACACCTCGCTCGACTTCTTCGACGACAACCAGTTGGCGACCTTCCGCGGCTATCCCTACTGGCTGCGCTCGGTTGCCGGTCACCCGCGCGAAAAATACGGCAGCCACCCGTTCACCTTCTGGCAATACACCGGCACCGGCATCGTGCCCGGCATGACCGGCAAATCCGACATCAATGTTTTCAACGGTTCGGAAGCCGCCTGGCGGAAGTGGTTGCGGCAGAACACCCGTTGACATCGGCCTCCGCGCCTGCTTTTCGACACGGCGGGCGGCGAAACATGCAACCGCTGGTAATCTGGAGCAGCGCACTCGTCCGAGTGCCGAACGCAGCTCCTGAACTTTGAAATCCTCGCATGCGCCTGTCCGATTCCGGTCCGGGGTCACGATGGGGTCATGCGCCGGTCTCGAAAGGGAAGCGATGCGATTGCGCGTTGAAATCCTGGCGGCGCTGCTTTTCGGAGCCTTCGCCTTGCCAGCCGCGGCACAGGAATGCGGCAGCGATTTCGAAGCCTGGAAACAGGGTGTCGCAGCCGAAGCCAAAGCAACCGGCGTCGGCGCTGTCGGCCTCGACGCGCTGGAAGACGCGACCATCGACGAGAAGGTGCTGGCGCGCGACCGCGCCCAGGGCGTGTTCACCCAAACCTTCACCGAATTCTCGAACCGCATGATCTCGGGCTACCGCCTGAAGCAGGGTGCGGCCAATCTGAAGAAATATGCCGACGTCTTCGACCGCGCCGACAAGGAATTCGGTGTCCAGCCGGCCATCATCGCCGCTTTCTGGGGGCTGGAAACCGACTTCGGCGCCGTGCAAGGCGACTTTCATACGCTGAATGCGCTGGTGACGCTTTCGCATGATTGCCGCCGCCCTCAGCTCTTCCGGCAGCAATTGGTACCGCTGCTGACCCTGATCGACCGCGGCGTGCTGCCGGCCGACGTCAAGGGCGCCTGGGCCGGCGAGATCGGCCAGACGCAGATCCTGCCCACCGATTATCTGGCGCGTGGCGTCGACGGCGACGGCGACGGCAAGGTCGACCTCAGGAACAGCGTGCCGGATGTCATCATGACGACGGCCGGCAAGATCATGTCGCGCGGCTGGAAGCGAGACCAGCCCTGGGTCCAGGAAGTGCGCGTCCCCGACGAGATGCCGTGGGACCAGACAGGCCGCACCAACAAATTGCCGTTGTCGCAATGGGCGCAGTGGGGCGTTACCGAACCCAACGGCAACCCGCTCGTCGACAATGGGTTGAAAGCCGGCCTGGCGCTGCCGATGGGTCGCAAGGGCCCCGCCTTCCTGACCTACGACAATTTCGATGTCTATCTGGAATGGAACCAGTCCTTCACCTATGCGCTGACCGCGGCCGTGCTTGCCACGCGCCTTGCCGGCGCGCCGCAATTCGACCCGCGCACGCCCGAGCAGGGCCTCAGCGGCGACCAGATGAAGGCGCTGCAGACCAAGCTCGAAGCCAGGGGCTACGATGTCGGCACCGTCGACGGCATTCTTGGAACCAACACACGCGAAGCGATCCGCAAAGAGCAGATGCGGCTTGGACTTCCCGTGGATGGCTGGCCGACGCCGGAACTGCTGGCAAAACTCTAAGAGCGAATAGCGAATAGAGAGTAGCGAATAGGGCTCGCCGCGGCGCATCCCTCGCTTGTGTGCTATTCGCTATTCGCTATTCGCTACTCCCTATTCGCTAATCCGCCATCGTCTCCAAACTCGCGAACCCTTGCGGGGCGTCGCCTTCGTCGAAGGGCGTCGCCACCTCGACGAAAGTGTCGGGATAAAAGCCGTTGAAGCGCGTCCTCAGCGACAGCGAGTAGGCGCCGATATGGCCGATCTCGATCCAGTCGCCGGTGTCGACCGTTTCCGGCAGCCAGAACGGCCGCGACAGAATGTCGACGGAATCGCAGGTCGCGCCGCAGACCTTGAACGGCACTATGTTTTTCTCGGTACCATTGCGTGTGCGGATCGCGGGATCGGGGATGAAGCGCGCCGGCAGCGTGATCTTGCCGGTCCACGAATCCGAGAGCGACGCCCAGATGCCATCATTGATGTAGAGCCGCTTGCCCTTGCGCAGCAGCACGCGGACAATCAGCGACAGGCAGCGCGCCACGATCACGCGTCCGGGCTCGGCAACCAGCGGCATCTGGTCGAACTGATATTCCTTGAGGTCGCCGGCGAGCCGCGACATCAGCTGGCCGAGCGACGGCATGTCGATATGCTTGCGGTTGGGATCGTGGCCGTATTCGGCGGGGAAGCCGCCGCCGACATCGAGGCCGGCAATATCGAAAGTCAAACGGTTGCGCACCCAGTCGGCCGAGGCCAGCGCCCGCTCATAGGTGTCGGGGTCCTCGATCTGGCTGCCGACATGGAAACAGAGCCCCACCTTGTAACCGGTGCGGTTCAGCCGCTCGGCAAGCTCGACGGCATTGGCGGGCCCTGCGCCGAATTTCTTCGACAATTCGTAAGCCGCATGGCCCTTGGTCTGGATGCGCACGAAGACGGTGATGGCGCCCGGGTCGATATCGAGCGCCCGCACAACGCGCGTCAGCTTCGTGATCTCGTCCTCGTGGTCGAGCGAGATCACCCGGATGCCGTATTTCTCCAGCGCAAGCTTGATGTCCGACTGCGCCTTGACCGGATGCATGTAGAGCATTTCGGCGTCGGGCGAGACGGCGCGCACGGCCGCGAACTCACCGGGCGAGGCCACGTCGAAGGTGCCGACGCCGGCTTCCGCCAGTGTCTTCAAAACGATCTGCTCGCCGTTGGTCTTGACCGCGTAAGCGGTCTTGCCGGGAAACATGCCCATGAACTGCAGCGCATCGGCCTTCAGCACCTGCGGGCGGAAACAGTAGACCGGGTCGTCAGGACGAAGCGCCAGTGCCGCCTCACGTGCATTTTCGAATCGCTGCATGGACGAATCCTCGATCTGGAGCGCGCACAATTAATCCTAGCTAGCCGCCAAAGAAAACAGTTCTGTGTCCGGCGTTCCCAGACGGCCCGCTGCACGTTTCTTGGGCACGCCAAACCATCAGTCAGGTTTCGGGTGGCCCTTGCCGCCAAACCCGATATCGGTTGGTGAGGTGTTCGGCGGGCTGACATTGCGATCGGCCCCGGGAGGAGCAAGACATGTCCATTACGGCTGGCGCCGCGCCGACGCGCGGACCGATGACGCTCAAGGATTGGGCGCAGCTTCTCTTGCTCGGCGCGATCTGGGGCGGTTCGTTCTTCTTTGCCCGCATTGCCGTTTCCGAAATCCATCCGCTGGCGCTGGTGCTGTTCCGCGTCGCCATGGCCGCGGCAGCGCTCCAGCTTTACCTGGCGGTCCGCGGCCCGTCGTTTCGGCTCGCCCTCCCGCATGCGGGCCTTTTCTTCCTGCTGGCGCTGACCAACAATGTCATCCCCTTCTCGCTGATCTTCGCCGGCCAGACAGAGCTCGGCGCCGGCGTCGCCTCGGTGCTCAATGCGACGACGCCGTTCTGGACGCTGATCCTGGCCAATGCGCTCACCACCGACGAGAAGCTGTCCTGGAACAAGCTGGCCGGCATCGTGCTCGGCGTCGCCGGAACGGCGGTGATGATCGGCCCGGGCCTGCTTGCCGGGCTGGGCGGACCGGTGTGGGCCAAGTTCGCGCTGATCGGCGCCTCGTTGTCCTACGCGGTCGCCCTGATGGTCGCCCGGCACTTCAAGGGGGTGCCGTCGCCGGTCATCGCCACCGGGCAACTGACAGCCTCGACCATCATCATGATCCCCATCGTGCTCATTGCCTACGGCACGGCGGGGCTGTTTTCGGCCTCGCCGCCGGTCTGGGCCGCGATGCTGGGACTGGCGCTGCTGTCCACCGCCTTCGCTTATATCCTTTATTTCAACCTCGTTGCCTCGGCCGGCGCCACCAATGCCTCGCTGGTCACATTGATCGTGCCGGTCAGCGCGGTGCTGCTCGGCTTCCTCTTCCTCGGCGAGCGGCTGGCACTGTTCGAGATCGGCGGCATGACGCTGATCGGACTCGGCCTAGTCACCATCGACGGGCGGTTGTTTGGCCGATGGTAGCGGTGTCATGCCACGGCTCCGCCACAATTTATTCACAACTCTTGAAGCGGCTTTTGCCGAAGAGTTTCAACGGCTAACGGTAAATCGGAAGTCGCAAATCCCACAATTATGTCGCATTGCAGCACGTTTTCCGCTTGCCTGTGACCCAAATGACTCTAGATTCCGGCCGTAGCTCTGAAGAGGAGGCTATGACATGGGACTGACGAGGCCAATCAACGCATTGATGATTTGTGCTGCGTTTGCATTCATCGGCGCCCTTATCATAGGCGTTCTTCCCTGACCCGCCAAAGCCGGGAAGACCAGCACCAGGAATAGTCCAAACAGTTCGAAAAGGCCGGGTTCTACCCGGCCTTTTCCGTTTCAGGCCGCGGCCGACCCGGCCGCCGCCTCCACCTCATGCGAGCGGATGCCGATCATGTGGCAAACGGCAAAGACGAGGTCGGCGCGGTTCATCGTGTAGAAGTGGAAGTCGCCAACCCCGCGCTCGACAAGGTCGAGCACCTGCTCGGCCGCCACGGCCGAGGCCACCAGCGCATGCGTCTGCGGATCGTTCTCCAGTCCTTCGAAACGCTCGGCCAGCCACGCCGGCACCAGTGCCCCGCAACGCGACGAGAAATTCGCGACCTGGGTGAAGTTGTGCACCGGCAGGATGCCCGGCACGATCGGGATATAGATGCCGGCGCGGCGCGCCCGCTCGACATAGCGCTCGTAAAGATCGTTGTCGAAGAAGAACTGGGTGATCGCCCGCGTCGCGCCATTGTCGACCTTGCGCTTCAGCATGTCGATGTCAGTGGCGAAATCCGGGCTTTCCGGATGCTTTTCCGGATAGGCCGAGACCGAGATATCGAAATCGCCGGCGCTCTTCAGCGCCCCGACCAGTTCGGCGCCATTGGCGTAGCCGTCGGGATGCGGACGGTAGCTTGTGCCCACACCGGCCGCTGGATCGCCGCGCAGCGCGACGAACCGCTTGACGCCCATGTCGGCGAATTCGCGGATGACCATGTCGACCTGATCGCGGGCGGCATCGACGCAGGTCATATGCGCCGCCGGTGTCAGCGACGTCTCGTTGAGGATGCGTCCGACGGTGCGCGCCGTGCGCTCGCGGGTCGAGCCGCCGGCGCCATAGGTCACCGAGACGAATTTCGGCTTGAGCGGCTCCAGGCGGGTGACCGTGTCCCAGAGCCTTGCTTCCATCTCGTCGGTCTTCGGCGGGAAGAATTCGAACGAGACCCTGACCTTGTCGCCAATGTCGGGGCGGCGGGAAAAGCGGAACTGGTTCATCAGGCTGTTTCCCTTACTGGCAGAGAATCGTTGGACGGATCGGCGATGAGCAGGCGGCGGTCACGGCCGAGCCAGAGCTTGACGGTGAGCCTGGCTTCGTTGCCGCCGCGCGGCTCGAATTCCTGGCTGTCCTCGAGGTCGAGCCCGGCCTCCGCGAACCATTCCGAAATCTGGCGGTCGGAAAAACCCAGCCGCATATGCGCATGCTGGTCGCGCAGGAATTCAAGCGCGTGCGGCGCGAAGTCGACGACGATCAGCCTGCCCGACGGACGCAGCAGCCGCGCCGCTTCGGCGATGGCGCGGGCCGGATCGTCGAGATAGTGCAGCACCTGGTGGATGGTCACGAGATCGAAGGCGTTGCGCTCGACCGGCGGCGAGAAGATGTCGCCCTGGCGCACCTGCGCGTTGGCGATGCCAGCCTTGTCGAGATTGGCGCGCGCAACCGTCAGCATCTCGCGCGACATGTCGATGCCGACGCCGCGCCGGTAGAGCGGCGCGAAGATTTCAAGCAGCCTCCCGGTGCCGGTGCCGAGGTCGAGCATGGACTGGAACGGCCGCTTGCCGACGAGCTTCAGCAGTGCCGCTTCCACCGCGCGATCCGGCACATGCAGCGAGCGGATACGATCCCAGCTCGCGGCATTCTCGGAGAAATATTCGGCGGCCCTGTCCTGCCGCTTGCGCTTGACCGATGCCAATCTTTCCAGATCGCGGACCACCTGCGGATCGGCCTCGCTGATGCCCGCTACCAGACGCTGCACGAAGTCGCGCGAATTATCCGTATCCGTCAGCCTGAAGAAGGCCCAGGAACCTTCCTGGTAGCGGCCGATCAGCCCGGCATCGAGCAGCAACTTCAGATGGCGCGAGACGCGCGGCTGCGACTGGCCGAGGATTTCGGTGAGGTCGGAGACGGTCAGGTCGCCACGCGACAGCAGCACCAGGATGCGCAACCGGCTGGATTCGGCCGCCGCCTTCAATGTATCTACCATTGTGTCGAGCGAGATGTGCATGCGCGGGTTCTCGTTGAAAGATATAAAGATATGTTTATGTCGAATTTGAAACCCTGGCAAGCGCTATGTCGCTTCCGGACAAGAAAATGGCGCAGCCGTGATCCGCGCCGGGCGGACGGTTCTTCCACAGGATGAATGGGATGTTTGAGACGCGCGAAGGTGAAACGCTGCTTGAGGCCGATCCGGCGAAACTGCGGCCGGACGGCCATATCGTCTTCATCGGTCGCATTGTGTCGCCCTGGAGGCGCCGCGAAGATTGCCCCAAGAACATGCGTGCCGCCCGGGAATCCGGCCGCGCCGCAACCGTTCTGATCGACGAGGCCTATCGCCCGGGACTGCAAAACCTGGAACGCGCCAGCCATATCGTCATCCTGTCCTGGCTCCATCACGCGCCGCGGAATCTGATTGTCCAGAAACCGCGCCATGCGGCTGAACCAAAAGGCGTTTTTTCGCTGCGCTCCCCCGCCCGGCCGAACCCTGTCGGCCTGCATGTGGCGAAACTCGTCGCGCTCGACATCGAGGCCGGCCGGATCGAGATCGATTCCATCGATGTGCTCGACGACACGCCGGTCATCGACATCAAGCCCTACTACGCTTCGGTCGACGCCTTCCCCGAAGCGACTATTGCCGGGCGCGACGAAAAATGAGCGCCCCCACCGGCCGCCGGCGCGCGCTTGCCAAGGCGCTGACAGCGCTCTTGCCGCTCGCTCCTTACGCCGACATGGAAAGGATCCGCGCCGACGCCGGTTCTGTACACATGAAGAGCCTGCCGCCAACGATCGCGGTGTGGCTGGCCACCATCGCCCATGTCCGCCACGTCCATACCGATTACGAAAAGCTGCTCGCCGAAGGTTATGACCGGGACTCGGCGCGTTTCTTCGTCATCGGGCGGACCAACGAGGTGCTCACCCGCTGGCGGGCGACGCGGCTGCTTGAGGAAGATGACGAGGACGAGTGAGGTCGGCGCAATCACCGAACGTCTGAATGGTGCCCTATCGGCAAAGGCACAATGATCCGGTGCGCTCTCCATGGCTGCCCGCCAGATAATTCCGGCGGCGCCTCTGGAAAAAAGCCGAAAGCTTAGTCCGAAACGCCAGCCATGCCGCCTGGTGCGGCATGTCCCTCCCCTCAACGATAAATCCACTGCTCCGGCACGCGCACGGAAATCTCTTCGCCCATCTTGATTGTGCCTGGCTTCTCGACCCAGGCGACAAGGCCGCGCAACCGTTTCGCCTCCCTTGGAAAGAGCAGCGCGGTGGCATCGCGATCCCCGGCGCCGACATGCTCGGCGATCGATTGGCCGGCGATACGGCACGGCTTGTTCTGGACATCGATCTTGATGGTCACGCCACCCTTGAAGAACATCAGCGAGCCGGCCGGCAGCATCGAGAGATGCGGCACGCCTTCGATCAGCAGATTGGCGCCGATCCATTCCGGCTTGATCTCCTTGAGGACCATGCGTTCGGCGACGATGGCAAGCTCATCCGCGGCGACAAGCGACAATTGCCGCTCGTTGCGCATCTCGGTGCCGCGCGGATACCACGGCTCGCGCCCGCCGGAACGCCGCGTCGTTCCGCCATGGAAGTCGCCCGCGATGCCGTCGAAGCCAAGATGCAGTTCCTCGACCGCCCTCGTCTCGAAATGATCGAACGGAGCGGCGTAGAGTGCCGCTGCCTTTGCCGTCAGCTTGCGGCCCGGCACGATATCGACCGCCGGTTCCGCTGGGGGAAAAAGCTCAAGGTTCGTTTCCTGCATGCCGCTGGTCTAAAGGCCGGGGAGAATGCGGTCCAGTCGAAAGCGCTGATGATCCGATCACGCCATTTGATGGCGATCACGATCTTCTTATCGCAAATCCCTTTCGTCGACCGCTGCAAGCCGCAATGCTGCCGCGCCGGCGGCCTAATGCATGTCGCGCAAAAGTGTGCAGCGGTTTTGCGGCAACGACATGCATAAAAACA
The DNA here is from genome assembly GCF_033977265.1 of Mesorhizobium australafricanum. Lineage (NCBI taxonomy): Bacteria > Pseudomonadati > Pseudomonadota > Alphaproteobacteria > Hyphomicrobiales > Phyllobacteriaceae > Mesorhizobium > Mesorhizobium australafricanum. The sequence goes on along the minus strand of NZ_JAVIIT010000006.1, from coordinate 155,040 downwards.
AAGATCTAAAGCACGTCGCCCGAATCCGTTTTCGGCGCGACGCGCTTTAGGCGGTCGCGCGCGCAATCGGGAAGGTTCGATCATGCAGGTTGGACACGCAATCGCAGCACTCTGGCTGTTCTGGGCGGTATCGTGGATCCTCGCCGCGTCCTGGGCAGATCCCGCGCAAAAGCGCGCGGATTTCAAGGCGGAGGCCCGTTATCGGGTTCTCTGGCTGGCTGGCACCGTCCTGCTGTTCGTGCCGGCGCACGGCTATGTCGGCCGGCTGCGGCTCTGGATGCCCACGCTCACCATAGCCTGGATCTGCGTCGCCCTGATCGCGATCGGCATCGCCTTCGCCTGGTGGGCCCGCCTGCATCTCGGCCGGCTATGGTCTGCCACGGTGACCGCCAAGGCTGATCATCGCGTCATAGATACCGGCCCCTACGGGCTGGTCCGTCACCCGATCTACACCGGCCTGCTGCTGTCGATCCTCGCCACCATGGTTGCCAAGGGCACTGTATGGGGCATCGCGGGCGCCGCCCTGCTGCTCGTCGGCGTCGTCGTCAAGGCGAGGCTGGAAGAGAGCTTCCTGCGCGGCGAGCTTGGCCCTGCCTATGACGACTACGCCAGGCGCGTGCCGATGCTGGTGCCCTTCGCTCCGGCTTGAAGGATGTGCTGAAATTCAGGTCAGGCCTAGTTCCCCAGCACAGGGATTTTAACCGCTCGGCTCTTTGTTTGCGTTGGCAGGTGGCGTGCGTTGGAGATTGGCCGAAACGTCCATCGCGATCGTCATTCTAGGGCGGAGCAGGAGCGAAGCGACGCGCGCAGACCATAGAATGACGACGTTGGGAGGCTTCAACCAATCTCCGGCGTTTGCGCTGATTTCACGGAAATGAACGGAAAAATCTTGCACCAAGACAAACGGCAACCTTTCAAAATCCCTGTGTCGGGGAACCAGTCGAAAACATCGGGTTTCGAGAACCGGAGCGGTGCGTGCTTAAAGTACGTGAGCACCGGCCTACGCCGGCCGTAGCCTTAATTAATTGCTACGCCACGAATGAATGGCTTCGGCCGGCGAAGGCCGGAAGCGCAGGAACCCGCCGTTTGCAGGCCGGGCTCACCTGAATGTCAGCACATCCTCACAGCATCCTGAGCAGCGCGCCGCCTATCGAATAACCAGCGCCGAAAGCGCAGATCAAGCCGAAATCGCCGGCCTTCATGTCGGCATGGTTCTCCGACAGCGCCACGATGGCGCCGGCGCCAGCGGTGTTGCCGAGCCGCTCCAGCACCATCGGCGCGCGGTCGTGGTCGACGTCGTGGCCGAAGGAAAGCTTTAGGATCATCGCATTCATGCGCGCATTGGCCTGGTGCAGCCAGAAGCGCCGGATCCCCTGCGGTGTCAGCCCATGCTCGGCCAGGAACTCGACGATGAATTTCTGACCGGCAACGGTGACTTCCTTGAACACCTTGTTGCCGACCTGCTTGATGAGATTGCCTTCCAGGTTGATCATGTAGGGATCGTCCTGGGCGGTGCGGGTGTGGTAGCCGAGATTGGTGCGGATGTTGTTCGACATCTGCGTCCATGTGCGCGTGTCGAGCACCTCGAAACGCCCCGGCCGCTTCTCGCCTTGCGCCAGCCCCTCGACCACCATGGCGACCGAAGCGTCGCCGAAGATGAAATGCGTCTGCCGGTCGCGGAAGTTGAGATGGCCGGTGATGATTTCGGGCGTCGACACCAGGATGCGCTTGTGCGCCCCTGCCCTCACCAGATTGACGGCGACATGCAACGCGGCAGCGGCGGAAGAGCAGCCGAGCCCCATGTCGAAGCCGGCGCCCTTGGTGCCGAGCGCCTCCTGCATCTCGATGGCGATGGCCGGATAGGGCCGCTGATGATGCGAGGCTGAGCAGATGACCAGATCGATGTCCGACCCGTCGACGCCTGCATGAGCAAGCGCCTTCCTGGCCGAGGCGATGCCGAACTCCGCCTCCAATGACAGCGCGTCGTCCGGCCGCGCCGGAATGCGCGGCGTCATGCGGGTCGGGTCGAGGATGCCCTCGCGCTCGATGACATGGCGGCTCTTGACGCCCGAGGCATGCACGATGAAGTCGCTGTCAGATTTCTGCAGCAGCGTTTCGCCGGTCGTGGCACGGCGCGTGTTTTCGGCGTCGACCCAGCTGTTGAAGCTTGCGACCAGCTCTTCATTGGTGATGACGGGTTCAGGGATTTCGGCGCCGATGCCGCTGATGATGACGCGATGCATGTCCAATCCGTACCGGGCTCGGGTGCGAGCCCGGCGCTACCCATGTCGCATTTGGCCGGTTTATGCCAGCTTAAACTCCACCCTGGCGGCTCACCAGGCACACAGCTTTGTGTTGGTCTGCGGATTGTTCCAGCAGGCACCGTCGTCGCGCCTGCATCGCACCAGACCCAGGCGCCGGCCAATGCGACTTCAGGTCTGTAGTTTAGTTGACGCTAATTTATGCTATAAACGAGTGCGGGGGATTCCCATGAAGCATTCGCAGAAGGGCTTTGCTTCGTTGATATGGCTTGTGCTGATCGTGGATGCTGACGCTCACGATTGGTACACGGGTAAGACTGATCCTGTTATGCACTGGAAATGTTGCGGCCATCGAGACTGCCATCCGCTCAATGCCGATGAAGTAAGGCCGGCCGAGGGAGGTGGCTTTTTCGTCAGGCAGCCCGAACCTTACTCCCGCAACGACCCGCCTACGGGAGAGTGGTTTATTCCGAAAGACCGCGTTCAAGCGTCAGAGGACAACGGCTACCATATCTGCGAAACGTTGGTGCCGACCAGGCGTGTCGGCAGACTCACGATGCGGTGGATGTGCTTCTTTGCGCCGATGAGCACGAGTTCCATCGAGCTAGATCGAATTTCAAACTGACCCACGACCGAAAGCTGGGAGCCTAATGCATGTTGCCCAGAAGTGTGCAGCGGTTCTGGGACAACGACATGCATCAAAACAAAGACTTAAAGCGCGTCGCCTGAATCCGGTTCAGCGCGACGCGCTTTAACCTCGCTTGGCCACGATGAAGATCCGCGGGAAGCGCAGCAGCACCTTGCCGTTATCGGTCTTCGGATAGGCCTTGGCGATCTTTGCCGTGTAGCTGTCGAGGAATACCTTCTTCTCATCCGCATCGAGCGGATCGAGGAACGGCTTCAGGCCCGTCGCCTTGACCCATTCGACGATCGCCTCGGCATCGGCCAGCGGATGGTTGTAGATGGTGTGCCAGATGTCGAGCCGAGCGGCGAGCGGCGATAGCAGATCGTAATAGAAGGACACCGGCGGCAGCGGCCCGCGCGCGGCGCCCTCGAGCTTGGCTGCAAACGGCACCTCCGCCGCGGCCGCGCGCATCAGCTGGTGCGAGGCTTCGCTGAGATTGTCCGGCATCTGGACCGCCAAGGCGCCGCCCGGAGCGAGCAACCTCATCAGCCGTTGGAACACCGCCGGGTGTTCCGGCAGCCACTGGAAGACGGCGTTGGCGAAGATGACGTCGACGGGATATTCGGGCTGCCAACTGGCGGCGTCCGCCAGCTCGAAATTGACATTGGGCAGCCGCGCCCTCGCCTTCTCGATCATGTCGGGCGAGGTGTCGAAGCCGCTCACTTGGGCGTCCGGCCAGCGCTCGACCAGCAACTCGGTCGAGTTGCCTGGACCGCAGCCTATGTCGACGACGCGGCGCGGGAAATCGACCGGTACCTGCGCCACGAGATCACGCGCGGGCCGCGTGCGCTCATCCTCGAACTTCATATATTGGGCGGCGGACCAGTCAGCCATTCCGGAACCTCGCTTTTGTTCGCCGCCCCCTTTGGACTGATACTACCGCGTCAGTCGCTTGTGCGTCATGCGGTGCGGGGCTGCCGCTTCCGCACCCAGGCGGCGCAGCTTGTCCTTCTCGTATTCCTCGAAATTGCCTTCGAACCATTCGACATGCGCGTCGCCCTCGAAGGCGAGCATGTGGGTCGCCATGCGGTCGAGGAACATGCGGTCGTGGCTGATGATGACGGCGCAGCCGGCATAGGCTTCGAGCGCATCTTCGAGCGCGCTCAGCGTTTCGGTGTCGAGGTCGTTGGTCGGCTCGTCGAGCAGAAGCACGTTGCCGCCGCCCTTCAGCATCTTGGCCAGATGCACGCGGTTGCGCTGGCCGCCCGAAAGGTTGCCGACCTTCTGCTGCTGGTCGCCGCCACGGAAGTTGAAGGACGAGCAATAGGCGCGGCTGTTGACCTCGTGCTTGCCGAGCTTGATGATTTCGGCGCCGCCGGAGATTTCCTCCCACACCGTCTTGTTGGCATCGAGCGCGTCGCGGCTCTGGTCGACATAGCCGAGCTTGACCGTCTCGCCGATACGCACCGAGCCCGCATCCGGCTTCTCCTGACCGGTGAACGTCTTGAACAGCGTCGTCTTACCAGCGCCGTTCGGGCCGATGACGCCGACGATGCCGCCCGGCGGCAGCTTGAACGACAGGTTCTCGATCAGAAGTTCGTCGCCAAAACCCTTGTTGAGGCCTTCGACCTCGATGACGACATTGCCGAGGCGCTCGCTCGACGGGATGACGATCTGCGTGTCGGTCGGCTTGCGGTTCTGCGACTGCTCGACCAGTTCCTCATAGGCCTTGATGCGCGCCTTCGACTTGGTCTGGCGCGCCTTCGGCGAGGACTGGATCCACTCGCGTTCGCGCCAGATCGCCTTCTGGCGCGAGTCGTCCTCGCGGCCTTCCTGGATCAGGCGCTTGGCCTTGGCATCGAGATATTTGGTGTAGTTGCCCTCATAGGGAATGCCGCGGCCGCGATCGAGCTCGAGGATCCAGCCGGTGACATTGTCGAGGAAGTAGCGGTCGTGGGTGATGATCAGCACCGAGCCCGGATAGTCGCGCAAATGCTTTTCCAGCCATTGCGTGGTCTCGGCGTCGAGATGGTTGGTCGGTTCGTCGAGCAGCAGAAGGTCGGGCTGCTCCAAGAGCAGCCGGCACAGCGCTACGCGGCGGCGCTCGCCGCCCGACAGGTTGGTCACCTCGGAATCAGGCGGCGGGCACTGCAGCGCGTCCATCGCCATCTCGACCTGCTGCTCGAGGTCCCACAGGTTCAGCCGATCCATCTCGTCCTGGAGCTTGGCCGACTCGTCCGCCGTCTCGTCGGAATAGTTCATCATCAGCTCGTTATAGCGCTCGATGATGGCGGTCTTCCTGGCGACGCCGTCCATGACGTTTTCACGCACGGTTTTGCTGTTGTCGAGTTGCGGCTCCTGCGCCAGGTAGCCGACGGTCGCGCCCTCGGCCAGCCACGCCTCGCCCTGGAACTCCTTGTCGAGCCCGGCCATGATGCGCAGGATCGTCGACTTACCCGAACCGTTGGGGCCGAGGATGCCGATCTTGGCGTCCGGATAAAACGATAGGTGAACGTTATCGAGCACCTTCTTGGTGCCATAGGCCTTCGACAGGCCGGACATGTGATAGATGAACTGGCGAGCCACGCGCGCTTTCCCTGGAACTGAAGTGTCAAGGTGGATGGGGATTGCGCGCTATGTAGGCGATGCAGCGCCGAACAGCAATCGCTTTCGGCGCGACGGCGGCCAATCCGCGCGCATTCGCCGGTTTGCGCCCCAAAAGTCCCTACACAGCTTTTCGTCGCAGTCTAACCAAAGGACGGTTTGACCAAAAACTGCCGCCTTACTGAAAACCGATCGCGTCGACCGTGCCCTTTGGGCAGCCGGCCTTGCCTGTCGGCGCCGACGCCATCAGGAGATCGGCGAGCTTGCTGTCCGGGCCGATCGGGCCGGACAGGCCGAGCGTGATCTCGCCGATCAGGCGCCGGCCGCTCGACGGGTCGACCAGGCAGGAGACGCGCACGCGGTCCCCGGCGCCGGCGCCGAAAGCCTGGTTGAAGGCGCCGCGGATCTCATCCGAGGTCAGTTGCTTGCCGATGTTCTTGTTGAAGAGGTCGCGCACCGCGGAGGCGTTCACCGCCCGCGTCAGGTTGAGCGCGTCGGAGAAATATTCCTGCTGGCTCTTGCCGTAACAGGTGCCGTGCTTGATCCATTCGTGGCGCTCGAGCTTGGAGGCGGTGCCCGGCATCACCTGGTCGAGCTCGGCGCGTGTATTGGCATCGAGATCGACCGGCGGCAGGTCTCCCCAATGCGCCGGGTTGTCATTGCCCTTGTCGCTTGCCGACACCTGGCAATAGAAATTGCCGTTCGGCTGCGGCCACAGCCCGTGCAGGGTGAAGTGCGAAGCATCGAACTCGCTGGGGCTCTGCGCCTTGCATTCGGGCTTGCTGGCCTTGGTCTCGCAGAAAGCCGGCTGCCAGCTCAGTGCAAAGACATATTCCGGTTTTCCGGAGGCTGACTGCGACGGTTTGGTCTGGCCCGAAGGCGCAGGCGTGGTCGCAGCACTGCCGCCGGTGACATGACCGCAGCTGATCTTCACCCAGCGGCGCTCGGGATCGGCGCCCGGCACCTGGATCAGATAATGGGTGGGCTCGTCCTTGTTGCCGGCAAGAAGCTGGTAGCTCTGCCCGGCTGCGGTCGAGATGTTGCCGGGATTCTTGCCGTTCTTGATGGCTTGCGTCGCGGGACAGGCGCTGTCGGCAACGAAAGTGCCGCTCATCTTCACGTCGGCATGCGCCGCGCCGGCGCCGGCCAGAGCCAGCACCATCGAACCCCACAATGCCCAAACCCGCATCCCGCTCTCCCGGCGATCATTGAACCGTATTGGATTCGTCACACTAGAACAGCCGACGTGTCAGAATTGCGATCTTTTTCACCATGCGAAAATAATCCCCATCTGAGCGCCTCCATCCGCGCATTCGCAAGCTGCCCTGAGTGCCCTTGCCACGCGACGCGCCGCCAGCGCGGCGATATCGACAGCGTGGTCATCCACTTGACGCGAGCAAAAGCCTCGCCCAACAGTCGCCGAGGGAGCGAGACATGCTATTCGACACGCAGACCAGACTGGCCTCACCAACCGGGGCCGACCTCAACCTCTATGTGAAAGAAGCGGCGGGAAATCCGCGCGCCGTGGTCCAGATCAATCACGGCCTGGCCGAGCATGCGGCGCGCTACGCCCGTTTTGCCGATTTTCTGAGCCGGCGCGGGTTCCACGTCTATGCCCATGACCATCGCGGCCATGGGGAGACGAAGGCAGCCGACGCGCCGCTCGGCAAATTCGCGGATAGTAACGGCATCGCCAAGGTGATCGCCGATGTCGGCTCCGTTCACGACCTGATCGCGACCGAACATCCGGGACTGCCGGTGATCGTGTTTGGACATTCGCTTGGCGCGTCGATCGCACTGAACTTCGTGCTTCGCCACTCGCAACGCATTCATGCCGCCGCGATCTGGAATGGCAATTTCTCAGCTGGCCTGCTCGGCCAGCTGGCGCTGGGTATTCTCGGCTGGGAGCGGATGCGGCTGGGCTCCGACGTGCCGTCGCGGCTTCTGCCCAAACTCACCTTCCAGGCCTGGGGCAAGGCGGTGCCCAACCACCGGACATTGTTCGACTGGCTGTCGCGCGATCCGGTCGTGGTCGACAAATATATCGCCGATCCGCTCTGCGGCTGGGATGCCTCGGTCTCGATGTGGCGCGACGTGGTCAACATGGCGCTTCACGGCGGCAAGGATTCCAGCTTTGCCGGCGTCCGGCGCGACCTCTTCGTCAACCTCGTCGGTGGCGAGAAGGACCCGGCGTCGGACTATGGCAAGGCGGTTCATCAGCTGGCAAAGCGCATGCGGGCAATGGGCTTTTCGAATCTGGTTTCAAAGGTTTACGCCGAGACCCGCCATGAAAGCCTGAACGAGATCAACCGCGACACCGTCATGAACGAGTTCGCCGCCTGGGCTGACAGCGTGCTGAAGTCTTGACCGGCTTGGCCTACAGCATGGGTCGTGACACAGCCCGCTACGATTGATAGAGGCTGCGTTTCGTCAAAACCACGGTGATCTATGGCCGAACCCCCGCTGAAAGGCATCCGCGTCATCGAACTTGCCCGCATCCTCGCAGGCCCCTGGGCGGGGCAGCTGCTGGCCGATCTCGGCGCCGATGTCATCAAGGTCGAGAGCCCCGATGGTGGCGACGACACCCGCAAATGGGGTCCGCCCTTTGTCATGAGCCATGACGGCGAGAACCTCTCGGCCGCCTACTATCATTCCTGCAATCGCGGCAAGCGCTCGATCGCCATCGACTTCTCAAGGCCGGAAGGCGCCGAGACGCTCCGCAAGCTGGTCGCCACCGCCGACGTGCTGATCGAGAACTTCAAGCTCGGCGGCCTGAAGAAATACGGGCTCGACTATCAGAGCCTGAAGGCGATCAATCCGCGCCTTGTCTATTGCTCGATCACCGGCTTCGGCCAGGACGGTCCCTACGCGCCGCGCGCGGGCTACGATTTCATCATCCAGGCCATGGCCGGCATGATGTCGATCACCGGCGAGCCCGGCCGCGAGCCGCAGAAAGCCGGCGTCGCCATCTCGGATCTCTTCACCGGCCTCTATTCGGTGATCGCCATCCAGGCCGCACTTCGCCATGCCGAAAAGACCGGCGAAGGCCAGCATATCGACATGGCGCTTTACGACAGCCAGATCTCGGCGCTCGGCAACCAGAACCTCAACTATCTGGTCTCCGGCAAGTCGCCGGTGCAGATGGGCAATGCGCACATGAACATCGCGCCTTACGAGGTTCTGCCGGTCAGGGATGGCCACATCATCCTTGCGGTCGGCAATGATGGCCAGTTCGGCAAGTTCTGCGCTGCCGTCGGTCTCGACGACTTGCCGTCGAACCCCGACTTTGCCACCAATCCGGCGCGCGTCACCAACCGCGCGAGGCTGCGCGAACGGATTGTCCAGACGCTAGCGGCGCTCGACCGCGATCCGTTGCTGGCGCAGCTGGAAGCCGCAGGCGTGCCGGCAAGCCCGATCAACACGATTGGCCAGATGTTCGACGACCCGCAGACGATCGCGCGCGGCATGCGCCTCGACCTTGACGACGGCCATGGCAATCGCCTGCCTTCCGTGCGCGCGCCGATGGTGATGTCGGGCACGCCGCTCGTCTATGAGCGCCCCTCGCCGCGTCTTGGCGAGCACACCGACGAAATCCTTGCCGAACTGGAGAGAGCAGCAAAATGAAGACCGGTGGACAACTGATCGTCGAGGCGCTCGAAGCGAACGGCACCGATCGCATCTTCTGCGTGCCGGGCGAGTCCTATCTCGCGGTGCTCGACGCGCTGCATGATTCAGCGATCCGCACGATCGTCTGCCGCCAGGAAGGCGGTGCCGCGATGATGGCCGACTGCCAGGGACGGCTGACCGGCAAGCCCGGCATCTGCTTCGTCACGCGCGGCCCCGGCGCCACCAACGCCTCGGCCGGTGTTCATATCGCCATGCAGGATTCGGTGCCGATGATCCTGTTCATCGGCCAGGTCGCCAGCCACGCCAAGGAGCGCGAGGCTTTTCAGGAGGTCGACTACAAGCGCTTCTTCGGCGACATCGCCAAATGGGTGGTCGAGATCGACGATGCGGCGCGCATTCCCGAATTCGTCACCCGCGCCTTCGCGGTCGCGACATCCGGTCGGCCGGGCCCCGTGGTCGTCTCGCTGCCGGAGGACATGCTGACCAGCGAGGTCGAGGCTCCGCAAGCGCTGCCGCACACGCCGGTCGAGACGTATCCCGGCGGGACTGAACTCGACGCGCTGGAAATGCTGCTTAACGGCGCGAAGCGACCGTTCGTCATCCTCGGCGGCACGCGCTGGGACGCGGAAGCGGTGGCGCGGATGCGTTCGATCGCCGAGACATGGTCGCTGCCCGTCGGCTGCTCCTTCCGCCGCCAGATGCTGTTCGATCATCTGCACCCGAACTATGCCGGCGATGTCGGGATCGGCATCAACCCGAAGCTGGCGGCGGCGATCAAGCAGGCCGACGTCGTGCTTTTGATCGGCGGCCGCATGGGCGAGATGCCGTCTTCCGACTACACGCTGCTGAAAAGCCCCTACCCCGACCAGGCACTGGTGCATGTCCATGCCGATGCCGGCGAGCTTGGCCGTGTGTACCGGCCGACGCTGGCCATCAACGCTTCGCCCGCCGCCTTCGTCGAGGCCTTTGCCAAGCGTAAGCCCGCGGCCAAGCCTTCATGGGCGGCTGAGACGGAAAAGGCGCATGCCGCCTATCTCGAATGGTCGACGCCGCCGCAGACCGGCCCCGGCACAGTCCAGATGGGCCCGATCTTGGACTATCTGGGAAAGGTTCTGCCGGAAGACGCGATCCTCACCAACGGCGCCGGCAATTACGCCACCTGGGTGCATCGCTTCTATCGCTCCCGCCGCTTCGGCACGCAAGCGGCGCCCACGTCCGGCTCGATGGGTTACGGCACGCCCGCGGCGGTTGCCGCCAAGGCGCTGTTCCCCGACCGCGAGGTCATCGCCTTTGCCGGCGATGGCTGCTTCCTGATGAACGGCCAGGAGTTCGCGACGGCTATCCAGTATGACCTGCCGATTATCGTGATCGTCGTCAACAACGGCATCTATGGCACCATCCGCATGCATCAGGAGCGGGAATATCCGAGCCGCGTCGTCGCTACCGACCTCAAGAATCCCGACTTCGCCGCGCTTGCCCGCGCCTATGGCGGCCACGGCGAGACGGTGGAGAAGACCGCCGACTTCGCGCCGGCCTTCGAACGCGCGCGCGCCAGCGGCAAGCCGGCGATCGTCGAGATCAAGCTCGATCCTGAAGCGATTACGCCGACCCGCACGCTGACGCAGATTCGTGACAAGTCGTGACTCGGCAAGCAACGAGGCGCTTTCCAGCCTCGTTCCAGCGGTTTTCCGTCCGGAATTGCGTCAAAACAAAGAGATAGAGCGGTTCGCCGTTTCTGTGAAACGGTGAAACGCTCTAGAACCCGCCGCTACATCGCTCCGCCGGACTTCTCGATCTGCCCGCGGATCTCGCCGTCCTTGTTCTTGGCGGTGTGGACATTGACGTAGTACTTGCCGGCTTCCAAATCGGCTGCCTGCGCATCGGTCAGTGTCGCCGATCCCTTGATCGGGCTCTTCAGCTTCTCGAACGGGATGACCGGGTCCGCGTTTGCGCCCTTATCCGCCGGGCCATGGATGTGAGCAGCCACGGCCGGCCCGCTGAGACCGGAATATTTCACATTCCAGCTGAGCTTCTTGCTGGTGGTGTCGAAGGTGAGCGTGGCGGTTCCCTTGCCCTTGGTGGTGACAGGCGGGTTCTGCTGGCTGCCGTCGAGCGTCGCCTTGAACTTCATCGTCTCGGCCATGACCGGTGATGCGACGAGGAAGGCGGTCGAAACGGCTAAAGCCGAGAGCATCGGCACGGATAGGATGCGCATGAAGAACCTCCGTTGGTTGCAGCATCCCTCGCGGCTCCCCGGCGCGCGGATGCATCAATGCAACGGTTGGGCGGCCCGATGTATCCCTGTGCACGTTTATTTTACCGCAAGCACGAAAAAGGGGCGGTCGCCCGCCCCTTCCAATATCGGCTGTTCAAGGCTCGGCCTTATTTGATCGCCTTGTCGGTGATCGCGGTCGTATAGGCGCCGCTCGCCTCCTTGCTGATGATCTTCTGGTCGAGCAGAGCCTTGGCGGTGCGCTCGTACGCAGCCGGGATCAGCTTGCCGTCGGCGTTGTCGACCAGCTTGGCCACTTCCTTCATCATGAACTTCTGATGGTTCTCGTCCTGGCCGCCGGCGTCCACGACGATCCCGGCCGCCTCGTCGGTGTTCTCGGTGGCGTATTTCCAGCCCTTCATCGAGGCGCGTACGAAGCGCACCATCTTGTCCTCGAAGGCCGGATCCTTGAGCTTTTCCTCAAGCGTGTAGAGCCCGTCCTCCAAGAGGTCGTTGCCCATTGCCGAGTAGTTGAACACGACAAGGTCTTCCGGCTTGTAGCCGGCATCCAGAACCTGACCGTATTCGTTGTAGGTCATGACCGAGATGCAGTCGGCCTGCTTCTGGATCAGCGGCTGTACATCGAAGCTCTGCTTAAGCACGGTGACGCCGTCCGGGCCGCCATCGGTCTTGAGGCCGATCTTGTTCATCCAGGCGTAGAACGGATATTCGTTGCCGAAGAACCAGACGCCGAGCGTATGGCCCTTGAAGTCGGCTTCCGTCTTGATCGGGCCAGCCTTGGGGCAAACCAGTTCCATGCCCGCTTTCTTGAACGGCTGGGCGATGTTGACGAGCATCACGCCCTTGTCGCGGGCCGCGAGCGCCCCGCCCATCCAGTCGACGATGACGTCGGCGCCGCCGCCGGCGATCACCTGCTCGGGCGCGATGTCCGGGCCGCCCGGCTTGATGTCGACGTCGAGGCCTTCGGCATCATAGAAGCCTTTGGCCTTTGCGACATAGTAGCCGGCGAACTGGGCCTGGGTGACCCATTTCAATTGCAGTGTCACCTTGTCGGCGGCCATCGCCTGGAAGGCAGCCAGCGACATGGCGCCGGCCAGAGCAGAAATCAGCAGTCTTTTCATGTTATTACCCTCTGAAGTTAGCACCCAAACCCACCGCCCCTATCCACCTCGGACAGAGGGATGCCAAAACGTGACGGCTCTCTCGATAAGAGCGACCACGCCATAAAAGACCGAACCCGCCAGTGCTGCAACTGCGATTTCGGCCCACACCATGTCGATGTTCATCCGCCCGACTTCCGTCGAAATGCGGAATCCCATGCCGACCACCGGCGTTCCGAAGAACTCGGCGACGATGGCGCCGATCAGCGCCAGCGTCGAATTGATCTTCAGCGCATTGAAGATGAACGGCATTGCCGCCGGCAGCCTGAGTTTCAGCAAGGTCGGCCAATAATCCGATGCATAAGTGCGCATCAGGTCGCGCTCCATATGCCCGGATGCGGCCAGACCGGCGACCGTGTTCACCAGCATCGGGAAGAAGGTCATGATGATGACGACCGCGGCCTTGGACGGCCAGTCGAAGCCGAACCACATGACCATGATCGGTGCTACGCCGATGATCGGCAGTGCCGAAACCATATTGCCGATCGGCAGCAGCCCACGCCGCAGGAACGGCACGCGGTCGGCGAGGATGGCGACGGCGAAGCCGGCGAGATTGCCGACGAAGTAGCCGATCAGCACCGCCTTGAAGATCGTCTGCCTAACATCCGACCCCAGGATCGGCAGCGAGTTGGCGATGCGCGCGCCGATGGCGCTTGGCGGTGGCAAAAGGATGAACGGGATGCCGGCACCGCGCGTCACCGCTTCCCAGATGATCAGGATCCAGGCGCCGAAGATTGCCGGGATGATCAGGCGCAGCGCCGTCTTTGCCGCGCTTTCGCTGGGACGCAATGACGACAACAAGGCGACGCAGCGCCAGGCAAGCAGCCAGGCCGCGGCGAGCAGCAGGAAATATGGCGCCAGCGCCGTGCCTTCGAAACCGGCTATGCCCTTGATCAAGAGCCAGGCTGCGGCATGGGCGCCGACGAACAGCAGGACGGCTTCGACGATCGGCGTGAGCTTCACCATCGAGATCACGGCTGCGATCAACAGCAATCCGATGATCAGGCCTTTTGCTCCCATATAGGGATAGGCAATGGTCGCAGTGGGCTCGGCCAAAGCCGCGGCTTCTGGTTTCGACATCGCGCCCAGGCCGAAGGCTACCAGGCAAAGAAGGACGGCAAGAACCGCCTGCCAGGAGGGCTTCAGCCAGCTCATGCCGGCCTCCCGCCCATGGCGCGATCGACAAGGCGTCCGGCAATGCCGACCACCATCACCAGCAGTGCCGCGACGATCGAGCCCGCAACCAGGGCCGACCAGATCTCGATCGTCTGGCTGTAATAGGCGCCCGCGAGCAGCTTGGCGCCGATGCCGGCGACCGCGCCCGTCGGCAATTCACCCACGATGGCACCGACCAGGCTTGCCGCCACCGCCACCTTCATCGACGTGAACAGGAACGGCACCGAGGCCGGCACCCTGAGCTTCCAGAAGGTCTGCGAGGCGCTGGCGTTGTAGGTATGCATCAGGTCGAGATGCATCAATTCGGGCGACCGCAGGCCTTTCACCATGCCGACGGCGACCGGGAAGAATGACAGATAGGTCGATATCAGTGCCTTGGGGATCAGGCCGGTGATGCCGACAGCCGCCAGCACCACGATGATCATCGGCGCCACCGCCAGGATCGGAATGGTCTGCGAGGCGATGATCCACGGCATCAGGCTGCGCTCGAGCGTCGCCACATGCACGATGCCGACCGCAATGACGATGCCGAGCGCGGTGCCGAAGGCAAAGCCGAGCAGCGTCGAGGACAGCGTCACCCAGGCGTTGTAGACCAGGCTGCGGTTCGACGTGACGCCGCGCAGGAAGGTGTTTTCGAAGAAATTCACCGCCACCTGGTGCGGCGCCGGCAGCGTCGGCTTCGGCTGCGACAGCGTCTTGCCGATGAACTCGGCTGCGCCGGGGGTCTCATTGGCTCTGGCGTCGAGGTCGCGCTGAAACGGCGCGTTGAGGATGACGGCGAAGACATACCAGAGCACCACCACGCCGGCGAGGATGCTGGTGACGGGGATGATCTTGGAGCGGAAGGTGTCCATCTAGCGCCGCCCTTCTCCTCTCCCCACCGGGGAGAGGGTGGCCGGAGCGAAGCGAAGGCCGTGCAGCTTGCACTGTGGTGCCGTGGCATACCCGCTCTTCGTCATCCTAGGGCGGAGCAAGGAGCGGAGCGACGCAGCGCAGACCCTAGGATCCATGCCGTTACCTTGACGTTCCGCGGCGGTGCTGAATGGGGCTCCCGACGTGTCGCGGTGTTTGGCGAACATTCTCGCCCGCTTACGCCCCTCGACCGACGTCACGGCATGGATCCTAGGGTCTGCGCAGGCCGCTTCGCGCCTGCTCCGCCCTAGGATGACGAAGGCGCGAGTGGCCGCCCCCTCACCCGACTTCCGCTTCGCTCCGGCCACCCTCTCCCCGGGGGGAAGAGGAGGAAACTCGTCCTCCCGCCCCTCAATCATCATAGCTGTGCCCTGCCCTCAGCCCATCGCGCACGCGCGCGGCGATCGCCAGGAATTCCGGCGTCTCGCGGATGTCGAGCGGCCGCTCCTTGGGCAGCGTCGATTCAATGATGTCGGTGACGCGACCCGGCCGCGGCGACATCACGACGATGCGCGTCGACAGATAGACAGCCTCCGGAATGGAGTGGGTGACGAAGCAGATCGTCTTGTTGGTCCGTGCCCACAACTCCAACAATTGTTCGTTCAAATGGTCGCGCACGATCTCGTCGAGCGCGCCGAACGGCTCGTCCATCAAAAGCAGGTCCGCATCGAAGGCTAAAGCGCGCGCGATCGATGCGCGCTGCTGCATGCCGCCGGAAAGCTGCCAGGGATATTTCTTCTCGAAGCCGGAGAGGTTGACGAGTTCGAGCGTGCGCCTGATGCGCTCCGCCTGCTCCGCCGTGGACAGGCCCATGATCTCCAGCGGCAGCCCGACATTGCGCTCGATCGTTCGCCACGGGAACAAGGCCGCCGCCTGGAAGACATAGCCATAGGCGCGCTTCTCGCGCGCCTGCTGCGGTGTCATGCCGTTGACGGAGATCGCGCCCGAGGTCGGCTTTTCCAGATCGGCGATCACCCGCAGCAAAGTGGTCTTGCCGCAGCCGGACGGGCCGATGAAGGAAACGAATTCGCCCTTGCCGATGGTCAGATCGACATTGGAGAGCGCCTGCACCGGACCGTCATTGGTCTGGAAGGTGAGGCCAAGCTTGCGTGCCGAAACGACGGCTGGCGGCTGTTCGGTCATTGGCTGCAGCCTGCCTTTCGCAGCCGCTGCCGCGATGTCCGCAATCCGGTCGATTTTATGATAGCGTTGCTTTCCACTCGTCCTGTCCCACCCGATCGACACCGCCCGGAGCCTTGCCGATGTCGCCTAAACCCACGTGTCGTCTTGTTCGCCCTGAAAGCACCTATCAAGGCAAGCAGGGGCTGAGCTATTTCGCCGGCATCGCCGCCGAAACTGTTGGCTCCTCCGGCATCTGCATGCATCTTCTCACCATGCCGCCCGGCGCCCGCGCCAAGGCGCATATGCATGAAAGCCACGAGACGGCCATCTACGTGCTCTCGGGCGAAGTCCACACCTGGTATGGCGACCGGCTCGAGCATCACATCGTCGTCAAGGCCGGCGACCTCTTCTACATTCCGGCCGGCGTGCCGCATTTGCCCGCCAACCTGAGCGGCGCCTCCTCTTCGGCTGTCATCGCCCGCACCGATCCCAACGAGCAGGAAAGCGTCGTCCTGCTGCCGGAACTGGATGGACTGGTCGCCTGAGATCGTCGAACGAGGGTGGCTGGCCGTCATCGGCACCGGGACACTTCCCCATAGACAGTACCGTCCTCGTCGGCAACCACCAGCTTCTTCGCGTTCTTTGCGCTGCGCTTGATGGTGAACTTGGTCGGCGACTGCCCCTCTTCGCCGTCCGCTTCGCATTTCGCCGTCACCACGAGCGATCCGTCGGCCTGCGATTGGCTGTCACTGAAGGTGCAGGCGCTGGCCGCAGTGATCAATTCCTTGTCGGTCAAAAGCAGCATCTTGTCGGCATAGACCTTCTGGCCGTTCCTGTTGATGCAGCCATATTTGTCGCCGTAAGGCTTAGACAGATCTATGCCCGCGGCGAGGGCCTGGCCGGCGGCCAGCATTGCAGCCGCCGCGATCGCAAGATGAAGAACCCGCATGTTCAGACCCCCGTCGCCGGAATGCCTGTACGCTCGACCTTGCGCGGCGCGGAAATCTCCTTCCAGGTCGACAGCGCCCGGTTGACCGCGGCGTTCGGCTCGCGGGCGACGAACTCGCCATGGCCGATCTTGGCCTTGACGTCCGCTTCCTGGATCGAAAGCTCGCCGCGCGAGAAGACGAAGCGCGGCAGGCCGGTCACCTCGACGCCTTCGAAGACGTTGTAGTCGATCACCGACTGCTGCTTCTTGGCCGAGATCGTCTTCTTGCGCTTCGGATCCCAGACGACGATGTCGGCATCCGCGCCTTCGATGATGGCGCCCTTCTTCGGGTACATGTTGAGGATCTTGGCGATGTTGGTCGAGGTCACGGCGACGAATTCGTTCATCGTCAACCGGCCGGTATTGACGCCTCTTGTCCACAAAACCGGCAAGCGGTCCTCGAGCCCGCCCGTGCCGTTCGGGATCTTGGTGAAATCGCCGACGCCGTTGCGCTTTTGGCTGGTGGTGAAGGAGCAGTGGTCGGTCGCCACCACCTGCAGCGAGCCGGCCTGCAGGCCCGCCCACAGCGAATCCTGGTGCCACTTGCTGCGGAAGGGCGGGCTCATCACGCGGCGTGCCGCATGGTCCCAGTCCTTGTTGAAATATTCGGTCTCGTCGAGCGTCAGGTGCTGGATCAGCGGCTCGCCATAGACGCGCATGCCCTTCTGGCGGGCGCGGCGGATCGCTTCATGGCTCTGCTCGCAGGAGACATGCACGACATAGAGCGGCACACCGGCCATATCGGCGATCATGATGGCGCGGTTTGTGGCCTCGCCTTCCACTTCCGGCGGACGCGAATAGGCGTGGCCTTCGGGGCCGTTGTTGCCTGCAGCCAGCAGTTTTTGGGAGAGTGCGGCGACCACGTCGCCATTCTCGGCATGGACCAGCGGCAGCGCTCCGAGGTCGGCGCAACGCTGAAACGACGAATACATCTCGTCGTCGTCGACCATCAGCGCGCCTTTGTAGGCCATGAAATGTTTGAACGAGGTGATGCCTCGGTCGACAACGGTCGCCATCTCGTCGAACACCTGCTTGCCCCACCAGGTGATGGCCATGTGGAAGGAATAGTCGCAGGCCGCCTTCGAGGTCTTGTTGTCCCACATCTGCAGCGCTTCCAGCAGCGATTGCTGCGGCGCCGGCAGGCAGAAATCGACCACCATCGTCGTGCCGCCGGAAAGCGCGGCGCGCGTGCCGGATTCGAAATCGTCGGCCGAATAGGTGCCCATGAAGGGCATTTCGAGATGCGTGTGCGGGTCGATGCCGCCGGGCATGACATAGCAGCCGGTGGCGTCGAACTCATGGTCGCCATGCAGGTTCGAGCCGATGGCGACGATCTTGCCGTGCTGCATCAGCACGTCGGCCTTCCACGTGCGGTCGGCCGTGACGACGGTGCCGTTGCGGATGACTTTGGTCATATTTGTTCCCTTTTTCTTGCTGCGCTTCTTTGTGAGCGTCTCGGCAGAATTTAGATCGATCGCAAGCCCGTATAGGACCCCTAGGTGACTCCGACTTCTCTCAATATCTCCTCGATGCAGCCATCGAAAGAATTTACAAGGTCTCCGGTCGTCAACCGCAGCACACGATAGCCTTGTCGGCCAAACCATGCATCGCGCTTCCGATCCTTCTCCATTTGTTCTGGCGTGAAATGATGCTCTCCGTCGACCTCGATGACGAGATTTTTCTCATGCAGAACGAAGTCCACGATGTAAGGCCCGATCGGCGCCTGTTTTCTCACATGTCGACCATAGAGCCGACGGAATTCCTTCAACTCAGACCAGAGCTTGCGCTCGCCATCCGTCATGTTCCGCCGCAACGTCCTGGCACGTTTGATGGCGGCGGGTTCAATAGCGGTCGGCGCCAAGACGACTACCCCCACTGCTCATCCTCCCCCCGAGTGCAGAGAAATCGCATATGAATTTTTTGCGAAGAGAGACCCCCACCCTAACCCTCCCCACAAGGGGGAGGGAATGCTGCCGCGCACTCCGGCTTGCGACCTTGGCGTTCGAAACGTTGGTAATTTGCGCCAGGTTGGCGCTGACTGGAGTTCCCTCCCTCTTGTGGGGAGGGTTAGGGTGGGGGTTCCTCTTCGCAAGAATCCATCTGGCCGGACCCAAACCTCTCACTCCACAATCCCCGCCGTTTCGACCACCGCATGGAACAACACGTCGGCGCCCGCTGCCGCCCATTCCCTGGTGATCTCCTCGGCCTCGTTGTGGCTGAGCCCGTCGACGCAGGGGCACATCACCATGGCGGTCGGCGCAACGCGGTTGATCCAGCAGGCGTCGTGGCCGGCGCCGGAGACGATATTGCGATGCGAGTAGCCCAGTCGCTCGGCGGCGTCGCGGATCGCCTTGACGCAGTTCTTGTCGAAGGTGACCGGATCGAAATGCCCGACCTGTTCGATCTCGTATTTGATGTCGAGCGCGTCGCAGATCGTGTCGATCCCCTCGCGGATGCGCGCATCCATGGTGTCGAGCACTTGCTTTTCCGGCGAGCGGATATCGATGGTGAATACGGTGCGCCCGGCGATGATGTTGCGCGAGTTCGGATAGGCCTGCATGTGGCCGACCGCGCCGACAGCGTCCGGCTGGTAGTCCATGGCGATCTCATGCACCAGCTCGATCACCCGCGCCATGCCGAGCCCGGCATTGCGGCGCTTCGGCATCGGCGTCGAGCCGGTATGCGCCTCCTTGCCGGTCAGCGTCACCTGCAGCCATTTCAAGCCCTGGCCATGCGTGACGACGCCGATATCGATGCCTTCGTCCTCAAGGATCGGTCCCTGCTCGATATGCAGCTCGAAGAAGGCGTGGATCTTGCGGTCGCCGACCTTTTCCGTGCCCTTCCAGCCGATGCGTTCGAGCTCCTCGCCGAACTTTTTGCCGTCCTTGTCGACATGCTGGTAGACGTCGGACTGATCAAGCACGCCGGCAAAGACACCTGAGGCCATCATCGCCGGCGCGAAGCGCGCACCTTCCTCGTTGGTCCAGTTGGTGACGACGATCGGGTGCCTGGTCTTGATGCCGAGATCGTTGAGCGAGCGCACGACTTCGAGCCCGCCCAGCACGCCAAGCACACCGTCATATTTGCCGCCGGTCGGCTGCGTGTCGAGATGGCTGCCGACATAGACGGGCGGCAGGCTGGGATCGCTGCCTTCGCGGCGAGCAAACATCGTGCCCATCTCGTCGAGGCCCATTTCGAGCCCCGCCGCCTCGCACCAGCGCTTGAACAGATGGCGGCCTTCGCCATCCTCGTCGGTCACGGTCTGGCGATTGTTGCCGCCGGCAATGCCGGGGCCGATCTTCGCCATCTCCATGATGGAATCCCACAAACGGTCTGAATTGATTCGCAGATTCTCGCCGGGGGCGGCCATTCAAAGTCCTTCCATTTCATGTTCTGGGCGGCTGGCGGTTCCCATCGCCACCCGCCCAGATAAAAGCAAGTTTAGTCGATCGATCTCAGCACTTCACGAACATGGTCGATCAGCTCGTTGATCTGACCCTTGGTGATGATCAGCGGCGGCGACAGCGCGATGATGTCGCCGGTGGTGCGGATCAGCGCGCCGCGCTCAAACGCCTTGACGAAAGCCGAGAAGGCCCGCTTGGTCGGGCTGCCGGCGATCGGCGCCAGCTCGATCGCGCCGATCAGGCCGATGTTGCGGATGTCGATCACGTGCGGCTCGCCCTTCAGCGAATGCAGCGCGTCTTCCCAGTAAGGCGCCAGCTCCTCGCCGCGCGTCAGCAGGCCCTCTTCCTTGTAGGTGTCGAGCGTACCCAGCGCCGCGGCGCAGGCGATCGGATTGCCCGAATAGGTGTAGCCGTGGAAGAACTCGATCATGTGTTCCGGGCCGGTCATGAAGGCGTCGTGGATCTCCTTCTTCACGAACACCGCGCCCATCGGGATGACGCCGTTGGAGACGCCCTTTGCAGTCGTCATGATATCCGGCGTGACGCCGAAATAGTCGGCCGCGAACGGCGCGCCGAGGCGGCCGAAACCGGTGATCACTTCATCGAAAATCAACAATATGCCGTGCTTGGTGCAGATTTCTCGAAGCTTCTGCAGATAGCCTTTCGGCGGCAGGATGACGCCGGTGGAGCCGGCAACCGGCTCGACGATGACGGCGGCGATGGTCGAGGCGTCATGCAGCGTGACGAGACGCTCGAGCTCGTTGGCCAGTTCCGCGCCATGTTCCGGCACGCCCTTCGAGAAGGCGTTCTTCTCCGGCAGGTGCGTGTGCGGCAGATGGTCGACGCCGCCCAGCAGCGTGCCGAACATCTTGCGGTTGCTGACGATGCCGCCGACCGAGATGCCGCCGAAATTGACGCCGTGATAGCCGCGCTCGCGGCCAATCAGCCGCGTGCGCGAGCCCTCGCCCTTCACGCGGTGATAGGCGATCGCCATTTTGAGCGCGGTGTCGACGGATTCCGAACCGGAATTGGTGAAGAAGACATGGTCCATGCCCTTGGGTGCGATGTCGACCAGGCGGTTCGCCAGCTCGAACACGATAGGGTGGCCCATCTGGAAGGCCGGCGCGTAGTCGAGTTCGGCGGCCTGGTTCTGGATCGCCTCAGTGATCTTCGGCCGGCAGTGGCCGGCGTTCACGCACCACAGACCCGCAGTGCCGTCGAGCACCTTGCGGCCGTCGCTGGTCGTGTAGTGCATGTCCTTGGCGGACACGAACATGCGCGGCGCCTGCTTGAACTGCCGGTTTGCCGTGAACGGCATCCAGAATGCGCTGAGATCGTTCGGCGTGACTTTCAGCCGGTTGGACATGACCAAGACTTCCCCTTGTAACCTGTTTCGGTGCGTCCAACGCTTGGTCTTTGCCGCGCTTTCATGCTACGCAAATTTTTGACCGATTGGACAAACGTTAGCACCGCCCTGTCGGCGGTCAAGGGATTACTAGCGGAAATGCGGCTCCTGAAGTGCGTTCCACAGGCTGGGGAAAAACTGGTCCAGAGAATTGGTCCAGATGACCGTCAATGCAGGGAGCCGCTACGGTGACGACGAGCATGGAAGCCCCTCGCCGGACCCGCATCCAGCAGGAAAAGCGGGAGCTCATCCTGGAGGCAGCACTCGAAGTGTTCTCCACCAATGGCTTCCGCGGGTCGACCATCGACCAGATCGCCGTAGCCGCCGGCATGTCGAAACCGAACCTTCTCTATTACTTCCGCCGCAAGGAGGACATTCACGAGACATTGATGCAGCGCCTTCTCGACACATGGCTGGCGCCGCTGCGCGAACTCGACGATATCGGTGATCCCCTGACCGAACTCAGGAGCTACATCAGGCGCAAGTTGGAAATGGCCCGCGATTTTCCGCGCGAGAGCCGGCTGTTCGCCAATGAGATCCTGCAGGGCGCGCCGCGCATCAAGCCGATGCTGGAGGGCGAACTCAAATCGCTGGTCGACGAGAAGGCCGCCGTCATCAAGGGCTGGATGCGCGCCGGCAAGATCGCCCGCACCGATCCCTGGCACCTGATCTTCTCGATCTGGGCGACGACGCAGCACTATGCCGATTTCGACGTCCAGGTGCGCGCCGTGCTCGGCACCGACCGCGGCGGCGACGGCCGCTTCGAGGACGCGGCCCGCTTCCTCGAGCAGCTGTTCCTCGAGGGGCTGAAGCCGAAGGGTTAGCGTCGACAAGATGGCTTAGCAGGTGGACCGTGTGTGGGGCCAACTTGTCCGCCGCCTGGTTGTTGCCGACCGTGGAGACTAGCCGAGGCGCCCATCATTTCGTCATCCACGGGCGGAGCGGGAGCGTAGCGACGCAGCGCAGACCCGAGGATCCATTCCGTGCCTTCGACGCGTTGCAACGATCCGGAATTCTGCTCCGCTGCATCCCCACGGCAAAGGTAACGGAATGGATCCTCGGGTCTCCGCGTCCGCTTCGCTCCCGCTCCGCCCGTGGATGACGAAGCTGAGGGCTTCAGGCGCTGCGCCGCTCGGATGGAAGGTCATCCAGCAGTTTCCGCAGCTTCACAATCGAGTTCTGCTCGGCAAGCGGCGTGTAGACGATCAGCCTCATATCCGAGCCGTCGTCGATCGACAGGCTCATATGCTCGAACGTCATCGCGCCGGCGATCGGATGCCGCAGACGCTTCAACCCGGAAAGCCGGTGCACCACATCCCGCTGCGGCCACCATTCGCGAAACTCGGGACTTGAGCGCATCATGAGTTCGATCAGCCGTTCGAAATCCGGATCGCCGGTATATTTCGCGCTCTCGGCGCGGAACGCGGCAAGGGTTGCGCGTGCCAGCTGCTCCCAGTCCACCAAAAGGTGCCGCCGGCGCGGATCGGTGAACACGCCATGGATGATGTTGCGGGCGTCGCCCTCCAACAGGCCGTAATCGCCGAAAATGGCGACGGCCGCGTCGTTCCATGCCAGCACGTCCCAGCGCGGGCCAACGACATAAGCGGGCTGCAGGACCAGGCTTTGCAACATGTGCAGCAAGGGCCCCTCGACCTTTCCCGCAACGATGCGCCGCCGTTCCGGCTGCTGGCGGCCGGCAAGCGTGAACAGGTGCCGCTGCTCGGCGCCGTCGAGCCGCAGCGCCTGGCAGAGCGCCGACAGCACCTCGACCGAAGGCCGCACGTCCCTGCCCTGCTCCAGCCACGTGTACCAGGTCGTGCCGACTCCGGCGATCATCGCCACTTCCTCGCGCCTCAGCCCGGGCGTGCGCCGCCGCTGCCCGGCCGCGATGCCGGTATCGGAAGGTGAAAGCCGCTCGCGGCGGGAACGCAGGAAGGCGCCGAGCTCTCGCCGGCGGTGATCTTCGGGGGAATGGGTGTTGGCATCCATCCCGGTATTATAGCAGTACTGATACCAGGATAAAGTTTGAACTGTTTGGGGCGCGCGCCGTGTCCCATCTTTCCGTTCAGAGCAGCGCAAGGAGGCTCTGAACATGGAACTCAAGGACAAAACAATTCTCATCACCGGCTCGACCGACGGCGTCGGCCGCGTGGTCGCCGAAAGGCTCGGCGCCGGCGGAGCACGCGTGCTGGTGCATGGCCGCGACGAAGGCCGCGGCAAGGCGACAGTTGCCGCCATAGAGGCCAAGGGCGGCAAGGCGGAATTGCTCCTCGCCGACCTCGCTTCGCTTGCCGAGGTCCGCCGCCTCGCCGAAGCCGTGCGCGCAAGAACCGATCGGCTCGACATCTTGATCAACAATGCCGGCGTCGGCACCGGTGGCCAGGGCGCGAAGCGGCAGGCCAGCGCCGACGGCTATGAGCTGCGCTTCGCCGTCAACTATCTCGCCGGCTTCCTGCTGACGTCGGAACTGCTGCCCTTGCTCAAGGCAAGCACGCCGGCGCGCATCGTCAATGTCGCCTCGGCCGGCCAGCAGGCGATCGATTTCGACGACGTGATGCTGACGCATGGCTATAGCGGCGTGCGGGCCTACTGCCAGAGCAAGCTGGCGCAGATCCTGTTCACCATCGATCTGGCGGAGCAGCTCGACGGCACCGGCATCACCGTCAATGCCCTGCACCCGGCAAGCTACATGGACACCACCATGGTCCGGCAGGCTGGGGTCACGCCATGGAACTTGGTCGAGACCGGCGCCGACGCCATCCTCAACCTGGCAACGTCGCCGGCGCTCGAACGGCGCAGCGGCCTCTATTTCGACGGCCAGCGGGAATCGCGCGCCGATGCCCAGGCCTATGACGGGAAGGCCCGCCGCCAGTTGCGCGCGCTCAGCCTCGAATTGACCGGACAATCTTCTGCGACATCCAGGGAAAAAAACTCATGAGCGAGAACATCGAACACTGCGTCATCATCGGCGGCTCATCCGGCATCGGCCTTGCCACGGCCAAACGGCTGGTCGGCCCCGGCATGAAAGTCACGATCACCGGCCGCCACGAGGAGAAGCTCAAAGGCGCGTGGAAGTCCCTTGGCGGCACCGTCGGCAAGGCCGTGTTCGACGCCACGAAGCCGAATGAGGTCCGGAATTTCTTCGATGATCTCGGGCCGTTCGATCACCTGGTTCTCGCCGCCAGCGGCGGCAAGGGGCTGGGGCCGTTCGCAACCCTCGATCTCGCCGATATCGGCAGCGGCGTCGACGAAAAGATCCGGCCGCAATTGTCCTGTCTGCAGGCGGCCCTGCCGACCTTGAACAAAGCCGGATCGGTGACCTTCATCTCGGCCGTCTCGGCGCAGATTGCAGCGCCCGGCATCGCCGGCATCGGCGCCATCAACGGCATGCTTTTGACCGTCGTGCCGATCCTGGCAGTCGAGCTGAAGCCGCTGCGCGTCAACGTCGTGGCGCCTGGTGTCATCGACACCCCCTGGTGGGACTTCTTGCCGGACGACCAGCGGCAGGCGGTGTTCGCCGAATATGCCGGCAAGACGCCGGTCGGCCGCATCGGCCGCGCCGACGATGTCGCCGGCGCAATCGCCTTCCTGGTCTCCAACGGCTTCATGACCGGCCAGGTGCTCACCTGCGACGGCGGCCTGCGCTACGCCGCGTGAACAATGAGGCGCGCGGATCTTTCATCCGCGCGCAGCTCGCCCGATCACGCAGCCTTGGCGGCCGGCACCGGATGAATGGCCTGGAACGGAACGCACAGCCGGTTCCAGGTGTTGATCATGCCGAGCGCCACCGAGAGCTTGACCAGCTCTTCTTCCGAGAAGTGTTCGAGCGTGCGGGCGTAGAGTTCGTCCGATACGCCATTGTCGGCGATCAGCGTCACGGCCTCCGTCCAGGCGAAGGCGGCCCGTTCGCGCTCGGAAAACAGCGGCGATTCCTTCCAGGCGGCGACGAGGTAGAGCCGGGTTTCGGTCTCGCCGTCGCACCTCGCCTCGCGGCTGTGCATCTCGACGCAATACGAGCAGCCATTGATCTGCGACGCCCTGAGCTTGATCAAATGCAGCAGGCTCACTTCCAGTCCGCATTCGTCGACGGCCTTGTTGAGCGCCGACACCGCCTTCATGATCTCGGGCGCCTTGGCAAAAAACTGCAATCTCTGTTTCATCGTCTTTCCTTCCAGGTTTTGGGTGGGTTTGGAGGTTGGGTTAGATCTGCTTGGGTGGAGCGGATTTCTGCGGCCGCTGATGGCGCTCGACGAAGGCGCAACTCGCGGCAAACGCGCGGGGATCGCCTTCCGCGGCATAGTCCGCCACGATATCGGATAGCTTCACTTCGGCGAGCGCAGCGCGATAGGCGCGCTCGGCCTTGAGCATCGCGGCATTGATGCCGCAGGGTTTGACATAGGCCGACGCGTCGATCTTAACCGGGCCACGCTGGCGGATTTCGCCGCAACGAAAAGCAGGCTCCCGTCCCTCGACGGCCAGCACGATATCGAGGAGCGTGATACGCTCGGCCGGTCGCGCCAACCGATAGCCGCCCGCCGGCCCCGGCACCGATTCCAGGATGCGCGCCGCCGTCAGCTGGTTGAGATGTTTCAGCAGATAGCTTGGCGACAGCCCGAAGCACTTCGCGAGCGCAGCACCTGGCATGGTGCTGTTGCCATCGACGCTGGCAAGCGTCGCCGCGCAGTGGATGGCCGCCTCAACGCCCTCACCCAGCTTCATCGTGCCAATCTCCTATTCATGGATATATCTTATCGTGGATATTTTTTATCTGCAATAGGCGAGTCTGGATTTCGTACAATCGCGGTTGTGATATCGGTTGTGCCAAAGGCCGTGCGGAGAGCTAAGGACTTCGCGGCGCATGCCCTCGAAGGTTGGCGCTGCCCCTCATTGCCCTGCCGGGCATTTCTCCCCGTAAACGGGGCGAAAGACGCCTTCGCCAACGATTTCGCCAATCACCACCGTTGCGCATGAAGGGCGGCGAGGACGCCTCACCTAGCCTTCTCCCCGTTCACGGGGAGAAGGTGCCCGAAGGGCGGATGAGGGGCGGCGCGGACCTCTGAAATCGAGGCGCCGCGCGTCACATAAAATCGCCCATGCGAAGGCGCGGAGCGATTTAGCTAAACCTTGGACGAATCCCTATTCGGCAGCCACCCTGGCCATCGGATTGTTCGGGTGCGTCGTCCAGTTGGCGTAGATCGGCGACACCGGCTTGCCGGTGCGCTGGTCCATCGCGCCGGCCGCCAGCGGCTCCATGGTGATGCAGCCCTCGACCGGGCAGACATTGACGCAGAGATTGCAGCCGACGCATTCGGCCTCGATCACCTCGAAATGCCTGGCACCGTCGACCATGTTGGTGATCGCCTGGTGCGAGGTGTCCTCGCAGGCGATGTGGCAGCGGCCGCATTTGATGCAGGCATCCTGGTCGATTTGCGCCTTGGCGACATAGTTGAGGTTGAGATACTGCCAATCGGTGACGTTGGGCGTGGCGCGGCCGATGATGTCGGAGAGCGAGGCGTGCCCCTTCTCGTCCATCCAGTTCTCCAGGCCGGCGATCATCTCCTGCACGATCTTGAAGCCATAGGTCATCGCCGCCGTGCAGACCTGCACATTGCCGGCGCCGAGCGCCATGAATTCGGCCGCATCCCGCCAGGTGGTGATGCCGCCGATGCCCGAGATCGGCAATCCATGCGTTTCCGGATCGCGCGCGATCTCGGCCACCATGTTCATGGCGATCGGCTTCACCGCCGGGCCGCAATAGCCGCCATGCGAACCCTTGCCGTCGATGGTCGGCTGTGGCGCGAAACTGTCGAGGTCGACGCCGGTGATCGAGTTGATCGTGTTGATCAGCGACACCGCGTCCGTGCCGCCGGCCAGTGCCGCGCGCGCGGGCTTGCGCACATCGGTGATGTTGGGCGTCAGCTTGGTGATGACCGGCATGCGGGTATTCTGCTTGCACCAGCGCACCACCATTTCGATGTATTCGGGCACCTGACCGACGGCCGCGCCCATACCGCGTTCCGACATGCCATGCGGACAGCCGAAATTGAGCTCGATGCCGTCGGCTTCCGTGTCCTCGACCACCGGCAGGATCGCCTTCCAGGCATCCTCGACGCAAGGAACCATCAGCGAGACGACGATGGCGCGGTCCGGCCAGTCCTTCTTGACCTGCTTGATCTCGCGCAAATTGACCTGCAGGTCGCGGTCGGTGATGAGCTCGATGTTGTTCAAGCCAAGCAGCCGGCGATCGGCGCCCCAGATCGCGCCATAGCGCGGCCCGTTGACGTTGACGACCGGTGGGCCCTCTTCGCCCAGCGTCTTCCAAACCACGCCGCCCCAGCCGGCCTTGAAGGCGCGCTCGACATTGTAGGCCTTGTCGGTCGGCGGCGCCGAGGCCAGCCAGAATGGATTGGGCGACTTGATGCCGACGAAAGTGTTGCGGATGTCTGCCATGCTCATGCCCTCCCGTTAGAGGTCAGCGCCCGATGGATGCTCTCGGCGGCGTCGCGGCCTTGCGCAACCGCCGAGACCGTCAAATCGTCACCGCCGAAGATGCAGTCGCCGCCGGCCCAGACCTTGGCCAGCGAGGTGCGGCCTTCGGCATCGACCTTGATGCGGCCGCCTTCGAGCTCGATCTGTTCGCCGCTGCCGTTGAGATGAGCCGGCACGAAGCTCTGGCCGATCGCCTTGAACACCTGGTCGGCGTTGAGCCGCAGCGTTTCGCCGGTGCCGGCGAGCTTGTCGCCGCTGATCGCGGTGTATTCGAGCTCGATCGCCGATACCTTGCCGTTCTCGGCTATCACGCGCTTCGGCTGCAGCCAGTGGCGGATGGTGACGCCGTTGGCGGCGGCCAGATCCTGCTCGAAGCCGGAGGCGTTCATATGCTCCTGGCCGCGGCGGTAGCAGATCGTCACTTCCTCCGCGCCGAGCAGCTTCGACTGCACCGCGGCGTCGATTGCCGTCATGCCGCCGCCGATCACGACGACGCGCCGGCCGACCGGCAGGTCGGAAAGGTCGCTCGCCTGGCGCAGGTCGGCGATGAATTCCACGGCATTGGCAACACCGTCCGCGTCCTCGCCTTCGGCGCGCAGCGCGTTGATGCCACCGAGGCCAAGGCCAAGGAACACCGCATCGTAGTTGCGCATCAAATCGGAGAGCTGGAAGTCGCGGCCGAGCGCCTTGCCGTTCTGGATATCGATGCCGCCGATCGCGGTGACATAGTCGACTTCGGCCTGGGCGAAATCGTCGACGCTCTTATAGGCGGCGATGCCATATTCGTTGAGGCCGCCGGCCTTCGGCCGCGCCTCCAGGATCGTCACGTCATGGCCGTGGCGGGCAAGGCGATGCGCCGCCGCCAGCCCCGAAGGCCCGGCGCCGACCACGGCGACCGTCTTTCCGGTCGGCTCGGCGCGCTTATAGAACTGCTTGTCCTCGCTCATCGCGACATCGGTGGCGTAGCGCTGCAGCCGGCCGATCTGCACCGGCTTGCCTTCCGCCACCTCGCGCACGCAGACCTCTTCGCACAGCGTCTCGGTCGGGCAGACGCGGGCGCACATGCCGCCGAGGATGTTCTGGTCGAAGATCGTCTTGGCCGAGCCCAGCGGGTTGCCGGTGGCGATCTGCCGGATGAACAGCGGGATGTCGATCGACGTCGGGCATGCGTTCATGCACGGCGCGTCGTAGCAGAAATAGCAGCGGTCGGCCTCGACCAGCGCCTCATGGTGGTCGAGCGGCGGATGCAGGTCGGAGAAATTGTCGGCATATTGCTCGGAAGACAGCCTGCCGCCGGCAATGCCTTCAATGAAATGACCAGTTGCCATTCCAGTTCCCCTTGTTGTCGTTTTGGGGAAGGCTAGCACGTTTTGTTTTTTTATCAATTGGTCAATTTTCGGCCAAGTCACTGTAAGGGCTGGAAAAAACATGATAGATTAAGTCATATTATGCCATCGCAGCAGCACCAGAGGACTCCCCGGTTTCACTCTTGGCAGGATGGATCGATCGGATTTCATCCGCGACCAGTTCCTGCAGGCGCCACAGATTGCGGTCATGGATGCCGAATGTCTCGAGGTGGCTGACGGTGTTGTAGAGGTATTCGGCGCCGGAGCCGACATGGCCGCACGCGCGTGCCAGTATCTGCGCTACCCTTTCCAGCGGCTGCCTGAGCGACGTGCCCTTGCCGGTCACGCCCACCCAGAAGCCCAACGCCCGCAACCGGCCTTGTGTCGTGCGCACCGGAACCCATCGCACCGAACTGACGCTTTCATGGTCATCTATCTCGCGTCGCAACAGTCGTTCGATCTGTGCGGGCTTTTCGCCATCCGGCAGGCGGTAGATGACGCCGTCGCAGCGCCCACCGCGTTCCAGCGCCATCATCAATCCAGGCTGTTCGCGGCTGCCCCGCCAGCGCCTTATGTCGAGGCAGAACGACCGGTGCCAGCCATGCGCCGCCGCACGCTGCTGTTCGACCGATTCGAAGGCCGGCTTCCAAATCAGCGAGCCATAGGCGAATACCCAGAGCGGCCCCTCGTCGGCTTCATCGGCGAGACGCGAGGCGAGCGCTCTGAAATCGTCGTCGCTCAGCTGCGTCCACTCCCCGCTCGGACCGGGATCGATTTCCTCGCGATGGCAGAGCGCGACAAGCTCTGACGTGAGCGACATTCGACGCATGGAAACGCAACCCCCTCTTTGAGGGCAGCAAAGTCGAAAATCGCTGGACACGCAAGATCGCAGGACAGAGTGCCTTGCCATCCTCGAATTCTGGCCCAGATGTCGGATTTCTGTCGCCAGGATCGTCCTAGGATGGATCGAACCACGATCGCTGCCTGAACCGGTGAGGAGACCGACCATGCCGAATGCCCCAAAACCCTTCTTCTGGTACGAACTGATGACCACCGACCTCGACGCCGCCGAGGCCTTTTATACCGCAATTGTCGGCTGGAGGGCCGAGCCCTTCGACAAGGCGCCCGGTATGCCCCGCTACATCGTGATGAATTCCAGCGTGCGTGGTGTCGGCGGACTGATGACGATGCCGGAAGAACCAGCCAAGATGGGCATGCCGCCCGCCTGGATGGGCTACATCTACACCAGGGATGTCGATGCCTCGACGAAGGCGTTGCAGGAGGCAGGCGGCGCCGTCCACCGCGCACCGGACGACATCCCGGGCGTCGGCCGCTTTGCCGTCGTCGCCGATCCCCAAGGCGCAACCTTCATGTTCCTGCAACCCAACCAACCCGACCAGCCGCCGGTGCCGGCGACCACGCTCGGCCATGTCGGCTGGCATGAGCTCTACACTTCGGACTGGAAAGCCGCTTTCGACTTCTATTCAAGCCAGTTCGGCTGGGAGAGCGCCGGCGAGTTCGATATGGGCGAGATGGGGACTTACAAGACCTTCGGCGCCGGCCCCGAATCCGGCGGCGGCATCATGAACAAGCCGCCGCAGATCCCGGTTCCCGTATGGCAGTTCTATTTCAACGTCGACGCCATCGACGCCGCCGCCAAGCGCGTCACCGACAATGGCGGCAAGGTGCTGATGGGACCGATGGATGTGCCGAGCGGCCAGTGGATTATCCAGTGCCAGGACCCGCAAGGCGCGCATTTCGCCTTGCTCGCGCCGACGCGGTAGCGACTGCCGATCTCCCCCTTGTGGGTCCCTTGTGGGGGAGATGCCCGGCAGGACAGAGGGGGCGCGGTCCCGCAGACCTCGCCCTCTTGTGCGTCACTCCGGCGCCAGCACCGCCAGTTTCAGATCGGCCTTCTTCGCGCCGCTGAGCTGCACGGTGGCGGTACCGGCGGTCAGCTTGAAACGCACGCTCTTGCGGATGCCGGGGCAGGTCCTCACGCCGCTGAAGGCCGCTGATTTTACGGCCTGCCCGTCCTGCACCACATCGATCCAGGCCTCGTCGGACAGGCTGAACTGGAGTTCGCCTTCAGGCGGCACGGTCACGCTCGCCGTCGCGCCGAACGTGCCGGCTGCCGGTGCATGTTCCGGCGGCACTTCAAAGCTGATCGTGTCGACCGCCGCGAGCGAGAAATCCACCGCTTGCCCGACCGTCAGGGCGGCCCCGGACTGCGCGGCGGGCGCCGCCGGAAACAGAGCCTGCTCGCGTGCAACCGGCCATTTGAAGGCATCACAGCCGGCGTCGCCGGCCATGGCGAAGCTCGTGCCTGCGAGGATTGCGAAGAGGCTGATGGCGACTTTTTTCATGGCAAAGGGACTCGCACGGTTTGGTGTACCCGCATCAATACAACCATAAGGATACAAATGCAACCATTGCGAGAAAAAATATGAGAGTTGAAACCATTTCCGCTCACCGATTGTTGATGGCAAGCCATGGGACGCGAGCGGTCGGTTGCCGGGCGATATTTGTGGCCGGTCCTGGGGTTAAATTGGAGTTCTGGATGAAGCTATTCGAAGGCCTTGCCCAGTACGGACCGCAGGCGCTGGGTGTGCTGCGCATCATGACCGCGTTGCAGTTCATCGAGCACGGCACCCAGAAGCTGTTCAATTTTCCTCCCGGCCCCCATGCCGAGGCCCTGACCGGACTCGCGCTGTCGTCCGGCATTCTCGAGTTCGCCGGCGGCGTCCTGCTGGCAGTGGGGCTATTCACGCGCCCGGTGGCGTTCCTGCTCTGCGGCGAGATGGCCATCGCATACTTCATGGCGCATGCGCCGCGCGACTTCTTCCCCGTCAACAATGGCGGCGACTCGGCGATCTCTTTCTGCTTCATCTTCCTCTATCTGATCTTCGCCGGACCCGGCGCTTTCGCGCTGGACAATCGCAACAACGCCAAGGCCTGATCAGCGCGCCCGGTTTCAGGCGCGCATCCGTTCGAAATTGGCGTCGAACAGCGGCGCCGCCTGGACGCGCGCCGCATGGCGCTTGCCAAGGATCTCGATCTCGAAACCGTCCGGCCTGTCGGCGATTTCCTTCGGCACGTAGCCCATGGCGACCGACTTCTTCGAATTATGCGCATAGCCGCCGGACGTGACCCAGCCGCGCACGACGCCGTCATGCCAGATCGCCTCGTCGCCGATCACATCGGCATCGGTGGCGTCGACGATGAAGCTGCGCAGCCGAAGCTTGCCGCCCTGTCTGCGCTCGGCAAGTGCTGCTTCCTTGCCGATGAAATCGGCGTCCTTGCCATAGGCGACGAAACGGTCGAGCCCGGCCTCGACCGGCCCGTAGATCGGCCGGTATTCGCGCGCCCACGAGCCGTAATTCTTTTCCAGCCTCAGCGCGTTGAGCGCGCGCGAGCCGAACAGGCCGATGCCGAACTCCTCGCCTGCTGTGACCAGCGCTTGGTAGGCGGCGCGCTGATATTCCGGCGCCACCCAGATCTCGTAGCCGAGGTCACCGGTGTAGCTGACGCGGCCGACTTGACACGGCGCCATGCCGATATCCATTCGCGCAACCGCCATGAAGGGGAATGCCGCGTTGGAAACGTCAGCGCGGGTGACCTTGGCCAGAACCTCCCTCGCCTTCGGCCCGGCAATGGCGAGACCGGTGAGCTTCTGTCCCAGCGCTTCCACCCGCACCGAACCGTCCTTCGGCAGATGCGCCTCGAACCAGCGCATATGATATTGCTCGGCGACGCCGGAGCCGGCGATGAACCATTCGCGGTCGTCGATATTGGCGAGCGTGAAATCGCCGATCAGTCGGCCGTCGTCCTTCAGCATCGGCGTCAGCGTCATGCGGCCGCGTCTGGGCAGCTTGCAGGCAAGCATGCGGTCGAGCCAGGCAGCCGCGCCCTCGCCGGTCACCCTGTATTTGGCAAAGTTCGAAATCTCCGACAGGCCGACGCCGTTGCGAACGGCCGCGACTTCCTTGCCGACATGGTCGAAGTCGCTCGAACGCCGCCACGAGAACTCGTCCTTGACGCCATCCGGCGCATACCAAAGCGGCACCTCGAGCCCGTAAGAGACACCCCATTGCGCGCCCTGGGCGGCAAGCGTGTCATAGACCGGCGTCGTCTTGAGCTGACGCCCTGCCGGCAGTTCCTCGTTCGGGAAGCGGATCGAAAAGCGGCGCGAATAGTTTTCGCGCACCTTGGCGTTGGTGTAGGCCATCGTCGCCCAGTCGCCGTAGCGCGCCACGTCCATCGCCCAGATGTCGGCGCCCGGGTCGCCCTCGATCATCCAGTTGGAGAGCGCCAGCCCGACGCCGCCGCCTTGGCTGAACCCCGCCATGACGCCGCAGGCGACCCAGAAGCCGGGCAGGCCGCGCACCGGACCGACCAGCGGATTGCCGTCCGGCGCGAAGGTGAAGGGGCCGTTGATGATCTGCTTGATGCCGGTCTTCTGGAAAGCCGGGAAATGACGGAAGCCGACTTCCAGCGACGGCGCGATGCGGTCGATGTCCGGCTCCAGCAGCTCGTGGCCGAAATTCCACGGTGTCTGGAATTCGGACCAGACCTTGTTCGCCTTCTCGTAAGTGCCCATCAGCATGCCGCCGCGCTCCTGGCGCAGATAGAGCTCGCCGTCGAAGTCGACCGCATGGATGATCTCGGTGCCGGTCTTTGCGTTCCAGTCGGCGACCTCCGGCATGTCCTCGGTGATCAGGTACATGTGCTCCATGGCGAGCACCGGCAGTTCAAGCCCGACCATGCGGCCGACCTCGCGTGCCCACAGGCCGCCGGCATTGACGACATGCTCCGTCACCACCTCGCCCTTGTTGGTGATCACACGCCACAACCCGTCGGACCGGCGCACGATGTCCTCGACCTTGGTGAAGCGCTCGACTTCGGCGCCAAGCTTGCGTGCGGCCTTGGCATAGGCGTGCGTCACGCCCGACGGATCGAGATGGCCGTCCTCCTTGTTGCGCACCGCGCCGACGAACTGGCTGGGATCGATGAGCGGCATCAATTCCGCCGCTTCCTTCGCCGAGATCACTTCGAGGTCGATGCCGAGATAGCGGCCCTTCGACACCACGCCGCGCAGCCAGTCGAGCCGCGCCTCGGTCGCCGCCAGAAGCACGCCGCCCGTGAGGTGCACGCCGGTCGCCTGTCCCGACAACTCCTCGATCTCCTTGTAGAGCGAGATGGTGTATTTCTGCAGCTTGGCGACCTTGGGGTCGCCATTGATGGTGTGCATGCCGCCAGCGGCGTGCCAGGTCGAGCCCGACGTCAGCTCGTCGCGCTCCAAAAGCACGACATCGGTCCAGCCATGGCGGGCAAGATGGAACAGCACCGAGCATCCGACGACACCACCGCCGATAACCACGACCTTTGCATGCGACTTCATGGGCTTTTTCTCGTTCGTTCAGTGAGTTGGATCGGTGAGATGAATCGGGACGGGAAGCGCCAGCTCGCGCCGACGCTAAAGTCACGGCTCGCCCTGCCCGATCGCTACCTTGCGGCGTGCCATATAGGCTTCGAGCGCTTCGCGAGCAGCAGGATCCATGGCCGGCTGAACATACTCCTCCAGCGCTTTCTTCCAGAGCCGCGTCGCGCGCGCCGTCGTGTCGAGCCCGCCGGCCTCCTGCCAGGCCTCGTAATTCTGCCAGTTGGAGAGCATGGGCTGGTAGAAGGCCGTGGCGTAGCGCTCCAGCGTGTGCGGCTCGCCGAAGAAGTGGCCGCCGGTCGGCACTGCGCCCAATGCCTCCACCGCCAGCTCGCCCTCGTCGACGACGATCGGCCGCAGGAATTCCATCATGTGCTGGATCATCTCGACGTCGATGATGAGCTTTTCGAACGATGCCGTCAGCCCGCCTTCCTGCCAGCCGGCGGCGTGGTAGACGAGATTGCCGTGGCCAAGCACCGCGCCCCACAACGCCATCAACGTCTCGTAGGCGCCCTGCGCGTCCGCGGCATTGGAGGCCGAGCCCGGCGTCGTGCGGTATGGCAAATTGTAGCGCCGCGCCAACTGCCCCGAGGCGATGTTGGCCTTGGTGTTTTCCGGCGTGCCGAAGGCCGGCGCGCCCGACTTCATGTCGACATTGGAGGTGAAGGCACCATACATCACCGGCGCGCCGGGACGCACCAGCTGCGTCAGCACGATGCCGAACAGCGCTTCGGCATTCTGCTGCGCCAGCGCGCCGGCAAGCGTCACCGGGCTCATCGCGCCCATCAGGGTGAACGGCGTCACCGCAACCGACTGACCGTACTCGGCCATGGTCATCAGCCCTTCGGCCATCATCTCATCGAAGCGGCGCGGCGAATTGACCGAAATGATGGTGGTGATGCCGGGATCGTCGCGCATCTCATCCAGTGTCAGTCCGCGCGCGATCGCCATCATCTCGATGCCGTCGAGCGCCCTGCCTCTTCCGATTGCCGAAACGTGGAAGCATTTGTCGGTCAGCGTCAGGTTGGCGAAATAGGTGTCCATGTGCCTTGTGTTCGCCGGCAGCTCGATCGGCGCGCAGACCTGGTTGCCCAGCATGTGGATGCAGTTGAAATGCTGTGCCAGCCGGACAAGATCCTGATAGTCGGGCATGTTGCCGGCACGGCGGCCGCGTTCCATGTCATGCACATTGGGCGGCCCCGCCACCAGCGTGAAGTTGATCGTGCTGCCGCCAAGATGGACGGCTTGTGCCGGATTGCGTGGGGTAAGCGTGTAGTGGCTGCGCGTCGACTTCAGCGCTTCCTCGACCATGCCGCGATCGACGCGCACATTCATCATGGCTTGATCGACCTTGGCGCCGGCACGCTCGAACAGCGACAGCGCCCGCGGGCTCATCACCTCGATACCGAAATTCTCCAGGATATGCATCGAGGCCTGGTGGATGGCCTCGATCTGGTCGGCCGACAGCAGCGCCATCGGCGGATAGGGATTCTCCACCCGCCGCCGCGGCAGTTGCGGAATAGCGGCCGGCCCCCGGTTGCTGGTGCGTTCGGCGCCGCGCTTGCGTCTTGGTTCGCTCATGCGCGCATCAGAGCGCCCGCATCACAGGCGGGCTGTCAGAAATTCGCCATTTGCCGGCGTGATTTTAGCCAAGGCGGCATTCTTCAAGGTCAATGACAAGGATAGCGACATAGATAGTCGTAATATCGATACTCGATTTTTCGCGCCTTCGGCGCCCGCGTTAAGGAACCGCGCAAGACTCCTTTTATGATTTCGGCCTATTCGTCTTTCAATGCGTAGATCGAGTTTTAGTAAAATTGTCGCCGTCTCCGTGCTGCTGGCGCTTTCGGCCTGCGCGACGGCGCCCAGTCACATCAACAATGTCTGTGCCGTCTTCGACCAGAATGACGGCTGGTTCGACAACTGGCAGTCCGCCGCGGAGCGCACCGAGCAGAAATACGGCATTCCCGTTCCGGTGCTGATGGCCACGGTGCGCAAGGAGTCCGGCTTCAAGAGCAATG
The DNA here is from genome assembly GCF_033977265.1 of Mesorhizobium australafricanum. NCBI lineage: Bacteria > Pseudomonadati > Pseudomonadota > Alphaproteobacteria > Hyphomicrobiales > Phyllobacteriaceae > Mesorhizobium > Mesorhizobium australafricanum. The sequence continues at coordinate 118,227 of NZ_JAVIIT010000006.1, read as the reverse complement.
CCCGACCGCCGCGCACCAAGCTGCTCGGCTTCATCCCATGGACGCATGTCTCGAGCGCCACCGGCTACTCGCAGGCGCTCGACGGCACCTGGTCGCAATATCAAAGCGAGACCGGCAACTGGACGGCACGCCGCACGCGTTTTGCCGACGCCATCGATTTCGTCGGCTGGTACCACTCCAAGACCGCCGATACGTTCAAAGTCGCGCGCAACGACACCTACAATCTCTACCTGGCCTATTATCTTGGCTGGACAGCCTATGGCCGCGGCAATCGCGGCGACGGCGGCGTTCAAAGCTACGCGCGCGCCACCGACCAGATGGCCCGCGATTACGCCGCGCAGATGCGGCAGTGCGGAAGCTGACGTCGACGGGATATCGCGCAGCCAACTAAAGCCACTTGGCATCCCGGAAAGCGATGTAACTCTTGATCGAAAGCGGACGCTGTCCGTCATTCACTGGGGATCAGGTGGAGGATCGACTTCCCTCCCTTCACCGCCGCCGTCGACAGCTTCCGGTCGAATGTCGCCAACTGGCCGCCATGCGCCTTGGCAAGCCCAAGCAAGTAACTATCCGTTGTTTGCCCGGGGGTCATTATCTTGCTCGCGTCAATGTCTGCCGAACCCACCAAGCTGATATCATCGGGCCAAAAACGATGTCCTGAAAGTTCATGCAACTTGGCGACAAACTGCGTAACGACAGCGGGCGAGCCGGGTGAATTTGGGTATTTCGGGTTGCCCACGATCCTGATGACACCATTCTCGGTAATGGGACATGTTGCCCATGACAAATGCCCGGTGGATTGGAACCACCGATGCGCATCTTCATGCGCGACATGAGCCGGATCGATCAACGCGATCAACACATTGACGTCAAGCAGAAAGGTCACGGCAGTTCGTCGCGAAGCGCGTTGACCATTTCGAGATCGACCATCGGGCCGTTGGGCTGCAATGAAAGCAAAGGGATACCGTTACGCTCACCGCCGACTTGCGGCCTGCGCAGTGAACGGCGAACTAGATCGGAAATGACCTCGCCAACGCTGCGATCCTGCTGTCGCGCAATGGCCTTGGCCGCAAGGAGGACATCGTCATCGATTGCAAGTGTCGTTCTCACAATACGCTCCATTGCGCATCAAACATCACGCATCACATAAGGCAATGGTCCCTGATGTTCAAGCGAACTCGGTCTTGTAATGCCGTGATACAGATGAGATGTGACGACGCTACCGAGGCAATACGTCAACAGACTTCGTTGCGTCTATGCGTGTCAACTCGGCTTCTTGCCACCCGGACGCTGCGGCGGCGTACCGGTAAAGCCCGGTCCCGAGCCGTGCGGAGCATCTTCCGGCACGCCTTCATGCGCGGCATGTTCCTTGTCGAACTTGATGACCGGCTCCATCTTGGCCAGCACCTCGTCCGAGAGCCAGCACAGGCTCATATGGCCGTCGCCGAGATTCTTCACCGGCGGCACTTTCGTCTCGCACAGATTGTCCGGCACCAGCTTCTTGTAGCCGCAGCGCGTCTGGAACGGGCAGCCGGTCGGCGGGTTCATCGCCGAGGGGATGTCGCCTTCGAGCACGATATGTTTCTTGACCACGCTGGTGTCGGCGATCGGGATCGCCGAAAGCAGCGCCTCGGTATAGGGATGGTAGGGCGGCGAGAATATCTGGTCGGTCGTGCCCTGCTCGACGATGTAGCCGAGATACATGACGACGACGCGGTCGGCGATGTAGCGCACCACAGACAGATCGTGGCTGATGAACAGCATCGTCGTCTTGTTCTTGCGCTGGATGTCCATCAACAGCTCGGTCACCGCCGCCTGCACCGAGACGTCGAGTGCCGAGACCGGCTCGTCGGCCACCACCACCTTGGCATCGCCGGCGAAGGCGCGCGCCACGCCGATGCGCTGCTTCTGGCCGCCCGAAAGCTGGCGCGGCTTGCGGGTTTCGAAGGCCCGCGGCAGCTTCACCAGGTCGAGCAGCTCCAGCATGCGCTGGCGCCGCTCGGCGACATTCTTGCCGACATTGAACTTTTCCAGCGTGCGGATGATCTGCGAGCCGACGGAATGGCTGGGGTTTAGCGTGTCGAACGGGTTCTGGAACACCATCTGGATCGACGACACCGTATCGACGCCGCGTTTCTCGATGCCTGTCGACTGGATTTCCTTGTTGGCCAGGCTCACGGTGCCGGAGCTGGCGGTCTCCAGACCAAGCAGCACCTTGGCCAGGGTCGACTTTCCGCAACCGGACTCCCCGACGATCGCCACCGTCTCGGATTCGCGCGCGGTGAACGAGATCGTCTCGTTGGCTTTGACGACGCGGCCCTCGCTGGAGCCGAACACTTCGCTGCCGCCGACCTTGTAGTATTTCTTGAGGTCCTGGATTTTCAGGACCGGCGCGCCGGGCTCGACCTTTTCATTGACCTTCTTGGCGCCGGGCGGCAGCGCCTCCCAGTCGATCTCGTTGAAGCGCACGCAGCGCGAGAAGTGCCCCTCATGGCCGTCGACCGGAACCATCGGGATTTCGGCGGCGTTGCAGACCCCCTCCACGAAATGGTGGCAGCGCGGCCCGAAATTGCAGCCCTTCGGCCGCTCATGCGGCAGCGGCAACTGGCCGGGGATGGAGATCAGCGGCCGCGAGTTCTTGTCGGCGCCGGGCAGCGGGATCGAGCGGAACAGCCCTTGCGTGTAGGGATGGCGCATCCGGTCGAACACGTCCTTGATCTTGCCGGTCTCGACCGCCTCGCCGGAATACATCACCGTGATCTTGTCGCAGGTCTCAAGGATGAGGCCAAGATTGTGCGACACGAAGATCATCGAGGTGCCGAACTTCTCGCCCAGCCCCTTGACCAGTTCCACGATGCCGGCCTCGACGGTGACGTCGAGCGCGGTGGTCGGCTCGTCGAGCAGAAGCAGTGCCGGCTTGGACAGCAGCGCCATGGCGATGACGATGCGCTGCTGCTGGCCGCCGGAAAGCTGATGCGGATAGGAGCGCATCATGCGCTCGGGATCGGGCAGCTTCACCGCGCGCACCATCTCCAGCGCGCGGCTATGCGCCTCTTCCTTCGACACCTTGTCGTGGATCAGCGGCACTTCCATCAACTGCTGGCCGATCTTCATCGCCGGATTGAGGCTCGCCATCGGCTCCTGGTAGATCATGGCGATCTTGTTGCCGCGGATGGCGCGCAACTCCTCCTCGGAGAGTTCGCCCATGTCCTTGCCCTGGAACTTGATGCGCCCGCCAACGATCTTCCCGATGTTGGAGAGGTCGCGCATGATGCCGAGCGACACGGTCGACTTGCCGCAGCCGGACTCGCCGACGATGCCCATCGCCTCGCCGGGCATGACCGTGCAGGAAAAGTCCATCACGGCCGGTATTTCGCCCTTGCGGGTGAAGAAGGAGATCGAGAGGTTCTCGATCTCGATGATCGGCCCATTGGTCGGCTTGGCTGGATCTCGAACTGCCTCGTTCATGGGTCGCTCCAATCCTTGGTCTTTGGTTTGAGCGTGATCTTGTCCGAAAACCGGGTTCCACTTTTCGGGATCATGCTCCGGCAAGTAGGGCCTTCGACCCCGCCATCAATCCTTCATCGACTGTTCACGCAGCGAATCCGCCAACAGGTTCAGCCCCAGCACGAACGACATCAGCGCGATCGTCGGCGGCAGCGCCGGGTGGATGAAGGAACGCAGCAGGCGGCTGGCATCCTTGATCGCGGTGCCCCAGTCGGGGCTTTCAGGAGCCAGGCCCAGGCCGAAATAACCGAGCGTTCCGAGCAGGATCGTCGTGTAACCGATGCGCAGGCAGGCATCGACGATCAGCGGACCGCGTGCATTGGGCAGGATCTCCCACAGCATGATGTACCAGGGCGATTCACCGCGCGTCTGCGCCGCTGCCACATAGTCGCGCGTCTTGATGTCCATGGTCAAGCCGCGCACGATGCGGAACACGCCGGGGCTTGAGGCGAACACCACCGCCACGAAGATGTTGAGCTGGTTGGGATCGATGTGGACGATCTTGAACGGATCCTTGTCGAAGACCAGGCCGGCATAGATCCAGCCGCCGACGACGAGCGTGATACCGAGCAGGATATAGAGGCGGTCCGGCCGGTTCTTGAAGCGGGTCCAGAACAACACGCTGAAGAAGATGATCGGGAACAGAAAGAACAACCCCGCCATCGCATAGGGGATCGGCGTGTCCATGATGCCCGGCGTCACCAGCAGGTAGAACAAAAGGATCACCGGGAAGGCCAGCACCAGATTGGCCAGGAACGACAGCAGCGTGTCGATCTTGCCGCCATAGTAGCCGGCCGGGAGGCCGAGCGTGATGCCGACCATCAGCGCGAATCCGGTGGCGGCCGGCGCGATGATCAGCACGATCTGGCTGCCATAGACCATGCGCGAGAACACGTCGCGGGCGAGCTTGTCGCCGCCGAAATAGTAGACCAGCTTCGACGCCGGCTCGATCGCGCCGGGCAGCGTGTCCTTCATCACCGAGACCTGCGCCAGCGGGTCGAAGGGCGAGATGGTGGAAGCGAAAATCGCCGTGAACAGCCAGAACAGGCAGATGAAGACCCCGGCAATGCCGACGCCGCTGTCGAAGAGCTGGCCGTAGAGGCCAAGCCGCTTCTTGTAGGTAAAGCTGGCGCCCATCACCAGGATGAGCCCGGCCCATACCGGCCAGAAGCGCCAGAGCACGCCGATAACGATGTCGAAGGCGTTGATATATTCGGTTTGCATCGGCTTGCCCCCTACTGAACCCTGATACGCGGATTGAGAAACGCGTAGCCGACATCCGAGATGAGCTGGGTGATCAGCACGATGAACACCGAGACCAGCGAGCAGCCGAGCAGAAGATCGATGTCGTTGTTGCCGGCGGCCTCGACGAGCGTGTAGCCAAAACCCTGGTAGCGGAACATCACCTCGACGATGACGACGCCGGTGAGCAGCCACGGGAACTGCAGCATGATGACGGTGAATGGCGCAATCAGCGCGTTGCGCAACGCATGCTTGACGACCACGCCGCCGAAGGAGAGGCCCTTGAGGCGCGCGGTACGGATATATTGCTGCGTCATCACCTCGACCATCGAGGCGCGCGTCATGCGCGCGATGTAGCCGATGCCGTAGATGGCCAGCGTCATCACCGGCAGCGTGAAATTGTAGAAGGTGATGCCCTGGCTTGCCGAGGCCGCGGAGCCGTTCAGCCAGCCGAGCCATGAGGCGAAGATGACGGTGAAGATGACGCCCGACACGTATTCAGGCGTCGCCGTCGAGGCGATAGAAGCGACTGACAGCGTGCGGTCGGTGCGCGAGCCCTCGCGCATGCCGGCAAGTATCCCGACCAGCAGCGAGATCGGCACCATGACCAGCAGGACGCAGAGCATCAAGATGCCCGTGGCGCTCAGCGCTGGAAAGAGCTTCGACGCGACTGTGGTCTTGAACTTGGTCGAGCAGCCGAAATCGCCTTGCAGGATGCCCGAGAAGGTCGGCACGACCGGGTCATTGCAGAAAGAGAAGCGCTGCGCCGGCTTTCCGGTTGCCGGATCGGTGATCGGTTGCTTAGGCAGGACACCCAGCCACTGGCCGTAACGCACGAAGAAATTCTGCCGGTAGCCATGGCCGACCAACCAGTTTTCGAGCTGGTCGGCCGACGTGTGCATTTCGGTCTGGCTGATCGCCAGCTTCTTCAGATTGGGACCGAGATTGATCAGGAAGAAGACGATCAGCGTCAGGCACAGCATCGTCAGCGCCATGGTGCCGAGACGTCTCAATATGAAAGAAAGCATGGCGGGCCCCTGCCGACGGGTTGGGGGAGCCTGCTTACGCAACCATCCCGCCGCGAGGCGGAGCAAGCCGGCAAACAGACCTTCGAATGCGATCAACCCTGTTTATTGCATGACCCCGCTCGATGAGTCCGCAACTTTTTTGCTGCAGCGGCTCTCCGGTTCCAGGTCATGCAGGAAGGGGACAAAGGGGCGGAACGCCCCTTTGTCCGTTCGCTCAGATCAGGCCTGGTCGAGCCAGACCTTGCCGTAGTCGTGCTCGTAGGTCGGGTGCATCTTATAGTTCTGAACCGCCTTGACCGAGTGGCTGTAGAGCTTGCGCCAGTAGGGCTGGATGATGATGCCGGCATCCTGCAGGGTCTGCTCGATGTCTTTCATCATCTCTTTGCGCTTGGCGGCGTCGGCGACAGCGAGCGCGGCATTGAGCTTTTTGTCCCAGTCCGGATTCGACCATGCGGTCTCGTTCCAGGCTTCGCCGGTGCGGTAGCCAATCGCAAGAACCTGCACGCCGAGCGGCCGCATGTTCCAGTTGGTCATCGACAGCGGATACTTCGTCCAGTCGTTCCAGAAGGTCGAGCCAGGAAGCACGGTGCGCTTTACCTTGATGCCGGCGTCGCGGAGCTGGGCGGCGATCGCGTCGCCGGTGTTCTTGTGCCAGTCCTCGTCGACCGTGATCAGCTCGTGCTCGAAATCGGCCTGACCGGCTTCCGCCATCAGGGCCTTAGCCTTGGCGGCGTCCCGCTTGATCTTCGGCAGCTCGAAGTATTCCGGATGGATCGGTGCCACATGATGGTTCTCGGCGACCGTGCCGGCATTGCCGTAACCGAGCTGCAGGACGACAGCATTGTCGACGCCCAGCTGCAGCGCCTGACGAACCTTCTGGTTGTCATAGGGCTTGTTGTTGACGTTGGTCCGGCAGACGATGGTAGCGGCCGTCACAACCTCGGATTTCACCAGGTCCATACCGTCGAGGATCGACACATAGTCGGCCGAGGTTTCGAAGTTGGTGTGCACCTCACCGGCCTCGAAGGCGCTCACCATGGCTCCCGGGTCGGTGCCGTAGTCAATGAATTCGACGCCGTCGAGGAACACCTCGCCATCCCACCACTTGTTGTCGGCGCGGCGCTTGTAGACCACTTTCTGACCGACGTCGTAGGAGACAAGCTCGAACGGGCCGGTACCGATCGGACAGGCTTTGAAATCCCCGCCCTTCTCGTCGAAGCTCTTGTGGACGATCAGGCCAGGATAGTCGCACATGTTCGGGATCAGAGCGATGTCCGGCTTGCCGAGTTTCAGCTTGACGGTCATGTCGTCCACTTTGGTCACGGCGCTCTCGTCGAGCTTGTCGTCCTTGACCAGCGTGCCGAGGCGGCCGGGCATCGAGTTGCCCTCGGCCTTCTTGTCGCCCCAGCGCTTGAGGTTGAAGATGACGTCGTCGGCGGTGAAGGCATCGCCGTTCGACCAGGTCACGCCCTTGCGCACATGCAGCGTGTATTCGGTCGCGTCATCGTTCACGTCCCAGCTTTCCAGCAGGTAGGGGCGGAAGGTGTATTCGGTGGTGTACTTGACCAGCGGTTCGAGCGCCTGGCGCTCGGCGTCGGCGATTTCCGACCAGTCGGCCTTGCGCGGATCCTTGGGATCCTTGACCCACTGAGCGACCTTAAGCGTGCCGCCCTTCTTGCCCTGCACGTCCTCGGCCCTGGCCGGGGTCGGATCGGCGAGGCCGAGCAGGCCATACGCCATTGCAGTCGAGGCGCCGAAGACGCTGGCCAGAGCCAGGAATTCGCGGCGGTCCATCTGGCCTGACTTGGCTTCTTCGGCCAAGGCCAGGATGTGATCGGGAACGCGATCACCATTGCTTTTATAGATTGCCATGACTAACTCCCATTGTTGGCTTTCCGCCTTTTAACATTCCGCATCCAGACCGCATTGTCAAAGACGGCGTGGAGTAGGAACATGTTTAGGGAATGTGCATCTTTGAGTGCAACCCGGTTCGCGCGATAGCGACAGTCTTGGCGCAAATTTGCTAGCGCGACGCGGATTTCCCAAAAAATCGCTGCGGGCGATTAAATCAATACATTTTATAAGGATAAGGGGCCTGTGCCCGCGGCGAGCAGCCCATTCGGCAGGCCTGGGAAGGACCGCGCAGCCTTAATATTCGCGCTCGTAAAACACGCCGCCCTTTGCTTCGCCAGCGTCATTGGCCTCGCCGCGCAGCTTCACGCCGCGACCGACATTGAGGTCGATCGTCGCCTTGCCGGAGCCCGGCTTGTCGCCCTTTTGGATCGTCACATAGGTCCGGTCGTTAAGGTACTTGCCGGCTGAAACCGCGGTGCCGCCCTTCTCGTCCGTCGTCACGTCGAGATCGTCGACGCCGATGGCGCTTTGCAGGCTCTCGAGCAGCGAGGTCGAACCGCCGACGCCTGCCAGCTGCGCGGCCGCGCTCGCAAGTTGCGCGATTTGCAGCGGCGACAGCTTGGACATGGATTGACCGAAGATGAGCTGTGCCAGCACCTCGTCCTGGGGCAGCGCCGGCACGGAGGAGAAAGTAAACTTCGGATTGGTCGCCTCGCCCGACACGACGATCGTCACCGTGGCGCTGCTGGTCGTCGTGGTCGCAGTCATGTTGAGGTAGGGCACCAGCGAACCCTGGAACCCGACCGTGCCCTCGGTGAAGGTCAGCCGCTTGGCAAGGATGGTCAACCGTCCGCGCTGCAGCTTGAAAGTGCCGACCGCCTGCGGTGCCGAGGCCGGCCCCGTCAACTTCAGCGAGCCGCCAAGCTCGGCATCGACGCCCCTGCCCTGGATGAAGATCTGGTTCGGCGCGTTGACCGTCACATCGAGGGCGAGGCCGCTGCCGCTGTTGCCACCGCCGGATGTCGGCGGGCGCAGCGCTTTGTCCTGCGCCCGCACCGCGCTGGGCGCGTTCTTGTGCTTGACGTCCAAAGCCGAGAGCGAGGCCGGCAGCTTGTCCGGGACGGTGATGACCGTCCTCCCCAGATTGACCGTGCCGGCAACCACCGGCGCCGAAACCAGCGGTCCCTTGATGGTCAGGTCGCCGCCGAGATTGGCGGTTACGACCCGGCCGTCGGTATAGCGGCCATCGGTGAGCTTGATCGAGAGATCGGCAGGGAAGCCTTGCGCCGGATTGATGCCGACCGTGCCGCTCGCCGACAGGCTTCCGCGCGTCGACAGCGTTCCGGTCAGACGGTTTATCCTGGCGACGCCGCCGCCGATCGAAACGTCCGCGGCGATGTCGTTGACTGCCAGGCCGGAACGCGCGTCGACCAGGCGCGCGCCGGTGGTGTTGACCGTTCCACCGATCACCGGCGACGACGCCGGACCGCGCACCTGCACGTTGACATTGGCCGTTCCGGTCAGTCCAAGCCCTTGCGCGGCGAGTTTCGAGGCAAGGAAGGAGAATGGCACCTTGCCGTTGAAGTCGAGCACCAGCGCCGGCGTGCCCGCCGTCGTCACCGAGCCGCCGCCCTTGAGGCCGAGGCCGGCGCCGTCGCTGATGTTGGCGTCGAAACCAAGCTTATTGCCGGCAAAGCTTCCCGACGAGGATACGTTCATGCCGCCCAGCCCCGCACCGCGCGTCTGCGAGGTCTGCACGCCGGAGGCATCGATGTTGAAGGCGACCGACGGGCTTGCCGGGGCGCCCGTCACCTTGACCGTGCCCGAGATCGAGCCCGCCGCGTCGAGACCCGGCGAAAAACTGTTGGCGAGCGAGATCGGCACCCTGGCGAGATTGGCGTTGATGTCGAGCGCTTGCGCGACCTTGCCTGTCACCGTCGCCGTGCCACCGCCAAGGTTGAGCACCAGGCGGTCGAGCGTTGTGACGCCGTTGGCGATGGTCACGGTCGAGGCCTGTGCGACCGCGGCCTTGATGCCCTGCACCGTCGCCTGGCCCGACGCGAGCTCGATGGTCGTCGTGCCGTTGGCGACCTTCACACGGCCGGCCGCCTTGGCCGGAATGTTCTTGACGGTGGCGCCGCCTGAGAAGCCGGTCCAGTCGCCGTCCCGCTTGAGGTCGACATCGATGCCGGTGATGGCGGTGCCGCCCGAAGTGACGCTCTCGGCGCGCACCGTGCCGGCGATGACCGGTGCTGCCATATAGTTGGCGATCTGCGCGTCGATGGCGACATTCCTGGCGGAGAGATCGCCGCGCTTGATCTCCGAGGTGTTCGCCTTGATCGCGACATTCGGCCCGTTGGCCGCCTTGGTAAAAGCGATCGTGCCGCGCACATTGCCCTCGGCCTTTTCCAGCGCCAGCGCGGCGAGCGGCCCTATATCGGGCAGGTCGAGCGTAACGGTGCCGACCGGCACGAAGGCATCGTCGAGGGCGAGATCGCCGGAAATCTTGTTCGGGCCGAGCGACAGCAAAAGCCCGTTGATCGCGCGGCTGCCATCGGTCGTGGCGAGCACCGCGCTGCCCTGCAGGTTCTGGCCGGCGACATTGCCGGTGAGCTCGACATTGGCCGCCGGATTGGCGGCATCGGCCTTGCCGCTGGCCGTAAGCTTCAGCCCGGTGATCTCGCGCGCCGCCACCGAGAGCCGGTCGCTGCTCACTGTCATCGACAGGTCGGGCGCGGTGACCGGGCCTTGCGCATTCAGGGCAAAGGCTATGGCACCCTTGGCGTCCTTCGAGAGCCCTGAAACGTCGCTCAACGCACCTCGGATCCCGGCGGCCAGCTTGCTGTCGGCAAGGCTCGCCTGCCCGTCGGCGCTGAGCGCGCCCGAATTCAGCTTCAGGCCGTCGACATTGACGTTGCCGTTGGCATCGCGCTTCAGCGCGGCGCTCAACTGCGCGGTTTCGCCAAGCATGCCGCGCACCGCCGCCGGCAAGGCGGAAGAGGCAACATCGGCCTTCAGATTGAGGTCGACCGCGCCGTCACCCAGCGATATCCGGCCCACGACCTGGCTGTTGAGCGCATCGCTCTTCAGGGACCCGCTGTTGACGGCGACGGAATCGGTCGTCAGGCGGCCATTGACCTTGGCCGTGACCTTGCCGGCGATCAGCGGCGCGATCATGGGATTGTCGAGGCCGATCCTGTCCACCGACACCGTGCCGGAAACCGGACCTGCCCGCCCCTTGAGGTCGAAGGCATCCGAATGCAGCATCAATGTCAGTCCGTCCACCGTCGCCTGGCTGGCGGCGATGGAAGGTAGAATCGCGGAGACATCCAGCCGTGCTTGCGTGCTTTCGCCCGCCATCTTTGCCGACAAGGACTGGACCGCGATCTTGACCGGGCTCTCGGCGCTGCCGACCGTCAACGGCAGGCTGGGTCCGGATGATGTAAGGTCGAGGGAGAAATCGCTGGCGCCGTTAGGGTTTAGGGTACCGGCGGCCTTGCCTGAAATCCCTTTGCCCGAAAGCGTGGCGTGGTCCAGGGCCACGCCACCCGCCAGCGTATAGCTGCCGGCAGCATCCAGATCCAGCGGTCCGAGCCCCGCCTGGCGGGTCTGGCTGGTTTCGGCGCCCGCCACCTTCGCATTGAACTGCACGTCGGGGTTGGACGACGGACCCGTGACATGTGCCGTGCCCTCCACCGTTCCGGCCCCGTCAAGGCCTGGCATGAAATCATTGGCGAGCGCGACCGGCAGGTTGGCGAGGTTGGCCGTCAGGTCGAGGGTCTGACCGGCGCTGCCGGAAACGGTCGCCGAGCCGCCGCCGAGATTGAGCGCGAGCTTCTCGATTGTGGTGACGCCATTGGCGATGGAGACGCTGGAAGGCTCGGCGATCGCCGCCTTGATGCCGCGCACCGTCGCCTCGCCGGAAGCGATTTCCACGCTTGTCGTGCCGTTGGCGATCTTCACCCGCCCGGTGGCGGTAGCCGGAATGCCGGACGCCGTGGCGCCGCCGGTAAAGTTGGTCCAGTCGCCGTCGCGCTTCAAATCGATGCCGATGCCGCTGATGACCGTGCTGCCGGAGGTCACGCTGTCGGCCTTGATCGAGCCCGAGATCGCCGGCCCCTTCAGGTAGTTGGCGATCAGCGCGTTGACGGTGATGGCTTTTGCCGCCAGCTCGCCACGCGCGATCGACGTGCTGGCCGCATTGATGGTGACGGTCGGCGCCTCGCCTTCCTTGGCGAAAGCGATCGTGCCGTTGATATCGCCGGTCGCGGTCTGATTTGCGAGCGCCGCGAGCGGTCCGATATCGGGCACGGCAAGCGTCAGCGTGCCGAGCGGCAGGAATTTGTCGTCGAGCGAGAGATCGCCCGAAACCTTGTTGTCGCCGAGCGCCAGGCTGAGACCCCTGATCGAGCGCTTGCCGTCCGCCGTGACCAGCGAAGCCCCGATATCGAGCGCTTGCCCCTCGGCACTGCCGGTCAGCGAGATTTCGGCCGACGGATTGGCGATGTCGGCCTTGCCCTTGGCCGAAAGTTTGATGTCCTTCACCGTGCGGCCGGCCGCCGTCAGACTGGCACTGTCGGCCGAAACGGAGAAATCCGGCGCCCAGCGCGGACCGCTAGCCGTCAGCGCGAAATTCACTCCGCCGGCAAGCGGTGTGCCGGCGAGCGACGACAGCGACGAGACATCGCCCAGCGTGCCTTTCACATCCGCCTGAATGTCCGAGCCTTGCGCGCTGGCCGTGCCGCTGGCGCTGAGCGAGCCGGAGGTGAGTTCCAGCGAATTGGCGGCGAACGCGCCCTGTGGATCGCGGGTCGCGGTCGCCGAAAACTTCACCCGCTCGCCAAGCAGCGAGCTGATTTGCGGCGGCAATGCTTTCGAGACGGCGTCGGCGTTCATCTTCAGCGTCATCGACAGATCGGCCAGCGCCACATTTGCCGTCAGCCCGGCATTGAGCGCATCGCTGCGCAAGGTGCCTTTCTCGATGGCCACCGTCTCGCGGCTGATCGTGCCGGAAAGATCGGCGGCGAGCTTGCCGGTCACCAGCGGCGCCAGCGTGGCGACGTCGGTCTTCAGGCCGGCGGCCCCGAGCTTGATGCTGACCGGCCCGCTGCGGTTTTCGATATCGAAGCCGTCGGAATGGATCTCGCCTGTAATATTGTTGAGCTGGGTGCCGCCGACAGCCACCGAGGTGAGGGACGTAGCGATATCGACCATCGGCGCCTTGCCGTCGCCGAAGGCGCGCACAGTTGCCTTTTCGACCGCAACCAGGATGGAAACAGCGCTGTTACCGACATCAATGGTGACCGGCTTGTCCTTGGCGGAGAGCTCGACGGCGAGGTCGCTGGCGCCCTTCGGGTCGACATTGCCGGTTGCTGTCCCGTGCACCGCGTCGCTCTCTATGGTGGCGCGCTCTATATCGACCCCGCCAGACGTGGTCGCCGTTCCGGCGAGGTCGAAGTTCGTCTTGCCGGCAAACAGCGACTTTATCTTCTCCGGCAGGAAACCTTCGAACTGGCCGTCGCCCTTGGCCTCGATGCGGTGGCCCTTGTCGGTGAGTTGGTGCCGACCGGTCAGCTGGCTGATGATCTGGCCGTCGACCATGAAGGTGCCGACGCCGCTCCAGTTGGCTAAAGGCCCGCTGCCGGAAACGACGATGTTGACGGGCGGCGCATCCGGCAGCTTGAGCAGGTTGGCGATGATGCCGCCGGCCGGCTCCGACGCCTTGAGATCGAGGTCGAGCTTGTTGTCGGCCGGCGCAAAATGGATCTTCGCGTCGACATTGCCCTGCTTGCCGTCATGGCGGGTGACGTTGAGCACGCTCTCGATCGCCAGCGGCGACGGATCGGCCTTGAGCGAGCCCTTGGCGGCAAGTTCGGCGATGCCGCTGCCGGCAAGCTCCTGTCCGAGCGCGATCTCGGGCAGGTCGATCTCCCTGACATCGATCGACACCGGCAGGCTCGTCGAGCCACCCTGCGCCGGCTGCTGGCCTGGCTGCGGCAGCCGCGCCAGTTCGATGCGCTCGGCGGCAAAGCGGTCGGCATTGAAATTCCAGGAGAGCAGCGCCATCGGCGACCAGTCGAGCGCCACCTTGCGCACCACCATCCACGGACCGGCGCGGTCTTCCAGCACAACATGGTCGAGCCTGAGCGCGCCGGACCAGATGCCTTCGATGCCGCTGACCGTCACCTTGCGGTCCTCGTTCGAAGCCATCTTCGAAATCAGGCCGGCGAGGTTTTGGCGGCCGCCTTCGGTGCCGGTCAAGACGACAAGCGCGCCGATCGCCACCACTAGCAGCACGAGCAGCGTGTAGAGGCAGATGCGGAGGATGCGCCAGGCTATCTTCATCGTCAGAACGCCTGACCGATGCCGGCATAGATGCCGAAACGCGGATCGCCCGGATCGCGGTTGAGCGGCAGGGCCGCGTCGATGCGCAGCGGCCCGAACGGCGTGATGTAGCGCAGGCCGACGCCGGCGCCGACCTTCACATTCGAGAAATCGGGGAAGGATCTGGTCGAGACCGTGCCGGCATCGACGAACGGCACGATGCCGATCGTATCGGTGACGCCGATGCGCATCTCTACCGAGGTTTCGAAGAAGGAAAGACCGCCGATCGGCTGGCCGTTGATGTCCTTGGGGCCGATGCCCTGATAGGAATAGCCGCGCACCGAGCCGCCGCCGCCGGAATAGAAGCGCCGGTCGGCCGGCACGTTCTGCAGGCCAGTGCCGACGATCGAACCGAGCGTTGCGCGCTCGGCGAGCACGAACCTGCTTGCCGTATCCAGCGACTGGTAGGTGTAGCCCTCGCCCTTCAGCTTCAGGAAGGCCGCGCCGTTCAGTATGTCGTAGCTCGGCTCGGCATAGGCGAGGAAGCGGAACCCTCTGGTCGGGTTGAGCTTGTTGTCACGGCTGTCATAGACATATTGCAGCGGCACGCTGGCGATCAGATAGGTATGCTTGCCGAAGGCGTCGGTGATCTTGGAATAATCGAGGTCGAGTTCGGCCGAGACCCGCTGCTTCTTGTCGAGGTCATAGGAAACGCCGACGTCGCCCTTGACCGAGAAATGGTCATAGGCATCGGGGTGTTCGAACACCGTCTTGATGCCGGTGAAGAATTTCGACGTCGGCCCGAGCACGCCCGGCTTCTCGAACATGACGCCGGCATTGTAGTTGAGCGCGGAAATGCTGTTGCTGCCGATGCCGCTGATGGAGCCGTCGATACGCAGCTTCTCGGCCTGGCCGAACAGGTTGCGGTGTCCCCAATAGCCTTCGAGCCCCAGGCCTTCCGTGTTCGAAAACGTGCCGCCGATGCCGAAATAGCGCGGCTTGCGCTCGCTGACCTGGACATCGATCGGGATGTTGCCGTTGGCGTCGAGGCTGTCGCCTTCCTTGATGGTCACGCTGTTGAAGACTTCGAGCCCGAGCAACCGGTCGCGCGCATCGTCGATTTCCTGCGGCGAATATTGCTGACCCCGCTTCAGCCCGGTCATGTATTGGGTGAAGTCGCGATCGACCTTTTCGGTGCCCTCGACCGTCGTGTCGCCATAGCCGGCGACCGGGCCGGCCGCCACCGTCAGCGTGACGTCCAGCGTCGTGCTGGCGTGCTCGGCGACGATCTCGCGGTCTGTAACCTTGGCAAGCGGCCTGCCCTCGTCCTTCAGCGCCCGCACGATCAGAGCTTCGGCCTTGAGCACGGCACCTGAGCCGGCATCGCCGCCGGCGATCAGCCCGAAGTCGGCGCTTGCCAACCCGGCCGCATCACCCTTCAGCCGGATGTTGCCAAGCGTGAATTTCGCTCCGGCTGCAACGCTCACGACCACAGGAATAGGCTGAGGACCCTTGAACTCGGCATCCGGCGGCAACTCGTCGATCGACTTGCCATCGATCGTAATAGTCACCACGCCTTCGTAGCGGGCATCGGCATAAAGCGCGGCGACGAGTTGTTCGCGGTCGCCGCGCGCTTTGGCCATCAGGCCGAGCGATCCGGACACCGGATGATCCTCGTCATTTTTCAGCGCCGAGGCGTTTTCAAGCTTCTTGACCAGATCCTTGTCGGCATCCGGGGCATCGATGGTCACGGAATAGCGCAGCGGATCGACGATATCGGCATCCTCGTCCTTGGACGAGCCCCAAAGCTTGATGCCGAAAATCTCGAAAGCCGCAGCCTTCCGTACCTCGCCCGCCAGCATGGTCGAGCAGACGAGCGCGAAAAGCAGGGCGCGCGGAAGCCCGCGCCCTGGCGCGTACCCTCCTGACATCTGCTTTTCATGCGCCTGCATTTAAGACAACCTAATCGACAAAACTAAAATTGGAATGAAGTTCCGAAACGTTCGTAAAGGGGCCACAATCCAATTGTCTGAAATAGACCGGGCTTGGAATTCACACCTTTTGCATTTTCGCAAGAAAGTGTGATCCGTCTCACAGAGGTTCTGTCGAAATACCGGCCTTTGGCCGGAATGGAAACCGTTCGCGGGTGATAAACCTGCGGCGCTCCGGCGTTGACAAGCCTGTCTGAGCTTGATCATGCCTGGACGCTGGCAATGTCTGGAGGGTGATGTGGCAATGCGCGCGGCTCGTGGTCTCTCTTTCCTTCTCCTTATCTTTTTCGCCTTGAACGGGGTGGCACTTGCGGCCGAAGCCCGGAGAATCGCAACCACCGACAATGCCGACTATTTCGGTTTCGATCTCCGGTCGGAGCAAAATGTCAGCCTGGACCAGTGCAAGACCACCTGCCTCGGCGATGCCGCCTGCCGCGCCTTCACCTACAACACCAAGGCCAAATGGTGTTTTCTCAAATCCGACTATAATCAGCTCAAATCCTTCACCGGCGCAGTCGCCGGCAAGGTCGCGAATGTCGATGGCGACCCCGATATCGGCGCCCCGCCGGCGCTGGCCTTCTTCCCGAACTGGATGGTCGATCAGGCCCAGCAGTTCCGCAACAAGCTGACCGATCCGGCCTATGACAAGCCGACGGAAGGGCTTTCCGCCCTGCAGGCCGCCGCTGAGCAGGCAGCACTGACCGGCGACCATCGCCTTGCCATGCAGAAATATCAGGCCGCGGTGTCGGTGCTGCCCGATGACGGCGCGCTGTGGCTGGCGCTGGCGCGCGAGACGCTTGCCGTGCAGCCGGCGTCAAACACCGCCGAACCTTCGACTTTCCCGACGAACATCACCTCAGCGGCCTTCAACGCCTACAGGCTGGTGCGCACCGCAAAGACCCGCGCCGAGGCCCTGGCGCTGCTTGGTGCCGGCCTCGACAAGCGCGACCTGTTCCGCCCATCGCTGCAGGCCTATGAAGCGAGCCTGGCGCTGGTAAACTCGCCGGCCGTCCAGGCCGATTACGCCGACCTCAAGGCGCGCAAGGGGTTCCGCGTCATCGAGCACACCGTCGATGCCGATTCCTCTTCGCCGCGCATCTGCGCCCAGTTTTCCGAGGAACTGGTCAAGACCGGGGTCGATTATTCGCAGTTCGTGACGGTCGACAACGCCGCGCCCAAAGCCGTCGAGGCCAAGGACAAGCAGATCTGCGTCGAGGGTCTGGAGCACGGCCAGCATTATGACGTGACATTCCGCGTCGGCCTGCCGGCGGCGATCGGCGAGACGATCGCCGCCCCCGTCGTGCTGTCGATCTACGTCCAGGACCGCGCCCCCTCCGCCCGTTTCACCGGGGACAGCTTCGTGCTGCCGGCCGGCGCGCGCCGCGGCATTCCGGTCGTCACCGTCAACATGAACGCCGCCAAGATGACGCTCTACCGCATCGGCGATCGTTCGCTGGCACAGCTTCTGTCCGGCTATCAGTTCCTGCGTCAGCTCGACGGCTACGACATTTCCACCATTTCCGACCAGATGGGCGCGCCCGTCTGGTCCGGCACGCTCGAAATCGCCAATGATCTCAACAAGGAGGTGACCACTTCGTTCCCGGTTGATCAGGCGATCCCGCAGCGCAAGCCCGGCGTCTATGTGCTGACCGCGCAGCCGACCGACGACAAGAGCGACGACTATGGTTCGCGCGCCACGCAGTGGTTCGTGGTCTCCGACATCGGCCTTTCCACCTATACCGGCCAGGACGGCCTCAACGTCTTTGCCCGTTCGCTGGGCTCGGCCAAGCCGATTTCGGGCGCCGAATTGACGCTGCTTGCCAAGAACAACGAAATCCTCGGCACGGCGACCACCGACGCCGAGGGCCACGCCGTCTTCAATCCCGGCCTCACCCGCGGCGAAAACGGCATGGTACCGGCGGTGCTGATGGCCAAGCAGGGCGACAGCGACTTCGTCTTCCTCGACATGGGCAAGGCCGGCTTCGATCTGTCGGATCGTGGCGTTGAGGGACGTGCCTCGCCAGGCGCGCTCGACGTCTATGCCTGGACGGAGCGCGGCATCTACCGCGCCGGCGAGGACGTGCATGTCGCCGCCCTTGCCCGCGACGGCGCCGCCAAGGCGGTCGAGAACCTGCCGCTGACTTTCATCTTCACGCGTCCCGACGGCGTCGAGAACCGCCGCATCGTCAGCAATGGTGAGTCAGCCGGCGGCCACGCCGTCGACCTGCCGCTCGAGGCCAATGCCATGCGCGGCACCTGGACGGTGTCGATCTATACCGATCCCAAGCAGGCGGCCGTCGCCAGCCAGATGTTCCTGGTCGAAGATTTTGTGCCCGATCGCATCGAATTCGATCTGACCTCGGATAAGAAGGAGGTCGCCCAGGGCGAGACCGCCAACGCCACGGTCGATGGCCGCTTCCTCTACGGCGCGCCGGCCGCGGGCCTTGCGCTCGAAGGCGAGATGACGTTGTCGACCACAAGCAGCTGGGACAGCTTCAAGGATTTCACCTTCGGCCTGGCCGACGAGCAGTCGAGCGAGCCGACCGTGACGCCTTTCACCAACCTTCCCGTGGTCGGCGATGACGGCAAGGCGACCTTCCCGGTCACCATCGACCAGTTGCCGTCGACCACCAAGCTGGTCAATGCCAAGGTCACCGTGCGCATGCGCGAGGCCGGCGGCCGCGCCGTCGAGCACTCGCTCGACATCGGCGTTCGCCCGCAACATGATGTCATCGGCATCCGCCCGGATTTCGAGGGCGATGAGGTGCCGCAAGGCGGAACCGCCAAACTCAGCATCATCGCCGTCGACCCGAACGGCAAGCGCGAAGACCTGAAGGGCGCCCAGTGGTCGCTGGTCAAGGTCGAGCGCAATTATCAGTGGTACCATTCCAACAATTCCTGGAACTATGAAGCGGTGAGCCTCACCAAGGCCGTTGCCAATGGCGCGGTCGACCTGAAGGCTGATGGCGAGGCGACCGTATCGCTGCCCGTCGACTGGGGCCGCTATCGGCTCGAGGTCGAGACCGCCGATCCGGATGGTCCGGCGACCAGCTATGAGTTCGATGCCGGCTGGTATGTCGCCTCCACGACCACCGAGACGCCCGACGGGCTGGAGATCGCGCTCGACAAGGATACCTACGCCGCCGGCGAAGTCGCCAAGCTGAAGGTCTCGCCGCATTTTTCCGGCGAACTTCTGGTCACCATCGGCGCCGAAAAGCTGTTGAAGACCGTCACCGCTTCGGTGCCGGCCGGCGGCAGCACCGTCGACATCCCCGTCGGCGACGACTGGGGCGCAGGCGCCTATGTCACGGCAACCTTGTTCCGACCCAGCGACGCGCAGGAATCGCGCATGCCGGCCCGCGCCATCGGCGTCAAATGGCTGGCGGTCGATCCGGGCTCGAAGAAGCTGGCGGTCACGTTGACGCCGCCGGAAAAGACCCTGCCGCGCCAGCAATTGTCGATCCCGATCGCCGTCAATGGCGCTCAAGCCGGCAGCAACGCCTATGTGATGGTGGCTGCCGTCGATGTAGGCATTCTCAACCTCACCAATTACAAGGCGCCCGATCCTGAGGACTGGTTCTTCGGCCAGCGCATGCTGGGGCTGGAAATCCGCGACCTCTATGGCCGCCTGATCGACGGCTCGCTCGGCACCACCGGCAAGATAAGGACCGGCGGCGACGGCGCCAACATGCAGGCGCAAGGCAGCCCGCCGACCGAAAAGCTGGTCGCCTTCTTCTCCGGCCCGGTCGAGCTCGATGCCAACGGCAAGGCGCGCGTCGACTTCGACATCCCACAGTTCAACGGCACCGTGCGCGTCATGGCGGTCGCCTGGACCAAGGATGCCGTCGGCCATGCTCAGACCGACGTCATCGTCCGCGACCCGGTGGTGATCACCGCCGGCCTGCCGCGCTTCCTGGCGCCGGGCGATGCGGCGACCATGCGCCTCGACATCGCCGATACCGATGGCCCGGCCGGCGACTATGCCCTCTCGGTCACCACGACCGGCGATTTGACGACCGGGGACAAGCCCCTGCCCGAGAAGCTGACTCTCGCCCAGGGCAAGCGGCAGTCGCTCACCTTCCCGCTGGTCGCGAAGACCGCCGGCGACGCCTCGGTCACCGTCAAGCTCGCGCATGCCGATGGCACCGAGGTCGAGCAGACGCTCTACCTGCCGGTGCGCCCGGCGCAGCTCCCGGTCACCAACCGCATGGTTGTCGACCTGAAGCCGCATGGCGGCTCATTGCGCGTCGACAAGGAGTTGCTCGCCGCAAGCGTGCTCGACGGCGCTTCGGTCAGCGTCGGCGTTTCGCAGTCATCCGCGCTCGACGTGCCGTCGCTGCTGATGAGCCTCGACCGCTACCCCTATGGCTGCGCCGAGCAGACAACCAGCCGCGCCATGCCGCTGCTCTATGTCAACGACATGGCCAAGAGCATCGGCATGGAGAACGACCCGGACCTGCACGGCCGCATCCAGGATGCGATCTACAAGGTACTGTCCTATCAGTCGTCAAGCGGCAGCTTCGGCCTTTGGGGTCCGGGCTCCGGCGATCTATGGCTCGATGCTTATGTCAGCGAGTTCCTGACCCGGGCGCGCGAGCAGAAATACGATGTCCCGGCGCTTGCCATGAACCAGGCGCTGAACAACCTGCAGAACTCGCTTGGTTATGACCAGGACGTCCAGGATCGCGGCAGCGAAATCGCCTATGCGCTCTATGTGCTCGCCCGCAACAAGAAAGCCTCGATCGGCGATCTGCGCTACTATGCCGACACGCAGCTCGAAGCCTTCTCCAGCCCGATGGCGGTCGCGCAATTGGCTGCGAGCCTCGCACTCTATGGCGACGCGCAGCGCTCGGAAGCCACCTTCCAGACGGCGCTGCGGCTGGCGCAGTCAGAAACCGACTATGACTACTACCGCTCGGACTACGGCTCGCGGCTGCGTGATGGCGCGGCGATGCTGGCGCTCGCGGCGGAATCGAAGCCGGTGCCCGGCATCATGCCGCAGTTGATCAAGCTGGTGGGAGTGGCACGCGCCGATGCCCGCCGGACGAGCACGCAGGACGAATCCTGGATGCTGCTTGCCGCGAAGGCGCTGAGGGAAGGCAATGATTCCATCATGCTTTCCGTCAACGGCGCGCCGCATTCGGGCGGCTACTCCAACCAGGTCGCCGGCAGCGACCTCGTCGACAGCCCGCTTACCATCGCCAACACCGGCGCGACGCCGTTGCAGGCCGTGGTGACCGCGGTGGCCGCGCCGGTCGAGCCGCTGCCGGCCGGCGGCGACGGTTTCACCATCTCGCGCACCTATTACAAGCTTGACGGCACCGAGGCCAACGTCACCGAGGCGAAGCAGAACGAGCGTTACGTGGTGGTGCTCAAGGTCTATGAGCAGAACAAATGGCCGTCGCGGCTCCTGATCACCGATCTGTTGCCGGCCGGCTTCGAGATCGACAATCCGGGCCTGGTTTCCAGCGCGCAATTGTCGAACTTCTCCTGGCTGGCGCAGACCGACGCCGCGCATCTGGAGTTCCGCAACGACCGCTTCGTCGCCGCCTTCAACCCGAATGAAGGCGACGGCGACCGCAATATCATGCTGGCCTATGTCGTGCGCGCCGTGACGCCGGGCACCTACGCGCATCCGGCGGCGACGGTGGAGGACATGTACCGGCCGCAATACTCAGCCCGCACCGCCACCGGGGTGATGGAGGTGAAAGCCGAGTAGCGATGAAGAGGTCGCGCGTATCTCCCTTCTCCCCGTCGCTAGATGGGAAGAAGGTGCCAGTCCACCCTCCGCAGCTGCTGCGGAGGACGGGCAGGCGGATGAGGGGCAGCATCATGCTCTCCAAAAGATTTCTCAGGCGCACCGCGATCGCAGGCATCTCGCTTGCTTGCGTTGCGGGCGCGTCTTGGGCCGCGCTATGGGAGCTCGACCGCGCCTTCCCGCCACTGCCGGCAAAGCTGACGGTCTCGACGGAGGTCCAGGACCGCGACGGCCAGCTGCTGCGCGCCTTCGCCACGCCGGACGGCTACTGGCGGCTCGAAACTCGCCTCGACGAGGTCGACAGGCAGTTCGTCGACATGCTGGTCGCCTATGAGGACAAGCGCTTCTGGGATCACCGCGGTGTTGACGTTCTGGCGCTTTGCCGCGCCGCCGGCCAGTTCGCCACCAGCGGCCATATCGTGTCCGGCGGCTCGACCTTGTCGATGCAGCTTGCCCGGCTGATCGAGCCGCGCGACAGCCGCAGCCTCGGCTCCAAGATCAAGCAGATGCTGCGCGCCATCCAGATCGAACGGCGACTGTCCAAGCGCGAAATCCTTGAACGCTATCTGACGCTGGCGCCCTATGGCGGCAATCTCGAAGGCGTTCGTGCCGCATCGCTCGCTTATTTCGGCAAGGAGCCGAAGCGGCTCACGGTCTCGGAAGCCGCACTCCTTGTCGCCCTGCCGCAATTGCCGGAAAAGCGTCGGCCCGACCGCAACCTGGACATCGCCCATGGCGCACGCGATCGCGTGCTCGCCCGCATGGTCTCGGCCGGCCTGCTCGGCGAACGCGAAGCCGCGCGCGCCGCGCTGGACGATGTTTCCGGCCTGCGCCGCAAGCTGCCGGCGCTGGCCGCGCACGCTTCCTATGCCATGCTGCCCAAGGCCGTGCCCGGCAAGCCGCTGCAGCTCACCATCCGCAAAAGCGTGCAGCAGGGGCTGGAACAGGTCGCAAGGGATGCCGCCAGGAAGCTCGGACCAAAACTTTCCATCGCCATGATCATGGCCGACGCGCGCACCGGCGATATCCTCGGCGAGGTCGGCTCCGCCAATTTCTTCGACGCCAGCCGTTCCGGCTGGATCGACATGACCAAGGTGGTGCGCTCTCCCGGCTCGACGCTGAAACCCTTCATCTACGGACTGGCCTTCGAGCAGGGGCTGGTGGCGCAGGAGATGATCATCGAGGACAGCCCGGCCGATTTCGGCGGCTATCGTCCAAAAAATTTCGACATGGGTTACCAGGGCGACGTCTCGATCCGCCAGGCGCTGCAATTGTCGCTCAATGTGCCGGCGATCCGGGTGCTCGATGCCGTCGGTCCGGCACGGCTGACGGCGCGGTTTCGCCAAGCCGGCGTCAACCCGATCCTGCCGGTCAACGAGGCTCCGGGCCTGGCAATCGGGCTTGGCGGCGTCGGCGTGACATTGCGCGATCTGGTGCAGCTCTATACGGGGCTCGCCAATGGCGGGAAGATGCATACGCTGCATGACGGCACCGAGCCCGCCAGTGCCGAGCGCACCACCGCCACCATCCTCGACGACCAGGCGGCCTGGCAGATCGACGACATCCTGTCCGGCGTGAAGCCGCCGGAAGGCGCCATGCAGCGCGGCATCGCCTACAAGACCGGCACCTCCTACGGTTATCGCGATGCCTGGTCGGTCGGCTTCGACGGCCGCTACGTTCTGGGCGTATGGGTCGGCCGCGCCGACGCCAGCCCTGTCCCCGGTCTGTCGGGCTATGTATCGGCGGCACCGATCCTGTTCGAGGGCTTTGTCCGTTCCGGCCTTGCCAGCGTGCCGTTGCCCAGCCGGCCGCCGGGCGTCTTCAACCCCAGGCGCGAGGAATTGCCGGTGACGCTCGCCCGCTTCGGCGCCGGCTCAGACGGGCTGGTGCAGGCCACCGCCACCGAGCCGGCGCCGACCATCATCTTCCCGCCCAATGGCGCCCGCGTCGATCTCGGCACCAATTCGGCCGATGCCACGCCGCTGGTGCTGAAACTGCAGGGCGGCCGGGCGCCGTTCCGCTGGCTCGCCAACGGCAAGCCGCTCGCCGGCATCGACCGCCGCCGCACGGCGACCTGGCAGCCCGACGGCACCGGCTATTCGACGCTGACCGTGATCGACGCCGCCGGCCGCGCGGCCAGCGTGAAGGTATTCGTCGAATAAGATGCGGCAAGCGATTCAGGGGATTGCGGTTCTTAAAGCTTCGGCTCGCGGGATCTCTCGCCTGATGCATGGCGCGAGGCACCCCCCTCTGGCCTGCCGGCCATCTCCCCCGCAAGGGGGGAGATCAGCAGCTTCGGTGTCGCGCCCAACCTTTGACGGTTGGCGAAAGCCGATGCGAAATCGAATCTCCCCCCTTGCGGGGGAGATGCCCGGCAGGGCAGAGGGGGGTGCCTCGCGCTGGCCTTTGTTGGCTGCGATCTTCGCGATACTAGCTATCTCCTCCCCAGCCCGCGCTGACCCCCTGCCCGGCGGCTTCGTCAGGCTCGCCGATATCGATCCGGCCATCCGCCAGGATATCCGCTATGCCGGCATCGAAAACTTCCTGCACCGCAAGGTCAATGGCTATGACGCGCCGGTCTGCATCCTGACCGCGCAGGCGGCGAAGGCGCTGTCCAGCGTCCAGAAAGCAATGACCGCCAAAGGCCTGACGCTGGTCGTTTTCGACTGCTACCGCCCTGCCCGCGCGGTTGCCGACATGGGCAGATGGACGAGAGAAGGTGGCCCGCCGGATCCGCAATGGTATCCGACCGTCGAGCGCGGCGATCTTATCGCCAAGGGTTATGTCGGCGAGTTGTCCAGCCATTCGCGCGGCTCGACGGTCGACCTCGCCATTGCGGCGGCCAGCAAGAAAAGCCCGGCTTGTGGCGCGTCGGACGGCGGCACGCTCGATTTCGGCACCGGTTTCGACTGCTTCGACCCGATGAGCGAGACGTCGCACCGTCCTCTTCCCGCCGAAGCGGCCACGAACCGCAAGATGCTGCTTGCCGCCATGCGTGCCGCGGGCTTCCGCAACTATGCGCGCGAATGGTGGCACTTCACCCTGGCAAAAGAGCCTTTTCCAAAACAGCGCTTCGATTTTCCGGTCACCGCCAATTAGAGCAATTCCAGGAAAAGTGCGTTGCGGTTTTCCGTTCGGAATTGCGTTGAGACTAAGAGTAGAGCGGTTCGGCGTTTCAATCAAAAGCTGAGCCGCTCTAGGCGCCCCGGACTTGTCCTGACCCCGACCGCTTCTAATTAGGCCGGGGATGAACCGCCACGCGGCCATCGATTGAGGAAACTATTTCCTCAATCGGCCCAAGCTCGGCGAAAAATTGCTTCGAGGAGGTGAAAAAGGCAACATTCAATGCATCTAAATTCCATAAACTCGGTAGAGTTCGCAGCAGTTCAACGGAGGCGGGAATGACACCTCATTTCAGGAAACTGCTCGGCGCGCTGGTCGCCACATCCGTCCAGTTCGGCACGCTTGGTTTCGCGTTTGCCGATACGACCATCCTAAACGTGTCCTATGACCCGACTCGTGAGCTCTACAAGGCCTATGACGAGGCCTTCGCCGCGCACTGGAAAGCCGAGACCGGCGAGACGGTCACCATCCGGCAGTCGCATGGTGGCTCAGGCGCTCAGGCTCGCGCCGTTATCGATGGCCTCGACGCCGACGTGGTGACGCTGGCGCTCGAAGGCGACATCAACGCCATCGTCTCCAAGTCGAAGAAGATCAATCCCGATTGGCGCACGAAATTCGAAAACAATTCAGCACCTTACACCTCGACCATCATCTTCCTGGTGCGCAAGGGCAATCCCAAGGGCATTCACGACTGGAACGATCTGGTGAAGGACGGCGTGCAGGTGATCACGCCGAATCCGAAAACCTCCGGCGGCGCGCGCTGGAACTATCTCGCCGCATGGGCCTATGCCAACGCCCATGACGGCAATGATGAGGCCAAGACCAGGGAATTCGTCGGCAAGCTCTATGCCAACGCCCCGGTGCTCGACAGCGGCGCCCGAGGCTCGACCGTCACCTTCGCGCAGAAGGGACTGGGCGATGTTCTCATCGCATGGGAAAATGACGCCTACCTGGCGCTCGACGAATTCGGTGCCGACAATCTCGACATCGTCTACCCGCCGACCTCGATCCTGGCCGAGCCGCCGGTGGCTGTCGTCGACGCCAATGTCGACGCCAAGGGCACGCGCAAGGTGGCTGAAGCCTATCTTTCCTATCTCTATTCGAAGGAAGGCCAGACCATCATCGCCAAGAACCATTATCGCCCGGCCAAGCCCGACCTGGTCCCGGCCGAGGATCTCGCCAAGCTGCCGCAGATCAAGCTGGTCACCATCGACGACCCGCAATTCGGCGGCTGGAAGAAGGCACAGCCTTACCATTTCGGCGATGGTGGTATATTCGACCAGATCTACAAGCCGGCCCAGTGAAGGCCGCCTTTAAAATGCCGACTGCAATCTGGTTGAGTAAGAAGGGACGATCCAGAACAGCATGACCACAGCACCCGCCCAGGCGGGGTGGCGGTTCAGACAGCCGAGTGTCATTCCGGGTTTCGGACTGACGCTCGGCTTCTCGCTTGCCTACCTCACGCTCATCATCCTCATCCCGCTTTCTGGGCTCATCTGGCGCTCGGCTGCGCTTGGCTGGACCGATTTCTGGGCTTTAGCCACCGACCGGCGCACTGTCGGGGCTCTCCAGATCAGCTTTGGCACGGCCTTCATCGCCGCCGTGGTCAACGTCGTGTTCGGCTCACTCGTCGCCTGGGTGCTGGTCCGCTACCGTTTCCCCGGCCGCCGTGTCGTCGATGCCATGGTCGACTTGCCTTTCGCGCTGCCCACTGCGGTTGCCGGCATCGCGCTCACCACCCTTTACGCCCCGAACGGCTGGATCGGGCATCTTCTGGCGCCGCTCGGCATCAAGGTCGCCTATACGCCGCTCGGCATTGTCGTGGCGCTGGTCTTCATCGGCCTGCCTTTCGTCGTGCGCACCGTCCAGCCGATTATGGAAGAGATCGACAAGGAGGTCGAGGAAGCCGCCGCCACGCTCGGCGCCAGCCGTTTCCAGATCATCACCCGCGTTCTCCTGCCGGGCCTGGCGCCCGCCATCATCACCGGCTTCTCGCTCGCCTTCGCGCGCGGGGTAGGCGAATATGGCTCGGTTATCTTCATCGCCGGCAATCTGCCCTACAAATCCGAGATCGCGCCGCTTTTGATCGTCATCCGGCTGGAGGAGTACAACTATCCCGCCGCAACCGCGATTGCCGCGATCATGCTGGCGCTCTCCTTCGCGATGCTGCTCGTCATCAACCTCGTGCAGACATGGAGCCGCAAGCGCTATGGCTGACCCCGAGATCAAATCCTATGAGCCGCTGCACGAGAGCCGGTCGGCCGCGGTCACCGAAAGCCGCCCCGTCCGCATCACGCTGACGATCGCCACGCTGGTTTTTCTCGGCGTCTTCCTGCTGTTGCCGCTCATCATCGTGTTCAAGGAGGGTTTCGCCAAGGGCGTCGGCGCTTACCTGGCGTCGCTAAGCGATGCCGACACGCGCTCGGCGATCCGCCTGACGCTGCTGGTGGCGGCGATCTCGGTGCCGCTCAATCTCGTCTTCGGCCTGTCCGCCGCATGGGCCATCGCCAAGTTCGAGTTCAAGGGCAAGGCGTTCCTGACCACGCTGATCGACCTGCCCTTCTCGGTCTCTCCGGTCATCTCGGGCCTGGTCTATGTGCTGCTCTTCGGCGCGCAGGGGTTGCTGGGCGCATGGCTGAAGGCGCATGGCATCCAGATCCTGTTCGCGGTGCCCGGCATCGTTCTGGCAACCGTCTTCGTCACTTTCCCCTTCGTCGCGCGCGAGCTGATCCCGCTGATGCAGGAACAAGGCAATGGCGACGAGGAGGCCGCTCTTTCACTCGGCGCCAGTGGCTGGCAGGCCTTCTGGTATGTAACGCTGCCCAACGTCAAATGGGGATTGCTCTACGGCGTACTGCTCTGCAACGCCCGCGCCATGGGCGAGTTCGGCGCGGTGTCCGTGGTTTCGGGCCACATTCGCGGCCTTACCAACACCATGCCGCTGCATGTCGAAATCCTCTACAATGAGTACAACGCCGTCGGCGCCTTTGCGGTCGCTTCGCTGCTTGCCGGCCTGGCGCTGGTGACGCTGGTCTTGAAAACACTTCTCGAGATGCGCTACGGCGCCGAGATCGCCGCGACGCGCGGACACTGAGGAATAGCTGTCGCCCAAAGCCTGGCGGTTTTGGGACAACGACGGCATCAACGAACTGAGGGATTTGCATGGAAGTTCGCGTCGTCAACGTGCGCAAGGAGTTTGAGCTGTTTCCGGCGCTCCATGACGTGTCGCTCGACATCAAATCGGGCGAGCTCATCGCGCTGCTTGGGCCGTCCGGCTCCGGCAAGACGACGCTGCTTCGCCTGATCGCCGGCCTGGAGCGGCCGACCAAGGGCGCCATCTTCTTCGGCGACGAGGATGCCTCGCAGAAGTCGATCCAGGAGCGCAATGTCGGCTTCGTCTTCCAGCACTACGCGCTGTTCCGCCACATGACGGTGGCCGACAATATCGGCTTCGGCCTGAAGGTCCGGCATGGCGCGGCGCGGCCGTCAGCGCAGGAAATCCGCCGCCGGGCGACGGAACTGCTCGACCTCGTCCAGCTTTCAGGTCTCGAAAAGCGTTATCCCGCGCAGCTCTCCGGCGGCCAGCGCCAGCGCGTGGCGCTCGCCCGCGCCATGGCGATCGAGCCCAAGGTGCTCTTGCTCGATGAACCGTTCGGCGCACTCGACGCGCAAGTGCGCCGCGAGCTGCGCCGCTGGCTGCGCGAGATCCATGACCGCACCGGCCACACAACCGTCTTCGTCACGCATGACCAGGAAGAGGCGCTGGAGCTCGCCGACCGCGTCGTGGTTATGAGCCAGGGCCGCATCGAACAGGTCGGCTCGGCCGACGAGATTTACGACACGCCGAACTCACCCTTCGTCTACAGCTTCATCGGTGAATCGAGCTCGCTTCCGGTCAAGGTCGACAACGGCGAGATCTGGCTCGCCGACCGGCCGATCGGCTTGCCGGCGCCGAACGCTGCCTCCGGCGAGGCACTGCTCTATTTCCGTCCGCACGATGTCGAGTTGCTCGACGGCTGCAGCGGCTGTATCGCCGGCACGGTTGCCGCGAGCCGCCGCGTCGCCGGCACCAGACGAGTCGAGCTCGAGGTCGGCGGGGAGCGCCAACGCGTCGAGATCGAGCTGCCAATCGACCATCCCGCGGCACAGAAGAGCCGCGTGGCCTTCAGGCCTGGGCGCTGGAAGCTTTTTCCGTCGGCCTGAGACAGCTTTACGCTCGACGCCGTCTGCGGTGGCCACCGGCGATGCCACCCATGAATCCGCCTGGAAGAAAATCCTACCAAAAGGCTGTTTCAGCGAGATATTTTCCGGACCCTCGCTCTCCTCTCGGAGGGCGTGCCTCGTCGGGCCAGGCTTTCCTCACTATGGTCGCGTCATAGCTTCGACCCATTTCCAAGGAGCCTGTTTTCATGAAGCGTCTATTGCTCGGCATCGCGGCTGTTGCCGGTCTCGTCCTCGCATCCTCCCAAGCCTGGTCGGCCGACAAGCTTTTGAATGCATCCTATGACGTCGGCCGCGAGCTGTTCGTCGACATCAACAAGGCCTTCATCGCCGGGCATCCCGGCGTCACCATCGATCAGTCGCATGCCGGCACTTCGGCGCAGGCGCGCGCCATCGCGGAAGGGCTTGGCGCCGATGTCGTCACCTTCAACCAGGTCACCGACGTCGACTTCCTGGTCAACAAGGGCCTTGTCTCGGCCGACTGGCAGAAGGATTTTCCGGACAATGCCTCGCCCTTCTATTCGCTGCCATCCTTCCTGGTGCGCGCCGGCAACCCTAAGCACATCAAGGACTGGAACGACCTGGTGCGCGACGACGTGCAAGTGATCTTCCCGAACCCGAAGACATCGGGCAATGCGCGCTACACCTATCTCGCCGCCACCGCCTATGCCAAGGAGGCCTTCAAGGGCGACGACGCCAAGGTGAAGGAGTTCATCACCAAGCTCTTCAACAACGTGCCGATCTTCGACACCGGCGGCCGCGCCGCCACCACCACTTTCGTCCAGCGGGAGATCGGCGACGTGCTGATCACGTTCGAGTCCGAGACGCGCGGCATCCGCAAGGAATATGGCGACGACAAGTTCGAGCAGGTTACGCCTTCGGTCAGCCTGCTGGCCGAGTTCCCGGTGGCGATCGTCGACAAGGTTGCCGACGAGCACGGCAGCCGCGATCTCGCCAAGTCCTATCTCGACTTCCTCTACACGCCCGCCGGCCAGGACATTGCCGCCGAGAACGGCCTGCGGGTTCGCGACGCGACGGTCGCCGCCAAGTACAAGGCCGACTTCCCGGACGTCCGCCTGCTGACGGTGGAAAAGGTGTTCGGCGGTTGGGACAAGGTTCAGAAGGAGCATTTCGCCGCCGGCGGGCTGCTCGATCAGGCCTATGGCAGTCGCTGAAAAAGGCTCCACAATCAGGAAGAGCAAGGAAGCCGGCTTTGCCGGCTTTCTTCAAGCGGGGCTGCATGAGTTCGCGGGGGAAATCCCAACCCCCAACGTGAAAACGTTACGAAGAATCAACGCGTTTGTGCCTAAGCTGCACCGGCAAAATGTTGGGCCAGAAGGCGTTCCGCGGTCAAACTGTCATGATTTGCACACAAACAACCGCCAGATGCAGGCGCATTGGGGTTTGATGAACTGAATCGGGCATGCTGACCAAAAAAGGCAAATACGGCCTCAAGGCCCTCGTGCATCTTTCCAGCCTGCCGGCTGGCCAGCTTGCATTCGTCAACGACATCGCGGTCGCCAACAACATCCCGAAGAAATTCCTGGATGCGATCCTGGGCGAGCTGCGCAATGCCGGTTTCGTCCAGAGCCGCAAGGGCAAGGAAGGCGGTTACCGCCTCGCCCGGCCCGCTTCCGAGATCAAGATCGGCCATGTCGTGCGCGTGCTCGACGGGCCGCTGGCGCCGATCCCTTGCGCCAGCCGCACGCAATACCAGCGCTGCGAGGACTGCGACGAGGCCACGTGCCAGGTCCGCCACATGATGCTGGAAGTGCGCCAGGCGATCGCCGAGGTGCTCGACAATCGCAGCCTCGCCGCCATGCGCGATGCCGACAACGATGATTTCCCGGCAGAACTCACTTCGCAGATCTAACGCATGTCGCCCAGAAGTGTGCAGCGGTTCTGGGACAACGACATGCATCACAACAAAGACTTAAAGTGCGTCGCCTGAATCCGGTTCAGCGCGACGCGCTTTAAAAGCAGCAAAAAGCCGTGCAGCGGCGGGGCTCGGCGACTTCGCCATAGCCTTCCGTCCGCGATTGCGTCAGACGAGAAGTCGCCATGCCCCGACTTGTCGCCCTCGGTTGCCAGTCCACTGTGGACGCAGTAAAGCGGCTGGAGGATGGAACAGGGCTCTGACGCATGAGGCTGCCTTGGCTTGGCAATTCCCGCAAGGCCAGCCGGCAACCATCGTCGAGCGACATCTATCAAACCGAGATCATTGCCGACGTACCGGTGCCGGAGCGCAATGAGTCCGTCCGCTTCTTCAGCCGCAAGGTTGTCCGCCCCGGCAAATTGCGTGGTTTCTCCAATCGGGACCTGCGCGAGAGCCTGCTGTCCTGTTTCTATCTCGGCGTCGCGGCGATGCTGCCGGTCTCCTGGTGGGGACCCATCTGCGGCTGGGTGTCCAGGCTCAGGCGCAGGCGCCACTTTCGCAAGGAGTTCGCCCGCTACGACGTCGCGGTCAAGGCCGTGCTCGGCGATGCCGTCGACACGCGAAGCATGTTCGAGGCCCAACTTGCCGCCGTTCACCGCCGACGGCTCATGCCTGCGGCGCATCTCGTCGCCGGCTGGCGCTGGTCGCCGGCGATCCGGCTGGAAGGCCTCGAAGGTCTGCGACAAGCCGTTCGCGAAGGGCGCGGCGCTATCGTATGGTGCGACCAGTTCACGGCGCAGACGATCATGGGCAAGCGCGCGCTGCATGAGGCCGGTGTCGATGCCCATCAGGTGAGTGCGCAGTTCCACGGCTTCTCGCCGAGCAAGTTCGGCTTTCGCGTGATCAACCCGCCGCTGGTCAATGTCGAGAACCGCTTCCTGAAAAGCCGGATCGTCTTTGAGCGCACCGACGCCTATCAGGTCACCACGCGCATACAGAAGGTGCTGAGAGCAAACGGTGTGGTGCTGATGACCAACACCGTCTACGCCGGCTCCGCCTTCACCGAAGCCGCCATGGGCGAGCATGGCTGGACGCATCTTGCCTCGGCGCCGGCAAACTTTGCCGCGCGCGCCGGCGCGGCATTGTTTCACATGGCGACCATCGAGACGGTCCCGTTTCGCCAGTACCGCGCGATCGTCAGCGAGCTGAGCGCAGGCCCGCAAGCGCCCGCATCGCGGACCAAGGACACGACGGCGAAGAACCTCGCCGTTCAGGCGGGATACATCCTGTCGAAGCGCGACCATATGCTGGAAACGCTCAAACTCTGTCCGGAGCAGATGATGGCCTGGTCGAGCGTCATGCGGCTGACCGAGCGGCCAACCGAAACCGCTATCGGCAGTGACGGCGCCTGAGCTTCAAGTTTGGGGTCTGTTGAGATTCACTGACCCTGGCCGATGATCTCTTTCAGGATCCCGGCAACACTTCGCGTTCCGTCCACCGTCACCGCCCGTTCGTCCGCGGCAGGCTCCTCCAGCGTGGCGAACTGGCTGTCGACCAGGCTTGCGGGCATGAAATGGCCCTTGCGATCGGCAACCCGGCGCCAGGCCGTTTCGCGATCGATCTTCAGATAGAGGAAGACTGTCTCAGGGCAGAAGCGGCTGAGCCGCTCGCGGTAGCTACGCTTCAGCGCCGAGCAGGCCGCCACCGATTTTCGCCCGCCGGCAACGGATGTCGCGATACGCTCGCCTATGGCGTCGAGCCAGCCCTCGCGCAGCGCGTCCGTCAGCGGCTCGCCACGCGCCATGCGCGCCACATTCTCAGGCGGATGCAGCCGGTCGCCTTCGATAAAGTCGGCGCCCAAGGCTTTGGCGAGCGCCTCGCCGACGGCCGTCTTGCCGCAACCGGCAACGCCCATCACGACGATGGCCGGCGCCGTCCGAAGATCGCTCATGCGAAGCTCCGGGATCTGCGGTCTTGCGCTCGCCTCATCCACGGTCAGCGGCTTGCCGGCGCGCGCCCGTAGAGCAGAAGCATGGCGATGATGACGACACCATAGATGATCTGCCGTCCCGCCTCGGGCATCTGCATGACCGAGAGGATGGATTGCAAGAGCGTGATCAGGATCACGCCGGCCACCGTGCCGAGGTAGGAGCCGCGCCCGCCGAGGATCGACGTGCCGCCCAGCACGACGGCGGCGATCGACGGCAGGAGATAGGCATCGCCCATCGATTGGGCGGCCTTGGATGCATAGCCAGCCAAAAGCACGCCGCCAAAGGCCGACAGCCCGCCGGAGACGGCGAAGGCGATCATCACGATGCGGCGCGTGTCGACGCCGGAAAGGTAGGCGGCGCGCTCGCGGTTGCCGATGCCGTAGACGGCGCGGCCGAAGCTGGTGCGGGTCAGCACGAACACCATCGCCGCGCCGATCAGCGCCCAGATGATGACGGCATTGGGAACGCCCGGAATGGTGAAGCCGGTTGCCAGGTAGCGCATCGCCGCCGTCGCCGAATCCTGTGGCGAGAAGCCGCCCGTGTAGACCACCATCAGCCCTTGCGCGACGGCATTGGTGGCCAAGGTTATGATCATCGAGGGGATGCGCAGATAGGCGACGCCGAAGCCGTTGACGATGCCGATCCCCACACCGCACAGCACGCCGAACGGGATGGCTAAAGCAACGCCGGCCGGCCCATAGGCGGCGGCCGCGCAGGCCATCATGGCGCCTGCCGCCACCGCCCACGGCACCGACAGGTCGATCTGGCCGAGCAGGATGACCAGCATCATGCCGGTTGCGATGACGCCGAGGAAGGACGCGACCTTCAACTGCTGCAACAGATATTCCGGCGACAGGAAGCTGCGCGAATAAAGGCTGCCGAGGAAAAGCAGCAGCACGATACAGGCAAAGGCGGTGACGACAGCCGGATCGGCGCGTCGCAGAAACTTGGGCATGCGGCCGGCAATGCCGCCGAGTGTCGTTTCGCTCACAGGAACCACTCCAGCCGGTTGCGCACCCGAAACAGCGCGAAGGCGCCGAGGCTGACCGCGATCAACAGGATAACGCCCTGGAACAGCGGCTGCCAGAGCGGATCGAAATCGAAGACGAACAGCAGGTCGCCGATGGTGCGGAAGGCAAGCGCGCCGAAGATGGCGCCGACGGCACTGCCCTTGCCGCCGAACAGCGAAACGCCGCCGAGCACGACGGCAGCGATCGAAAACAGCGTGTAGGCATTGCCGCTCGCATAAGCCGCCTCGCCCGTATAGGTGAAGAAGGTCAGGAACAGGCCGCCGATGGCCGCAAGCAGGCCGGCAAGCGTGTATGCTAGAAACTTGCCCCTGCGAATCGGCACGCCCGACATGTAAGCCGCCGTCTCCGATGAGCCCGCCGCATAGGCGGCGCGCCCGAGTTCGGAGCGACTGAAAGGCACCCAAACGACAAGCACCACGACGAACAGCGCCACCAGGCTTGCCGGCACCACGCCGAAGAAACGCCCGGTCAGGAAATCCGCAAGGTCCTCATTGACCGAACCGCCGGGAAACGGGCGCAAAAGCAGCGCAAGGCCGAAATAGACGGCGCCCGTGGCGATGGTGGCGACGATCGGCTGCAATCGGCCATAGATGACGATGGCGCCATTGACCGCCCCGCAGGCGAGCCCGGTGCCGAGCACCGCCATCACGCCAAACGTCGTCTCCAGGCCGGTGCCGACCACCAGCCATGAAGCCATGCAGTTGGTCAGCGTGAAAATCATGCCGACGGAAAGGTCGATGCCGGCGGTGATCACCACCAATGTCTGCGCCATGGCGACGAAGGCAAGCAGCACGCCCTTGTTAGCCGCCGTCTGCACGACATTGGCCGTGAAGCCGGCCGGATGGTTGGCGCCATAGATGGCGAACATGACCACGAAAATGCCGAAGGCCAAAAGCGTTCCGCGTTGCTCGGCCAGCCAGTAGCGCCAGTCCTTCACGCCTTCCCTCCTGGCTCGATGCGGTGGTCCTCGCCATGGATGTTGAGAGCGCTGGCGATCAGCGCGTGCTCGGTGATCCCGGCGCCGACGAGCTCGCGTTTGACCGCGCCGTCATAGAGCACGAGCACGCGGTCGCAACAACCGATCAGCTCGTCATAGTCGGTCGAATAAAACAGGATCGCGGCGCCCTCATCCGCCAGTTTGCGCATCAGTTGGTAGAGCTCCTGCTTGGTGCCGACGTCGATGCCGCGCGTCGGGTCGTTGAGCAGGATGATGCGTGGCTGCCGCATCAGCCATTTGGCGATGACGACCTTCTGCTGGTTGCCGCCCGAGAGCGCGCCGACGGGAATGTCCAGCCCCGCCGTCTTGATCGCCAGCAACCCGACCATATCGTCGATCAGGCGCTGCTCGGCGGCGCGATCGATGATGCCGCCTCTTGCCAGTCGGTCGAGGGCCGCGAAGGAGAGGTTTTCGCGCACCGTCATCGGCAGCATCAGCCCCTCGGTCTTGCGATCCTCAGGGATCAGCGCCATGCCGATGCGGCCATGGCTGGCCGCGGTCGGGCTGGCGATCGAAACCGGCTTGCCGTCGATCAGGATCTCACCTGAAAGGCCGCGCAGCACGCCGAAGAAGGCGAGCAGCAGTTCGCGCTGGCCCTGCCCGTCGAGGCCGCCGAGCCCGATCACCTCACCCGCGGCCACCGATAGCGAGACCTTGTCCAGCCGGTCGCCCCATGAGAGGTTGCGCGCCTCCAGCACCGGAACCGCTCCTGTTGCCGCGCGAGGCGGCTTCGGCGGAAAGATGTGACTGTACTCGCGCCCGATCATCAGCTCGACAACTTCGTTATCGCTCTTTGAACCCGCCGCATAGCTGGCTACGTTGCGGCCGTTGCGAAACACCGTGCATTGGTCGGCCAATTCGGCGATCTCGTTCATCCGGTGCGAGATATAGAGCAGCGCCAGCCCCTCCTCGCGCAGCCGTTTCAGCACGCCGAAGATCTTGGCGACATCTGTCGCCGTCAACGCCGACGTCGCCTCGTCGAGGATCAGGATGCGTGGCTTCCTGGCCAGCGCCTTGGCGATCTCGACCATCTGCCGGCGCGACAGCGGCAGGTCCTTGACTAGGGCCAGCGGGTGGATGTCGGAAGCGCCCGCGCGGGCCAGGGCCGCTTCCGCGATGCGTCGCTGCGCCTTGCGGTCGATCATGCCGAAGCGCTTCGGCGGATCGGAAATGACGATGTTGTCGGCGACACTGAGCTCCGGGACCAGTGACAGTTCCTGAAAGATGCAGACAATGCCGGCTTTGTTGGCGGCGGCCGGCGAAGCGAAGATGACGTCGCTCCCGCCCAGCGTCATGCGTCCTTCGTCCGGCGCGACGACCCCGGCCATGATCTTGATCAAGGTCGATTTGCCGGCGCCGTTTTCGCCGAGGACGGCGTGGATGCTGCCGGCCGTGATCGTCAGTTCGGCCTTTTCCAGCGCGCGTACGCCACCATAACGCTTGGATATGCCTTCCATGCGGAAGAGCGGAGCCGCGCCGTCCATCAGCCCTCCCAGGCCAGTTCGCGATTGGCATCAGGTGGCCGGCGCCGTGGGAATTTCCGCGGCACCGGCCGGTCAGACTACTTGTTTTCCTTGGTCTGGCCCATGATTTCCTGCGCGGTGAAATTGATGCCGCAGGTCGGGAAGGAATTGCCGACGAAGAAATTGTCCGACTGGTCGGGGAAGAAATCCTGGCCGGCCTTGAAGTTCGGGTCCTCCACGATTGCCAACGGCAGCTTGACCGACTGCGGCACGACATTGCCTTCGAGCGCGGCGATCGCTGTCTTGATGGCGACCGCAACCTGGGCCGGGCCGGTGCCGGCGGACGAGCATTTCAGCCCGTCGCCCGCATGCGCGGCACAGAATTTGCGGAAGCCGTTCTCCGTCTCGCCGCCAAACGGCACGAATGGATGCTTGGCGTCGATCATCGCCTGCACGATGCCGGTATCGCCGCCCTGTCCGGTGATGCCGTCGAAAGGCCCGCTGGTGGCGATCGCATCGGCCGTGGCCTTCTGCGCCACGCCGTCGTCCCATTTGCCGACGACCTCGGTGACCTGCCACTTCTTGCCTGACCCGTCGAGCACCTCGTGGATGCCGTTGTGGCGGTCGGTATCGACCGAGGTACCGGCAACGCCGCGCACCTCGAGCACCTTGCCGCCGTTCGGCACATGCGAAACCAGCCACTTGCCCCAGAGCTCGCCCAGGCCTTTCTGGTCGACATTGACGTTGATGGCGTCCTTGGTGTCGAGAATGTTGTCGAAGGCGACGAGCACGACACCGGCTTCCTTGGCGCGCTTGATGACGGGCCCGAAAGCGGTCGGATTCTGAGCGTTGACGACGATCGCGTCAAAGCCGGAATCGATGAAGTTGTTGATCGCGGAGATCTGCGCCGGCACATCCTCGCCGGTCGACACGACCTTGAATTCCTTGAGCTTCTTGGCGACATCGGGCTGCGCCGCATAGGCCTTGGCCGTCTGGATCATCTGGATGCGCCAGGTGTTGGCGATGTAGCCGTTGGCAAGCGCGATGCGGTAAGGACCGTCTTTCTTCGGATACTTGAAAAACTGCGTATCGGCCGCCCAGGGCGCAAAGCAGTCCGGCTCGGCTGCCGGTCCCTTGACCACTTCGGGTCCGGCGATCGCCGACGAACTCAGCATGACGAATGCAGTGGCGGCAATGACGCCGCCAACGAGTGACTTGATCATCGATATTCCTCCCAGTTGCAGTTCTGCTTGTGATGATTCTTCGCGCTATCGGCCGGCATCCTCCGCCCAACCAAACCGCTCACAGGACGGCCTGCGTCGCCCCGATCCTCCTCTTTCCCCTCACCATCCTGGCAATTTAGAAAACTATCATATTATACATAATAAACAAGCATCAGCTGTTGCTTATGTATAATAAACAGACTTCCGACTTTGCCGGATGTTGATTTTACAGATGGTCGGGCGGCCGCCGCCACGGCGGGAGCGCGGCTTGGTCAAAGCCCGGTTCCACCGCCTTCGACGCGCGGTTGCAGCTTCAGGGTCGGCATCCGTGTCATCGCGCCACCAAGCCAGCTTTGCCGACTGGGTCGCGTATGCGTCCACCATTGTCAAGCAACCCGATTTCGGCGCCAGGCCGATCGATCCGTCAGGCAATCGCTGCGGCGCGGCGGTTGGCTTTCCACATCAACAGCGCGATGGCTGCGAGGTTGACGAGGTTCCAGCCAATTCCGTTCAGGAAGGCGGCGGCGTAAGAACCGGTGAGGTCGTAGATCCAGCCCGACATCCAGCCGCCGACCGCCATGCCGAAGATCGTCGCCATCAGGACGATGCCGACGCGCTGGCCGGCTTCCTTTGCCGGCATGTAGTCGCGCACGATGATCGCATAGCAGGGCACGATGCCGCCTTGCGACAGGCCGAATACCAGCGAGACGACATAGAGCGATGCAAGCCCGTCGAAGGGGATATAGAAGAACAGCGACAGGCACTGCAGCGCCGAGCCGATCAGCAGCGTCTTCACCGCCCCGATGCGGTCAGCGAGGAAGCCGGAGCCGATCCGGCTGATGACACCGGCGGCCAGCATGATCGACAGCATGTCGGCGCCATGCGCGACGCCGTAGCCCAGGTCCATGCAGTAGGCGACGATATGCACCTGAGGCATCGACATCGCCATGCAGCAGCCGAAGCCGGCAATCACCAGCAGAATCTGCAACTGCGAGGGCGACAGCGAGATCGGCTGCACCGGCCGGCCGCGAAGCGTGCCGGAAATCCCCTCATGCGGCGCGCGCCGTCGCAACAGCAGGACCAGCGGCACCATGGTGCCGAGGCAGATGACCCCGATCACCGCATAGGTGAAGCGCCAGCCATGGCCTTGCATCATATAGGGCATGACCGTCGGCCAGACCGCCCCGGCCACGTAATTGCCTGACGCCGCCACCGTCACCGCAACGCCACGGCGGCGATTGAACCAGTGCGAGACGTCGGCGATCAGCGGACCGAAGATCGCCGAACAGCCGACACCGATCAGCAAGCCTTGAGCAAGCGTGACGCCCAGGATCGAATTGGCGAGCGACGCCAACAGAAATCCTGCGCCAAGCGCCAAGGAAGCGGCGAGTGCCGGTATCCAGTATCCAAAGCGATCGATGGCGCGTCCGATCAGCGCGTTGCCGGCGGCAAAGCCCACCATGGTCGCGGTATAGGGCATGGAGGCTGCGGCGCGATCAACGCCGAATTCGGCCTGCACCGCGGGCAGGACCACGACCACCGCCCAGGTGCCGACACCGCCGATCGTCGCCAGCAGCAAGGAAATGCCAAGCCGCGTCCACGCATAGAAGCTGTCGATGCCGGCGCTGTGTGCCGCGTTTGCTGAAACTGTCGTCACGGCGTTT
The DNA here is from genome assembly GCF_033977265.1 of Mesorhizobium australafricanum. Classification (NCBI taxonomy): domain Bacteria; kingdom Pseudomonadati; phylum Pseudomonadota; class Alphaproteobacteria; order Hyphomicrobiales; family Phyllobacteriaceae; genus Mesorhizobium; species Mesorhizobium australafricanum. The sequence continues at coordinate 78,934 of NZ_JAVIIT010000006.1, read as the reverse complement.
CCTGTCGGCGATTTCTTCGAGATCGGAGCGCGCACTATCGGCCCATTTCCCGGGCCGAGCAGCGCCACGACGCACAATTCAGTGGCTCCAGAACCGGGAACCCACCTCGCCTCATGGAGTTCTTGCCTGAAGGAAGGAGTTCGCCATGACCGCCAAGAAGAAATGGTCGGCCGACGTGACCGAGCACAGCGATGCGATGGATCTCGAGGATCACGTCTTCGAATCCGACGACGCCAAGAAGATCGCCGCATCGCTGAAGCGCTCGGCCGAGCACAGCGACCGCCGCAAGGCGGAGCCGTTCCAATCCGCCATGTCGATGTTGAATTTCTACATCAACCGCGCCGGCAAGAACCTGCCCGACGCGCGCAAGAAAGTGCTGGAAAAGGCGAAGGACGAGCTGCGCGTCGCCTTCGGCCGGGAGAAGCAGGACTAGAAAGCAGCAAGCCTTGCCCGAATACCGGCAGGCCTCAGCGCGACTGGATCACTTCGTCCGTATTCGCCAACAGTTTGCGCACTGCATTACGCGCCGCATCCGGTCTTTTCAGGCGGATATTCCTCTCGATCGCCTCATGCAGCTTCTGGGCATGATGCAGATCGTCCCGTTCGCGCGTCGTGTAGGTGAAGAGGTGGTCGAAGGCGGATTCGATCAGCACGCCGAGCGGCACCAGCAGGTCGTTGCCCGAAGCCCTCAGGATGGCGAGGTGGAAGCGCGTGTCGGCGCGGGTGCGCTCCTGCAGATTGGTGGCCTCGCCCATCTCCCGACAGGCCTGGCTGATCTCGGCCATCTGCTCGTCGGTGCGCCGCATCGCCGCGAAGGCCGTCGCCTCCGGCTCGATGATATGGCGGAATTCCTGGACCGTCCTCAGGAAAACCTCGCGATCCGGCGACGTCGCGTACCAGGACAGCACGTCGCGGTCGAGAAGGTTCCAGCGTTCCTTCGGCTCGACCCAGCTGCCGATCTTCGGCCGCGACGCCAGAAGGCTCTTTGCCATCAGCATCTTGATCGCCTCGCGCACCGCGGAGCGGCTGACGTCGAAGGTCTCAGACCATTTTGCTTCGTTGGGCAGGATGGTGCCCGGCGGATAATCGCCACGCACGATCCGAAGGCCGATTTCGCTGGCCAGCGAAGTGTGCACGCTTGCGCCCGGGATGCGTGGCGCGTTGGCCCGGCGAACGCCGGCCTGACGCTCCGCCGCTGCCGTTTTCGTCGGCCTTTTTTCGTTGTTCGGCTTCGCGTCCCGCATGGTTCCAGAAAATCCCGTTTTCAGAAGCTGTCAAGCACGGCAGGCCCGCTTTGCCGCAACGCGCGAAGATGTGCACAGATCAACCGGCATTTGGCGCCGCCTCACGCCGTTTTGACGTATTTGCGCCAGCTGTGCTGCGGCCGGAAGCCGAGCACGTCGCGCGCCTTGCGGTTCGAAAGCAGCGTCTCATATTCGCCAAGCTCGGCCTTGACCGGCACGCCCGGATAAAACCGGTTCAAAAGCTCCGCCGTCGGCAGGTCGGATGAGGTATCGTCATTGGCTGCGTTGAACACCTGATAGCCCAAGCCGTCCTTCTCGATGGCGCGCAAGGTGATCTGGCCGAGATCGCGCGCATCGATGTAGCTCCAGGCGATGCGCTTGCGGAAACCGGGGTCGGCGAACCATTTCGGGAACAGCGAATATTCATGCGGCTCGATGACGTTGCCGATGCGCAGCGCATAGATGTCGAAGCCGCTGCGCAGCGCGAAGGCGCGCGCGGTCTTCTCGTTGACGATCTTCGATAGCGCGTAAGAGTCCATCGGGTCGACGTCATAGTCCTCGTCGAGCGGAAAATGCGTGGGACTGCGCGGCTCGTTGGCAAAGACCAGGCCGTAGGTCGTCTCCGAGGAGGCGATGACGACCTTGCGGATACCGAGCTTCACCGCCGCCTCGATCACATTGTAGGTGCCCATCGCGTTGATGCGGAACACCTCGTTGTCGGGCGTGATCATGATGCGCGGGATCGCCGCGAAATGCACCACGGCATCGACCGGCTGCGCCCTGAGCGACGGGTCGAACTCGTGCAGGCCCATATAGCTCGACAGCGCGTTGAACACCTGGCCGCTGTCGGTGATGTCGGTGATCAGGGTGCGCACCTTCGGATTGTCGAGCGGCCTGGCGTCGATGTTGAGCACCTGGCAGCCATGTTCGACCAGATACTGAACGACATGCCGGCCTGCCTTGCCGCTGCCACCGGTGAACATGATCCGCTTCGTCATTTTGCTCTCCACAATTCTCGGAAATTATGTGTATTGTCGGACAATATGGTATTCCGCAATCGACCGCCACCGCGAACCGCTAAAACCGTCTCGACAATCGCCCGCGGCGCGGGCGACCATCGCCACGAAAGACAGGGAAGAAAGACGACATGAGCACCGCCGCTGCCCGCGAAAACATCGGTTTCATCGGTCTCGGCCTGATGGGGCACGGCATCGCCAAGAACATCGTCGACAAGGGTTATCCGCTGACCTTCCTCGGCCGCAAGAACCGCAAGCCGGCGGAGGACTTGGCTAGCCGCGGCGCCAGGGAAGTGGCCGCGTCCAAGGACGTGGCGGCGGCCTCCGACATCGTCTTCATCTGTGTCACCGGCTCGCGCGAGGTGGAAGCGATCATCCGCGGCCCCGGCGGGCTGAAGGAGGGTCTCAGGAAGGGCTCGGTCGTCGTCGACTGCTCGACCTCCGATCCGGTCTCGACCGTGGCCTTGGCCGCCGAACTCAGGGCGCTCGGCGTCGACTATGTCGATGCGCCCCTCAGCCGCACGCCGAAGGAGGCCTGGGAAGGCACGCTCGACGCCATGGTCGGCGCGCCGGACGCGGTGTTCGCCAGGCTGAAGCCGGTGATCGAGACCTGGGCCGGTCGCATCGTCCATATCGGCGACACCGGCGACGGCCACCGCATGAAATTGCTCAACAACTTCATCTCGCTGGGCTATGCGGCGATCTACTCGGAGGCTCTCGCCCTGGCCGAGAAGGTCGGCATCTCGCCACCGCGCTTCGACAGCGTCATCCGCAACGGCCGCATGGATTGCGGCTTCTACCAGACCTTCATGCGCTGGACGCTGGAGGGCGACCGCGACGCGCATAGGTTCACCATCGCCAATGCCTTCAAGGACCTGACCTATCTGGAATCGATGGCGGGCGCGGCCGGCATCGCCAACCCGCTCGGCAACGCGACCAAGAATTCCTTTGCGACCGCTTTCGCCACCGGCCCCACTGAACAGTATGTGCCGATGCTCGCCACCCATATCGGCAAGCTCAACGGCGTCGACCTGATGCCTTCGAAGGACGGCGTTAAGCAGAAGATTTAGGCGGGAAGCGCCCTGCCCTGTTCAATCGCGGGAGCAGGCGCCGGAAAAGATAGGGGCGCCCGGTGGGCGCCCCTTTTGACACTTCCGGACACAGCCGGCGCCCTACTTCTGGATGCAGGTGTCGGCCGTTTCCTTGGTGCATTCGTCGAGGCCGGTGAAGACCGGATCGTCGACCTTCTTGTTGCCGATGAGGTCGAGCATCACCGAAGGCGCCTTGTAGCCCATTTCGAACGGCCGCTGGCCGACCAGCGCGGTCACCAGGCCTTCCTTGGCGATCGCCACCTCGTCGCCGATCGTGTCGGCGGCGCCGATGACGAACTCGTTCTTGGCGATCTTGTCGGCCATCGGCTTGAACAGGTCGCGATAGGGCTGCGGGGCGCCGAACAGCGGCCAGCCGCCCATGATGCCGAAGGCGTCGAGCTTCGGATTGGCGGCGAGGATGTCGGTCATCGCCTGGACGCCCTTGGCACCGTCGTCGTTGGTGAACACCGGGCAACCTGCGGCTTCGGTCCAGCCGCCTTCGCCGGCAAGTGCCGCGAGGCCTTCCTTGCCCGTCAGCGCGTCGCGCATGCCTTGCGCGCGGCGCAGGATGTTGTCGGCGGCCGGATTGCCCTCGATGGTGCAGATCGTGCCGCCATTCGGCTTGGCCTTCTTGATGTATTCGCCGATCTTCTTGCCCATCAGGTAATTGTCGGTGCCGAGATAGGTTTTGCGAAGGGCGGCGTCTTCCTTGGTCAAGTCTGCGTCGACCGTCATGATCGGGATCGACGGATTGGCGCTCTTGATCGTCTGCGCGATCAGCGGCGCGTTCGACGGCGAGATCGCCATCGCTACAGTGTCGGGCTTGCTCAGCATGTCCTGCACGATCTGGGCCTCGCCGGCTTCGTCCGAGGTCGACGCCGGGCCGGTGTAGAAGCACTCATATTCCGAGCTGGCGTTTTCCTTGTTCCATTTCTCGCAGCCCTGATGGATGGCTTCGAAGAACGGATTGTCGAGACCTTTCACGACGATGACGAGCTGTTTCTTGGCCAAAGCCGGCCCGGCGCCCAACGCCATGGCGGCGACGGCGGCAAGCAAAAGTGTTTTCCTCATATCAGTCCTCCCTTGAAACAGACGGACACCGCGTGCCCGCCATACCGATCAGCCCGGATGCACAAGAACTGGACGAGCATCCCATGATGTTCGCGTCCTGGGCCGAGCTGATAAGCATTTGCCGATCCGCCTGCCCCGAATACCGGTGCAGTCGGATCCTTGATCATCAAACCTTTTGCCCGCCTCCGCCGGATAGACGGTCGAGGAGCAATTCTTCCTCCAAGGCTTAGCTAATATCGGCTTTTCGCCAACGTCAATTCCTATTTGTCCTACAAAACCGATTTTTCGTCGAGACTCGAAATTAATCGTCTGACAATTGATTGACGCCCCTGTCCGCTTTTGCCTAAATGCATGCATCACGCTCGTCCGGGAGGAAATGGACGAACGGGACGCAAGCGGCGCCGGCCAGGTCGGCGACGGCCGCGGCGATAGATGGGGAGGCTTAAGTCTGGTGTCGGTTCTCGAACTCGCCAACATCTCGAAGCATTTCGGCGCCATCCAGGCGGTCAACGACGTCTCGCTTTCGCTGGAGGCCGGCGAAGTCGTCGGTCTGATGGGCGACAACGGCGCCGGCAAGTCGACGCTGGTGAAGATGATTGCCGGCAATTTCCACCCGAGCCACGGCACCATGCGGTTGGACGGCAAGGAGCTTGTCCTGCACAAGCCGGCGGATGCGCGCCAGCATGGCATCGAGATCGTCCACCAGGACCTTGCGCTCTGCAACAACCTGACGGCGGCGGCAAACGTCTATCTCGGCCGCGAGCTGCGCCGCGGCCTCGGCCCGTTCCGCATCCTCGACTATGGCGCGATGTACAGGCGCGCCGGCCAGCTCTTTGCCGAGCTGAAATCCGAGACCCGGCCTCGTGACCTCGTCAAGCAGATGTCGGGCGGCCAGCGCCAGGCGGTGGCGATTGCCCGCACCATGCTGTCGCAGGCCAAGATCGTGCTGATGGACGAGCCGACCGCGGCGATCTCGGTCAGGCAGGTCGCCGAAGTGCTCAATCTGATCCGGCATCTGCGTGACCAGGGCATCGCGGTGGTGCTGATCAGCCACCGCATGCCCGACGTGTTCGACGTCGCCGACCGTGTCATCGTCATGCGCCGCGGCCGCAAGGTGGCCGACAAGAAGATCGCCTCGAGCTCACCCGAGGAAGTCACCGGGCTGATCACCGGCGCCATCGAACAGGTTGCTTGATCGCGCGGAATTCCGCGCCGCACCTCTCAGGAAAGGTCGATAATGGCAGTCACCCTTGACCAGACCATCGCGCAGAAGCAGCACACCTTGCTGTCGCGGCTCTTTGCCAACCAGACTTTCTGGGTGGTGATCGCGGTCATCCTCGCCTGCCTGTTCCTGTCTTTCGCCACCGATTCCTTCGCCACGTCGAAGAACCTCTTCAACATCACCCGCAACGTCACCTTCGTCGCCATCGTCGCGCTCGGCATGACCTTCGTCATCATCACCGGCGGCATCGACCTGTCGGTCGGTTCGGTGCTTTGCCTGTGCTCCATGGTGCTCGCCGTCACCATGCATGCCGGCTATTCGATCGAAATCGGCATCCTGGCCACGATCGTCACCGCGCTCGCCATCGGCGCCTTCAACGGCGTGCTCATCGCCTATCTGGGCTTCCCGCCCTTCGTGGTGACGCTTGGCATGCTCTCGGTCGCCCGCAGCCTCGCCATGGTCGCCTCGAACAACACCGTGGTCTTCCAGTTCGGACCGGATCACCAAAAGCTTCTGGCGCTGGGCGGCGGCGCCTGGCTGTTCGGCATCGCCAATCCGGTGCTCTACATGATCATCCTGGCGCTGATCACCGGCTTCATCCTGCGCTGGACGAAGTTCGGCAGGCACATCTTCGCCATCGGCGGCAATGAGCACGCCGCGACGCTGACGGGTGTTCCGGTCAAGCAGATCAAAGTCGCCGTCTACATGATCTCGGCACTGTCGGCGGGGCTTGCCGGCATCATCCAGACCGGCTGGCTCGGCGCCGTCACCACCAATCTCGGCACCGGCATGGAACTGCAGGTCATCGCCGCGACCGTCATCGGCGGCGCCAATCTCGCCGGCGGCGTCGGCACGGCGCTCGGCGCCATCGTCGGTGCCGCCCTCATCGAGGTCATCCGCAACAGCCTTGGCCTGCTTGGCATCAACGCCTTCTGGCAGGGCACTTTCATCGGCGGCGCGATCATCCTGGCGGTGCTGTTCGACCGCGTCCGCAACTTCCGCCGCAGCGACTAGAGCGCGGCGTCCCCTTCTCCCCTTGTGACCCCTTGTGGGAGAAGGGGAATGCCGCCCCTATCGCTCAGTCTGAAAATCCGCCCGGGCGCGTCGAACACATGTTTGGCTGCGCCTGCCTGCCTTGACGCAGCCGCAAGCCGGCCGCACTATTCCCAGGCAGGCGAAGGGAGGCCCGTCGCCTGCGGGAGGAACTGTACCCATGACGGACGCGATCAGGCTCTATTGGGGCCGGTTCGGACATGTCTCCGTGCTCAATGTCGCCAACGACTTCGTCACCCATGCCCATGGCGAGGCGCATCTCATCATCTGGCTGGAAGGCACGGCCGGCGAAATGACCATCGGCCGCGAGACGGTGAGGCTTGGGCCGGGCACCGCCGCCGGCATCAATTCGTTCCAGCCGCACAGCCACGCTCTCTCGCATGACGGCAGGCCGGGCCTGTTCCTCGCCTTCTACATCGATCCCGACTGGGCGCGCCGGCGCCGCGACCTGCCCTCCTCGGCGCCATTGTTCACGCAAGCCGCGATCACGCTGGAGCCATGGCTGCATCAGGCGGCGGCGAACCTGCTCGATCACCTTACCGACAATGAGAGCATCGACGACGTCGCCAATTACGAGATCGAGCGCTTCATCGACTCAGTGCTCGATGCCGCGGATGCCGCGGCGCCGCAGGCGGCGCGTGCGCGCATCAACACGATGCTCGACTTCCGCGTCCGCAAGGCGATCCAGCTGATGAAGGCCAATGTCTGCGAGCGCATCTCATTCGACGATGTCGCCCGTTCGGTCGGCCTGTCCCGCCCGCACTTCTTCGCCCTGTTCAAGGAACAGACCAACCTGACGCCTAACGTCTACTGGAACACGCTGCGCATGGAGGAAGCCGTGCGGCAGTTGCAGTGGTCCGAGGCACCGCTGATCTCGGTCGCCTGCAATCTCGGCTTCACCACCCAGGGCAATTTCTCGCGCTTCTTCCGCGACCATGTCGGCGTGCCGCCGACGCTCTACCGCGAGGCGGCGCGGGCCATGGCATGAACGCCTTTTCAGGCTGATCCGTCGCTTTTTCCGACTGGTTGATACGCGCCCAAGACGCATTGATAAGCGCCGCCTCATCAGCCGCCCTAGCCTTCTCCTGATCTTTGCGAGGGAAAACAGTCTATGGCGAAAGTCACCATCTCCAGCGTCATCGACGCGCCGGTCGAGCAGGTCTGGGCGCGCATCCGCGACTTCAACGGCTTGCCGGGCTGGCACCCGCGCATGGTGGAAAGTCATATCGAGGACGGCAAGGACGCCGCCTCGATCGGCTGCGTGCGCAACTTCCAACTGGCCAGCGGCGCAAGGCTGCGTGAAAAGCTGCTGGACTTCTCGGATGAGAACTTCCTCGTCAGCTATTCGATCCTTGAAACGCCGCAGCCGCTCACCAATCACAAGGCGACGCTGCAATTACGGCGCGTCACCGACGGCAACCGCACCTATGCCGAATGGACAGCGAGCTTCGACGCCGCGCCCGAGGATGCCGACAAGCTGGCCGAGGGCATGGGCGCCAATGTCTTCCAGGGCGGCTTCAATGCCCTGAAGGACCATTTCGCCGGCAAGAACTGACGGGAGCGCGCCATGTCGCTTGCGCTGCAGACTTTTTCGACGGTGAAAGATGCCAACGCTGCCTTGCAGGCCGCCGGCACGCGCTATCTCGGCGGCGGCACACTGGTGGTGCGCGCGGCCAATGAAGGCGATGTTTCCGTCTCCGGCCTCGTCCGCGTCACCGATCCCGGCCTGTCGCAGATCGCCGTTTCCGGCGGCAAGGTACGGCTCGGCGCTTCCGTCACCATGGCAGCGATTGCCCGCCATCCCGAGCTTGACGCGCTTGCACCGGCCGCGCGCGCCGTCGGCGGACCTGCGATCCGCAACATGGCGACCGTCGGCGGCAACCTGTTCGCCCCGGCCCCCTACGGCGATTTCGCCGTGGCGTTGCTGGCGCTGGACGCGACCGTCGTCACCGAAGCTGGCGAAATGCCGATCCAGACCTTCCTGGATGGTCGGGATACCAGCCGCGTCATCGTCACGGCCGTCGGTTTTTCGTTACCCAAGGCCGAGAGCTTCCGCTTCCTCAAAGTGTCGCGCGTCAAACCGAAGGGTATCTCGGTGCTGAGCATCGCCGCGCTCTTGCAGCGCACGGCAGACGGCACGGTGACCTCGGCGCGGATCGCGCTCGGTTGCATGGCCGATCGGCCGATGCGCGCCAAGGCGGCGGAGAAGGCGCTGCTCGGCTGCAAGCTCACGCCCAATGAAATCGCGCCGGCGCTGGCCGCCGCGAGCGAGGGCATCGCGCCGATCACCGATCCGATCGCCAGCGCCTGGTATCGCGCCGAGGTCCTGCCGGTTCATCTCGGGCGGTTGCTGCTGAACTGAAATCCATCGGGGGACGCGCGTCTGTCCGGCCGATCCGGGCAGGCGCGCAAGGGAGGAAGAATGGCGAAGGTCCCGGTTCAATTCACGCTCAACGGCTTCGAGAAAGCCGAGTTCGTCGAAAGCGGCGCGACGCTGCTCAACGCATTGCGCGACAAGATCGGCGACACCTCGCCCAAGGGCGGCTGCCATCAGGGCACCTGCGGCGCCTGTTCCGTCATCATCGATGGAGAACTGAGGCTCTCCTGCCTGACGCTCGCCGAAACCTGCAACGGCGCCGATATCAAAACGACCGCCGGCCTCGCCGAAGGCGGCGTGCTGCATCCGCTGCAGCGCGCTTTCCTCGATGCCTTCGCCACGCAATGCGGTTTCTGCACGCCTGGCATGATCATGGCCGCCAAAGTGCTGCTCGACCGCACGCCGAACCCGAGCCGCGAGGACGTCGTCGAGGCGCTGTCAGGCAACATCTGCCGCTGCACCGGCTATGAGCCGATCATCCAGGCCGTGCTGACCGCCGCGCGCGCCAACTCGCAGAACGCCGCCTGAGGGGACGAGCCATGAAACTGCGCAAGGATTATTTCGCCGATGTCCGCAAGGACGGCCACCACGAGATCGGCCAGCCACGGCCGCGCCTCGATTCCCCCGGACATGTCACAGGCAGGACCGCCTATTTCGCCGACCGCAATTTTCCCGGCATGCTTCATCTGAAGATGCTGCGCAGCCCGCATCATCACGCCCGCATCCGCTCGATCGACACGTCGGAAGCGGAAAAGCATCCGGGCGTCGTGCGCGTGCTGACTGCCAAGGACGTGCCGCACAATGTCTACACCATCCTGATCCTGATCCAGGTCGGTCCCGAGGACGAAACGGTGCTCGCCGACGGCAAGGTGCGCTGGAAGGGCGAGGCCGTGGTGGCGGTGCTGGCCGAGACCGAGCGCGCGGCGCAGGAAGCGGCGGCCAAGGTCAAGGTCGATTACGAGGTGCTGCCGGCCGTCTTCGACATGGAGGAAGCGCTGAAGCCGGGCGCGCCGCTCGTCAACGAATATCATGGCCGCAACTATTACCTTTACGACAGCGGCGAGTGCCGCAAGGTGCGCTTCGGCGATGTCGAGGCAGGCTTTGCCCAGGCCGACCACATCCTCGAACAGTCCTACCAGTCCTCGCCCATCGAGCACGCGCCGACCGAGACCACGGGCTGCGTCGTGGCGCCCGAGGGCAATGACCGCTTCACCTGCTACACCAACACGCAGGCGATGTTCTTCACCCTCGACAACACCTCGATCATCCTGCAGATGCCGGGCAGTAAATTGCATTTCGTCGGCGGCACCGTCGGGGGCGGTTTCGGCGGCAAGGTCGACGTCATCGTCGAGCCGATCGCCATCCTCGGCGCCAAGCTCACTGGACGTCCGGTCTCCTTCGTCTACAGCCGCGAGGAAGAGATGCAGATCTCCTCGCCGCGCGCCGCCGAAAAAGTCGTGATCAAGGACGGCGTCATGAAGGATGGCCGCATCGTCGCGCGCAAGGTAACCGGCTACACCGATGCCGGCGCCTATTCGCGCCATTCGCCCTATGGCGCGCAGAAGGGCGCGGCGCACTATCCCGGGCCCTACACCATCCCCAATGTCTGGATCGACACCTATTGCGTCTACACCAATCGCACCCCTTCGTCGGCCATGCGCGGCTTCGGTGTGACCATCGGCGACTTCGCGCTCGAAGTGCAGATGGACAAGCTGGCGCGGCTGATCGGCATGGACCCGCTCGAATTCCGCTTCATCAATGCCTATCGCGACGGCGACATGAAGGCGCATCGCCAGCCGACCGAGGGCGCAGCGCTGATCGAGTGCATGCAGGAAGCCTCGCGCGCCGCCAACTGGCCGGTGGCGGAAAAATACATGGCAATGTCCTCCTACAAGAAGGGAGCCTGAGATGGCGATCCGGCGTGGACGCGGCGTCGCCGCGATCAACTATCCGACCGGCATGAACCTCGGCGGCGACCCGACGCAGGCGCTGGTGCATTCGACGCCGACCGGCAATTTCATGGTCACGCTCTCCAGCGTCGATCTCGGCCAGGGCATGAAGCAGATCATGGCGCAGATTTGCGCCGAGACGATCGGCGTGCCGACCGACCGCGTCATCATCGACACCGCCGACACCGACACCGGCCCGCATTGCATGGGCACCTTCGCCTCGCGCGGCACGCACCGCGCCGGCAATGCCGTCATCCAGGCGGCCAAGGAAGCCCGCCAGGTGATGCTGGAGGTGGCCGCCGAAGAACTGGAAGTGGATGCTTCCGACCTTGAGACCGATGGCCAGGGCAACATAGCGGTCAAAGGCGCGCCGCAGAAATCGATCTCGATCTTCGATGTCGCGCTGTCGGCGCATTTCAAGCGCGGCCGCTCGATCTCGGGCCGCGGCATGTTCCTGGTCCCACGTTCCTATCCCGAAAAAGAGACAGGCGCGATGAAGCCCTCGACCTGCTACGCCCATGCCTGCACCGTGGCCGAGGTCGAGGTCGACGACGAGACCGGCGAAGTGACGGTGCTCGCCGTGAAGAACGTCTTCGAGATCGGCCGCGCGCTCAACCCGAAGATGGTCGAGCAGCAATTGGTCGGCGGCTCCTGGATGGGCATCAGCCACGCGCTTTACGAGACGACCGAGCCCTATTATCCGAACCGTGAGCATGGCGGCACCGACTTCAACCAGTATCTGATGCCGGGACCGGGCGATCTTGCCGAGACCGAGATCATCGTGCTGGAGCGCCCCTCCGCCGACGGACCGTTCGGCGCCAAGGGACCTGGCGAGATGTGCGCCAACCCGCAGATCCCGGCCGTCGCCAATGCCGTCTTCGACGCCGTCGGGGTACGCATCGACACGCTGCCGATCACGCCGGAGCGCATCCTGCGGGCGCTGAAGGCGCAGGCCGCGGGTTGAGGGAAAATGATCCGCGCCGAATTAGCAGAGGTCGCCGCTTCGCCAGAAGCAGTGGCCGCGCGCCTTGCCGCTTCGCGCTATCTGGCCGACGACAGCCTCGCGACCGCGATCTTCCTGGCGATCCGGCTGGGCAAGCCGCTGCTGCTCGAAGGCGCGCCGGGCGTCGGCAAGACCGAGGCCGCGAAGGCGGTCGCCGAACTGCTCGGCCGCGAGCTGGTGCGCCTGCAATGCTATGAAGGCATCGATGCCGGGCATGCGCTCTACGAGTGGAACTACCAGCGCCAGCTGCTCGCCATCCGCCATGCCGGCGAGCACGAGATCGACATCTATGACGACCGTTTCCTGATCGCCCGGCCGCTGCTGCAGGTGCTGCGCGCGCCTGAGCAGCGCGTGCTGCTGGTCGACGAGATCGATCGTTCGGATCACGAGTTCGAAGCGCTGCTCTTGGAATTCCTTTCCGACTTCCAGATCAGCATTCCGGAGCGCGGCACGATCCGCGCCGCAACGCAGCCGATCGTCATCCTGACCTCCAACCGCACCCGCGAGCTGGCCGAGGCGCTGCGCCGGCGCTGCGTCTATCATTGGATCGGCTATCCCGACGCCCAGCGCGAGGCCGAGATCATCATGCTGCGCGCCGGCGATGTCGCCGAAGCAACGGCGTGCGCGGTGGCGAGCGCGGTGCAACAGATCCGCGCGCGGCCCCTGGCCAAGCCGCCCGGCATCGCCGAGGCGGTCGAATGGGCGAACGCCGCGACCATCCTCGAAAAAGGCGGCAGCCCGTGGCCGCAAGCCTTCCGCCGCGCCATCGGCGTGCTGATCAAGGACGAGGAGGATTTGTCTGTCATTGCGCCTGAATTCGGCAAGATTGTCGAGGAGGCGATGGGGTGAGCCGTGACCTCGACAATCCCTTCGCCCCGTTCACGGGGAGAAGGTGCCCCGAAGGGGCGGATGAGGGGCAGCGCCACACTGGGAAGAAGTCGGCGCCGCCCCTCACCTGCCTGCCGGCATCCTCTCCCCGTGAACGGGGAGAGGAAAGCCTGCCCCCCTCCGCCGCACCCTTCCTCGGCTTCGCCCGCCTATTACGCCGCCACGCCTTCGCCATCGCACCGGAACAAGTGACCAGCTTCATGCAAGCAGTCACCCTGCTCGGACCGCGCTCGATGAATGACATCCGCGAGGCAGCGCTTGCGACCCTGGCGCCCCCACCCGACCGCCGCGGCGAATTCGAAGCGCATTTCCGCGCCTATTTCTACGACGACGCCAAGCCTTCGATCGAGGGGGAGGAGGACGACGAAACCCGCGTCAAGGACGATCGCGGCACCCGCGAGGAAGAGAACCAGGTCGCTCGCCAGGAGAAGGGTGGCGAGCAGTCCTCGGCACTCGAACAGCTGAGCAGCCGCGACTTCCAGCGCGACACCGATGGTCTTGGCCAGTTCCGCCGGAACCTTGCTTCGGCCCTGCCCGTCCGCCGCTCCTTCCGCACGGCGCGCACCCGCTCGCGCGGCACGCTCGACCTCCGACGCTCGCTCAGCGAAATCGTCAGCGCCGATGGCGACATCCCCTCGCCGCTGTTGCGCCGCCGGCAGGCCGTATCGCGAAAACTGCTTCTGCTCGTCGATGTCTCCGGCTCGATGAAATTGCACACCGCCGATTATCTCAAGCTGGCCCACGCCGCGGTGCAGGGCGCGGACCGCGCGGAGGTCTTCACCTTCGGCACGCGCCTCACCCGCGTCACTTCGGCGCTGCGCATCCGCGATCGCGAGCAGGCGCTCGCCCGCGCCGCAGCACTCGTCGACGATTGGGACGGCGGCACCCGCATGGGTCCGACATTGCTCGCCTTCCTGTCGGTGCCGCGTTTCTCCGCCTTCGCGCGCGGCGCCTGCGTCGTAATCCTGTCCGATGGCCTGGAGCGCGGCAGTCATGCCGAATTGGAGATGGCGATGCGGCGGTTCAGCACCCGCGCCTTCCGGCTGTCGCTGGCGACGCCGCTGGCCGGCGATCCGCGCTTTCGCCCGGCGACGTCAGCGCTGCGCGCCATCCTGCCGCTGCTTGACGATCTGGTCGACGGCTCGTCGGTCAAAGGCCTGGCCGATTTCATCCTGGCGCTCGCCCGCCCGGCTCCGGCGGCCGAGACCATCTGGAAAAGGGTTTCGTGATGCAGAAAGCCATCGACGCGCATTTCCACATCTGGCGGCAGCAGGACCAGCCCTGGCTGGTCGGGCCGATGGTGCCGCGCATTTTCGGCCCCTACGAGCCTATCCGCCGCGACTATCCGATCGCGGAATTCCTCGAAGACCAGAAAGGCTCGGGCGTCGAGAAGGCCGTCTATGTCCAGACCAACTGGGCCAAGGAGGATTTCGAGAAGGAGGTCGCCTTTCTGCAGAAAACCGCCGAGGAAACCGGCTGGCCGCACGCCATCGTCGGCTATGCCGACATGACGGTCGACGACGTCCGCCCGCAGATTGACCGACTGAAAAAATATTCGCTGCTGCGCGGCGTGCGCATGCAGCTCCACTGGCACGCGACGCCCGCCTTCCGCGTCGCCGCCTCGGCCGACCAGGTGATCGATCCCAAGGTGCGGAAGAACGTGGCGAGGCTGAAGGACTACGACCTCTCCTTCGATCTGCAGCTCTTTCCGGCGCAGATGAAGGATGGGCTGACGCTGGTCGGCGAGAACCCGCAAACCAATTTCATCCTCACCCATGCCGGCATGCTGACCGGCACGGAGCCGGAAACCACTGAAGCCTGGAAGGCCGGATTGCGCACGCTCTCAGCAGCGCCGAACTTCTACGCCAAGCTGTCCGGCCTCGGAACCTTCGTCCACCGCAACGACCCTGCGCTGATCGCCTACATCATCGACAATGCCATCGACATTCTGGGGGCCGACCATCTGATGTTCGGCTCGAACTTCCCGATCGAGAAGCTCTGGACCAGCCACGCCGAACTGATCAAGGCGCACCGCGATGCCGTGGCGAAGCACGGCGTGGCGGCCGAGGCAGATGTTTTCTGGAACACGGCAGAGCACGTCTACAGGCCAGTCTAGTCGCTCACAAGGCACGCCCCAAAACCTGGACCATGTGCTGTTTGACCCCGAAGCTGACGGGCCCCGCCGTCCGCACCAGTTCGAAACCTAGGCCCCGCCAGAAGCGAAGCGCCTGTTTGTTTTCCTCGATCACGCCAAGTTCCACGCGTTCGACATTCCGCAATTTCAGCCACCTGAAAAAGTCGTGGCATAGAGCCCGTCCAACCCCTTGTCCACGAAGGGACTTGTCGATCACCAGCAAGGCAATCCACCAACAGCCCGGTTGCGGATAGCCGCGGTCGCAGGCCAGCAAGCCAACGATTTCGCCATCGACAGCTTTCAATCCGAACACGAACTTGTCGGCCTCAGTCCGGTTTGGCGGGAAGCTTTCGAACTCCTCCCGCGCAATGGCGGCGCTGGGCTCCTCGCCGCGTTCCAGCGCGACATAGTCCGCGCAAGCCTGATAGAGCCGCACCAGTCGTGGCGCATCGCTTCCGAGCAGCCCTTCGATCTCGTAGCCGGAGAGCGAAATTGGAAATCTGGTGGTCTTATCCATGAGACTCTTGCCCCGAAAGGGTCGCCCTTAATTCACCTCGAACTGCGGATCGACCGGAATCTGCATTGCAGTCACCAGATGGTTGGTCTGCCCGGCCAGGCCGATGATCGACACCAGCTCGCCATGCTGCGCGTCGGTCATACCCTTGGCTCGCGCCGCCGCGGTGTGCGAGTGGACGCAGTAGGAGCAGCCATTGGCGGTCGATACAGCGATATAGATCATTTCCTTGGTCAGCGGATCGATGGCGCCGTCGGCGATCATCACCGCCTTCAGTTGTTCCCACACACGCTTCAGCGAGACCGGATCATTGGCCAGCCCGCGCCAGAAATTGTTGACGAAGTCGGATTTGCGCGTCGCGCGGATATCGTCGAACACAGCCTTCACCGCCGCGATTTTTTCGACCTCGGCATCGCTGAGAAGCTTTGTGGTGGCCATGGCATTTTCCTTTCAGTGAATTGATGGTGCCGCTCGTTGAACCAAGTGTTGCGCATAGACGGCTAACCTGTTTGTCCGATTCAGTTTTAGCTCGAAACAACACACTGCCGCGGAGGTTGGCCGAAGCACATCAGCATCGTCATTCTAGGGCGGAGCAAGGAGCGTAGCGACGCGCGCAGACCCTAGAATCCATGCCGTGACCTCGCGCGAAGGGCGCAGCGAAGCAGAATTCTGGACCGTAGCGGCGCCTGAAAGTAACGGAATGGATCCTCGGGTCTGCGCGCGTCGCTTCGCTCCTTGCTCCGCCCGTGGATGACGAAGGACGGACGATTCGGCCAATTGTCGAAGTGCGCACCATCCAACACCCTAGTGAACCGCCGCATACATGATCTTCTCCTCCGTCGCCGACACCGGCGATGATCTTGGTCAGCGTCGACTTGCCGGCGGCGTTCTCGCCGAGCAGTGCGTGAGTCCGCAAAATGCGTCCGGAGCGACATCAATCGCTCGTCGAATGCCCTGAAACCTCGACCCCGGCATTGGCCGGCAGGATCATGCATCACCTCGCCCTGACGCCGGTCCCGCCCAGAGCTTATCCGACCAACTTCCGTGCCGGCCGATCGCCTGTTATGGATGAGCGTGGGGGTGGCCGAGGAAAATGCATGAAGCCCATCTATATCGACTACCTCAATGCGCTCGACATCGAAGCGCTGGCCATGAGCGATGCAGAGATCATCGGCGCCGTCGAAGCCGGGCTCGTCGCGCAAGGTAACGGCCTGACGGTGATCGAGCCACGCGTCCATCTTGAACCCGACCCGTCCTTCCACGGCCATTTCAACGTGCTGCGTGGCTATGTGGCGCCGCTCGACGCCGCCGGCGTCAAGATCGTCGGCGACTATGTCGACAACTACAAGCATGGCCTGCCGTCGGAATTCGGCATCCTCAATCTTTTCGATCCGCGCACCGGCACGCCGCGCGCCATCCTCGACGCCACCGTCATCACCGACATGCGCACCGGCGCCGTCACTGCCATCGGTGCCAAGCACCTGGCGAAGAAGAATTCGAAAGTGCTCGGCCATATCGGCGCGCGCGGCACCGCCTATTGGAATGTGCGGCTGCTCGACCATATCTTCGACTTCGACGAGATCCGCGTCCATTCGCGCCGGCCGGAGAGCCGCGACGGCTTTGCCGCTAAATTGTCGGCCGATCTCGGCAAGACAGTGACCGCCGTCGCCGACTGGCGAAGCTGCGTCGACGGCGCCGATATCGTCGTCGAGGCCTCGCGCCTCGACGAGCCGCAACCTCTGCTCAAGACCGAATGGATCAAGCCCGGCGCGCTGGTGGTGCCCTATGGCACGATGAGCGCTGTGGAGCTGTCGCTCACCGACATCATGCAAAAGATCGTCGTCGACGACTGGGGCCAGTGCAAAGGCGGCAAGTTCGGCTCGCTGCGCGCCCATGTCGAGGCCGGAAAGCTGAGCGAGGCGACGCTCCATGCCGAGCTTGGCCAGATCGCCGCCGGCCTGAAAGCCGGGCGCGAAAGCGATGACGAGACGATCCTGTTCTGGCATCGCGGCCTCTCGCTTTCCGATATCGCGCTTGGCAAGGCCATGTTGGCCAAGGCCGGCGAAAGCGGTATCGGCCAGAGGCTGCGCTTCGCATGAGCCCGCTCGTTCTCACCGGCGCCGGCGTCAGCATCGAGGATGTGGTTGCCGCCGCGCGCAACGCCTGCAAGGTCGAGGTCACACCTTCCGTCATCGAAAAGCTGACCAAGGCGCGCCAGATCCTCGATGCCGCCGCGGCCGGCGGCCAGCAGATCTACGGGCTGAACACCGGGCTGGGCGCCAATCTCGTCACCGCGGTCGACGGCGACGCCGGCGCCTTCCAGCGCCAATTGATCGAAGGCCGCAGCGCCGCCGTCGGCGAGGCCCTGCCGGTGCCGACGGTGCGGGCGGCGATGTTTGCCCGCATTGCGATGCTCGCTTCCGGCGGCTCGGGCCTGTCGCCGCGCGTGTTTACGGCGCTAGTCGAGGCGCTCAATGCCGGCGTGCATCCGGTGATGCCGTCGCTGGGCTCGATCGGCGCCGGTGATCTTCTGCTGATGACGGCGATAGCGCGCGTGCTGATCGGCGAAGGCGAAGCGGAATACCAGGGCCGTCGCATGCCTGCCGCCAAGGCGCTGATGATGGCGCGCCTCGCGCCGGTCAATCTCTCGCCCAAGGACGGGCTGTCGCTGATCAACGCCTCCGCAGTTTCTACCGGCTCCGCGGCGCTGGCGCTGGCCGATGCGCTCTCGGCGCTCGAACAACAGCAGCAGGCCGGCGCGCTGACGATGGAAGGCATCGGCGCCAACCGCACGATCCTCGATCCGCGCCAGCATCTGGCGCGCCCGGGCGCATGCCAGCAGCTAGCGGCGAAGGCGCTGCGCGACCTCCTGGCGCGCGATGAAGCGCCGGCGCCGACCACCATCCAGGATCCGCTGTCGATCCGCTGCATGCCGTCGATCAACGGCGCGCTGATCCAGGCGATCGACCATGCGCGGCTTGCCGCCGAGATCGAGCTGAACGCCGCCGCCGACAATCCGCTGGTGCTTGCCGAGGATGCGCTGGTCATGTCGACCGGCAATTTCCACACCGCATCGCTGTCGCTCGCCTTCGAAACGCTTGGCCTGGCAATCGCACAATGCGCAGCAGCATCAGCCGCGCGCTTCATCCAGCTCACTGGCTCCGGCCGCAATGGCCTGCCCAAATACCTGTCGCCGATCGGTGGCGCCTCGGCGGGCTTCGTCCCGCTGCAGAAAACGGTGACGGCGATCCTGGCCGCCATCCGTCACAAGGCCAATCCGGTGATGCTCGATTTCCTGCCTGTATCCGAGGGCGTCGAGGATCACGCCGCACAGACGCCCCTCTCCGTCGCCAAATGCGCGGAAATGATCGTGCTGTGGCGGCGGCTGATCGCGTTCGAGCTGATGGCGGCGGCGCAGGCCGTCGACTTGCGCGAGGGGGCCACGCTCGCGCCGGCGACCGGCGCAGTTCACACGGCCGTACGCGCGCATGTGGCGATGCTCAAGGAAGACAGGCCGCTCGGTACTGACGCCGAAGCGCTTTATGCCGCCCTTGCCGGCGGAGCATGGCAAGGTCCGCCGGCTGCAGGCTGAAGCTCTCGGACTTTTGGTTCAGGACTTTGCGTCCACCTTCTTCATGAAGAGGGTGAGCTGATCCGGATCCATGTGCACGATATGCCTGTCTTCCGGATAGGCGCCACTGTTGACGTCGGCGACATATTCGGAAAATGCCGCGATGCGCTCTTGCTGCAGCCGGTCATACTCGGCGGCGAAATTGCGGTAGACCTTCGAATGGCGCGGCATGTGACCGCGATTGGCGCCGAGAATATCCTCGGCGAACAGATATTGCGCGTCGCAGCCCGTGCCCGCGCCCATCGACAGCATGATCAGCGGCGTGCGCTCGGAGATCGCCTTCGCCACTTCCACAGGAACCACTTCGATCTCGGCGCCGATGGCTCCGGCGGCCTCCAACTGCTTGACCGCCTCGAACACCTGCATGGCGGTGTCCGCGGTCTTGCCGACGGCCTTGAAACCGCCTGTCCAGGTGGCGCGCGAGGGGATCAACCCGACATGGCCGATGACGGGAATGGCATCGTCGGCCATGCGCTTGATCGTGGCATAGCCGGCGCTGCAATAGACGGCGTCGGCACCGGCCTTGTAGAGGCGGAACGACCAGCGGACGAAATCGTCGGCCGTGCCGATCTCGAAGAAGTTTTCGCCGGGCATGGTGAAGAGGCTGGGCGCGGCGTCGCGGTATTGCGGATTGAGCACCAGCTCCGGCGGCACCGAGACGATGTCGACCCCTGCCCGTTCGGCGGCTTCGGCTTCTTCCAGCGTCAGCACGCGCAGCATGGTCAATTGCCGCTTGCCCTTCATGGCGCGCAGATCGGCGACGGTCGGTCTCTTTCGGCTCATCGAACTCTTTTCCCTGGTTGTGGATAGTGGCTGCTCAGCCGATCTCAATCATCACCTTGCCAGCTTCGATCCGGACCGGATAGGTCTTGAGGTTGACGCAGACCGGCGCGCCCTTGGCCTCGCCGGTCTTGTAGTTGAAGCGGCCATTGTGCTTGGGGCATTCGATGATGTCGTCCATCACCAGCCCGTCCGCGAGATGGGCCTTTTCATGCGTGCAAAAACCGTCGGTCGCGAAGAACGCGTTGTCCGGCGAGCGGTAGATCGCGAATGTGCGGCCGCCATGGTCGAAGCGGATCACATCCTCCTCATCCACGTCGCCCACCGCGCACGCTTCGACCCACTCCGCCATCGTCTGCCTCCAAATTGCCGCGCGACGCCTATTCGGCGGCGGCAGCCGTTATGTCTAGATCGTGGAACTCGCCGCGATAGGGCTTGGCCGTCGGCGGCAATTCGCGCTTGAGATAGTAGTCCTCGTATTTCAGCTGCTTGAGCAGCACCGGCCACACCTCGCGATAGGCGTGCCACATCGACGGGTTCGGCACCGGCAAATCGTGCTTGATCAGTCCATGCAGCTTCGGCAGCGCGTGATAGGGCACCATCGGAAACATGTGATGCTCCACATGGTAGTTCATGTTCCAGTAGATGAACCGGCTGACCGGGTTCATGTAGACGGTGCGCGTGTTGAGCCGGTGGTCGATGACGTTGTCGGCCAGCCCGATATGCTGCAGCAAGCCGGTCGTCACCATGTGCCAGGTGCCGTAGAGGCGCGGCAGGCCGATCAGCACCAGCGGTATCCATGACTTAAGCGCGATCGCGACAGCGATCGTCGCGGCATACACGACCATGTGCCAGCGCGCCGCGACAACCGCCTTCCTTTGCTCCATCTCCGGGATATAGCTCTTCTCGTCGTCCGACAGTTTTCCAAAAGCCTGGCGCACCAGCGTCGGCAGCGAATAGCGGAAATCGAGGATGCCGGTGAAGGCCAGCGCCGCCTTGATAAGGTCGGGCGGCCGCATCACCGCGATCTCGGCATCGCGGCCGACGATGATGGTGTCGGTGTGGTGGCGCGCATGGCTCCAGCGCCACTGCACCGGATTGCGCATCAGCATGAACGAGGCGATGTGGTAGACGATATCGTTCATCCAGCGCGTGCGGAAGGCGGTGCCGTGGCCGCATTCGTGCCAGCGCGAGTCGCTCGACGAGCCATAGAGCACGCCATAGACGAACAGGAACGGCACGACCCACCAACTGCCCCAGAACCAGACGATACCGGCCGCAGAGCCCAGGATCGCGGCGATCCAGATGATGGTATCGCGGATCGCCGGCCCGTCCGAGCGCTGCATCAACTCCTTCATGGTCTTGCGCGCCACGTCCGTGTGATACCACTCGGCCGAGGCGAGCCCGGTCTCGATCGCCCGGCGCGTGCTTTCGCCGACAAGGCTGTAATCGCGCTTCGTTCCGGCGGTCGTCGCCATCATCACCTCCCCGGGGCGTCAGAGCCCGTTGGCGCGGAATTTTCCGTCGAGGAATTTCTTGGCGCGCGGCACGTCGTCTTCGGACAGATGCTCGATGATCACCGGGATGTTCGGATGCTTCTCGCTGAGCCGCTTCAGATAGAGATCGTAGTTGAGCGAGCCGAGCCCCGGAGCCGGCAGCTCGATTTCCCCGACGCCACGGAACGTCAGCCCTTCATGCGCGTCCACGTCGCCGATGTCGGCATGCTTCTCGGCCTTGTCCGAGCCCGAGCGCTTCACGTCCTTGGCATGGGCTATTTTGATCTTGTCGGTCAGCGTGTCGAACACCTGGTTCAGCACTTGCTCCATGCGGTCGATATTGTGCGCCTCGAAGTAGTTGGTCGGATCCATCAGAAGGCCGAGGCCGGGATGGTCGACCTGGGCGAACATCTTCACCGTCTCCTCGACCGAACCGACGACGTTGTTGACATAGGTCTCGAGCAAGAACACCGCGCCGTGGTCGTATGCCGTCTGTGCGAGGTCGGAGATCACCTTGCGGCACTCCGCGAAGCCTTCCTCGGTCTTGTTCTTCGGATGATGCACCCAGTCGGATTCGGTGTTGTAGGTACCGGTCTCCGAGATCACATAGGGCGAGCCGAATTCGCGCGCGTTGCGGATGATCTCCTTGAGATAGGCAAGCCGCTTTTCGCGCTCAACCTTGTCGGGGTGGATGATGTTCGTGTAGCCGGATACGCAGCAGATCGGCAGGTTGTGGTCTCGGAACGTGTCGCGGACCTTCCTTGCCTTGTCCCTGGTGATCTGACCGGCCGAGAAATCGATATCCTTGAAATGCAGGTCGAGCTGCACCGTGTTGAACCCGAGCGCGCGGATACGCCTGGCGACCTCCTCGAGCTCGTAGGGGAAATAGCCTGTGAAGATACCTGCCTGCATCATGAGGTGAAGTCCTCCCGGTAAGCGATTCTGTTGTCTTGCCTTTGACCGCCTCAGTCGATGCGGATTTCGGAAAGCTTGACGGTGCGGCCTTCGGCCATCGACCGGTAGCCGGCCTCGACCAGCGCCATCGTCTTGACGTTGTCGGCAACGGAGAGCGCCGGCGGCGTACCGGCCTTCAGTGCATGCTGAAGCTGTTCCATCACGCCGATGAAGGCGTGCGGGAACCACATCGTCTCCCAGCTTGGACTAACCCATTCACCGCCCGTCGTCTCGGCCGAGGCATAGGTCAGCGTCGAGGAGACGCCCTTCGGCCAGCCAATCGTGCCCTTGGCGACGCCCATGGTGCCATCGACGCGCCAGGCGATGTGCTGGTCGTCCTGATAGCCCTCTTGGCGCGGACCGGACCAGACGTCCTCCAGCGACACCGCAAACACGCCGGAAGGGAAGCGGAGTGTCGACACCGTGATGCCGTCGGAATGCTCGAACCTGGTGCGCGGGTCCTTGCGCGCAAGCGTGGTGATGTCGTCCGGATCGCCGAACAGGAAGCGCAGCACGTCGAGATGGTGCACGCTCATATTGGCGAGCGTCAGCCGGTCGTAACCGGCAAGGAAGGTCTGCCAGTGCGGGATCGCATGCATGTCGATCTCGGCAAACACGATCTCGCCCAGCGCGCCGCTGTCCATGATCTGCTTCAAGACGCGCATCGACTGGTCATAGCGCATGTTCTGGTTGACCGAGAGGATCTTGCCGGAAGCCGCCGCCTCGTCGCGCAGCTTGACCGCTTCCTCGACCGAAAGCGCCAGCGGCTTCTGCGCCAGAATCGCCTTGATATGCGGCTGCTTCAATGCGTGACGGATCAGCGCCGGCTGCTGGTCCGGTGGGAAAGCGAGGTCGACGATCTCGACGCGGCTGTCCTCTATCAGTCGCTCAGGCGTGTCGTGCACGGTCGGAATGCTCCAGCGATCCGCGACCTTCTGCGCGTTTGACTTGGTGCGCGAAGCGATCGCCACCACCGGAAAGCCGGCTTCATGATAGGCGGCCAGATGGCATTCGGCCATGATCATGCCGGCGCCGATGCAGCCGATCCGGTAGTCCTTGACCCGGACTTTCACGTCCGGCTCGAAACCCATGCTTGCCATCCATTCCTCCGTCGAGGACTGGATATAGCGTGATGGTCCGGGCTTCAGCCAAGTCCCGCGCCATCATTTCCCATCAGTGCCGGCGGTCGGGCCTATGCTGCGATCAGCACCGTGCTGTCCGGCGACCACCTGAGCACCACCGGCTCGCCTTCGGCCAACCGTTCGGCGCCGGTGTTCTGGACGATCACTTTCAGCGTCTGGCCTTCCCGGTCGACAAAGTAAGTGCTGTTGTTGCCGGCGAAGATGCGTTTTGAGACCCGCCCCTGGAGCATGTTGGCGTCGGCTTGATCCGGTTTTGCCAGACCGGTCGAGATTTGAATCCGCTCGGGCCGCACCGCGCAGCTCGCCTTGGCGCCGGCCGGCACCGACGCGCCTGTCGAAGCCTCGATCGTCGTGCCGTCAGGCAGCTTGATCCCCGAGCCGGTCGCATCGCCACGAAAGATGTTTGCGTCGCCGAGGAAGGTCGCGGCGAACTCGCTTTGCGGCCTGTCGTAGATCTCTTCCGGCGGGCCCTCCTGCACCAGCCTGCCGTCGCGCAGGATGCCGATGCGGTCGCTCATCGTCAGCGCCTCTTCCTGGTCGTGCGTGACGAAGATGGTGGTGATGCCGATCTCGCGCTGGATGCGCTTCAGCTCGATCTGCATGTCGACGCGCAGCGCCTTGTCGAGCGCGCCGAGCGGCTCGTCCAGCAAAAGCACGCGCGGCTTGGTGACGATGGCGCGGGCAAGCGCCACGCGCTGGCGCTGGCCGCCGGAGAGCTGATGCGGCCGGCGGCCGCCGAGCTTGCCGAGCTGTACGAGGTCGAGCGCGCGCTGCACTTCCGCTGCGATCGTCGCCTTCGCCTCGCCGCGTACCGAAAGCCCGAAGGCGACATTGTCGGCGACGCTCATATTTGGAAACAGCGCATAGTTCTGGAACACCATGCCGATGCGGCGCTTCTCGACCGGCACGCGCTCGACGCTTTCACCGCCGATGGCGATGCGGCCGGCGTCCGGAAAATCGAAGCCGGCGATCTGCCTGAGCAGCGTGGTCTTGCCGCTGCCCGATGGCCCGAGCAGCGCATAGAAGCCGCCATCGGCAAAATCGATCGAGACGTCGTCCAGCGCCTTGTGCGCGCCAAAACTGCGTGAAACGTTCGCCACCTGGACGCCGGCCATTATTTCTCTCCGCCGAATTTGAAGAAGCGCGCCGTCAGCAGCATGAGCGCCATCGACACCACTATGATGATCGTCGACACCGCGTTGATCTCCGGGGTAAACCCCTTGCGGATCGCGGCATAGATTTCGACCGGCAGCGTCGTCTGGCCGGGCGTCGACAGGAAATACGAGACCACGAACTGGTCGAACGACACGGCAAAGGCAAACAGCCCGCCGGCGATCACGCCAGGCATGATCCAGGGCAAGGTAACCCGCAAGGTCACCTGCCACTGGTTGGCGCCGAGAGAGCGCGCCGCTTCTTCCAGCTCAGGCGCGAAGGTCTGCAGCCGTGCCGAGACGACGACGATGACATAAGGCAGCGCCAGCGCGACGTGGCCGAGCAGGATGGCGATGAGCCCGCGGCCGATGCCGACGCCGAAGAAGAAGATCAGCATCGCCGTGCCGGTGATCAGCCACGGAATGGCGATCGGCGGGAAGAGCAGCGCCTGCAGGAATTTCTTGCCGCGAAACTCGTGGCGGTAGAGCGCCAGCGAGGCCATCGCGCCCAGCACCGTTGAGATGATCGTGGTGATGACGGCGATCTCGATGCTGTTCCAGGTCGCTGCGATCAGCTGGTCGTTCTGCCAGAGCGAAGCATACCAGTCCGTCGTCCACTCGAACGGCAATTGGTAGAAGGGCGATGTGTTGAACGACATCAGCGCCATGATGATGATCGGCAGGTAGAGGAAGCCGAGCAAAAGCACGATGTAGAAGCGCCCGAGCCATTCGAGGATGCGCGTCGTCGCCATCAGCCTGCCCTCCGCAAAACTGGAGCGGCCAGTGCCAGGATGATCAGCACGACCGCGAGCAGGATGAAGGAGAGTGCCGCGCCCAGCGGCCAGTTGAAGACGGCGACGAACTGGTCCTCGATGACGGTGCCGTAGAAGGTGCCGGTGCGCCCACCGAGGATGCGCGGCTCCATGAAGGAACCGACCACCGGCACGAAGATCAGCGCTGAGCCCGCGATCAGCCCCGGCATCGACAGCGGGATGATCACCCGCCACAGCACCTGCCGCCGCGATGCACCGAGCGAGCGGCCGGCCTCGATCAGCGAGTCGTCGATCGCCTGCAGCGTCAGATAGCAGGTCAGCACCATGTAGGGCACGTAGGAGTGCACCAGGCCGATGATGACGGCGGGATAGGAGTACATCAGGTCGATGTTGATCTTGAACGGCAGCACGGCGTTGAGCGCCGTATCGAGGATGCCGCCTTCACGCAGCACCATCGCCCAGGAAAAGATGCGCACCAGCCCGTTCGACCAGAACGGCAGGATGACGAGCAGGAAGATCGCTTCGCGGCTGCGGCCCTTCAGCACCTTGGCCAGCACATAGGCGGCCGGATAGCCGATGGCGACGCACCACAGCGTCACTTCGAGCCCGAGCCGCAGCGAGGCGAAGAGCAGGGTCGAATAGAGGCTTTGCGAAAAGAAGGCCGCGTAATTGCCGAGCGTGAACGACCACTCCTTCCCGGCCAGCGGCAGGTCGGTCATGAAGGAGAAGAACACCATGGCCGACAGCGGCAGGAAGATCGCCACCGTCAGCCACAGATAGGCGGGAAGGAGAAGCGGCAGCGCAGGCCTCAGTCCGCGGCGCGAACCGATCGCAAGCTGGTCAGCCATTTGCCTCTCCTCCCCGAAAGACACCTGATTACTTCACGTTGACCTTCAGCTCCTGCCACAGCGCCAGGTATTTTTCGCGCTGCTCGTCGGTGATCGGCGCCTGGAACTGGATGCGCTTGGCGACCTCCGGATCACCCATCACCTTGCGGTTGAAGGCATCCTCAGGCAGGGCGTCGACCGCCTTGGTGTTGGCCGAGACCGGCGCGCCGACCTTGGTGACCCATTCGACGTAGAATTTCGGGTCGATCATGTAGTTGATGAAGGCTTCGGCGCCGGCGACGTTCTTGGAGCCGACGGGGATCGAGAAGGCGTCGAGCCAGGCGACCGAGCCCTCTTGCGGGATGACCAGCGAGACCGGCAGCTTGAAATGGGTCTTGGCGCGATCGGCGGAGCCGCTCCAATAGGTGCCGATGTCGATCTGGTTGGAGGCGACCATCTGGTTCCAGTCGTTCTCCGAGCTCCAGAACGTCTTGATCTGCGGCATCAGCGAGGTGAGCTTCGCCTTGACCGCTTCCATATCCTTGATGTCGTTGATGTTCTGTCCCGACGCGAGAG
The DNA here is from genome assembly GCF_033977265.1 of Mesorhizobium australafricanum. Lineage (NCBI taxonomy): Bacteria > Pseudomonadati > Pseudomonadota > Alphaproteobacteria > Hyphomicrobiales > Phyllobacteriaceae > Mesorhizobium > Mesorhizobium australafricanum. The sequence goes on along the minus strand of NZ_JAVIIT010000006.1, from coordinate 52,042 downwards.
CGCCGAACTGCACCGCCTCGACGGCGTCATCGCGGATGATAACGCGGCCCTTATGCGCGGGGTCCCACATTTCGGCGATGCTCGTCGGCGGCTTGTCGAAGGACTTGTCGTTGATGGCCAGCGCTGTCAGGCCCCACACCCACGGCACGCCATAGACCTTGCCGTCGTGGTTGAGCATCGGCGAGCCGGCCTTGTCCTTGGCGATGTCGGCATAGTTGGAAAGCTTCGAGACGTCGATCGGCTGGATCAGCTTGCCGGCCATCGCCTGGTCGTTGAAGGCGGCATTGATCATGACGACGTCGTAGAGGCCCGGATTGGTCCGGATCTTGGTCAGCATCTCCTGTTCGGAATTGAAGAAGTCGTTGACCACCTTGAAGCCGGTCGCCTTCTCGAAATTGGCGACCGCCCACGGCTCGTCGGCGCCATAGCCTTTCCAGTTGAGCACATGCACTTCCTCGGCTGCTTGTGCTGCCAAAGGGAATGCACAAACCGTGAAGGCTGAGACGAAGACGGCGGTCGCCGTCAGAAAAGCGGTCAGTCTGGGCATGCGCATGTTCTTTTCCTCTCATTGTTTGCCCGATTGACGGGCTTGTTAAGTTGCAGTCGCTTCCGCCTGGCCAGGCGCGGTCGTCGCTTCGCCGCGCTCAGTCAGGAATTCCTGGATCTCCGTGTCGGTCGGCGCGGAGGACCCGCCATGGCGTGTGACAGAAAGTGCGGCGGCGGCATTGGCATAGCGTGCCGCGTCGCAGGGGCTTAGACCGCGCGAAAGGCCGCTGACGAAGGCGCCGATATGCGTGTCCCCGGCACCATTGGTATCGACGGCTTCCACTTTGAAGCCGGGCACCGCGCGGGTGCCGCCATCGGCCATGCGGACAAGGCAGCCATGCGCGCCGGCGCGGATGACGACGCCGTCAGCCCTGGGGCAGTGATCGGCGAGCAATCGGATGGCGACGGTCTGAGCATCGCCGGCGCCGGCAATCTCGGCTGCCTCATTGGTGTTGCAGCTCAGCCATGTCGTGCGCGCGAGAACCCTGTCCAGGACCGGCCGCGGAATGCCGGCGATTACCGGTGTCGGGTCGAAGACAAAGGGAATGCCGGCCGGCAGCGCCTCGATCCAGTCGGTGAGCACGTCGCGGCTGCCGGGATAACTCAGCGTGTAGCCCGAGGTGAAAACCCAGTCGCCCGGAAGGGCTTGGACCGGCTTCATCATGTCGAGCGTCAGCCGGCTCTCGGCGCCCGGCCACGAGACGAAGGTGCGCTCTGCGTCACCGCTGATCATGGCGACGCAATTGCCGCTGTCCATCACGGGTGACGGCGGCGTCAGCGTCTCGATGCCTTCGGCCGTGAAGGCGGCGCGCAGAAAATCTCCGTCCGGCCCGGTGCCGAGCTGGCCGCCGAACACAACCTTCATGCCGGTGCGGCTTGCCGCGACCATCATGTTGAAGCCGCCGCCGGCGACCCGCGCGTAGCTCGTCGCGGTCTTTTCCGTGCCCGCCGCCGGCAAGGCATCGATGCGGTAGACATAGTCGACCACGGCGCTGCCGACATGGACGAGCCGCCCGGTCATCAGGCGTCCTCCTTGCCTGGACCGGCCTTGGAGTCGCGGGCGGCGACCAGATCGACAGCCAGCGCGCGGACGTCCGCGATGTCGATGCCACGCAGTCGCGAGATACGACCCTGCGGCAGCTTCGACAGGCCGGCGCAGGCGCCGGCCATGCCGGCGGCAATCGCCCCGATCGTGTCGGTGTCACCGCCGAGATTGGCTGCGATAACGGCTGCCCGCCATGCATCGCCTTGCGCGACTTCCAGCACCGCGAATGCCGCCGGGACCGATTCCTGGCTGGCGACACCCGTGCCGACCAGGTCGACGATCAGCTTGATCGCTTCTTTTTCCGCCTTGCCGCGGACAAGCTCTTGCGCCCAAAGGATACGCGCGGCGATGTCGCCACCGGTGACCCAATGGCCGAGCGCAGCGCCAAGGCGTGCCGCTGCGACCGCATGGCCGCAAGCGGCACGCCAATCGCCACCCGAGACACCGAGACTGACCGCTGCAGCGACCGCGGCAGCCGATGCAATGGCGATCGAGGTGTTGTGCGTGGCCCGGCAGGTCTGAGCGACCTTGGCGACGAGAGCGTCGAGCGGCTCCGGCGGCATCATGATGCCGACCGGCGCGATGCGCATCGCCGCACCGTTGGTGTCGCCGCTGCGCCCGGCTTCTTCGGCCGGCACGCCGCTGTTGATGGCGTCGATGGCGCGCTTGGTCGATGGTCCAAGCAGGTCGTAGCTGCCGCGCGCCTTGACGTCGCGCTCCCAGTCGAGCAGCGCGTTGACCCAGCGCGCATGGTCGAAACGCTCGCCGGACTCGACGAGGATGCGGCCAAGCAGCAGCGCCTGCTCGGTATCGTCGGTAATCGTGCCGGCCGTCAGCCCCTTCGATACCGGGTGATCGGCGGCAGGCGCGACGAAATCCTCGACATGGCCGTAGAGCCCGGCGATGCGGGCCGGCGGCAGAAGCTGCGTCGGCATGCCCAGCGCATCGCCAAGCGCCCCGCCGATCAGCGCCCCCATTGCCCGATCCACCAAGGCAGCGTCCGCCATGCTCAGAACTCCAGATGGAGCGCGAAATGCGCCGGGTTGAGCAGGCTGGTGACGAATTCGATGGCGCGTCCGTCGGCGGCGCGCGTCAGGCGGCGTGTGCGCAGGAACGGCGTGCCGGGCGCGCAGTCGAGGATCGCGGCGTCGGCGGCGCTCAGCATCTCGATATCGACCCATTCCTCGCCGTGGTCGGGAACCAGCCCAGCCCCGCGCAGCGTCTGGTGCAGCGTGCCTTCGCGCAGGCCGCGCAGCGGTATGTCTTCCAATTCGGGCGACAGCGGCAGGCGGCTGCGCTCGATCGAGATGGCGTGGCCGTCATCGGCATTGGTGCGGGCGCGGTCGACGGCAATGAACGACGAACTTTCGACCCCGAGCCTGGCCGCCAGTTCCGCGTCCTCGATGACCTCGAGCCGCAATGTGCGGGTCTCGGCATTGGCGCCCGCATTGGCAAGCGCGCGTGACCAGCCGATCGCGTCATCGACCGGCATGCCGTCGAAGGTGACGAAGGAGCCGATGCCGACCTTGGTGGTGATGAGCCCCCGGCTCGACAGTTCTTCAAGCCCCTTGCGGACTGTGTTGCGGCTGACGGAGAAGCGCTGGACGAGCTCGTTCTCGCTCTGCAGGCGGTCGCCGAAGCCAAGCAGGCCGGAGCGTATCTCATGCTCCAGAACCGTTGCGATCTGCTCGGGCTTGCCGGTGCCGGGAGAGAGCTGTATCGCGCGACGGGCCATATCGATACCTGTTCAGTGAACCTGTATAATCCTGTTCATTAGCGTATCTGAAATGAAGCGTCAACGGCATTCGGCCTGACGATCGATCGGGCGTTAAACGAAGAAGAACTCCTCGATGCGCCGCTTGGCGTTGCGCAGCACCGGCAAGATGTCGCGCTCCATCGCCTCGACCGAGAAACGGGCCGACTGCGTCGAGACGTTGATGGCAGCGACAGTGCGGCCGGCGCGATCTATGATCGGCACCGCGATCGAGCGCAGGCCGAGTTCGAGTTCCTCGTCGACGATGGCAAAGCCATCCGCCCTCGCCTTGTCGATGGCCTTGCCGAGCGCGGCGCGACCGGTGATCGTCTTCGGCGTTCGCCGCTCGATCGTCGCTTGCGTCAGGAAGCTCTTCAAGTCATCCGCCGCCAGGCCGGAAAGCAGCACCCGTCCCATCGAGGTGCAGTATGCCGGCAGCCTCGTGCCCACATCGAGCGCCACGCTCAAGATGCGCCGCCCGGGAATGCGCGCGACATAGACGACGTCCTCACCCGACAACACCGCCGCATTGCAGGCTTCGTCGAATTGCCCCGCCACCTCGCGCATGATGGGCGCCGCGAAGGTCCAGAGCGAAGCGCCGCCGAGCCAGGTCCGCGCGACGGTCAAAAGACGCGGCGAGAGCGAAAACAGCCGGCCGGATTGCGTCGCGTAGCCCGTGGCAACCAATGTCAGCAGAAAGCGTCGAGCGCCGGCGCGGGTGAGATCCGCCTCCTCGGCCATCTCGGTCAGCGTCATGCCACCCGGATGGCGCGCGAGGATTTCCATCACCGCCAGGCCACGTTCCAGCGAGCCGACATGATCGCGTGAAGTAGCTTCCTCTTCCACGAACGTCTCCAGGCCGGCGTTGACTCTACGCAAAGATTGAGGCTAGAAGTATCACATACAAAACATATGTTCGCAATACGAACTTCTTCAATCGACGGAGCCTTGAGATGGTCAAGTTCCTGCCCCTGAAAGAAGCGGTCACGGAAAATCTGCATGATGGCGATACGGTCGCCTTCGAGGGCTTCACCCATCTGATCCCGACCGCCGCTGCGCATGAGGCGATCCGCCAGGGCTTTCGCGATCTGACGCTCATCCGCATGACGCCCGACCTGATCTACGACCAGATGATCGGCATGGGCATGGCGAGGAAGATCGTTTTTTCCTATGTCGGCAATCCAGGCGTCGGCCTGCTCAGGCGTGCCCGAGACGCCATCGAGAACGGCTTTCCCCGCACCATCGAGGTCGAGGAGCACAGCCACGCCGGCATGGCCAATGCCTATGAAGCGGGCGCCGCCGGCCTGCCCTGCGCGGTATTCCGCGGCTATCGTGGCGCCGGTCTGGCTGAAGTCAATCCGAACATTAAATCCGTCACCTGCCCGTTCACCGGCGAGGTGCTGGCTGCTGTCCCGGCGATAAGGCCGGACGTCACGTTCATCCACGCGCAGAAGGCCGACCGGAAAGGCAACGTGCTGGTCGAAGGCATCATCGGCATCCAGAAGGAGGCCGTGCTGGCGGCAAAGCGCGCCGTGGTGACGGTCGAGGAAGTGGTCGACAATTTCGACGACCTCCACCCCAACCTCACCGTGCTGCCGAACTGGACGATCGCGGCGATTTCGGCGGTGCCGGGCGGCTCGCACCCCTCCTACGCGCATGGCTATTACGAGCGCGACAACGCCGCCTATCTCGAATGGGACGAGATCGCCGCCGACCGCGACCGCTTTCAGGCGTGGATGCGGAGGAACGTCATCGAGAGCAGCGCGGACGACTTTGCCGGCCGCGTCGAGCATCTGAGGAAAGCCGCATGAGCGACGCTGACAATCTGGGGTTCACCCCCAACGAGATGATGACGATTGCCGCCAGCCGCGCCTTGAAAGGCGACGATGTCTGCTTTGTCGGCATCGGCGCGCCGTCGGCCGCCTGCAACGTCGCGCGGCTGACGCATGCGCCAGACATCACGCTGATCTATGAGAGCGGCACCATCGGCACGGCCCCGAACGTGTTGCCGCTGTCGATCGGCGACGGCGAATTGTGCGAGACGGCGGTCACCACCGTCGCGGTGCCGGAGATGTTCCGCTACTGGCTGCAGGGCGGCCGCATCTCGATCGGCTTCCTGGGTGCCGCCCAACTCGACAAGTTCGGCAATATCAACACCACCGTCATCGGCGACTATGCGCATCCCAAGACCCGCCTCCCCGGCGGCGGCGGCGCGCCGGAGATCGCAACCTCGTCGAGACAGGTCTACATCACCATGGCGCAGTCGAAGCGCGGCATGGTCGAGAAGATCGACTTCTTCACCTCCTTCGGCCATGGCGACGGTGGCGATCACCGCAAGCGGCTCGGCATCGACACAGCCGGCCCGACGCTTCTGATCACCGACCTCGCCATCTGGAAGCCGGACCCGGTCACCAAGGAATTCACCGTGGTGTCGCAGCATCCCGGCGTCACGCGCGAGCAGGTGCAGGAGACTTGTGGCTGGGCCGTAAAATTCGCCGAGGCCCTTGACGAGACGCCGCCGCCGACGGAACTCGAGCTGAAGACATTGCGCGACCTGCAGGCCCGCACCAAGGCGGCGCATCAAGGGACCGCCAAAGGGAAAGCTGCATAAATGGCTGAAGCCTTCATCTGCGATTACATCCGCACACCGATCGGCCGCTTTGGCGGTTCGTTGTCCTCTGTGCGCGCCGACGATCTTGGCGCCATCCCGTTGCGAGCGCTCGTGGAGCGCAGCAAGAGCGTCGACTGGGCCGCCGTGGACGACGTCGTCTATGGCTGCGCCAACCAGGCGGGCGAGGACAACCGCAACGTGGCGCGCATGGCGCTGCTGCTTGCCGGCTTCCCGCAGGACATTCCGGGTTCGACGGTAAACCGCCTGTGCGGCTCGGGCATGGACGCCGTCACCATCGCCGCGCGGGCCATCAAGGCCGGCGAGGCCGAGCTGATGATTGCCGGAGGCGTCGAATCGATGAGCCGCGCGCCCTTCGTCATGCCGAAGGCCGACACCGCCTTCTCACGCAATGCCGAAATCTACGACACCACCATCGGCTGGCGTTTCATCAACCCGCTGATGAAGAAACAGTATGGCGTCGATTCCATGCCGGAGACCGGCGAGAACGTCGCCGAGGATTTTTCCGTCAGCAGAGCCGATCAGGACGCCTTCGCCGTCCGCAGCCAGGACAAGGCGGTGGCCGCGCAAGCCAATGGCCGGCTGGCGAAAGAGATCGCGCCGGTCACCATCCCGCAGCGAAAGGGCGATGCCATCGTCGTCTCGAAAGACGAGCATCCCCGCGCCGGCACGACCATCGAAGCCCTGGCCAAATTGCCGACGCCGTTCCGCCAGGGTGGCACCGTCACCGCCGGCAACGCCTCCGGCGTCAATGACGGTTCCGCCGCGCTGATCATCGCCTCCGAAGCGGCGGCGAAGAAGCATGGCCTGACACCGATCGCTCGTATCCTCGGCGGCGCGGTCGCAGGTGTGGCGCCGCGGATCATGGGCATCGGCCCGGCGCCGGCCACGAAGAAACTTTGCGCCCGTCTCGGCCTGACGCCGGATCAATTCGATGTCATCGAATTGAACGAAGCCTTCGCCTCCCAAGGCATTGCCGTGCTCCGCCAACTCGGGATTTCCGAGAAGGCCGAGCATATCAACCCTAATGGCGGCGCCATCGCGCTCGGACATCCGCTCGGCATGTCGGGCGCGCGCATCACCGGCACGGCGGCGCTCGAGTTGCGCGAACGTGGCGGCAAGCTGGCTTTAGCCACCATGTGCATCGGCGTCGGCCAGGGGATTGCGATCGCGCTGGAGCGAGTTTGACCGCTCACGCAGATCAATACGGCAGGCCAACGTAGTTCTCCGCCAGCGCGGTCGACGCCGCTTTGGAATGCACGAGGTAATCGAGCTCGGCTTCCTGGATGCGCTGGCCGAACTCGCCCGTCTCGGGAAAGCGGTGCAGCATCGTCGTCATCCACCAGGAGAAGCGCACCGCTTTCCAGACCCGCGCCAGCGCCTTGGCTGAATAGGCGTCGAGCCCGGCTCCGGATTTGTCGCTATAGAATTCGCGAAGCCCGGCAAAGAGATAGCGCACGTCGCTGGCAGCGAGGTTGAGGCCCTTGGCGCCGGTCGGCGGCACGATGTGGGCGGCGTCGCCGACCAGGAACAGCCGGCCGAAGCGCATCGGCTCGGCGACGAAGGAGCGCAGCGGCGCGATCGACTTCTCGAAGGACGGCCCGGTGGTGACGGCGGCGGCCGTCCGCGGCGGCAAGCGACGGCGCAGCTCATCCCAGAAGCGCTCGTCCGACCAGGCCTCGACGCGCTCATCGGCGGGAACCTGCACATAGTAACGGCTGCGCTGCGGCGAACGCATCGAGCAGAGTGCAAAGCCGCGCTCGTGATTGGCATAGACCAGCTCAGGGTCGGCCGGCGGCACCTCGGCCAGCACGCCCAGCCAGCCGAACGGATATTGCCGCTCGAAAGTCTTCAGCGCGCCCTCCGGCGCCGAGCGGCGGCTGACGCCGTGGTAGCCGTCGCAGCCGGCAATGAAGTCGCAGTCGATGCGATGCGTCGCGCCGTCCTTGTCGTAGGTGACGAAGGGCGACGCGCCGTCGAAATCATGCAGCGCGACATTCGACGTTTCATAGACGGTGACGAGTCCCGCCGCCTCGCGCTTATCCATCAGGTCGTACGTCACCTCGGTCTGCCCGTAGACGGTGACATGCCTGCCGCCGGTGAGCGCCGTGAGGTCGATGCGGTGCAGTCGCCCGTCGAAGGCGAGCGAGATGCCGGAATGCGGTAGCCCCTCGGCGTGCAATCTATCCGCGGCGCCCGCTTCGCCGAGCAGGTCGACCGTGCCCTGTTCGAGCACGCCGGCGCGAATGCGCCCGAGAACATGCTCGCGGCTCGACCGCTCGAGGATGATTGACTCGACGCCGATGCCGGCAAGCAACTGGCCAAGCAGCAGGCCGGACGGTCCGGACCCAATGATAGCGACCTGCGTGCGCATTAGATCCCTTCACACATGTCGTTCTCCCGAAACAGCCGCGCACTTTTGGGCGACATGCGTTAGTGTCCAAGACTTTCAATCTGGGCAGCAAGCTCGGCTGCAAGCCTGAGCGCGGTCGCCGTCGCCACCACCATTTGCGGCAGGATGAGCCATTCCAGCGTCCAGGCCGCACCCGAGCGTTCCTGCTCGTGCACCAGCGCCTGATGCATGCCGGAGAGCTGCACGGCATTGAAGCGCGCCAGCGTCACCAGCGCTTCGGCCTTTACCGGGTTCTGCTTGTGCGGCATGGCCGACGACCCGCCACCGCTGGACAGCCTGATGTCGGAGCCCGTCTGCGCCATCAGCGCAACGTCCTGCCCGAACTTGCCGAGGCTACCGGTCACCAGCGACAGCCAGCCGGCGAACTCGGCGAGCGCGTCGCGCTGACTATGCCATTGCGACGCGTCGGTAAGACCGAGCTGCGCGGCAAGTGCGGCGCGCACAGCGGCGGCCTTGTCGCCGAGCTTTTCCAGGGTGCCGGCGGCACCGCCGAACTGCACCACCATCAATCGGCCGGAGAGCTCTTTCAAGCGTTCCTGGTGACGCTCAAGCGGCGCTTGCCACGAAACGATCCGATCCTGCGCGGTTACCGGAATCGCCGGCTGCATGCGCGTCATCGCCATGAGCTCACGGTTTCCGAACTCCAGCTCCACGCCGGTGAGGCGGACGATGTTCTCGCCAAGCAGCAGGCTGATATGGTCGATGGCCTGCCGCAGGCGCAGCATCAGCGAGGTGTCGATGACATCCTGGCTGGTGGCGCCGAAATGGACGTATGCATCGTGCGGCACGCCGACCGCGACTTTGATCTGCCGAACCAGTTCCGGCACCACGACGCCATCCTTGGTAACGCCAGTCCGCAGCTTCCCCGTGTCCGGCCGAAACGACGCCAGCGCTTTCACGATCGCCGCCTCGGCATCACGCGGGATGACGCCGCAACCGGCTTCCGCCGCTGCCAATGCCTCCTCGAAACCGAGCATAGCGGCGATTTCGGCTTCGACGGAGAAATGCCTTGCCGCCTCTTCGTCGCCGAGCAGGCCGGAAAGCAGTGGGTGATCGAAGGGCGAAACGGTCATGGCGTTGCGGTCAGCTGTCGAAGAAGACCGTCTCCTTTTCGCCCTGCAGGTGGACATCGAAGACGTAACTATCGCCCTGACGCTCGGCGATCAGCGTCGGCACGCGCAGGTGATGTTCGATGCGGGCAAGGATCGGGTCCTCGGCATTGGCCTTCTGCTCGTCCGAGAAGTAGAGCCTGGTGTGCAGGCCGATATTGATGCCGCGCGCCACGATCCACAGCGTGATATGCGGCGCCATCGGCCGGCCGTCGCGGAATGGCACGCGGCCCGGCTTGATCGTCTGGAACAGGCAGACCCCGGTTTCCATGTCGGTCGGCTGCCGGCCCCATCCTGAAAAATTCGGATCGGCGGCGCCGCGCAATTCCGCGGGCGAATTGTAGAGACCATCGGCATCCGCCTGCCAGACCTCGACGAGCGCATCCTTGAGCGGTGCGCCGGTGCCGTCGAGCACGCGGATGCGCAATTCGATCCGCTCGCCCTTGGTCTCACCGTTGACCATGGTCGAGCCGAGATCGCTATCATAGACGCCGCCGATGCCGCAGAAATTGGGCGTCAGCCCGATATGCACATAGGGTCCGGCGGTCTGCGAAGGGCTCTCCTTCAGCCGGTCGAGCGACTGCGCCATCAATTGCCCTCCGGCCTGTTCTCGAACAGCGTCGAGCGGCGCCCGCGCAGCACGATGTCGAACTTGTAGGCAAGCGCGTCCATCGGAATGGTCGAGTGCATGTCGAGCGCGGCGATCAGCGCCTCGACCGCTTCCTTGTTGGAAATGCCGCCGACGATCGGACAGCGCCAGATCAGCGGATCGCCCTCAAAATACATCTGCGTGATCAGCCGCTGCGCGAAGCCGTGGCCGAACACCGAAAAATGGATATGCGCCGGCCGCCAGTCATTCGGACCATTCGGCCACGGATAAGGCCCGGGCCTCACGGTGCGAAACGCATAGGCGCCATCGTCACCGGTGATCGTGCGGCCGCAGCCGCCGAAATTAGGATCGAGCGGCGCCAGATACCCGTCCTTCTTGTGCCGGTAGCGGCCGCCGGCATTGGCCTGCCAGAATTCGAGCAGGACGCCGGGCACGCCCTTGCCGCGCTCGTCGAGCACGCGTCCATGGACGATGATGCGCTCACCGATGGCGCTCTGGCCAGCCTTGGCGAAGTTGTGAATCAGGTCGTTGTCGAGCTCGCCGAGCATCGCTTGCCCGAACACCGGCGCGGTGAGTTCCGACAGCGTGTTGTCGAACGACAGCAGCGCTTTTTGCGGCGAGCGCAGAACCGAGCTCTTGTAGCCCGGCGTGAACGCCGCCGGGTGCCATTGGCGGTCGCGCTGGAAGAAGGCGCCGGTCTCTGGCGCCCGGTTGGAGCCGGGCTCAGCCATGGTCGGCTTCGTCCATCTGCGCGAACACCTCCTTGGCGATCTTGAAGGCGCGGTTGGCGGCCGGCACGCCCGCATAGATCGCGACATGCAGGAAGGCCTCGCAAATGTCGTCGCGAGAGGCGCCCGTATTGGCGGTGGCGCGCACATGCATGGCGACTTCCTCGTCATGGCCGAGCGCTGCAAGCAGCGCCAGCGTTACGATCGAACGCTCGCGTTTCGACCAGCCGGGCCGCGCCCATACCGTTCCCCAGGCGGCTTCGGTGATCAGTTGCTGGAAAGGTCGGTCGAAATCGGTCGCGGCATCTTCGGCGCGGTCGACATGCGGACTGCCGAGCACCGAGCGGCGGACCTCGACACCGGTCCGGTAGCGGTTCTTCGTGACATCATCCATGAGCAGACTTTCCCTCAGGCAACGAGGCGACGAAATCGCGGATCAAAGTGGCGAGCGCTTCGGGCTGCTCGATGCAAGGGATGTGTCCGGCATTGCGGATCACTTCAAAGCGTGCGCCGGGGATCAGCCCGGCTAGGGCGCGGACGAGATCGGGCGGCGTCGAGCCGTCCTGATCGCCGACGATGCAAAGCGTCGGCACCGCGATGCGCCGCGCGCTGTCGGTGAAATCGGCATCGCGCACCGCCTTGCAGGTACCGATATAACCAGGCAGCGCCTGCCTGGTCAGCATGTTGCGGCAGCCGGCAAGCTCGGCGCCGCGCCTGGCATGGAACTCCGGCGTGAACCAAACTTTGAGCACGCCGTCGGCAATCGCCTCGATACCGTCTTGCTCGATGGTCGCAATGCGCGTGTTCCAGCTTTCGGCGGTGCCGATCTTATGCGCCGTGTCGCTGAGGATCAGCGCTTCTACGCATTTGGGATGGCGGGTATAGAACCGCTGCGCGATCATGCCGCCGACGGAGAGGCCGAAGAGCACGACCTTGTCGAAGCCGAGGTGATCGATGAGGGCGACCAGATCATCGACATGGTCGTCGATCGAGCGCACGCCGCTCCCGATATCGGAAAGCCCGTGGCCGCGCTTGTCATAGACGAGCATCGGCATTTCGCCCGTCAGTTTCGCGACGACGTCGTCCCAGATCCGGAAATCGGTGCCCAGCGAATTGATGAAGATGATCGGACGCGACGCGCCGGTCGCCTCGATATGGCGGTGATGCAGCGTGACGCCGCCTATGCTGACGAATGGCACGAATTCGATCCTCCAAAGCCACATTGCACGAGCGGTTTGGTTCGGTAAAATGATATTTTGCGGCGTTTCATTAACTCTGAGGTTATCGAACTATGGCCGAAAGCCGGATCCGCTTCCGCCATTTGCAGGCGTTTCTCGAAGTCGCGCGGCAGGGCAGCGTCGCGCGTGCAGCCGACTTCCTGCATGTCAGCGCGCCGGCCGTGACCAAGACCTTGCGTGAGCTGGAGGAGGCGCTCGGCGTCGCGGTGGTCGAGCGCGACGGGCGCGGCATCCGTGTCACGCGTCTCGGCGAAATCTTCCTCGGACATGCCGGTTCGGCGATTTCGGCGCTGAAGCGCGGCGTCGATTCCGTGCGCCAGGACGGCGCCCTCAATCGCGACCCGATCCGCATCGGCGCGCTTCCGACCGTATCGGCGCGTGTCATGCCGCTCGCAATGAACCTGTTCCTCGAGGAAAACACCGGCGCCGCGCTCAAGATCGTCACTGGCGAGAACGCGGTGCTGCTCGAGCAGCTGCGCACCGGCGCGCTCGATCTCGTCGTCGGCCGGCTCGCGGCGCCCGAGCACATGACCGGCTTCTTCTTCGAGCATCTTTATTCCGAACAGGTGCTGTTCGTCGTGCGGGCCGGGCATCCATTGGCAGAGCCGGGAACTGACATCTTCGCGCAACTCGACGAGTTTCCCGTCCTGATGCCGACAAGGGAATCCGTTATCCGGCCTTTCGTCGACCGCCTCTTCATCACCAATGGCATGACCGCGCCGGCTACGGAGATCGAAACCGTCTCGGACTCCTTCGGCCGCTCCTTCATGCGCCAAAGCAATGCCGTATGGATCATCTCAGCCGGCGTCGTCGCCAACGAAATCGCAAGCGGCGCCTTCGTCGCCTTGCCCGTGGACACGGAGGAGACCAAGGGGCCGGTGGGCTTGACCATGCGAACCGACACCGCGCCCTCGCCCGCCTTCACCATCCTCTTGCAGACAATCCGCGAGGCAGCACGGCACCACGCCTGACAGTCGGGTTCGAATTCCGCTAACCCAGGGGTTAATGAAACACCGTAAAATATCATTTTACCGAACCAAACTGCTAGTGCAATGTGACTTCGGAGGATCGAAAGCGTGCCATCCGGCCGCAAACGGAAGACCCGTTTGCCGTCGCGCCGGGCGGCCACTGAGGGAGGAGCAGATGTCTCACATTATCGGCACCAAACCCGTCATATCGGGCATTTCACGACGCCAGTTCATCGTCACTTCGGTGGCCGGCGGCGCAGCGATCGCATTCGGCCGCGGCAAGGCCTTTGCGCAGGCCCCCGACACACTCAAGGTCGGCTTCGTCAGCCCACGCACCGGCCCGCTCGCCGGCTTCGGCGAGACCGATGGCTATGTGCTCGATCTTGCCCGCAAGGCTCTGGCCAATGGCATCGAGCTCGGCGGCAAGAAATTCAGCGTAGAGATCATCGATCAGGACACCCAGTCGGATCCGTCACGCGCCGGCCAGCTCGCCAAGGACCTGATCAACAACCAGGGCATCGACCTGATGCTCGCGGTCTCCACGCCGGAGGTCATCAACCCGGTGGCGGACGCCTGCGAGGCAGCCGGCGTGCCTTGCCTCTCGACGGTGATGCCATGGGAGGCCTGGTATTTCGGCCGCGGCGCCAAGCCGGGCGCCCCCTCGCCTTTCAAATGGACCTATCATTTCGGCTTCGGTGTCGGCGAGTTCTTCAAGACCTATATCTCGCAGTGGAACCTGATCGAGACCAACAAGAAGGTCGGCGTCATGTATCCCAACGACGCCGACGGCAATGCCATCCGCGCAAACCTTGCGCCGCTGCTCGCCAAGCAGGGCTTCACCATCGTCGATCCCGGCGCCTACGAGACCGGCACCACCGACTATTCCTCGCAGATCGCGCTGTTCAAGCAGGAAGGCGTCGAGATCTTCAACTCCTTCCCGATCCCGCCCGACTTCGCCGCCTTCTGGCGTCAGGCCGCGCAACAGGGCCTGACCCGGCAGATCAAGATCGCCCAGGTCGCCAAGACCGGCTTGTTCCCCTCCGACATCGAGGCCCTCGGCGACCTCGGCATGAAGATTTCGAGCGCCGCCTATTGGCATAAGGCCTTCCCCTACAAATCGCCGTTGACCGGCGTTTCTGGGGTTGAGCTTGCCGATGGCTATGAGTCGACAAGCGGCAAGCAGTGGACGCAGCAGCTCGGCGCCTCGATGTCGCTGCTCGACGCCGGCTTCGAAGCCTTGAAGGCGAGCGCCAGCGCCAAGGACAAGGCGGCGGTCGCCAAGGCGCTGAGCACGTTGAAGACCGAAACCATGATCGGCAAGGTCGACTTCACCAGCGGCCCGGTCGCCAATGTCTCGCCCGGCCCGATCATCGGCACGCAATGGATCGCCGCCAAGGAAGGCGGCAAATTCCCGCTCGACTATGTCGTGACCGAGAACGCCACCGACCCGAAGGTGCCGGTCGAGGCCAAGCTCCAGCCGTATAACGGCTGATCTTTCGAACGCGTGAGGACCGCATCGTGAACGCTATGCCCAACGGTGCGATCCTCAGCGCCGCCGGCATCCACAAACGCTTCGGCGCGCTTGTGGTGCTGGACGACATCGACTTCGCCATGGGCGCCGAAGAGGCGGTCGGCATCGTCGGCCCCAACGGCGCCGGCAAGACGACGCTGCTCAGCGTGCTCTCCGGCGCCTATCCGCCGAGCGCCGGAACGATTGCTTTCAAGGGCGATGACGTGACGGCGCTGCCGGCCACGCAGCGCTGCCGGCTAGGTCTGGTGCGCACCCATCAGGTGCCGAAGCCTTTCGGCGGCATGACCGCTTTCGAGAATGTCTTCGTCGCCGCGTCACATGGCGCCGGGCTCGGCCGCGACGAGGCCTATGAGGAAGCACTCGGCTCGCTGAAGCTCTGCGGCATGCTGGGCGTCGCCAACCGCCGCGCCGAGACGCTCGGCCTGCTCGACCGCAAGCGGCTGGAACTGGCGCGTGCGCTGGCGGCAAAACCCACACTGCTTCTGCTGGATGAGATCGGCGGTGGCCTGACCGATGGCGAGGCCGGCGAGCTTGTCGAGACCATCCGCGAATTGCGCCGCCGCAAGATCGGCATCGTCTGGATCGAGCATATCGTCCACATCCTGCTGCAGGTGGCCGAGCGCCTTATCTGCATGGATGCCGGCAAGATCATCGCCGACGGCGAGCCGCAACAGGTCATGGCCGACCCGCAAGTGATCGGCGCCTATCTCGGCGGAGGGCCGAAATGAGCCTGCTGTCGGTCGAAGATCTGGTTGTCCGGCATGGCTTGCTGCAGGCGGTGCGCGGCGTCAGTTTCAGCATCGAGCGCGGCGAGACGCTGGCGCTGGTCGGCGCCAACGGCGCGGGCAAGACGACACTGCTCAGGGCAATCGCCGGCGCGCACCAGGCCGCTTCCGGCCGCGTGGTCTTCGACGGCGCCGACCTCTCCGGCGTGCCTTCGCATGAACGTGTCCGCAAGGGCATGGCGTTGGTACCCGAGGGCCGACGGCTTTTCGTGCAGATGACGGTCGAGGAGAATCTCCTGCTTGGCCGCACCGCCGGGCGACCGGGCGAGTGGAGCGTCGAGCGCGTGCTCGACACCTTCCCCAACCTCAAGCCGCGCCGCCACGCCAAGACCGGACATCTCTCGGGCGGCGAGCAGCAGGCGACCGCGATCGGCCGGGCGCTGATGAGCAATCCCGACCTGCTCCTGCTCGACGAAGTCTCGCTCGGCCTGTCGCCGCTGGTTGTCGACCGCGTCTATGCCTCGCTGTACGGGCTGATCAGTTCCGGCACGACGATCATCCTCGTCGAGCAGGACCTCAACCGCGCGCTCTCGGTTTCCAACAAGGTCATCTGCATGCTGGAGGGCCGGGTCGCGCTCGCCGGCGACAGCAAGGAGATTTCACGCGACGAGGTGACCAAAGCCTATTTCGGCCTGCACCGGAAAGGCGCCGGAGGCGTGCCGGCGTGAGCAATCAGATCGTCCAGGGCATCCTGCTTGGCGGCTATTACGCGCTGATCGCCTGCGGCCTCTCCTTCATGTTTTCGGTGATGCGCATCATCAACCTGGCGCATGGCAGCCTTGCCGTGCTGTCGGCCTTCGCGCTCTGGCTGCTTGCCTCGCGCTTTCACATCCCGCCTTTCCTCGGCCTGCTTGTTGTCCTGCCGCTGATGGCGGTGATCGGCTGGGCGTTGCAGCGCTTCCTGCTCGAGCGCAGCGCGCGCGGCGGCGCGCTGCTGCCGATCCTCACCACCTTCGGTCTCGCCATCGTCATCGACAATGTGCTGTTCGAGCAGTTCGGCGCCGACACCCGCTCGCTGGCGCCCTTCATCGGCAACCTGTCCTACGATTCCTGGGAATGGCCGGGCAGCATCTATGTCGGCAAGCTCGCGGTGATCATCTTCGCTGCCGCCGTGGTCCTGCTCGGCGGACTGCAGCTCTTCCTCACCCGCACCGGGCTCGGCCGCTCGATCCGAGCCACCTCGGAAGACCCTGACACGGCTGGTCTCGTCGGCGTCGATGCGCGCCGCGCCAACGCCGTCGCCGCGGCCATCGCCATGGTGACGGTCGGTCTCGCCGGCGCCTTCCTCGGCATGCGCGCGACCTTCGATCCCTATGCCGGCGCCACGCAACTTCTGTTCGCCTTCGAGGCGGCCGTCATCGGCGGCGCCGGCTCGCTCTGGGGCACGCTGATCGGCGGCATCGTTCTGGCGCTCGCCCAGACGCTCGGCGCCAAGATACACCCGCAAGGTTTTCTCATCGGCGGCCATATCGCTTTCCTGATCGTTTTGTTCATCCGGCTCCACACCTCCGGCCTCGGCCTGCGTGACTTGCTCCGTCTCTCCACGGGGAAGCCATCATGAGCGTCGCCTCGCCCGTCATAGAGCGCGGCACCGCCGCCTCGCGCATCGCCGGCATCGGCGTAGTTGCTATCATCCTGCTGCTCGCCATCGCGCCGCAGTTCCTGTCCGCCGGCGCGGTCGACCGCATGACCGCGCTGTTCATCTATGTGATCCTCGCCGCGATGTGGAACGCGCTCGCCGGCTTCGGCGGGCTGGTGTCGGTCGGCCAGCAGGTGTTCTTCGGCCTCGGCGCCTACTTCGCCATCCGGCTTGCCAATGCCGGCATGAACCCGTTCGTCTCGCTGTTTGTGTCGGCGATCATCGTCGGCGTGGTGTCGTGGCCGATCTCGCTGTTCATGCTGCGCCTGAAGAATGGCGAGTTCGCCATCGGCATGTGGGTGATCGCGGCGCTTACGCACCTTCTCGTCAATCTCGACAGGCTGATCCAGGGCGAGACCGGCACGTCGCTGATTGCGCTCAACGTCTACGACGCATCGACGCGCAGGCTGACGATCTACTGGCTGGCACTTGGCTCGATGGCGGCGCTGCTCGCGATCCTGTTCGGCCTGCTGCGCGGCAGCACCGGTGCTGCCATCCGCGCCATCCGCGACAATGAGGATGCGGCCGCCTCCGTCGGCGTGCGCGTCACCGGCACCAAGCGACTGCTCTTCGTGCTTGCCGCCTTCGGCATCGGGGTTGCCGGCGCGCTGTGGCTGGCGACCGCCATCACCTTCCAGCCAAAAACCTATTTCAACGTGCAGTGGACCGCCTACATGATCTTCATGGTGCTGGTCGGCGGCATCGGCACATTCGAGGGCGCCATCATCGGCGCGCTGCTCTTCTTCCTCATCGAGACCTGGTTCGGCGGCACCGGCGTCTGGTACCTGATCGGGCTCGGCGCAACGGCGCTCGTCTTCTCGCTGCTCCTGCCGCGCGGCCTATGGGGAACAGTCGAGGAGCGCTTCGGCTGGCGGCTGCTGTCTGTCGGCTACCGCGTCAGGCTTCCCGCTATTGGCGCAGCAGACCCTGCCACCGACACAACTGCGCCGACACAGACAACGACACATCGGGAGAAGGCATGAGCATGCTGTTCGGCAAGACGATCCTCATCACCGGCGTCGCCTCGGGCATCGGCGCCCGCACCGCGGAATTGGCGGGCCAGTTCGGCGCCGACGTGATCGGCGTCGACTTGCGCGAGCCGGCCAGCCACCAGGGCGTCTTCGTCCAGGCCGACATCTCGTCCAAGGCCGGCGTCGATGATCTCGTCGCGCGGCTCCCGCAGCGCGTCGACGCGCTCTGCAACGTCGCCGGCCTCTCCGGCAACACCGGGGCCGCGCCGACGCTTGCCGTCAACTTCTATGGCCCGCGCGCGCTTTCCGAAGCGCTGGCGCCAAGGCTTCGCGAGGGCGGCGCCATCGTCAACGTCGCCTCGATCGCCGGCTATGGCTGGCGCGCCAACCTCAACCGCGCCGCCTCGATGGTCAGCGTCGAGGGTTTTCCAGACATCGCCAAGGTGATTGCAGACCACGCGGTGAAGAACGAGGAAGGCTATCCGGTCTCGAAGGAATTGCTGCTTCTGTGGACCTTCCGCGCCGCGCATCAGGAGCTGTTCAGGAGCCGCGGCATTCGCGTCAACGCGGTGAGCCCCGGTCCGGTCGAGACGCCGATCCTCAAACAGTTCCGCACCGTGCTCGGCGACGCCCGCGTCGACAGCGATATCGCCCGGGTCGGACGCGCCGGGACCTCCGGCGACATCGCGCCGGCCGTGCTGTTCCTGTGCTCCGACGGCGCGCGTTGGATCAACGGTGCCAACGTGCCCGTCGACGGTGGTCTCGAAGCATCTATAAACGCCGAAGTGCTGGGTTTTTAGATCATGATCCCGAACCGAAGGTCAGCGAACGCAAAAAAAGATCATGGTCAAACTGAAATAGGCGAAGGAGAGACCAATGGACATCGGACTTCTGATCGACGGCGACGAGCGGGCGGCGACCGGCAAGGCTTCCTATGAGCGCCTGGACCCGTTCACCGGTAAGCTGGCGACGCGCGCCGCCGCCGCAAGCATAGCCGACGCCAACGCCGCGGTCGATGCTGCGGCCGCTGCCTTCGATGCCTGGTCGAAGACCGGTCCCGGCGAGCGCCGCGCCCTGCTTTCCAAGGCAGCCGAAATCATGGCTTCCAAGGTCGGCGAGTTCACCCGGCTGATGTTGGAAGAGACCGGCGCCACGGGCCCCTGGGCCGGCTTCAATGTCATGCTGGCGTCCAACATGCTGCGCGAGGCAGCCGCCATGACGACCCAGATCTCTGGCGAGGTCATCCCCTCGGACAAGCCCGGCACGCTGGCCATGGCGATCCGCCAGCCGGCCGGCGTCTGCCTCGGCATCGCGCCGTGGAATGCGCCGGTCATCCTCGGCACCCGCGCGCTCGCAATGCCGCTCGCCTGCGGCAACACGGTGGTCTTGAAAGCGTCCGAAATGTGCCCCGGCACGCATCGCCTGATCGGCCAGGTGCTGGTCGAGGCCGGCCTGCCCAATGGCGTCGTCAATGTCGTCACCAATGACCCGAAGGACGCGGCTGCAATCGTCGAGACGCTGATCGCGCATCCGGCGGTGAAGCGCGTCAACTTCACCGGCTCGACCAAGGTCGGCCGCATCATCGCCGAGCTTTCCGGAAGGCACCTCAAGCCGGCGCTGCTCGAGCTCGGCGGCAAGGCGCCGCTCGTCGTGCTGGACGATGCCGACATCGACGCCGCCGTGAATGCCGCGACCTTCGGCGCCTTCATGCACCAAGGCCAGATCTGCATGTCGACCGAGCGGCTGATCGTCGATGAAAAGATCGCCGATGAATTCGTCGCCAAGCTCGCCGCGCGCGCCTCCAAGCTTCCGGCTGGCGACCCGCGCGGCCATGTCGTGCTCGGCTCGCTGATCAGCAGCCAGGCCGCCGACAAGATGGAGGAACTCGTCGCCGATGCCGTCGCCAAGGGTGCAAAGCTTGTCGCGGGGGGCAAGCGCAGCGGTACAGTTGTGGAAGCGACACTGCTCGACCACGTGACACCGGCGATGCGCGTCTACGCGGAAGAATCCTTCGGCCCGGTGAAGCCGGTGATCCGCGTCAAGGGCGAGGAAGAAGCGGTGCGAGTCGCCAATGACACCGAATACGGCCTTTCCTCCGCCGTCTTCAGCCGCGACATCCGTCGCGCCATGGCTGTCGCCGCGCGCATCCAGGCCGGCATCTGCCACATCAACGGCCCGACCGTCGGCGACGAGGCGCAGATGCCGTTCGGCGGCGTCAAGGGCTCCGGTTACGGCCGCTTCGGCGGCAAGGCTTCGATCGCCGAGTTCACCGACCTGCGCTGGGTGACGATCGAGGATCCCGGACAGCACTACCCGTTCTGATTCTTCCTTCTCCCCTTGTGGGAGAAGGGGATCGGCGCGACAGCGCCGAGACGGATGAGGGGTGTTCCAGCAAAGTGAGACGTTGGTGTTCCCTGGAACACCCTCATCCGACCTCGCTTCGCGAGGCCACCTTCCCCCACAAGGGGGGAAGGAAGAAATGAGCTCACCCCAGCGTGAGACCCGCCTTCTTCGCTGCCTCGCGCAGGAACGGCAGGCCGACTTCGATGACGTCGCGCGGGTCTTCCGCCACCGGGCGCCACACTGCGAGCCCGCCGGCGATGTCGACATCGACATGGTTCATGCTTTCGAGCGTGATCGCGCCCTGATAGCCGATGTCGGCGATCGCCTTCATGCAGGCCGCCCAGTTGAGCATGCCGCGCCCCGGCACGCCGCGATTGGCCTCCGACACATGCACGTAGCCGAGATAGGGCGCCGCCGCCTCGAAGCCTGAGGCAAAACTCTCCTCCTCTATATGCATGTGATAGGTGTCGAGATGGATGAAGATGTTGTCGGCGCCGACGCGCTCGATGATGCGCGCCGCGTCGATGCCGCGGTTGATCAGATGCGTCTCGTAGCGGTTGCAGGGCTCGATGCCGAGCTTGAGGCTGCGCGACTTCGCCGACTTCGCCGCGCGCTCGAGGAAGCGGCACATGCCGTCGATCTCCCTTTGCGTCGGCGCCCGTCCAGTGGTCTTGCCGATCGTGCCGTAGGTGACGCCGCCCAGAGCTTCGGCGCCGACCTCGTTGCAGACCTTGAACGCCGGCTGCAGGAAGTCTAGCGCTTCCTCCGGCCGCTCGACCACGTCGAGCGCGCGCGGCAGGCCCAGCGACGGAATGAGCTGGACGCCGTAGTGGCTGGCGAAGCCGCGCGTGCGCTTGGTGTCGATCTCCTCGGGACGCAGCAGCGGGATCTCCATCAGGCCGATGCCGAGCTCCTTCAGCCGGTCCATCTGCGGTTCGATGCGGGCCAGGTCCCAGACCGGAGCGATGGCGAAGGTGTGCAGTCCGAAGGTATTCATAGGCTCAGCCTCGTTGCTCATGCGCCGCCGCGGCGGCAATGTCGCCGCCGCCGACGATGCGGCTGACGACTTCGTTCATATTGGTCCTGGCGGTGACGAGATCGGCGTCCGCCCTGCCGTGGCGCAGCACGACGATGCGGTCGGTGACCGACAGCACGTCGTTCAGCCGGTGCGAGATCAGGATGACGGCGATGCCTTCCGACTTGAGCCGACGGATCAGGTCGAGCACGCTCTGCACCTCGCGCACGGCGAGCGCCGCCGTCGGCTCGTCCATGATGACGAGCTTCGGATTGAAGGTGAGCGCACGCGCGATCGCCACGGTCTGCTGCTGGCCGCCGGAGAACGAGCCGACCGACCGGTTGATCGATGGCAGATGCGCACCCAGCCGCTCGATCATGCTGGCTGCCTGGCGGTCCATCTCGCCCTTGTCGACGAAGCCGGGGAAGAGGCCAAACAGCCGCTTCGTCGGCTCGCGCCCAAGGAAGATGTTCGAGGCCACATCCTGTTGCTTGGCTAAAGAAAGATCCTGGTAGATCATCTCGATGCCGAGGCGGCGGCGCTGTCCGGGATCCAGCGCGATGATATCCTTGCCGTCGAATTCGATCGAGCCGGTGTCGGCGCGGTAGATGCCGGTGATGGTCTTCATCAGCGTCGACTTGCCGGCGCCGTTGTCGCCGACCAGTCCGACCACCTCGCCAGCCGCGACCGAGAGGTCGACGCCATGCAGCACATCGACCGCGCCAAAGCTCTTGCGGATGCCACGAAGCGAAAGCAGGGTCATACGCGCGACTCCTTCCGCACCTGGTACTGGTCGATGAAGACCGCGAGGATCAGCACGGCGCCGATCGCCATCTGCTGGTAGTAGGACTGCACCGCAAGCAGCGTCAGCCCGTTCTGTAAGACGCCCATGATCAGTGCGCCGATCATCGTGCCGAGGATCGAGGCGCGGCCGCCGAAAAGGTTGGTGCCGCCGATGATCGCCGCCGTGATCGCGGTGAGCTCGTAGTTGATGCCGGCGGTCGGGTCGCCGGCGTTGACGCGGGCGGTGAAGAGCAGGCCCGCGAGCCCGGCGAGCGCGCCTGAAAGCGTGTAGATGATACGGCGGTGATGCTCGACGCGGATGCCGGCCGCGCGGGCGGCACTCTCACTATCCCCCAGCGCCAGCGTGTGGCGTCCGAAGCGCGTATAGGCAAGCACCGCATGCGCCACGATCGCCGTCAGCACCAGTATGATCACCGGCATAGGAATGCCGAAGGGCCGGCCCTGCCCGATATAGACGATCTCGGGTGGCAGGCCGTAGATCGCCCTGCCCTGCGAGATGACCAGCGCCAGCCCGCGCGCCAGGCCCAGCATGCCAAGCGTGACGATGAAGGCCGGCACGAAGGCGCGGGTGACCAGTTGCCCGTTGATGTAGCCGGCGATCGCGCCGGTCAAAATACAGGCGATCACGGCGAGCACCGACGGCCAGCCGAGATTGACCGCCACGAAAGCTCCCGCGACACCGGCCAGCCCCATCACCGAGCCAAGCGACAGATCAAGCCCGCCCGAGCCGATGACGAAGGTGGCGGCGATCGCCAGCACGCCGATCGTCGATGTGGCCAGCAGGATATTGAGGAAGTTGCTGAGCGACAGGAAATAGGGCGACAAGAGCGCCATCGCCGTGCTGAGCGCCAGAAGCACCACCAGCGACTCCAGCCTGATGTGGAGCCTTTCGACGGATGCGCGCTGCACCCGAGCCCAGAACCCGGGCTGCGTCGTTTCGGAAGCCATTTTTCTTCACCCTTCGGGTAAGGGGATAAGGGAGTAGGTCAGTAGGGGAGTAGGGAAGTAGGGAAGTAAGATGGCTGGGTCGTCTCGGATCAGCGCAATCGGCCCTTCCCTACTCCCCTACTGCCTTACTCCCCTACTCCCTTCCCTTCCTACTTCACATATTGCAGCATCGGCTCCTTGCCGGCGTCGATCACGTCCTTGGTCAGCACCAGCGTCGGCACGGCGATGCTGTCCTCGACCTTCTCGCCGGCCAGCGCCTTCTTGACGTTCTCGACCGCCTGCTTGCCGACGAGATAAGGAAGCTGCGCGACGGAGGCGTTGAGGCGGCCTTCCTTGATCGACTTCACCGCATCGACGTTGCCGTCAACGCCGATGATCGTCACCTGCGGCCCCTTGCCGGCCGCATAGACCGACTCGACCGCGCCTAGCGCCATGCCGTCATTGGCGCAGAAGATGGCGACGAGGTCGGGATGCGCGGTCAGCGTGTCGGTGGCGATCGAGGCGGCCTTGCCGCGATCCCAGTCGCCCGGCAGCGAGGCGACGATCTCGAGGCCTTGCGCCAGTTCCTTCAGCTTGTCGGCAAAGCCCTTGGCGCGCTTTTCGCCGGTGATGTTGCCGGAGAGGCCTTCGATGACCAGCACTGGACCCTTGGCGTCCTTGCCGAGCTTGTTGGCGAGATATTCGGCGCCCTGCGCGCCGGCGGCGATGTTGTCGGAGCCGATATGGAAGGTAACCTTGACGCCTTCCTTGTCGAGCACCGCCTGGTCGAGATTGTTGTCGAGATCGACGATCTTGACGCCGGCATCCTGCGCCGACTTCAGGCAAGGCAGGAGGTTGGTCGAGTTGATGGCGGCGGTGATCATCGCCACCGGCTTGCGCTCCAGCATGGTGTTGCACAGGTTGAGCTGCGGCTCGGCCGCCTGGTCGCTCTCGGCCGCCTGCTGGAAGTACTTCACGCCGGCTTCCTTGGCGCCGTCCGCGACACCCTGCGCCATCGCGCCCCAGAACGGATTGGCCAGCGTCTTCATCAGCACGCCATATTCGCCGTCCTCGGCCTTGGCGGCGCCGACGGCGGAAAACGCAAGCGCGACGCCCATGGCTAGGGTAAATCGATTTATTTTCGAGAAGTGCGATGTCATTTTATCCTCCGTTGATCCTTTGCGCCGGATGCCTCGGCCAGGGCCGGCGCCTGCTTTCGTTCACGACAATGGGGGCTGTTGTCGGTCTCCTCCCCCGGAATGCGGACCGTTGCCTGGCGAGCCAACGGATTCCCGCATCAACACCTGGCAGGGCTCGAGCCGCGCCGTGGGCGGTCCCACAGCACCTTCGACCCTGCGAAACAGAAGGTTCATCGCCTCGCTGGCGATCTGGCGTACCGGCTGCACCACGGCCGCGATCGACGGCCATGTCACCTGCATCCATTCCGCATCGTCGAAGCCGACCAGCGAGATATCGTTCGGGCAATGCCAGCCACGCCGGCGGAATTCAGACAGCGCGACAAGCGTGCCCTTGAGCAACAGCGAGTAAACAGCGGTCGGTCGCTCGCCCCTGGCAAAGTAATCGCGAAGCGAGGACCTGAGCGGCTCGACGCTGACTTCCGAGGTGATGACGTCGATGCGCACCGACGGGTTGAGCGCCAGCGCCTGGGCGCGAAACCCCTCGAGGCGGGCGCGCACGGTCGCAGCCTGCTCGGCAAGGCCGATGACCAGGATATGGCTGTGCCCCTTGCCGACCAGCATGCGCGCAACTTCGGCGCTGGCGGCGGCGCTGTCGGCCGATACCGTGTCGAAGGCGTCGTCGGACAAGACGCGGTCTATCAGCACGCCGGTCATGCCGTTGGATTTCATGAAGGCGGCCGCCGGCCCATGCTCGTTGCGCACCGGCGCCAGCACCACGCCGGCAACGCGCCAGTCATGCATGCGGGCGAGGATCTCCTTCTCGCGCGCTTCCGATTCACGGCTCGATGCCGCGACCAGCGTGTAGCCACGCTGCTCGGCAAGGCCTTCCAACTCGGTGACCATCGAACCGAAGAACTCGCTTTCGAATTCCGGCATGATGGCGCCGATGATGCGGCGCTTGGCCCTGCGCATGTCGGATGCCAAAGGATCGACGCGATAGCCCAGACGCTCGACCGCATCGAAGACACGCTGCGCGTTTTCCGGCTTCACCGTGGTGACGCCGGCAAGCACCTTGGAGACGGTGGCCGCGGACACGCCGGCATGGCTTGCCACGTCGTGGATCGACGGACGCCGCCGCTGCTGGGCTCCTTGTTTTGCCATTGACCTCCTCCCCGAGGGCAGGCAGCCGATTTGCCTCACCGATCTAATCGATAAATCGATTTTTCGTCCTTGTAAATCGTTTCATCGGGAGTAAGACTGGAAAGATGTGATTGACGCGATCCAATCGCTCCCGGGAGGAAAAACATGTCCGACAAAGCCTTGCCGCTGGTCATCAGCGCGCCCGAACCGCGCACGCTCGACCTGATTTTCACGCCGCCGCAACTGGCTCTGTTTCGCAAAAAATATCGCATCGTCGAGACAACGCCTGAAGGCGTGGCGGAGTTGCAGCCGCAAGTGCTGGCCGAGGCGCGTTACATCATCGGCCAGCCGCCGATTTCAGCCGAAACGCTGGAAAAGCTGAAGGCGCTGCGCTGCATCTTCAACGTCGAGACCAACCTCCTCAACAACATGCCCTATGAGACGCTGTTTGCGCGCGGCATCCATGTCGTCACCACCGGCCTTGTCTTTGCCGAGCCGGTCGCCGAGCTCGGCCTCGCCATGGCGCTGAACCTGGCCAGAAACATCGTCGACGCCGACCTTGCCTTCCGCCAGGGCAAGGAATTGTGGGGCGGCGACGGCAACCAGACCGCGCGGCTGCTCTCGGGCGCCGATGTCGGCATCATCGGCTTCGGCGATCTCGGCCGCGCGCTCAACCGCCTGCTGACCGGCTTTCGCACCCGCACGAAGGTCTACGATCCGTGGCTGCCGCCGTCGATCCTGATCGACAACGGCGTCGAGCCGGCCTCGCTGGACGAAGTGTTGTCGCAAAGCGATTTCATCTTCGTCGTCGCTTCCGTCACCAGCGAGAACCAGGGTTTCCTGGGCGCCGATGCCTTTGCCCGGATGCGCAAGGGCGCAGCCTTCGTCCTGCTCAGCCGCGCCGGCGTCGTCGATTTTGAGGCATTGATGGCGTCGGTGAAGAGTGGCCATATCGTTGCCGCCAGCGACGTCTTCCCGCAGGAGCCGCTGGCGCTGGGGCATCCTGTCCGCACCCTCCCCGGCTTCCTGCGCTCGGCGCATCGCGCCGGTGCCCTCGACATCGCGTTCAAGCGCATGGGCGACATGGTGCTGGAGGACATGGATCTCATCGACCGCGGCCTGCCGCCGCTGCGCTCCAAGCGCGCCGAACGCGAGACGGTTTCGAGGATGCGGTCCAAGCCAGTCGACAGGAACTGAGGCTGCAGCGTCAGGCGACGAGATCGTCTCTCGAGGCATGGCCTGCCGGCTGCCCGAAATTGGCCTCGAGCCAGGCAATGGCGCTCGCGACATCTTCGATGGCGAAGCGCGCCGCGGTCTCGCCCTGCGGCTTCACGCGGATCGAAAATCCTCCTGCGGCATTGACCGTGTCGAAGCCATTCTCGTCGGAGGTATCGTCACCGAGAAACACCGGGCGCCTGCCGGTGAAAGGATCGAGCTGCATGAAGCGCCGGATCGCGGCGCCCTTGGCGGCTTCGAGCGGCATCAATTCGACACCGGCATTGCCGGCGATCACGCGGTAGCCTTTCGGCAGGCGCACAAGCGCCGCCTCCACCAGCTCCGTCGCCCGTGCCAGAAGCTGCGGCGCGGCTCTGGTATGGATGGCGAGCACAGGGCCCTTGCGCTCCACGTAGACGGCCTTGCTTGCCAGCTCCAATTCGATCTCGTCGGCGAGTGCCGCCATGTCCGCCGGTGCGTCGGCCGCCTCGATCTTTCCATCTGGCGCAAGCCTGTGCTCCAGCCCGTAGAGGCCGGCGATCCGCAGCTTCAAGGGATCGAACAGATGGTCCACGGCCGCGATCGAGCGCCCGGTGATGAAGGCGAGCGCGCCGTCGAGACGATGCTCGATCCTTTCCAGGAGAACGCGCAACTCCTCGCTGACCGACACGCTGTCCGGATGCGGCGCGTGCTCCAGCAAGGTCCCGTCGATATCGAGGAAAAGCGCCCAGCGACCTTCGGGAAGCGCCGGTGTAAGATCTGCCTGAATGTTCATCGGAATCCGACTGCCTGTTTGCGTTCGAAGATGGAAACGACATTGTCGCCGGCGGGACCCGTCGGCCGGTCGTATAAAGCTGTGGCCCGGTCGAGGTCGCCGCGCTTTCTCAGCCTCGCCGCGTCCAGCAGCATGCTGCCGGCCCAGCGATAGACATTATTGTCGCGCACGATCTCGCGCATGCGCCGCATGCGTTCGCGCTGCTCGTCCGGCCCCATGGTCAGTGCCTGCAGCATGGCCTCGCTCATCATCGCCGCATCGTAAGGATTGACGATCAGCGCCTCCAGCAATTCGCGCGAGGCGCCGGCGAAGGTGCTGAGCAGCAGCACGCCCTGCTCGTCGTCGCGCGAAGCGACGAATTCCTTGGCGACAAGGTTCATGCCGTCATGAAGGCTGGTGACCATGCAGATGTCGGCCGCGCGATAGATTTCGTAGACACCTTTCTGAGCGTGATGCTCAGCCACCAGCACAACAGGCTGGTAGGTCCCGTTACCGTAGCGCTCGTTGAGGTCGTCGGCATAGCGCAGACATTCCTCATACAGATGCTTGTAGGCCGGCAGCGTGCCCCGGCTGGGCGCGGCGACCTGCAGGAACACCACCTCGCCGACCGTTTCGGGATGGCGAATGAACAGCTCCTCCAGCGCGTGAAAGCGGTCGAGAATGCCCTTGGTGTAGTCGAGGCGCTCGACGCCGACACACAGCTTGGCGTCGGCCGTAATTCCGAACCGCTCACGAACACGCGCGCGGCATTCCTCGACCGGCGGCAGGCTCTTCAGCAGTTCGACAGGCCATTCGATCGAGATCGGGTAGGCATGAATCAACGTCATCTGACCACCATAGGACACAGCCGCATCCGCCCGCTCGATCCGACTCTCCATGAAGCGGTCGACGCTCTCGGTGAAGTTGTTGGCATGGAATTGGGTGTGAAAGCCGATGATCGAGCTGCCGAGCAGGCCGTCGAGGATGCGTTCGCGCCACGGACAGATGCTGAACACTTCCGAATTCGGCCATGGGATGTGCCAGAAGGTGATGACGATCGCGTCAGGCAAGCGTTCGCGGATCATGCGTGGCAGAAGCGCGAAATGATAGTCCTGGACCAGCACGATCGGCCGCTCGTTTTGCGCCTCGGCAACCACCGTCTCGGCGAATTTGCGGTTGACGGCCTCATAGGCCTCCCAGTCCGACTCACGGAAGATCGGCCGGGTGAAGGCAATATGGCAAAGCGGCCACAGACCCTCATTGGCAAAGCCCAAATAGTAGCCCTGATATTCCTCGTCGGTCAGCCAGACGCGGCGCAGCGTATAGGAAGGATGGTCGGGTGGAACCTGCACGCGGTCGTTCCCGTCGACCACCACCCGGTCGGCACTGCCGCCGCCATAGGCAATCCAGGTGCCGGCGCAGGCGCGCGTGATCGGCTCGAGCGCCGAGACCAGCCCGCTGGCCGGCACCACGAGTTCGACATCGCCGTCTTCTGTCTCGTTGTGGATGTAGGGCTCGCGGTTGGAAACCACGATGACCTGCGCGTCAGGTAAATCCTCGGCAAGGATCTTGCGCAGCGTCTCCGGGGACCATGTGACGAGAGCCGCGTCGACCGACTGCCCGTTCTTTTCGAACTCGCGCAGCACCTTTCGCGCGGCCTCGGACGCAACGTCGTCGCTCGGCAAGATTGCGGCCCGCGCATGCAAGCGACGATGCCGTGAAACTGAAATGAAGATCGCGAGAGCGGAAAGTCCGAGACTTGCAAGGACAAGGATCCACAAGAGGTCGATGCCGTATTGTGTCATTGAATGCCAGGTTGCCTCCGGCGGTCCGCCATTTTTGTTTTCGTTCTGCCGGCTGCGGACCGGAAACCGAATCGAGCGTGCAACGCACAAACGGGGCAACCGGTTCCGACATTTTTCGATTGTTGAACGCTACTCGCAGAACTCCGCTCACGTGCGAACGATCAGCGGCACCTGGCCCTCGTGCCGGTCGGACAGGAAGGCCACGACCCGGTCGCCGACCCGCTGGAAGGTGAGATCGACCGCCTTGTCGCCGACGGAGAGATGCCGGAGCGTGAGCGTGTCGATACCGATCGGCAGCCTTGGGCGCGTGACATGCAATTCGCCTTCCCAGCCATCGATCTCCAGGCCCAGGCACGCCTGCATCAGCATGAAGGCGGAGCCTGCCGACCAGGCCTGCGGCAGGCAGGCGACGGGATAGGCGATCGGCGCCTCGCCGGGCGCGCGGGTAAAGCCGCAAAACAGTTCCGGCAGCCGCATGTTGAAATGCACGGCCGACTCGAACGTGCCGCTCATCAGCCGCACCACGCTGTCGCGTTCCCCGTAACGCGCCAGGCCCACGCCGCAAAGCGCCGTATCATGCGGCCAGATCGACCCGTTGTGATAGGACATCGGGTTGAAAAATACCGCGTCGTCGGCGAGCGTCCTCAGTCCCCAACCGGAATGGAAGGAGGCTGACAGCAACTGCTCGGCCACCAGCCTGGCGCGCTCGGGCTGCGGCAGCCCGACGAAAAGCAGGTGCCCGGCATTTGATGTTCGCACCTTGCATGGCTGGCCCTCGCCATCGATGGCTAAAGCGTAGAAATTCATGTCGTCCAGCCAGAAATCCCGTTCCACCGCGACCCGCATTTCCTCGGCGCGGTTTTCCCAATGCTCGGCGTCCGCGAATTCGCCGCGGCGGCGCGCGAGTGCCGCCAGGCCACGGAAGGCGGCAAAGACATAGCCCTGCACCTCGACCAGCGCGATCGGCCCCTTGGGAATGCGCCCGTCGGCGTGGAAGACCGAATCGAAGCTGTCCTTCCAGCCCTGGTTGGCAAGGCCGGACTCGGCGGCGCGCTGGTAGGTGACGAAGCCGGTGGCGCGGCTCGCCTCCTCCGTCCATTCGGCGGCGGCCTTGAGCGAAGGCCACAATTTGTCGATGAAGGCCATGTCGCCGGTACGTTCGGCATAGGCCGAGGCGAGATGGATGTAGAGCGGCGTGGTGTCGACGCCGCCGTAGTAGCGGCCGAAGGGAAGCTCGCGCAGCGCCGCCATCTCGCCCTTGCGCGTCTCATGCATGATCTTGCCGGGCTGGGAATCGCTGAAGGGCGAGGTCTCGGTCGCCTGATGCTCGGCGAGAAAAGCCAGCACGCCGCGCGCCAGTCCCGGATTGAGCCACAGCATCTGCAGGCTCGAGATCACGCCGTCGCGGCCGAACGCCGTCGAGAACCATGGGATACCGGCATAGGGATAAGGCCCGGTCGAAAGCTCGGTGGTGAGCAGAGCCACATCGGCGCGGGCGCGCTCGACCCAATCGTTGAAGACGCGGCCGGAGCTGTGCACCGTGGCGCCATGCCTGCGCTTGGCGCGCATGCCGAAGCGGGCCCGAGCCGCCGCGGCGCGGAAACGGTCGCGGTCGGGCGCGTCCGCGACGTCGGGGCCAACTTCGATATAGAGCACTTTTTGACTGCGCTTGGTCACCGCGATGAGGAAATCGGCGCGATTGTCGCTCAACTGGTCGGGCGCCTGCGAAAACGAGATTGCGGAAAGCCGCGGCAAACCGTCCAGGCCGTCATAGCCAAGTAGCACGGAGGTCTTGTCGGTCTTGGCGACATGCGTCGTGCCGCGCCTCACCCGCGTCGAGCCGCGCACCTCGAACATGTCGCGAAAGTCGGCGGCGAAATGCAGCGAGACGGTGACGGTCGAATGCTCGCGGCTGTAGTTGGAAAGCGTGATCCGCTCGAACAGCCTGTCCTGCCAGATCAGCCTCACCCGTTCGATATGGATCGCGCCCTGCGGGATATCGCGGCCGCCGGCGCTTTGGATCGGCAGGTTGGTCAGGTTGGACGTGAACAGCACATTGTCCTGGCTGAGCGAGGCGCCGAGCAACGACATCTGCCTGCCGCCGATGGTCAGCCGGAATTCCGACAGCACGCGCGTGTCGTCGCGGAAAAAACCATCGCCCGAGCCCCTGATGTCGCCATAGGCATCGACGACGGCGAAGCAGTCGCCCTGCTTCAGCGCAAAAAGCCGGTGCGGCTCCCGCGGCGCCGTTTCGTCGAGCGAGGAAAGGGCCACCGCAGGATCGAGCTTGCGCTCGTCGAGCTCCGTCATTCGTCACCTCTTCGTTTTGCCCCGCCCAAGGCAGTGAGGGTCAAGAGGCCTTGGCCTCCGGCATGCCGGTCAGGCGCATATAGGCAGCAAGATAGTCGCGCGCCATTCTCGTCGCCGAGAACCTTGTCTCGAAAACCGCCCTCACCTGCCGCCGGTCGAGACCGAGAAGCGCGGGCACCGACGCGACCGCATCGTCCACATTATCCACGACGAAGCCGGTGACGCCATTGTCGACGATCTCCGGCAGCGCGCCGCGGTTCCAGGCAATCACCGGTGTGCCGCAGGCCATGGCCTCGATCGCGACGAGGCCGAACGGCTCCGGCCAGTCGATGGGAAACAGAAGGCCTGCCGCATTGCCGAGGAACTCCGCCTTCTCGTTTTCCATGATCTCGCCGACATAGTCGATGCGGTCGCCATCGATGAGCGCCTCGATGTTGTCTTGAAAATAGGCGCGGTCGTCGTCGCCGATCTTGGCCGCCAGCTTCAGCTTCAACCCGGACCGGCGCGCGATCTCGATGGCGCGGTCCGGCCGCTTGTCGCGCGACAGGCGCCCGAGGAAGGCGAGATACGGCTCTTTCGGCTCCGGCTCATAGGTAGGCCCGTAGGCATCGAGCGGCAGTCCGTGATGGATCGTGGCGAGCCAGTTCGCATCTGGCAAGCCGCGCTTCTGGCTGTGCGAAATCGAGATCATCGGGAAGCGCGGGAAGCGTTTATAGGCCGGCGCCAGGTCGACATAGTCGAGCCGGCCATGCGGGGTCGTGACTGTCCGCCTCGCGATCTGCTCGAAGAACGGAAAATGCAGGAAGTGGCTGAGATGGAAATGGATGACGTCGAATTCGCCGGCGCGTTCGCGCACATCTGCAAGCATGGCCAGATGCGCGGCGATCTCCGATTTCTTCGGCCGCGGGTCGAGGCGTATCGCCTGGTCGCGCCCTGGCACCAGCCGCGCCGACGTCTCACTGTCGCCGCTCGCGAACAGCGTCACATCGTGTCCGAGCTCGACGAGTGCTTCGGTGATGTAGAAGACGATCCGCTCGGTTCCACCATAAAGTTTCGGCGGCACGGATTCGTAAAGCGGCGCGACATGGGCTATGCGCATCGAGTCCCTCGGCTGTTGACGCGAAGCAAAATGCGTCAGCGCCGAGATCGTTCCTGCCTAATTGGTCGCGGACACAACTGAGATCCGTCCGAGAGCTTTCAACCTCGCCGCGTTGAAACGTGTGATTGCGATCCAACTGCCTTCGGCCTCTAAATCTGGGATCTATGTAAATCCGTCGATTATCCAGGCCTCGACCGAAATGATCCGCCATACGAAAGGCAGTGTCTCGATGCCCGGTGTCACGGAGGACATCGAGCGACATGCCCGCATACGCGTTCGCTATCAGGATCTCGAGGGCAAGGAGCAGTTCGAGGACGCCGAGGGTCTGCTGGCAGCCTGCCACCAGCACGAGATCGATCAGTTCGACGGGCTCTTCTGGACACACAGGCTGTCGCGCTTGAAGCGCGACCGCCTGATCAAACGCTATGGCAAGCTGATGCGGGCATCCTAGATTGGCGGCGACTGGCATGTCGGGGGATTGAACCCGGTTCTTACGGAACCTGTTCAGCCCTGCGGATGCGACAGGACCGCGTCGGGCACGCGCACTTTTACGACATCACCCAAGGTGGCGGGCATGCCACTTCAGATGATCGTCCATGAAGGTCGAGATGAAGTTGTAGGAATGGTCGTAGCCTTCCTGCATGCGCAAGGTGAGATCGATGCCTGCCGTCTTGCAGGCCTCTTCGAGCAGCCATGGCCGAAGACCGTCCTGCAGGAAGCCGTCGGCCGTGCCCTGGTCGACAAGGAATTCCGGGAAGCGCTTGCCATCCTCGATCAAAAGCGTCGTGTCGTAGGCGCGCCAGCTTTTTTCGTCCGATCCGAGATACTTCTCGAAGGCCGGCCGCGACCAGCCGGCCGTCGAGGGTTGCACGATCGGCGCGAAAGCCGAGCAGCTTCGGTAGCGCTCCGGGTTCTTCAGCGCGATCGTCAGCGCGCCATGTCCGCCCATCGAATGGCCGAAGATCGCCTGGCGCGACGTGTCGACCGGGAAGTTCGCGGCGACGAGCGCCGGCAATTCCTCGGTGAGGTAGGAGTACATGCGATAGTTCTTCGCATAGGGCTGCTCGGTCGCATCGAGGTAAAAACCAGCGCCGCAGCCGAACTGCCAGTTGTCCTTCTCGTCGGGAATGTCGGCTCCGCGCGGGCTGGTATCGGGACAAACGATGACGAGCCCGAGCTCGGATGCCAGGCACCGGTATTCACCCTTGTCCATGACGTTTGCGTGTGTGCAGGTAAGGCCCGACAGGTACCACAGAACCGGCAAGTGCCCGTCCTTGGCCTGGGGCGGCACGAAAGCGGCGAAGGTCATGTCGCAGGCGCAAACCTCGGAAGCATGCAAATAGACGCCCTGGAGGCCGCCATGCGATTTGGAGATGGAAACGACCTTCATCCGTTCTGTCTCTCGTCAGGAAATCTCGATCCGGCATAACCGCCGGGCAGCACTCGCGCAACCTTGCGCCTCGCAAAACTGTGCGGACGGCGCGATCGAACCGCGCCGGCTAGCCCGCCGAAGCAATCAGGTCCGGGCCGACTTGCTGAAAACCTGGTATCCCGCAAAGCTTCAGGCCGCTTGCGATTTCCTCAAGCAAGACATCCAGGAACCCGCTCGACGCCGGCCTGTCCCTGCACCGAGCCGAGCAGAGCGGCGAGGGCAGCTTGGCCCAAATGCCTCCTTCACCACTTCGACTGCGGCGGCGCGCGTTGCACAGTCCGATTATCTGAACGCCCTTTGGCTTTGGCCCGCACCAGGAGTAATAGTCGCGTCGGAATTCGTGAGGAGGAGACGATGACGCTGAACTTCGACCCGAGGGCGAAGGCCACCACGCTCTACCATGGCGAATTCCGGCCGATGTTCATCGGCGGCAAGTGGGTCGCGGCGCAGTCTGGTGAGGTGATGCAGGCGCTGAACCCGGCGACGGGCGAAGTGCTGGCGACGGTGCCGCGCGGTTCGGCCGCCGATATCGACGCGGCCGTGGCCGCGGCGCGCGCGGCTTTCGAAGGCCCCTGGTCGAAATTCTCGCCTTATGAACGGCAATGCGTGCTGCTGAGGATCGCCGACCTGTTCGAGAAGCATTGGGAAGAGCTCAGCGTCTCCGACACGCTCGACATGGGGCTGCCGATCACCCGAACGCTCGCCAACCGGCGCCGCGTCATCGGCATGCTGCGCTTCTATGGCGGCATGGCGACCGCCCTGCACGGCGAGGCGATCGACAATTCGATCCCCGGCGAGATCGTCACCTTCACCCGACGCGAGCCGGTCGGCGTCGTCGGCGCGATCATCCCGTGGAACGCGCCCACCGCCGCCTCGATCTGGAAGATCGCGCCGGCTCTGGCCACCGGCTGCACCATCGTGCTGAAGCCGTCGGAGGATGCGTCGCTGACGCCGCTCTTGATCGCGCGGCTGATGCAGGAGGCCGGCGTGCCCGACGGTGTCGTCAACATCGTCACCGGAACCGGCGCCGAGGCCGGTGCGCGGCTTGCCGAACATCCGGATGTCAACAAGATCGTCTTCACCGGCTCGACGCTGACAGGCCAGGCGATCGCCCGCGCCGGTGTCACCAACCTCAAGCGCGTTTCGCTGGAGCTCGGCGGCAAGTCACCGATCATCGTCTGCCGCGACGCCGATATCGAGAAGGCCGTACCGATCGCGGCGATGGCGGTGTTCGTGCATTCGGGCCAGATCTGCATCGCCGGCTCGCGCCTGTTCGTGGCGCGCGAGATCCATGACGAGTTCGTGCGCAGGGTCGCCGAGTTCGCCGGCAAGCTGCGCATCGGCCACGGCATCGAGGCGGAAACGGAAATCGGACCGCTGATCAACGCAAGACAGGCCGGCAAGGTCGAAGACTACATCAAGGCGGGCAGCGATGAGGGCGCCCGACTGGTTGCCGGCGGCTCAAGGCTGACGGGCAAGCTCTATGACGGCGGCAACTTCATCGCGCCGACCGTCTTCGGCGCGGTGTCGGACAAGATGACCATCGCGCGGGAAGAAATCTTCGGGCCGGTCATCTCGGCCATGCCCTTCGACACGCTGGATGAGGCCGTCACGCGGGCCAACGCCACACCCTACGGCCTGGCGGCAGGTATCTTCACCACCAATCTCGGCATGGCGCACAAGCTCGCCCGCCGCATCAAGGCCGGCTCGGTCTGGGTCAACATGTACCACGCCATCGACCCGGCGGTGCCGTTCGGCGGCATGAAGATGTCCGGCTATGGCCGCGAAGGCGGCGTCGAGCATCTGCACGAGTATCTCGAGACGAAGTCGGTCTGGATCCAGACCGATTAAGCGTCAGTCGACACCGCTGAAGCGCGGGGCTTCGGGCACATAAAACGGGCCAAGGATGGTGTTTTCCGTGGCGCCGTTCGGGCGCCGGTGATTGATGGCGTCGACAAGCATCGAGACCCCGAGCGTATCGGAAAGAAGGATGAATTCCTGCCGCCAGTCGGAGCACGTCTTGCCGACTTCGGTGAGGAACTTGATGCCTTGCAGCCATTCCTCATGTGTCGGCTCGATCTCCTTGATGGCGGCGTGCAGATGTTTCACCAGCACGCCCATGACCTGTCGCAAGCGCGGATCGACATCCGGTCCCATGCGCGCATTGACCACCTCGACCGAGGTCTTTTCCTCGAAATAGGGATATTTCGGTCGGGCAGCGTCCGAGGGGCCGGTCATGGCGATAACTCCTCCAGAGATGTTTGGGTTCTCAGGCCTGCGGCGGTTCGCCGGCATAGGCGCGGGCGATAAGGCTCCGGATCGGTTCCCGCTCCAGCGACCGCGGGTTCCAGTAGGGATTGGCCAGCGCGCGGTCCGTCGCGATGTCGATCCCGTCGCGCGGCATGCCTATCTCCGACAGGGCGCGCCTGGCGCCTATCCGGCCGGCGAGATCGTAGAAAGCTCTCGCAGGATCGTCCGCCTTCAGCAAGGCCCGAAGGGTCTGCATGACGGCCGGAACGGCTGGGGCGTTATAGGCTAGCGCATGCGGCAGCACGATCGTATGGGTCTCGGCGTGCGGCAGATCGAAACTGCCGCCGAGGGTATGGCAAAGCTTGTGGTGCAGCGCCATGCCGACCGACCCAAGGCAGATGCCGCACAGCCAGGCGCCGTAGAGCGCCTCGGAGCGGGCATCGCGGTCATGCGGCTTCTCGGCGATGACTGGCAAGGCGCTCGCCAATGCGCCGATGGCCTCGGTCGCCATGAGGTTGATCACCGGGTTGCTTTCCCTGGCATAGAGTGCCTCGACGGCATGGGCGATGGCGTTCATGCCGCTTGTTCCGGACAAGGAAACAGGAAGCGTCATCGTCAGGTCGACGTCGTAGATGACCACTTCCGGCAGCACCCTCGAGCTCGATTGGGTGACTTTCACGCCATCCTTCGTCTCGCCGAGGATCGGCGTCATTTCCGAGCCTGCATAGGTCGTCGGCATCACGATCTGCGGCAGGTCGGTGCGCAATGCGATTGCCTTGGCGAGGCCCGTCGTGGAGCCTCCGCCGACCGCAACCAGCCCGTCGGCCTTAAGCTCCGCCACGACCCGCAGGGCGTCCTCGGTCACCGACACGGGCGTATGCATCGTCGCCCCGGCATAGACACCGGCCGCTATGCCGCCGAGCGATCCGGCAAGACGCCGGGCCTTGGTCTCCTGCGGCGGCGTTGCAAGCACGAGCACGCGTTTCAGCCCCAGCCGGTCGATCTCCTCCGGCAGCCTTGCGATCGTGCCCGATCCGAAGACGACGCGTGCCGGCTGGCCGTTGTAGACGAAGCTTTTCATTTGCGATCCTCCCTCGTCAGCCGCGATTGTCGACGCGCAACAGGAAGGGATTGATGCTGACGCTTTGCCAGACATTGGCGGCATTGAACGGATCGGCAGCGTTGAACGCCTTCACCTCCTCGATGCTGTCCGCGGAAAAGACGAAGAGCGAGCCGATCATGGTTGTGCCGTCCGCCGCGACCAGCGGCCCGGAGATCACGGTCGCGACCGAGCCGCCGGCAAGATAAGCCTTGTGGGCATCATAATTGGCGAGCCGGCGCGGAAGCGCATCGGCATGGTCGAGACAATGGACGGCAAAGAGCAAGATAGTCCTCCCGGGCAAGCGCGACGCTTCAGCGAATGTTGCTAATCTACTCCTCGCCGGCGGAACTTAAATCGACTCCTGCCGAACAGGTCGGTCAATTTGTCCAATATGGACAGACGCGATGACGGGATGCCGCGCCCTGAAAGCTAGCGACGAAGCGACGTGGAAGTGCGCTGGCCGACGCATGTGGCCGTCCGGGATTTATCCCTACCGGAAGCAGGCATCGGCCGATGGCACCGCGCCATCGGGAACCGGCGCGGCCGAAATCGCGGCAGCTTCAGGCGATCCTCTGCTCGAACTGAGCTATTTCCGCGCTTTTTCGCAGACCCGTCGCGACGACCGACACGCGGAACTTGCCCGCCAATGCCTGGTCGAAGATGGCGCCGACGATGATGTCGGCATCGGCGTCGACTTCTTCCCTTATCCGTGTCGCCGCTTCATCGACCTCGAACAGCGTCATGTCCAATCCGCCGCAGATCGACACCAGCAGCCCCCTGGCGCCAGACATCGAGGCCTCGTCGAGGAGCGGATTGGCGATCGCCGCCTCGGCCGCGATCCTTGCACGCCCCTCTCCTGAGGCCTCGCCGGTTCCCATCATTGCTCGGCCCATGTCCCGCATCACCGACTTCACATCGGCGAAATCGAGATTGATCAGGCCTTCTTTGACGATGAGATCCGTGATGCAGCCGACACCCGCATAGAGAACACGGTCCGCCATGGCGAAGGCGTCGGCGAACGTGGTCCGGGCGTCGGCAACCCTGAAGAGGTTCTGGTTCGGGATGACGATCACGGTGTCGGCGCTTTCGCGAAGGCGCTCTATGCCTTCCTCGGCGGCCTGGGTCCTGCGCTTGCCTTCGAAGACGAAGGGCTTGGTGACGACGGCCACCGTCAAGATGCCGGCGTCGCGCGCGGCGCGCGCAATCACGGGCGCAGCGCCGGTCCCCGTGCCGCCGCCCATGCCGGCGGTGATGAAGCACATATGCGTTCCCGCCAGATGATCCATGATCTCGTCGATGGATTCCTCCGCGGCAGCACTTCCGACCTGGGGCAAGGATCCGGCGCCCAGGCCCTCGGTCACATGCGCACCCAACTGGATCAGCCGCGACGACTTCGACATGGTGAGCGCCTGGGCGTCGGTGTTGGCCACGACGAACTCGACGCCCTGCAAGCCTTCGGCGATCATGTTGTTGACGGCGTTTCCGCCAGCGCCACCGACCCCGATAACGGTGATCTTGGGCCTCATCTCCAGGATTTCCGGCTTGGCGGTCATTTTCTCATCTTTCTACGAAAGCACCTGCTGCTCCGCCGCACGATCATGCGGAACTGGAGCAACGAGCACACGAATCAGGCGATCCCCACCAAGCGCAGGGAATCAGAGCAGGCGCCTCCCTGCAAGGTCCGCTGAGCATATGCAAGCGCGATGCCCTCGCTTGAGCTCAAAGCGTCCGGGCGCTTGGGTGACCCGGCGACGGCGTTGCAAAAACTTCTATTGCGTCACCGAGGTCGAGGTGCCCCAGGTGTCCGACAGCACATAACCTTGCGGATAAGGATCCGTCGGATCGAGATAGTAATTGTGCTCGCCTGTGATCCAGGCTCGGCCGGTGATCTGCGGTACGATCGCCTTGCGACCGGCGATTTCGGTGAGCTCGAGTATCTTGCCGGTAAAGCGCGAGCCGATGATCGATTCATGGATCAGCACCTCGCCAGCCTTCATCAAGCCGCGGGCCTGCAGCACGGCCATGCGGGCCGAGGTGCCGGTTCCCGTCGGGCTGCGGTCCGAGCGTCCGGGCGAGACGATGCAGGTGTTGCGCGTAACGTTGCCCGGCCCCTGGAACGGCATGGCGAACTGCACGATCGACACACCGCGCACATTGTCGAACTCCGGATGGACGACATCGAGCTGCTCGCGCGCCGCGCGTCGGACCTTTTCGCCGATGACGGCGAGTTCGCGGGCCTCGTCGGGCGTGACCGAGAAGCCGAGCGCCTTGGCATCGACGATCGCGTAGAACATGCCGCCATAGGCGATATCCACCTTCAGCGTGCCAAGTCCCTCCACCTCGATATCGGCGTCGAGGCGCTCGGCAAAGGCCGGCGCGTTGCGCAAGGTAATCGCAAGGCATTTGCCGTCACGGCATTCGGCGCGCACCTCGATGACGCCGCCCGGCATGTCCAATTTGAAGCGCGTCTCGGGCTCTTGCATCGGCACCATCCCGGTCTCGAGCAGCACGGTGGCGACGCAGATCGTGTTGGAGCCGGACATTGGCGGGTATTCCGTCGGCTCCATGATGATGGCGCCCGCGGCGCAATCCTCGCGCGTCGCGGGCACCAGGAGGTTGACGTGTCGGGCAACGCTGCCGCGCGGCTCGCAGATCAGCATGCGCCTTATATGGTCGTGGTCGCGTTCCATCGTGATCATCTTTTCCATCATCGTGCGGCCTGCCGGCGGCAGCACGCCGCCCACGATGACGTCGCCGATCTCCCCCTCGGCATGGCAGCCGACGACGCGAATGCTGGCTTTGGTACGCATGGATACTCCCTGTGACCGCGACTATCCGCTTGGCAAGCGGTTCTTTGCGGGACAAACTGGCCAATCTGCGTGCCAGCCTCAAGGAGAATTCGAAATGACCGCCAATGTTTTTTCCGGCTGCATGCCGGCGCTGATGACGCCTTGCACCGATGACCGGCTTCCCGACTTCGACGCGCTGGTGCGCAAGGGTCGCGAGCTGATCGCTGCCGGCATGTCGGCTGTCGTCTATTGCGGCTCGATGGGCGACTGGCCGCTGCTGAGCGACGCGCAGCGCATGGAGGGCGTCGAGCGCCTGGTCAAGGCCGGCGTGCCGGTGATCGTCGGCACCGGCGCGGTCAACACGGCTAGTGCCGTGGCGCACGCCGCGCACGCGCAAAAGGTCGGCGCACGGGGCCTGATGGTGATCCCGCGCGTTTTATCGCGCGGGCCCTCGGTGACGGCGCAGCGCCACCACTTCAAGGCAATCCTAACCGCGGCCCCCGATCTGCCGGCCGTCATCTACAACAGCCCCTATTACGGCTTTGCCACCCGCGCCGATCTCTTCTTCGCGCTGCGCGCCGAACATCCGAACCTTGTCGGCTTCAAGGAATTCGGCGGCCCGTCGGATTTGCGCTACGCGGCGGAAAACATCACCAGCCGCGACGATGAGGTCGCGCTGATGATCGGCGTCGACACCGCTGTCTTCCACGGTTTCGTCAATTGCGGGGCGTCGGGCGCCATCACCGGCATCGGCAATGTGCTGCCGAAGGAAGTGCTGCATCTGGTTGGTCTCAGCCAGGCGGCGGCGAAGGGCGATGCCGAAGCGCGCCGGCTGGCGCTGGAGCTGGATGCCGCGTTCGCCGTGCTGTCTTCCTTCGACGAGGGCCCGGACCTGGTGCTCTATTTCAAGCACATGATGGTGCTCAAGGGTGACCCGGAATACGGGCTGCACTTCAACGAGACCGATGCACTGAGCGACAGCCAGCGCGGCTATGCCGAGCAGCAGCTCAGGCTGTTCGACACCTGGTACGCCCAGTGGTCAAGGCAGCCCGTGATGGCGAGATACGCGGCCTGAGCCCGTCGATCCGAGGCCGCCGACCCGCTCGAAACCCGGCGATCGGCGGTGGCCTCTAACTCTTTGTTTTACGCAATTCCGAACGGAAATCGCTGCGCACTTTTGCTGGAATGGCCCTAGTTTCCCCGACACAGGGATTTTGAAAGGTTGCCGTTTGTCTTCGTGCAAGATTTTCCGTTCATTTCCGTGAAATCAGGGCAAACGCCGGAGATTGGTTGAAGCCGCCTCAACGTCGTCATTCTATGGCGGAGCAAGGAGCGAAGCGACGCGCGCAGACCATAGAATCCATGCCGTGACTTGGAAGCGTTGCTGCGGTGCAGATTTTGCTCCGCAGCGCCTTCGATCAAGGCCACGGCATGGATTCTAGGGTCTACGCGGTACGCTTCGCTTCCCGCTCCGCCCTAGAATGACGATGGAGTGGGCGTTTCGGCCAATCTCCAAGGCATGCCACCTGCCAACGCAAACAGAGAGCCAACCGGTCAAAATCCCTGTGCAGTGCCACTAGATCACCGCTTCTTCGAGGAACGGCTCGTTGCGCGGGACGCGCTCGTAGCAGAAGGGCGACAGGTCAAGCGTCTGGAAGGCGCCGTGAACAATCAGCTCCGACACCGCCCGGCCGACAGCCGGCGACTGCTGCAGGCCGTGGCCCGAGAAGCCATTGGCGAACATGAAGTTCGTCACCTCGGGATGAAAGCCGACAATGCCGTTGTGGTCGAGCATGTTGTATTCGTAATGGCCGGTCCAGCTGGTTTGCACCTTCAGCGCGTCGAAAGCCGGAATACGGTGCCATAGCGCCGGCCAGATATAGTCGTCGAACTCCTCGAAATGCATTTCGAAATCGTCGTAATCGGCCGGTCCATCGCCCTGCGGCGTGTTGCCGGTGAGGAAAAGCTCACCTTCCGGCCGCACGAAGGTGCCGGAAAGGTCGATGACATTGGGCATCCGTCCGGGGATCGGATTGGCGCTGGCAAAGACGAAGCTGTAGCGCTTGTAGGGCGCGACCGGGATGGAGAGGCCGGCCATGCCGGCCACCTGCTGCGCTCTCGGGCCGGCGGCATTGACCAGCGTACCGCAAGAAACCGTCTCGCCCGTCGCGAGGCGGGCGGAGACCACCCGCCCATCGACCACTTCCAATCCGGTCACCGCATTGTCGATATATTCGACGCCGCTGCCACGTGCGGCGCGGCGGAACCCGTTGAGCATGCCCATGGAATCGAACCAGCCCTCCTCACGGGAACCCCAGGAGCCGCCGCCGAGATCATCGACGTTCAGCCATGGGAAGCGTTGCTTCAGCGGGCCTGGTTCGAGGAAGACGGTGTGGGCACCGAGGCTGCGCTGCAGATCGACCCGTTCCTTGGCCGCTTCCACGCCTTCGGGCGAGCAGCAATAGAGATATCCATGTTCCTTGAAGCCGAGATCGGGGGCAGGCTCGTCCTTGTAGAATGGGGCCATTCGCTCCTGGAAGCCGCGGATGATCTCGATGCCGAACTGGCTGATCTTCACATTGATCGGATTGGAATATTGCTGGCGGATGGCGCTGGTGGAGAGCGCCGTCGAGGAGAATTCGTAGCTTGAGTCACGCTCGACCACGAGGATCGAGGCGCCGCTGCCCAGCGCCTGGCTCAGCCAGTAGGCCGTCGATGAGCCGACGACCGCGCCGCCGACGATGACAATGTCATAGGCGCTGCGCGAAGGTGCCTTGTAAGGGGGGATAGCCACGGCTGTTCTCCGCTCTACTGATTGAACGAGGCGATCAGGGCATCCGAGCCCCGCGCCAGCAGGCCGAGGTCCGACCCGACGGCGACCATGGTGAAGCCGTCCGCGAGATAACGGTCCGCGTCGGCCTTCATGGGAGCCAGGATGCCGCTCGCCTTGCCTGCCGAAGCTGCGGCCTTGCATACGGACGATATCGCGTCCTGCACATGCGTCGCACCGGGATTGCCCATTGCGCTCATGTTCGTCGAAAGGTCGCCCGGCCCCACAAACAGGACGTCTACGCCATCCACCGCTGCGATTTCGGCCGCATTGGCCACGCCGGTCTCGTCCTCGATCTGAACGGCCAGAAGCTGCTGCTCGCGCGCCTTGGCGTGATAGCCGGCGATGCGACCGAAGGCGTTGGCGCGGTGGCCGACCGAGAAGCCGCGGAAGCCGCCCGGAGCATAGGTCGCCGCGGCCACGATCGCGCGTGCCTGCCCCGCTGTGCGCACATTGGGGATCATCAGGCTCCGGGCGCCGACATCCAGTGCCTGCTTGATCAAATTGGCATCGTCCGACGGCAGGCGCACGACCGCCTCGCAGGGAAACGCCGCCGCGACCTGAAGCTGCGCCATGATGCTGCGCAGATCGTTCGGGCTGTGCTCGCCGTCGATCAGCAGCCAGCCCGCTCCGGAGCCAGCCACCACCTCGGTGGTCAGCGCCGAGGCCAGCGAGCACCAGATGCCGATGTGCGGCCGGCCGACCTGTACGGCCGCCTTCAACGAATTGACGCGCTCCTGCATTTTGCGATCGATCTCCGTGGAAAAGGCGGATTGAAATTTGTATGATGTCCTATATCATATGGCTCGCTTGAGCTGCAAGACGGCTCGAACCCCAAATGGGAGCTGCGCATGAAAATCGGCTTCATCGGGCTTGGTGCGGGCCCTTGAAATCCTGAATGATCACGAACTGTCAAACAGAAAGGAATAACCGATGCGCGGAACCGGCAAGGCCGACATCTTCGTCATGCTGGCCCATCCCGTGGGCCATGCGAAGAGCCCCGGAGTCTTCAATGAAATCTTCGAGCAGAAGGGGCTCGACAGCCTGATGGTACCGCTGAGCTGCCGCCCGGAGGATTTCGACACTTTCTGGGCCGGCATCACGGCGGCCGAGAACATCCGGGGCGTGATCATCTCGGTGCCCTACAAGGTCCCGGTCTATCACAAATGCGCGGCGGCTCATGACCGTGCCGCTCGCGTGCAAAGCGCCAACTCGGTGCGCCGGCAGGCCGACGGCACCTGGTATGCCGACAATTTCGATGGCGTCGGCTTCATCGATGGGCTGAAGGCGGGCGGGCATAAGATCGCCGGCAAGCGCATCCTCCAGGTCGGCGCCGGCGGCGCGGGCTCC
Source organism: Mesorhizobium australafricanum (assembly GCF_033977265.1). Lineage (NCBI taxonomy): Bacteria > Pseudomonadati > Pseudomonadota > Alphaproteobacteria > Hyphomicrobiales > Phyllobacteriaceae > Mesorhizobium > Mesorhizobium australafricanum. Next base: position 7,773 of record NZ_JAVIIT010000006.1, on the reverse strand, counting down.
TCCCTGACCTATTGCCTAGCCGAGGAAGGCGCGGCCGAGATCCGTCTGACCGATGTCGACAAGGAACGCTCACAAAAACTCGCTTCGCTGGTCAACAAGTTGTTCCCCAATTGCCGTATCGAGGTCGGAGAACCCGATCCGTCCGGCATGGATATGGCGATCAACGCTACGCCGGCCGGCCTGAAAGCCAGCGACCCGCTGCCGATGGATGTGAGCAAGCTGACCCCGAACATGACGGTCGTCGACATCATCATGGAGCCGGCCGAGACGCCGCTACTCAAGGCCGCGAAAGCGATCGGCTGCCGCATCCAGCCCGGACGGCCGATGATGGACTTCCAGGTCGAGGCCATGGCCGAATTCTTCGACATCGAGCGCAAGGATCGCCGCAATGGCTGATGCGAAGACCGCCGTCGTCATCGGCGGCACGTCCGGCATCGGACGCGCAATGGCCGAACGCTTCGCCGAGGATGGCTATCAGGTGGTCGTCGCTGGCCGCGACGCCGTCCGAGGCAAGGAGACGGCCAGCGCCTGCGAGGGTGCAGGCGCGCCACGCGCCCTCTTCATGCAGACCGATGTCGGCAACCCCGCCTCTGTCGAGGCTCTGGCTGCAGATGTGGTAGACGCATTCGGCACACCCCACGTCGTGGTCAATTGCGCCGGCATCCTGCAGAGCGGCAAGCACGTGCTGGACCAGGATCTTGCCGAAGACGAGCAGATGTGGCGCATCAACTATCGCGGCACGCTGCTTGGCTGCCAGGTGTTCGGCCGGCTGATGTCGGCCGCCGGGCGCGGCGCGATCCTCAATGTCGGCTCGCTTGCCTCTTTCGCGCCGCTGTCGCTCCCGGCCTACACACCCGCAAAGCATGCGGTTCTGGCGCTCACGCAGATGCTGGCGGCCGAGCTTGGCCCGCATGGGGTTCGCGTCAACGCCGTGGCGCCCGGCTACACGCTATCGGACGGACTTAAAGCAAAGATCGAGAAGGGCGAGCGCAACCCGCAAGCCATACAGGCCACCACCGCGCTGCGCCGTTTCGTCGAGCCACGCGATGTCGCCGAGGCGGCCTTGTTCCTCTGCTCCGACCGCGCCGCGTCGATCACCGGCGTCACGCTTCCGGTCGATGCCGGCTGGCTCGTCCAGGCGCCCTACGCGCAATATTTGCAAGGCAATCCCATCCGGCCGAAACCGGCAATCTGAGAGGCATCCCGTGAGCGATATCCAGCGCTTCGATTTCGACACCCGCATCCATCACGGGGTCATCCACAACGGCACGCTCTATTTGACCGGCCAGGTCGCTCGCCCCGGCCAGTCCGCGGCCGACCAGATGCGCGAGGTGCTCGGCAAGATCGATGCGCTGCTCGCCAAGGCCGGGACGGACAAGACCCGCATCCTTCACGTCCAGATGTGGCTGGACGATGTGCGCGATTTCGACGAGGTCAACACGGTGTGGGATGCCTGGATGCCGAAGCAGCATGCGCCGGCGCGCTCGTCCGGCGAGGGACGGATGGCCAAACCCGGAAAGCTGCTCGAACTCATCGTCACGGCGGCGGTTTGAATGGTCTTGCCGGTTCGGGCATCATCCCGGATCTGAACTTGAACGGCCCGAACCTGAACTTGAACGGAAGGATGTAAATGACGAAGCGCAAGCCGCTTTCCACCGTGGTGGCGGAGAGCCTGGCCGAAAAGATCAGCTCCGGACAGTTGCAGCCTGGCGCGCAATTGCCGACCGAGGTGGAGCTTTGCGCCGAATACGATGTCAGCCGTACCGTCGTGCGCGAAGCGGTGGCGCGGCTGCGCTCGGAGGGCATGGTGGTGCCGCAGCAGGGACGCGGCATGTTCGTCAGCGAAACGCCGGTGCCGCGCAATTTCTCGATCCCCGACGAGGCGCTGCGCACGCTGCCGGAAACCATCGCCTTGCTCGAACTCAGATTGAGCGTCGAAGTGGAATCCGCCGGGCTCTGCGCCGAACGCCGCACCGACAAGGAAGCCAGCGACATCCGGGCGATGATGGATGACATCGACGCCCAGCAGGCGGATCCCGCCGCGGTCCAGATCCACTACGACTACGATTTCCATCTCGCGATCGCCAAGGCAGCGCGCAACGAATTCATCCACGGCTTCCTCGCCTATCTCGGCCCGATGATCGTGCCGCGTTTCCAGCTCGGCTACGTGGTCGAGCCTGGTCTCAAGGACAGCTATTACGCGCGCATCCACAGCGAGCACAAAGCCATCGTCGACGCCATCGAAAGGCAGGATGGCGGCAAGGCCCGCCAAGCCATGCGCAAGCATCTGCATAACAGCCTGGGACGCGTGCGCGCCCTGGCCAAAGCCTCCGGCGTCGAGGCGACGGACGCCGAGCAAAAGGCCGCCGCGGCCTCGCTCTTCACCAGGTTGAAGAGGCCGCTATCGACAGGCGGATAGGTTCGGCGACTTGCCATCCTGAGCGCCCAGGCCGAAAGCAGCCGGCCAGGCGGTTGCGAAAGCCATGTTTTTGCTCCGCTGGATAGCGAAACACCTTTCCTGGTGCTCCGAAGGTATTGTTTTTCTTTGATTTGTGGCCGCAGAAATCGCGTGGGCGGCGTGGAACATTTCGAGCATCGCAAATGCGTTTCGAAAGTTTATCTTTCCTTTTTGCTGCTTTTCTTGGTTTCGCGGCATCGGCCCAAGCCGCAGACTGAGCATCAAGCAATCAGGGAAGCCCAGGTGACGACAGCCTTCATCACAGGTGCAACGAGCGGCATAGGGCGAGCCATGGCGATCGCCTTGTGCGACGCCGGCTACGACGTGTACGCGGTCGGCCGCAGCAAGGCCGCACTCAAGGAGCTGCAGGCCGAACGTCCCGGCATCGTGCCGATCGCCGTCGACGTCACCGACCGCGAAGCGCTGGAATCGGTGCTGGCGGATCTCACCATCGATGTGCTGATCAACAATGCCGGCATGATGCCGCCGCTCGGCAATTTCGCCGACATGAAGATCGCCGACATCGACACCACGCTGGAGGTGAATCTCAGCGCCGCGATCCTGCTCACCCGCCTCGTCGTACCAAAGATGCGCGAGCGGCAATCGGGACATATCCTGTTCACCGGCTCGGTCGCGGGCCACGCGGCATTTTCCAACATTGCCGTCTATTCGGCCACCAAGGCGGCGATCTCCGGCTTTGCCGCCGCGCTGCGTGCCGACCTCTCCCAGTTCGGCATACGCGTCACCGAGATCGTCGCCGGCCGCGTCGAGACGCAGCTCTACAAGGACATTCTCGACGCCGATGCGCGCGCGGCCATGTACGCCGCAAAAGTGGTGCAGCCGGATGACGTGGCCAGGATGGTCGTCGGCGTGCTCGCGCTCCCTGCATGGGCCGACGTGACCCGTCTCGACATCATGCCGACATGGCCGACCTCGCCGAGCGGCACCAAGTAAGGAAAACTGGAATGAAGGACCTTTCCGTTCTGATCGTTGGCGGTGGCGCAGGCCTCGGCGCCCTTCTCGCCCGCATGGCCGTGGAAGCCGGGGCGGCAAAGATCGGCATCATCGACATCAACCAGGAGGCCGCCGAGGCTGCGCTCGAACCGGCGAAGGCCAAGGGCCTGCCGGTCGCGGCTGCGGCTTGCGATATCCAGGTCGGCCCTCAATGCCAAGCCGCCTTCGACGCGATCGTAGCCAAGCTCGGACGCGTCGACACGCTGATCAACTGCGCCGCGATCTATCCGCGCCGCCCGCTGCTCGACATCACCGACGCCGATTGGGACGCCTCCAACGGCATCAACATCAAGGGCACCTACCACATGATGGTGGCCGCGGTTCGCCACATGCAGGCGCAGGATCCGAAAGCCCATGTGCGCGGCCGCATCGTCAACCTGACATCCGTCGACGCCTTCAAGGCGCATCCGCAGAACGCGCATTACGCGGCCACCAAGGCTGCCGTGGTCAGCCTGACGCGTTCCTTTGCCCATCACGTCGCCAAGGACGGCATCCTGGTGAATTCCGTCGCGCCCGCCGGCATGGCCACCGAGAAGGCAAAGGCCCTCGGCTTCCTCGATGAGCTTGCCAAGGCAAGCCCGCTCGGCCGTGGCGCCGAGCCGACCGAAATCGCCGAGTGGGTGCTCATGACCGGCGGACCCAAGAACACCTACATGACGGGCGAAAACGTCATCGTTTCAGGTGGTTACATCTACGCATAAACCAACTTCGTCAGCCGGGTGGCTGACATTTGGCAGTGCATGATCGACGGAGTCTCAAACGAAAGGAGGCGGAATTCACCATGACCGGCAAGCTTCGCCTTCCTTCGCTCAACGCGCTGCGCGTCTTCCACGCCGTCGTGCAGCACAAGAGCTTCCGGCAGGCCGCCGACGAGCTCCTGGTGACACCTCAGGCAGTCGGACAGCAGATCAAGCTCCTGGAAGACACGCTTCAGGTCACGCTGTTCGAGCGCAAGGGCCGTTCGATCGAACTGACCGAATCCGCCATTCTGCTGTCACACTACGTCAAGGCAGGCTTCGACGAATTCTCCGAGGGCGTCCGCCGGGTCACCAAGTCGAATTACCGCGACCGGATCAACCTCAATGCGAGCCCGTATTTCGCCACGCACTATCTGCTGCCGCGGCTTTCGCTGTTCCGCGAGATCCTGCCGGGCGCCGATTTGCGCCTGACCACCATGGTCGACCTGCCGGACTTCGGGCGCGACGACATCGATATGACGGTGCAGTGGGGCTACGGCAACTGGCCCGACTACGAGACCACGCTCTTGGTGCCGGACCCGAAGATCATCTGCTGCACGCCGGCGATCGGCGAAAAGATCAAGTCGGCGCATGACCTGAAGCGCTTCACGCTGCTCGACACCGTCAAGTCGAAGCGCCTGTGGCCGGACATATTGCGACACCTTGGCGTCGAGCTGACGGATGGCGACCGCAGCATCAGCTTCGACGACGCGGCGACCATGCGCCGGGCGACCCTGCAAGGCATCGGCGTCGGCCTGGTTTCCGTCATCGACGCCGAGGAGGATTTCCGCTCCGGCGCGCTGGTCGCGCCGATCGGCCGGGACGCCATTGCCGATATGAGGCCGGAGGAAATCCCCGGTTTCTATCTCGTCGTCCCGCGCGGGCATCTGCGCGTGAAGGCGGTGGCGGCGCTCCATCGATGGCTGGCCCAGGAGGATTGGCGGAGCGACCTCAAGATCTCCTTGCCGAAACCGACCCCGCTTTCCGACTGAGAAGCGGCTTTGAGACCGGGTCCCGAAAGCCGTCTTGCGGGGCTCCAACAACAAGAAACGCAACAACCTCAACAGTGGAGACAACAAACGTGAAAATGATCAAATGGGGGGCCGCCGCCATGGCCCTGGGCCTCGTTCATCTGGCAGCGCCGGCGCAAGCCGCCGGCGGCAAGACGCTTGAAGCCGTGAAGGCGCGTGGCGTGCTCAACTGCACCGGCCATGACGGCTCCTATCTCGGCTTCGCCGAGGTCGACGACAAGGGCAACTGGAAAGGCATGGACATCGACCTTTGCAAGGCGGTGGCGACCGCCGTGTTCGGCGACCCGGCAAAGCTGAAGGTCGTTCCGATCAGCTGGGCGCAGCGCTGGCCGTCGCTCCAGTCGGGCGATGTCGACATCATCATCAAGGCGTCCGGCGGCACGCTCAGCCGCGACACCGAGCTCGGCCTGCAGTTCTCGATGTCCTACTACCTCGGCACGACCAAGGTGATGGCGCATAAGGAGCTCAACCTGAAGTCGCTCAAGGACGCCAATGGCGGCACGATCTGCATCCCCGCCGGCACATCCCAGGAGCAGCAGGTCGCGGCCTATAGTGCCGAGCTCGGCATCAAGCTCGAGCCTGTGCTGATCGAAAAGACCGAAGAACTCGAACAGGCCTATTTTTCCGGCCGCTGCGATCTCTATGCGCAATGGGGTCCGACGCTCGCCATTGCCCGCATCGCCAAGAGCAAGGTCGAGGACCATGTCATCCTGCCCGACGTGCTCGCCGTCGAGCCCGAAGTCATGATCATGCGGCAGGGCGACGACAATTGGGTCGATATCGCCAACTGGACGCTCAGCACCCTGATCTTCGCCGAGCAGGAAGGCATCACCTCCAAGAATGTCGACGAGATCAAGGCCAAGCCGACCTCGCCGCAGGTGGCCAAATTCCTCGGCGTCACGCCGGGCATGGGCAAGGGCCTCGGGCTTTCCGACGACTGGGCCTACAACGTCATCAAAAAGGTCGGCAATTACGGCGAGATCTTCGAGCGCGATCTCGGCAAGGACTCGCCCTACAAGATGGATCGCGAGTTGACCAACCTTTGGAACAATGGCGGCGTCCTGTTCCCGCTGGTGATCGATTGATCCCCTTGGTGATCGATTGATCCCCTTGGTGATCGACTGATCCGTTCTTAACGCATCCGCTTTGAGCTCCGCCCGGCTGCCTGCCCGGCGGAGCCGGCGCCAATTCGGGAACGATGCTGATGGTCAGCCTGCTGAGAAATCAGAAGGTCCGCAACGCGCTGGTGCAGGTCCTTTACGTCGGCTCGCTTGCCGCGATGGTCCTTGCCTGCGTGATGATCGCCAGGCGCAACCTCGCTGAGCAAGGCATCACCTCCGGCTTCGACTTCCTCTACAAGTCGACGGGCTGGGATGTGAACTTCTCGCTGCTGCCGGCCACCGCCAACGATCCGTATTGGTGGTACTTCCTCATCGGCATCGTCAACACACTGTTCCTGGGAAGCACCGGGCTGATCCTGGCAACGATCGTCGGCACGATCGTCGGCCTGGCGCGGACCTCCTCGAACGAGCTGGCGCGGCTGCTCGGCCGCACCTATGTCGACATCTTCCGCAACATCCCGCTGATCCTCCAGGTCTTCTTCTGGTACGCGGTCATCACGCATCTGCCGACGCCGCGCGCCGCGCATGAGGCCTTCGGCATGCTGCTGACCAGCCGCGGCCTCTATGTGCCGGTCCCCAACGTCGGCGCAATGGCGCTGGCCGCAGCGATACTTGCCGTGATCGCGGCAATCGCCCTTCCGGTCTGGTTGGGCCGGACGTCGCGCCTCGATCGACCGGTTGGCGAGCGGCTCGGCATTCAACTGGCCGCGGCAGCGACGGCGCTGGCCACCGCCGCCGTCATCCTGGCGCTCGGTCGACTGCCGGACCTGCCACTGCTTGACTTCCCTGCCTTGCAAGGCCTCAATCTCAGGGGGGGCCTGCGCATTCCACCGGAGTTCTCCGCGCTGGCTATCGCCATTGCCATCTATGGCGGCTCCTACATTGCCGAGATCGTGCGCGGCGGCTTCAAGGCAGTCGGCAAAGGCCAGATGGAGGCCGCGCAGTCCCTTGGGCTCAGCCCGTGGCGCGTCTTCACGCTGGTCAGGCTGCCTCTCGCGCTGCGCGCCATGCTGCCCATCCTCGCCAACCAGTATGTCTGGCTGATGAAGGCAACCACGATGGGCATTGCCGTCGGCTTCACCGACTTCTTCATGATCGTGGCGCTGACCATCAACCATTCCGGCCAGACGCTGGAGGCGATCGGCATCCTGATGGCAGGGTTTCTTGCCATCAATCTCAGCCTCGCCGCCATCTTCAACCGCATCAACAAAGCCATTGCCCTCAAGGGCAACCAACTGAGGGGGTGAGGGAGATGGAGATGGTCGTTGTCGCTCCCCCTGCCCCCTAGGGCTATCGCATATGAGTAAAGAGCTCATAGAAGAAGTCTTTGCTCCAGTTGGCTCTGCGCATTTTGCTTGCGATAGGTTTGTCGAGGGGGTGAGCGGTCAAGATGTTTTGAGCGAGCCTGCGGA